>JAEFAV010000021.1 GCA_016288885.1 Saccharofermentans sp.
AGCTTAACGTCGGGTGCGTTAAATAATTTCTTTGACATTTTTAGATTTCCTCCATCTGTTTTTTTGTCACGTTGACTTCAATATTAGCACCAATGAGTCCGGGGAAATGTCCCTTCTCACCGGGAGCGTCGGGGTGAGCGATAAGCCACTTGTTCTTAGCCGTAAGGAGCTTATCTTCGTCGTCTGAATTTGCCAGACAATCGATGTGATCTGCTTCTAAATCGAAGTTAGTACCATAAGGAAGAATAACGCCTACCATGAAACCGTCATTCTCGATTCCGCAGGGTGCATAGTGAAGTGTTGTAGCATAGAGCTCAACTGCTGTTCCCTTACGGATATGGAAAGCTTCGATCTTTGAAGTGTCATATTTAAAATCGTCAGTTACATCCTGCTGTGATCCCAAAAGGAGGATACAGTCTGTAGCTGCTACGTTTACCTCAGAAGATCTGTGATACTCAACAGCGTTAAGAAGTGAGTTGTGACCTGCGCAATAGCCTGTCTCAAGCTTCAGCTCGCCGCCGAAAAGTCTTGTAACATCAACCTTTGCGGATGCCTCTTCGAGAGAAGCAACTGTAGGCTCATAAGCTACGCGGTCCTCAGGGATAGCGATCTGATTGAGAGCCTCGATAACAGGTGCAAAATCGATGTTCTTTACGATTCTTCCGTACTTTTTGAAATTGGAAGATGTTGCCTCATAAATTACCATATGCCTGCCTCCTTACATGCGGGATATATTTTCGAGAATTCTTTATATCTCTCATCATACTTTGCAACGAGCTCAGGATCCGGTACAACGGAAACATGCTTAACAACTGTTGCTGCACATGCCTCTTCAACTGACTTGTACTCGCCGCATGCGACTGCTGCAAGAAGCGCGCCGCCCATAGCAGGACCCTCGTCGTTCTCTGTCTGAGTGAGCTCGATACCCAATACGTTGGATACGATCTTGCACCAGAGCTTGGACTTTGCGCCGCCGCCGCAGATGGAAGAACTCTTGATATCGAGGCCCATCTTCTTAGCGCACTCGAAAGAATCTCTAAGTGCGAATGCAACGCCTTCCATAACTGCAAGAGTCATGTCTTTTCTTGTTGTATCCATGGACATACCGATGAACATTGCACGGCAGTCAGGGTTATTAAGAGGTGATCTCTCGCCCATGAGATAAGGCAGGAAGAATACTTTATTCGTTCCGAGAGCATCGAGGCCCTCCTGTTCCTTAGCATAATCTGCAGTGCCGATGATCTCATCCATCCACCACTTGTTGCAGGAAGCAGCTGAGAGCATGCAGCCCATGAGATGGAATCCGCCGTCAGCGTGATCGAATGCGTGGAGTGAGTTAGCCTCATCATTCTTAAATGTGCTTGAAGCGATGAAGATCGTTCCGGATGTACCGAGTGAGATATTGCATCCGCCGTTGCCGATGATGCCCATACCTACTGCTGCAGCAGCGTTGTCGCCTGCGCCTGCAGCGATCACGCAGTCCTTGCTGATTCCTGTCGCTTCTGCGATCTCAGGAAGGATCTTGCCGATCGGCTCATAGCTCTCAAAAACCTGGGGAAGCCATTCGGGCTTCATGTCGAGGATCTTCAGCATCTCGTCAGACCACTTTCTGTTCTCGCAGTCGAAATAGAGCGTGCCCGAAGCATCAGAAACATCTGTAGCGAAAACGCCGGAAAGTCTGTATGCGAGATAATCCTTAGGAAGAAGGATCTTAGCGATCTTAGCAAAATTCTCAGGCTCGTTCTTATGTACCCACATTACCTTCGGAGCAGTAAAACCTGCGAAAGCAATGTTGCCTGTGTACTTAGACAGGTTAGCCTTGCCGATCTCATTGTTGAGATAATCCGTCTCCACCTGAGATCTTCCGTCATTCCAAAGAATTGCAGGTCTTATAACCTTGCCTTCACCGTCCAGAAGCGTAAGTCCGTGCATCTGTCCGCCGAAGCTGATTCCTGCAACCTCATTGCCGTCAATGCCCTCGATGAGCTTCTTAAGGCCCTTCATGGATCCTTCGAACCAATCCTCAGGGTTCTGCTCAGACCAGCCGGTCTGAGGGAAGTTAACAGGGTAAGACTCAGAAACCGTTCTGATAATCTCTCCCCCGCTCTTCATCAGGAGCAAC
Source organism: Saccharofermentans sp. (assembly GCA_016288885.1). Taxonomy (GTDB): domain Bacteria; phylum Bacillota; class Clostridia; order Saccharofermentanales; family Saccharofermentanaceae; genus Saccharofermentans. The sequence goes on from JAEFAV010000021.1 coordinate 2,123, forward strand.
TTGACTGCTGATGTACCGAGATCAATACCAATAAAATACATATGAACCTCCCGATTCGCGTAATAGTACATGAAACATACTAAATGATTAAAAGAAAAAAGGCATTTACCATTTTGCAAATAATATTCAAAAAAAGTTATGCGTAATAAACAAATTCAACACTTATTGCGATTTGACGGCTGATACGATTTTGCGGATTTTTCGAAATGCATATCCAATATTTATCGAAAGCTTTTATATATTTATCTCATGAAAAAGCCGTATTTTTACAGAACTCGCTATACAAATCTTGCTGAAGCCAATAGCAAGATTTATCTAGTGAAAACTGTGGCAAAATGAGTCTGAAGCAGTGCATGACGGATTCATAAATCAGTTATTCAATCCAGTCCGAAACTCAGCCCGAAAAATCCCGCAAATTTCCCGCCGTGCGGGATTTTTAGCGTGAAAAACAGTCACAGCTCCAAAAATTTCACGCAAGTTTTCCCGCCGTGCGGGATTTTTGCGGGAAATCAGAAGGATAAAAGCAGAATGAGCGGATATGAACGGAATAAACAAAGCGGAATCTTCCGAAATAAAAAAGGGACTGCCTTTTCGAGACAGCCCCTAAAAAACCATAAACAACTTATATCACTTAATCTCTGCGTGATAGTCCTGCAGTGCCTTTACCTCGAATTCACGCTCCTTGGCAGCCTTGATACCTTCAGCGCAGGCCTTTGCTGCGGCCATCGTCGTGATGTAAGGAACATGCTGACGGATGGCATCCTTACGGATGTAAGAGTCATCGTGGGATGAAGTCTTGCCGGCAGGCGTGTTGATGACGAGATCGATGTCTCTGTTGAGGATCATGTCGCCGATGTTAGGTCTGCCCTCGTAGAGTTTCTTGACCTTCTCGGCTGCGATGCCTGCATTGACGATCATGTCGAAGGTGCCGCCTGTAGCATAGATCTTGAATCCCAGATCAGCGAACATCTGGGCTACTTCGATGAGATCGACCTTATCGAGATCGGATACAGAAAGAAGTACGCTGCCTTCGAGAGGAAGCTCTGTCTTTGTTGCTTCCTGAGCCTTGAAGCTTGCTTCACCGAAGTGGCTTGCAAGACCCAATACCTCGCCGGTGGATCTCATCTCAGGTCCAAGGACAGGATCGACTTCCTGGAACATATTGAACGGGAAGACTGCTTCCTTAACACCGTAGTGAGGGATAACCTTGTCGTGGAGTTCAGGTACGGGGGACGGTCTGCCTGTAAGATGGCTTGTCATGATATCCGTAGCGATTCTTACCATGTTGGTTCCGGTAACTTTCGAAACGAGCGGTACCGTTCTCGATGCACGGGGATTAGCCTCGAGCACGAAAACAACTCCGTCTTCGATCGCATACTGCATGTTCATGAGACCTACGACATGCATCTCTACAGCGATCTTTCTCGTATATTCCTTGATGGTCTCTACGATCTCAGGTGAAAGGTTCTTCGAAGGCAGGATGCATGCGGAGTCACCGGAGTGGATTCCGGCAAGCTCGATGTGCTCCATGACAGCGGGAACATAGCAGTTCGTGCCGTCGGAGATAGCATCAGCCTCGCACTCTGTGGCATGGTGCAGGAAACGGTCGATGAGGATGGGTCTGTCAGGTGTGACGCCGACTGCGGCATTCATGTAGATCCTCATCATCTCATCGTCGTGAACGACTTCCATACCTCTTCCGCCGAGAACGTAAGAAGGACGTACCATTACCGGGTAGCCGATCTTATTAGCGATGGCGATGGCCTCGTCAGCATTGACAGCCATGCCTGCTTCAGGCATCGGGATGCCGAGGCGGTTCATCATTGCGCGGAAGTGATCTCTGTCTTCTGCAAGGTCGATAGTCTCAGGTGTGGTACCGAGAATATTGACGCCGTTGGCTTTGAGCGAAGCAGCGAGGTTAAGAGGGGTCTGACCCCCGAACTGTGCGATAACGCCGAGCGGCTTCTCTTTCTCGTGAATCGCGAGAACGTCTTCTAGTGTCAGAGGCTCGAAATAGAGCTTATCTGATGTATCGTAGTCTGTTGAAACCGTCTCAGGGTTGCAGTTTACGATGATGGACTCGAAGCCGAGCTTCTTCAATGCCAATGCGGCATGTACGCAGCAATAGTCGAACTCAATGCCCTGACCGATCCTGTTAGGACCGCCGCCAAGGATCATGATCTTCTTGTTGTCGGAAGAAGGCGACTTGTCTTCTGTAATGTGATAGGAAGAATAATAATATGCAGCATCCTGTGTTCCGGATACGTGAACGCCTTCCCATCCTTCCTTGATGCCGTATTCATAACGCGCACGGCGGATAAGATCTTCGGAAACGCTTAAGAGCTGCGAGAGATACTTATCGGAGAAACCGTCGAGTTTAGCCTGGCGGAGTACCGGCTCATCAGGAATGCGGCCTGCCTTCTTGAGCAGCTCTTCCTCTTCTTCGACAAGCTCTTTCATCTGCTCGATGAACCAGTGCTTGATCTTGGTGAGCTCATAAAGCTCTTCTACAGTCGCGCCCTTTCTGAGTGCCTCGTACATTATGAACTGACGCTCGGAAGAAGGCTGTGTAAGCTTGAGCATAAGCTCTTCTTTGGAAAGCTTATTGAAATCCTTTGCAAAGCCCAGACCGTATCTGTCTTTCTCCAAAGATCTGATGGCCTTCTGGAAAGCTTCCTTATATGTCTTACCGATGCTCATGACTTCGCCAACGGCTCTCATCTGTGTGCCGAGCTTATCCTGCGCGCCATGGAACTTCTCGAAAGCCCATCTTGCGAACTTGATTACGACATAGTCACCGTCCGGATAGTACTTATCGAGCGTGCCGTATTTTCCGCAGGGGATCTCGTCAAGCGTAAGACCGCATGCGAGCATTGCGGATACGAGAGCGATCGGGAAACCTGTTGCCTTTGAAGCAAGAGCGGAAGATCTTGAAGTTCTGGGGTTGATCTCGATAACAACGATCCTTCCTGTTTTCGGATCATGAGCGAACTGGCAGTTGCATCCTCCGATAACCTCGATTGCCTTAACGATGCGGTATGAATAATCCTGAAGGATATCCTGGACATCCTGTGAGATCGTGAGCATCGGCGCGGAACAGAAGGAGTCGCCCGTATGAACGCCGATAGGGTCGATGTTCTCGATGAAGCAGACAGTGATGACGTTATTCTTTGCGTCTCTTACTACCTCGAGCTCGAGCTCTTCCCATCCGCTGATGGATTCTTCTACAAGAACCTGATGGATCATGGAAGCAGCAAGGCCTCTCTCGACTACAGTCTTAAGCTCGTCAATGTTATAGACAAGTCCGCCGCCTGCGCCGCCCATCGTGTAGGCAGGTCTGATGACTACGGGGTAACCCAGGTCATCTGCGATCTTAACTGCTTCTTCTACTGAATATGCTTCGTGGGATCTCGGCATCTCGATTCCGAGAGAGGTCATGGTCTCTTTGAATTCGATTCTGTCCTCGCCTCTCTCTATGGCATCGACCTGAACGCCGATGATCTGGACATTGTATTTATCAAGTACTCCGGCTTTGGAAAGTTCGGAGCTGAGGTTAAGACCGGACTGTCCGCCTAAGTTGGGGAGAAGCGCATCGGGGCGCTCTTTTGCGATTATCTGCTCGAGACGCTTAACATTGAGCGGTTCGATGTAGGTTCTGTCTGCAACGTCAGGGTCAGTCATGATGGTCGCGGGATTGGAGTTGACCAGAACGATCTCGTAACCGAGCTTCCTTAACGCCTTGCATGCCTGGGTTCCGGAATAGTCGAATTCGCAGGCCTGGCCGATGATGATAGGACCTGAACCGATAATAAGGATCTTGTTGATATCTTCTCTCTTTGGCATATTCTTACGCCCCCTTCTTATAGTCCTTATAAAAATTCTAGACAGAATTCTAACATAGATTGTCCCGTCTTTGCACTTCAAAAATTATGGATTAAAATACTTTCATGAAAAATGTAATAAAGCCTGATGAACACTGTATTTCTGCCCCCGCGAAAAGTCCCCGCCGCGGTCTTTCCGCGCGCTTAATTCCTACTTTCACGCTAGGGGTTACACTCTTGGCATTCCCTCTGACAGGGTGCTTCGACCCTGAGGCGCAACCGCCCGTTTACAATGAGACCGCTGACGCCCGTGCTTCTGTCCGGGTTGAAGAAGTTATTGAAAATGATGCCGGCGGCAATGAACTTAACACTTCCAAAGATGCAGAGCTTCCATACGGCGTTATTCTCCAGGTCGACCCGTCAGTCCTTGTCCCCTGCAACCTCGAGCGCGTGGTCGACGGTGACACGATAATCGTCCACAACCCTGAAGGCGAACGCTTAAGAGTCCGCCTTACCGGGATCAATGCCGAAGAGTCCGTCCACGAAGACGAGAGCAAAAATACCGACAAAGGCCGCGAAGCCTCGCAGTTCATGAAGGATCTTTTAGAGGACGTCGAGGTCGTCTATCTTGAATATGATGTGGAAGAATTCGATCAGTACGACAGAACTCTCGCTTATGTCTGGATCGAATCTGAAGGCACCTACATCATGGTCAACGAGATAATGCTCGCGACCGATTACGCCGAGCCCGTCTACATCAAGCCGAACCTCAAATATGCTGACGATTTCAGGCATTACGAAGGGTAAATGTTTACTCGAACCCCTTCCGCTTCATGCGCTTATAATCTTCGTCATCATCTTCGATGTTGCTTTTCAACGGTACGAAAGGACTCGGCTGATCTTTCAAAGGCACGAATGCAGCCACGGGATCATCATTATTCATATCCGGACTATCTGTACCGGGGTAATCAGCCTGAGGATATTCAGAGCGGGGATAATCTGCATGTGGATATTCAGCCTGAGGGTATTCCGCGGTAAGCGGAGTCCTGTCCTGTGCGGCCTTTTTTACCCTGAAAAATGTTAAGATCATCGAAACGAGAATAAATACAGAAATTAAAGTCCACAATATTCCGAATATCAGCAGAAAGCCTCCGCCGTTCTTGTCGCCATTTTCAAACATGGCAAAACTGCCTATGATCATGCCCAGTCCGGACAGAACAAAAGGAGTCACGAAGACCATTCCGAATATAACGCCCGCTATAGATGCCGTTTGTGCGCCTTTGGTCCAGGTGCCCGAATAACCGCTGCTTTGGGCGTATCCTCCGGCCGCTCCGCCTGTAATGCCGGAACTCCTTGAATAGGACGTTGTCTCATTTCCATCAAGCGGAACTTCCTCATACTCGACATCCCTGTCTCTAATGTACTGTTTGACCGACAGGATAAGCATCGGCACGATAATGCCGCCTACCAGGAGCATCGGGATCAGTGAGCGGACAGTTTTAACGACCCTTGAAAAAGAAAACGGCTTTAAAATGCTTTCCGCATCATTTATCGCAAACTTAAATGCATTATCAAATGCGACTCCGGGATCGGCGCCGCTCTCGAGATCATTCTGGACAAGTTTGCCGAATCTTCTGAACATTCCTTCGGTCAGGATGAGATCCGTATCATCTCCCTGAATGGCTTCCCATGAATAATTGGGGATATCCAGCTTTCCTTCCTTTACAAGCAATGCTTCATTTCCCGGTACCGAATACACTATGACAAAGTGCTGCTCATCAACGAAATTATTCACATAAGTACTGAATGCATAACTCTCAAGATCTGAATAGCTGTTCTGCCACGTCTCATCGTAGACCGAATATATAACCGGGCAGATGCCGGTCAGTCCATAGTACTCCGTCAGCGTGTTTTTAAGAGCATCTTCGTTTCCGAAAATGTCTGCATCGTCATATATGGCCGTTTCATAAAACGGACCGTTAAGCGCTTTTGGCAGCTGCGGACGCGTGCCTGCTCCGATTCCTACAAAGAAGATCAGACCGACCACCACGATTATGATTATCGAAAACAGACTGGCCCTCTGAGGTTTTGATGTCGCATAGACATACTCGTCCAGTCCGGTTCTTCTGTGATGCCTTATGTATCTCCTTGCCCCGGTAAAATAATGATTTGAAACCCTGTTGCCGCCGGAACCTCCGTGCGAACCTCCGCCGCCATGGAATCCTCCGCCGTGTGAACCGCCTCCTGATGAATGTGGCATTTCCTTTTTTCTCCCTTATTCCTTTATTCCATTTACTGTTTAGGTACTACCGCATAGAAAACGAGGTCTTCAGTCCCGTTGTTGATCAGGGAATGAGAATGTCCTTCGGGACAATAGTGGCACATGCCGGGCTTTACTGCAGATTCTGTGTCATCGAAAAGAACTTTTCCCTCACCTTCGAGGATAAAGATCATCTCGCAGTTGCCTTCGTGCATGTGATAACCGATCGAAGCTCCCGCCGGAAGCTTTCCCTGCATCATCTTATTGACGCCGTCAGTGAACATCTTGTTATAAAAGACACCTTCGCCGCCCTTAAAGCCGGGATTATCCTTCCATTCCATCTGATTGTAATCGTTGACCATAAAAACCTCCGAAATATGTATAATTATGCTTTTGTAACATTGTTACACTGCGTATCTGCGGCTCGAAAAGCCCCTTATCCGAACGTTTCGAGCGCCTCGTCGATATTGATGTCCGAATACTCGACCTCGCATGAGAACACTCTGGCCACTTCCTGCATCCTGCAGCCTTTCACGAGAAGATCCGCAAGAAGATAGCAGGCTTCCGCTGCAAACCTTCCGGCTCCCTTATACCGGTAAAGCAGATAAGCCGCAAAATTAGAGAATTCTTTCTCGTTTTCATCGATCATCTTATCTTCAGCAGCTTCGTCAACAGGCTCATCTATTATCTTGGCAAGAAGCCTGCTCCATTTGTAATCCATGACTTCCATGCCGTCAAAGATCTCGGCCCTGAGCTTTGATCCTGCCCTTTTCCCTCCGCTGATTTCGCGGAGCCTTTCGGATAAAGGCATATCAGAGTCGAAGACATGCTTTACGTAATCGGGAATATCCATTTTCGAGCCGTCATCAGCAACCAGTTCAAAACCATTCTCTGCGCCAAGAACCAGTCTGCACGCTTCCTCGCAGACCAAGCCAATACCAGCTTCAATATGGTCTTCGAATTCATTGTAAAATCTCGGATGCTCTTTGCAGATGTTGCAGAGATAATCTTCACCATGCTTAATGATCATCTCGCAAAGATTATCGTCCCTTAAGAACGGGCACCTTCCGTCTTCCCTTAAGGTAAAGCAGCCGTCAGAAATCTTGTCTGCCACTTCAGGATCTTTCTTAAATCTTTCGAGCGAATCTTCGTCGATGCCGATGACCCAGCCTGCGCAGCACGTATGGATGCATCCGCTGCCTTTACATCGGAAACTTTTACAGTAATCCGGCCAGTATGTGATCATGATAAATCTCTCCCCTGTTCTTATTCCAAATTGAATTATATCACTTTATCAAATTGAATTTACATTAAGCTCACGTGTATAATTATCCCCGGCAGAAAGAGAACGCTTTGCGCCTGTGGCGGATCCGGCACGTTTCATCCCAGGCTTCGCAGGCAGCCGGAATGTGTACGATCTTGTACATCCAAGTATTACTTGGATTTAATGATTTCTCTTTCTGCTTTTTTATACCCAAAGAAAAACTGCCCCGGATATCTTCCGGAGCAGCCTGTAAATCAAATTCAGAATAAACCTATCAGTTCTCGTGATCGTAAGGAATGATCTTCTCGATCGTGCCGTCTTCAGCGATATTGAGCTTCGTGAACTTAACGCATCTCTTGTGATCGCATCCGCCCGAGAACTTCGCGTCATGATAGAACAGATACCATTCGCCGTCGATCTCTACGATGGAGTGGTGCGTCGTCCAGCCGACTACGGGTTCCATAAGTCTTCCCTTATAAGTGAAAGGTCCCTCCGGATTATCGCCTTCAGCATAGCAGAGATAATGGGTCGTACCTGTTGAATATGAGAGATAGTACTTGCCGTTGAACTTATGCATCCAGGGGCCTTCGAAATAACGGCGGTCTTCATCCTTAGCCTTAAGAGGCTCACCGTTCTCGTCGAGGATCGTGATCATTTTCGGAGGTGCAACGTAGCCGTCCATTGTGGGCTTGAACTGAGCAACGAGGGGTCCTAAAGCCTTCTCGTCACCTTCGGGACGGTGCTCCTGAGGATTGAATGAACCTGACTGCCACATCTCGAGCTGGCCGCCCCAGAGTCCGCCGTTATAGCACCAGATCTTACCGTCATCATCAAGAAGGACTGCGGGGTCGATGCTGTAGCTTCCCTCGATGAAATTCTCCTGGGGCTTGAAAGGTCCTGCCGGAGAATCAGACTCGGCAACACCGATCCTGAAGATCTCATTCTTATCCTTTGCAGGGAAAACGAGATAATACTTTCCGTTTAACTGTATAGCATCAGGTGCCCAGAGCTGTCTTCCGACCCACGGGATATCCTCTTCTCTCAGAGCAACGCCGTTATCAATGCATTCGCTGTCCAGGGAATCCATGGAAAGGATGTGATAATCCTTCATCACATACTGCTCGCCGTCGTCATCTTCGGGCAGATCGTTATCTTCATCATGAGAAGGGTAAATGTAGATCTTGCCGTTAAACACGTGTGCAGAAGGGTCTGCCGTGTAGATGTTAGTGACAAGTTCTTTTCTCTCGTTCTTTTTCATATGCACCTCTTGTTCGCTCCGAAAGTATTAATACTTAGAAGATAGTAACATTTGGAGCGTCATTTTGTAAACAACAATAAAAAGCAAGATATGTATAATTTCAGTCTATTTTCGCGCGTTTTGTGCATTGTACTGCTCTAACTTATTTGTATATAAGCGTGCACGTTTGCGCATCACGAAAATATCTACAAAAATTGCGGAAAAATAAAACACGATTACTATCACCGCCAGAGTTATCCAAAGCGCCGGTGTTCCCGCACCTTCAAAGATTCCCATAAGGTAAAACATCAGCACTTCTACGGGCACGAACATCAGAAAGAATACCGTAAGATCTAACACAAAGCCCCTCTTCTTCATGAGCCTGGTACAGAACGAGAATACGAAGCAGAAAGATCCCCATGCGCAGAGTGCCAGGAGCTTTAACAGGAACAAAACCGTCACTTCGCTGTTGCCGCCTGCGAGCGATACGATCACCGTGCAGAGCACGAGCCACGAATACGAGAATGCCAGGGCATTCCTGAAATAGACAAGCAGTTTCTTAATATCTTCCATAGTCTTAACCGTCCAATCCGATCAATGTCTTGAGCGCCCTTACATAACGCCTCGAGATGACTATCACCTCACCGTTCGTGAGCGTCGCAAGAATGTTGCGCGTAACTTCGGGCTTGAGCTTCGTGATCCTGTTAAGGTTCACGATCACAGATTTGGAACACCTGAAAAACGTCTTCTCATCCAGGAGTTCCTCAAGCTCGTAAAGCCTCTTCTCAGTCTGCAGCACGTGGCCTGTCGTGTAGAGGAAAGTCTTCTTGTCGACCGACTCGATGTAAAGGATCTCTTCAATTGCGACGTTATAGGAACTCCCGTTCTCCGAAGCCATGATGCGCTCATCAAAACGCCTGATGTAACGCTCCAATCGCTCGGTCTCGGAAGTCACTTCACGGCAGTGGATCTCCACCGCCGTGCCTGACTCGATATCTTTACTGACAGTGACTTTCATCGAAGACTCATAATCTCCCATTTCCCGTATTTCGAGATAATTATAATTCAATCTGCGCTTTTTTCGCGAGTGTCAAGTTTTCTGCATTCGAGCAAGAGCAGAGCTGACATTACGATCTGGCAGATGATCATGAATATCCCCACATAGACCTCAGTCGCGAAGATCGAGATGATCATCGATCCGAATGTGGTAACGAGCGACATAACAAGATACGTCCTGCTCTCATAGAGCCATGAGAACGGCAGGAGATGCGCTCCGAACACCATCGCGAAAAGCATCAGCATCGCATCCGGCTTCTGGTTAAATGCCCACATTACGATAAGCAGATACAGCATCTGATTCGCCGTATTTAAGAATCCGAGTTTATTGAAAGGATTATTTCTGTTCCTGAAAACATGCGCCCCGATCATCTTCGAAAACAAAAGCACGCACGGCAGCAGCATAACCGGACAATAGAATGTATAAAGGTTCTTCGTCATCAGTCCGACCGGCAGCGCCCTCGTGATCGTGACCAGCGTCCATATAACCACCGAAGCCATCATGAACGGCGCACCCTTCTTCTGCAGGATCATCGCCTCAGTCTTCATCCCGAGATAATCGTTTGTTACCGGAACCGTTCTTGTTATTTTCTCATTTGTAAAGTCTGTCATAGCCTTGTACCTCCCTGGTTTTGAGGTCAGTATATCGGCTATGGCCCGCCGCTCAATACTTATGAAACCAAGCGGTACGTATAAGTAAACTAAGCGGGCTATTCAACAGCTTTTTCTCAGAAGTAACTGAATTTAACGCAAATATTAGTTTTGTGAAAAAAAGTTAACTTTTGAACCGATTTATTAACCTAAATCTCCATTTTCAAAAATTGCGTTAAGCTTTTTCCAAAAAACTTAACGCTAATATTGTTATTAAAAATTTACGTTAAATATTTCTCGAAAATCTTAACCTAAATCCAAATTTTCGAAAAATAGGTTAAAACCTGCATGAACACATTCGGAAATGAAAAATACAGGAAAACTACCTCTTCACTTCAGTACCGCCTTCAGCTTCTCATCACTCGTAAGCAAAGCCTTCGCGAGCTCGCGGTACTTCTCCTCATGGAGATAAGTGTGACGGTGAGGCTTGATCGAGGGCGCCATGTCGATCGCCCTGCTGAAGTCAGACGCCTTAAGATCGAGCGTTGCGCAGTAATCCCAGAAACCGGTCTTAGTGAATATCGAATCAACTCTCTTCCATCTGTGGTCGCAGATCTTACACATGATGTATGTGGAAATGCCTACCTGGATGCCATGCAGCTGTGGACGCTCGAGGAAAGAATCGAGAGCGTGAGAAATCAGGTGCTCGCTGCCGCTTGTCGGAGCGCTCGAGCCGGCGATCTCATTTGCGACACCGCTCATCGCGAGAGAGTCAAGGAGTTCCTTAAGGAAGAGGTCTTCCTCTATGGATTCGAAAGGTGTTCTGACGAATGAATTGACGGCCTTTTTCGCGATCATGAAAGCGAAATCATTTACTTCGTCATAACCCATGTCTTCTTCGTGCTGCCAGTCGTAAGTAGAGGAGATCTTTGCGACCATGTCACCTACGCCTGAATGAAGGAATCTGACTGGCGCGCTCTTGATGACGTCGGTATCTACGAGGATGCCGTAGGCCATTTTCGCAGGGAGTGATTTACGGTGTCCGTCAACGATGAGAGATGCCGAAGAACTGGAGAACCCGTCAGATGAGGAACTCGTCGGAACGCTGATGAAGGGAATCCTTAAGACGTAGCCGATGTATTTTGCGGCATCGATGACCTTGCCGCCGCCCATGCCGATCACAGCCTGAGTCTTGTTGGGAAGCTCGAAGGCGAGATCAGTAATATCCTTGAAGTCCACCGTATCCATTTCCTGATGGTGAAGGACTTTGACGCCAGCCTTTTCGAATGACTCGAAAACTATATCGCCGAACATCTCAGTAAGACCGTTTCCAAAAAGGATCGTAACCTGCGTGAAACCTGCGTCTTTCAGGTATTCTCCGATGTGCGCGGTAACGCCGCGCTCGATCTTAAGTATCGGGGGGATTGCAATCTCGTCTTTGGGCATGATTATTTCCTCTCTTTCAGATTATCCTATGACTTCGGGAACGACCTTGATAAGATCGCCAAATGCATTGATATAAGGAACTTCGGCATTGATCGTGCCGAATCCGTATTTAGCGTGGATGAACGGGAACCCGGCTTTTACTGTCGCATCGTAATCGCTCTGGATATCACCTACGTAACAGGCGTCAGTAAGGCCGTTGCGCTCAGCCAGAAGCTTAATGTTCTCATCCTTTTGCAGAAGATTGTTTCCGTAGCACTCGATGTCCTCTACCAGATCTTCGGGAGTGCCGTAAGCGATGTTATAGAAACTCAGGAATGACTCGATGTATCCTGCCTGACAGTTGCTTACGATATAGATGTGATAGTCATTCTCCTTAAGCTTTGCCCAGGTCTCAAGAACGCCGTCATAAAGGATTCCGCCGTTCTGTCTTAAATATTCGTTCTCGTAATTCTCGCAGGAATAACGGAGGTTATCGCGCTCAGGTCCCTTTTCCGTATATGTGAAAAGCGTATCCGCTATAACGTCCATCGGCTTTCCCATGACGCTCTGGATGTCTTCCCTGGTAACGGTCTTATCCGTATATCCTGCCTCGTGTACCTTGACTGTCCAGGCCCTGGCGACGTTCTCGGAAGAATCCCACACCGTGCCGTCCATGTCAAAGATGATGCCTTTTTTATCCTGCATAAAGTATCCTCTGTTCTTAATCGTTGCCATCTATTATACCAATAAGCGAAAAGAGTTATAATTCAGCACAAATAAACCACATGATGAAGGTCATAAATGTCACTGATCGATAAGCTCTTCGAAAAGAGCTGCTGGGAAAGATTCTACGAATACAAATCCGGATTGCGCTGTTCAAAGCGCTTCAAAAAGGAGCTGCGCGAATTCATTGATTCAGAAGCATATTTCACTTACAAGGACGCGGTCATTTCCTGCTCGGATCTCCCCCTGCCTTCGAAATCCGTCATAAGCAAGATGAGCAGCCGTAAAAAACGCACCGTCTATAAGTACCCTTATGAATTCAACATGGTCTTAAAACTGCTCACATACCTGACGCTTCGAAAATACGACCACATCTATTCTCCGAACCTTTATTCATTCCGTCCCGGCATCTGTGCCAAGGATGCGATAAGCGCCATCTGCAGGACTAAGGATCTGCATTCTCTTTATTCATACAAGATCGACGTGAGCGATTATTTTAACTCGATTCCCGTAGATAAGATCTGCAGTATTCTCGACGATACGGTCACAGATGACGATAAGCTCCTCTTATTCATGAAGACGCTGCTCCGTGAAGAAAAAGTCATCTCCGGCGACAGCATCATCATTGAGAGAAAAGGCATCATGGCAGGAACTCCCATCGCCTCATTCTACGCCGATCTTTACCTTAAAGATCTTGACCAATGGTTCACGGACCGCGGCATTTTATATGCAAGATATTCTGATGACATAATCGTTTTCGCGAAGGACGAAGACTCGATCAATGAATACAAAAAAGTGATCCTGGATCACCTGAAGGACAAAGATCTCACCGTCAATCCCGACAAGGAGGTTTACGGCAGACCTGAAGACGGATTTACGTTTCTCGGAGTGGAAGTAAAGAACGGTGACATCGACATCGCTCCTGCTTCGGTAGTCAAGCTGAAACAGAAGATGCGAAGAAAAGCCCGCGCGCTTGACCGCTGGAGGCACCGCGAAGGCTTGGACGGTACCAAAGCCGCAGCAGCCTTCATCAGGATATTCAATCATAAACTCCTCGAAGTCAACGAAGATTCCGATCTCACGTGGAGCCTCTGGTTCTTCCCCGTCATCACGACATCAAAGCGCCTTCACGAGATCGATCTTTACGCGCAGGAACTCTTACGTTTTCTCATCAGCGGAACGCATACAAAATCGCGCTACAACGTGCGATATGAAGATTTAAAGGCTCTCGGATACAAGAGCCTTGTTAACGAATACTACAGTTTTGAGAAAAACAGTTAATCCCAGTTATTCGTATCCCAGTTGGACTTCTCCCAAGAATGGAATCTGTCGAGAAGAGTCATCATTATCATCTCACGCATGGGCGCGGGAAAAACATTGAGTTCGCTGTTCAACTGGTCCCTGAAGACATCGAAGTCATCCTTCAAAGCCCTTATGACCGCGCCTTCTCTGAGTCTGGAATCCGACATCTTGAAATTGGCGATCGTCTTCTTCAATATCTTCGCCTCACCGTTGTCGACCTGGCTGATCTTTGTTGCAGGACGGCTTTTCGGCTCATCAGATTCCTCATCTGTCGTCTCCATAAGATCATTGATCTCTGAAGGGTCCGTCAGTTCAAATCCCCAATCGGACAAAACCGAATCCGCAACCATATTGATAAGACCGAAGCTCGGGTCCTCCGAAGGATCGAGTTTCTTTACGATTATGTCTTTTGCTTTAACGCCATTGAGCAGAAGATCGACCATGTCGGTCCTTATCCTCATTCCAAGCAAAAACACCTTCTGATCGTCTATCTTACGCTTATCATCAAAGTAAACTAACGGTTCATCTATATATCTCTCTAAATCAAAGATCATGATGTCCTCCTTGCACAATACAACCACTTATTCACACTCCAATTCGATAAAATCGATATTCTCAACGTATCATTATGTCTTAATGGTACGCCTCTCTAATTTCGCTGGTATTTTCTCTCTGTGAACAATTCGAAAAACAGTTTTAAGAGAATTAAAACAATGTGAAGGTTATATTATGAACGCTGCTCTTTAGCTTTCCGCTTATTCTCGTACATGGTCTTATCTGCACGGCTTACGGTATCATTAACGGAGTTATCGATGCCCGGATCATGGATGGCAATGCCGTATGCAATGTGCACTTCGTCCCACTTGTCAGCGGCAGCTTCATTGATCTTAGTCTGTCTGTTCTCGAAAGTCTTTATAAGTTCTTCCATGTTATCGAAATCGCTGTTCTGCAAAAATACTGCGAATTCGTCTCCTCCGATCCTGAATACAGGACTGTGGTCGAAGATCACGCATATGAGACGGCATGCGGTCTTAAGATATATATCGCCTTTGTCGTGACCATACTGATCATTTATTTTCTTCAGGTCATTACAGTCAAATATACCGATGGCGAATTCAAGTTTATCGCCATTATCAAGGCGTTCCTGCAGCTTCTTAAGGAAGTCGGAATAAGCGCCTTTGTTACGCACGGAAGTGAGCGAATCGACAAATGCCCGCCTGTTAAGGTCTTTGAGCTTTTTCTCGTCTTCAGAAACCTTCTTTCTTGCACGGATGTTCCTTACGAGAAGAATAATGATAACCAAAAGGACAGCCGAAATCACGGTCGTGATGATAAACAGATTTTCCTTGATGAGATCTCCAAAACTTGTCTTTACATCTTCAGTCGAGTAATAAGTCAATGCTGTATTAACGGCCGATTCCGGAACAACACCCGTAACTCTTGCAAGGATAGAATAGAGTTCGGAATCTCCGAAACGTGTCGCAAAACAGTAGTCCATATCGACTCCCGTATATACGGTAGTCAGATGAAGCTCATCACATTGCCGGGAGATGTTGCTGTAACGGTAATTGCTTATGATCACACAATCCGCTATTCCTGCAGATACTGCTTTAAGTCCTGCAGCTGTATCTTTGAAATAGATTCTCTCCCAGCCCGGGTAATTGTCTGCGAGGAACAGATCGTAATTGGTATTTCCCTCGTTAACGGCAACTTTTACATGATCCTTATGCAGGAATTCCTTTTGAACCGATTCACGGACTACGGCATCCATCTCCGTACGCATCAACGGAGGTGACATCGACAGATCCATTTGTTCCGCATCATAGCTTGTAAGGTTCGCCGGGAATACACAGTCGACCTCTCCGTTCTTAAGAGCCTCTATGGCTTCAGAGGCCGTCGGATATGCTATAGCTTCAAAGCTGATCTCCCCGTTTACGAAGGCTGATGAAGCATAATCCAGATAATCCTTAAGTGCTCCCGTCAATTCGCCTGTCTTGGGATCTTTCGCGCAAAATGCGAGATAGTTGTCCTGATAGCCGACGCGGATCGTTCCGTGAGCTTTAAGCCAGTCTAATTCCGTGTTGCTGAAATATCTGGTATTTTCATAACTCTTGAGATACTTGTCATGCAGCTGCTGGTTGTAATACTTATTCTCATCCTGGATCCTGTTCATCGCGGCATCGAGTTCCTCTGCAAGATCAGGACGGTCCTTGCTGACAACAAAATAAAAATCCGAAGAACCTACTTTAAAGATCGGAATGGCCGTTTCAGGAGAACCAAAAGTATCCATCGTGACAAAAGCATCATATTTTTTATCCAGATTACTTATACCCTCTTTAGAATCACCGTTCACTTCAATGATCTCAGCATTGATCCCGTGAGCATCCGCCCATTTCTCGAAATAATCCTTCTGAACGCTTCCTTCAGTGACGCCGATCTTTTTCCCGTTTAATGAGGAATAATTACTTGCCGTGATCTCATGGTTTTGAGGTGAAACAAATACATAATAAGTCTCCGTACCCATAGGGATCGAAGTATAAAGCATATCCTTTGCTCTTTCTTCAGTATAGGAAACGTCACTTAAGACATCGATCTCGCCGTTTTTAAGCATCTCGAAAAGATCTGTCCACGTGCCTTCCACATATTCATAGTCCCAGCCGGTATATGCGGCGACCTTCATCTGATATTCATATGAATATCCGGACTTTCTTCCATATTGGTCTGTAATGAAATAAGGAGGCTCATGCGAGCCGACGCGGACGGTTTTCCTCTCATCAGCTCTGACGGGAACAGCGACCGAAGCTGCAATGCTTACGATCACAATCAGAATAAACGATATAACAAATGTTTTTCTTAACGTTCTCCCAGTAGCCACTATAAGCCGCCTCCTGTCACCGATTGTAATTATGCATAAATTCGATTTCAAGACAATTAGAGTATTATTCGACTAATATTTTTAAAATGTTTATCTGCCGTTAAAAACTAAGGAGCCGCCTTATCTGAAGACAGCCCCTTAGCCAAACTCAATCTAGTCCCTGTTATTCGTTATGTATTACTCAGCTACAAGCATATTGTATGCTTCGATCTTTTTGATCCTTCTCGTCTGCAGAAGTGCGAGGATAAAGGATACCAGGGCAAGTCCGGTACCGATGATAACTACTCCTGTGACGGGAATATCGAAATCACACTTCATCAGGCCGAATGCTCTCATGAATGTAGACATATAAGGATTAGCGCCATAGTATGATCCGATCGAAAATGCGATTATCGATGCTATCACCGCAGGCATGAAGCTTAATGCGGTCTGGAGCATGAGGCTTCCAGATGTATATCCCAATGCCTTGTAGATTCCGTAGTCCTTTCTCTTATGGTAGATCAGTGACTTGATCAGGAGGAAGAGGATAAGCGCGATGACGATAACGGATATCGTGACCATTAATATGAGCATCATTGCAGAGATAGACTTAAATGTTGTCATGCTTCCGCCAAGCATATCATAGAAGTTCATTGTGCTGATGATGTGTGCGGCATATTCATCCTTGCATTCATCCAGGATCTTTTCGAGTCTTTCAGAGTTTACGCTGTAATCGTCTGTCTCATCGATCATATCGAACCAGAACCAGCCGGGGATCTGCTCGGTATCGATCACATGATCTGCAGCCTTATATGTAAGCAAAGCTTCCCTGCCGTTGTTATTGGTTGTCTGAATAAGACCCGTGATCAGATAATTATATGAGTTATCGCCGTAATCCAACTTGATCTCGTCGCCGATCTCAAAGTTGTAAGCCTTGGCAAATGCACCGCTTATTACAACTTCATTATCGTACTCCGGGAGTCTGCCCTTGTAGCAAATGGACTTGTTGTTCATTTTAGAAGTATCCTTAAGGATATATGTGAACAGCTTTTCCTCGTCGTTGTAATAGAAATTCAGGTTGATGATCTCTCTAACATTTTCAATATCCTTCCTGGATTCTAAGTATTCGCGCATTTCATCCTTAGTATCATAGTCTGTAGCGATTACGCCGGCGCAGACTTCTGTAGCAAGTATCTCGAGCTTGGGATTCCTGCTGAAATTCTCATACATGAGAAGTGAGATGATGCATGAGAAGACCATGAATCCGATTACAAAGAACGTGATAACGTTCTGCTTCATGTTCCCGAAGAATGTCTTCATCGCAAGACTCATATTCAGGTCTAAAGAAGTCTTATCAAGAGCTATACGGTTCTTCTTGAAGTTGTGTGATTCGATGCCTTCACGAAGAGCTACGATCGGCAGGATCTTGGAGACCTTTCCGGAGGCTATGAGCGTAACGATCAGTGTGAACAGGATTACATAAACGATCGGAATAAACGTTGCCAGTGCATTAAATGAAACGCTGTACGAGAGACCCATCTGACCGATCATGATGTTTGCGAAAACCGGCATGATAAGATACGAGACTATAATACCGATTACGCTTGCGACGCAGGCAAGACCTAAAAACCAGAGAACAAGTGATGCCTTGATATCCTTACCTGTATATCCTATCGCCTTCAGAGCACCCAGAGTCTTCATGTTTTCTTTGACATAGTTGGAGATGCAGTTTGCGAGCATCATTGCGACTGCAACTACGATAAGTGACGTGAGCACAAGGATGGATACTGCAATGATAAGTCCGATGAACGTTCTGTTGTTGATCACGTTAGCCAGATCATCACTGAACACCTGGGCATAAGGATTTACCTTGATAATCTCGCTTGTCGCGTTGATCTTAAAGTGTCCGTGATTAACGCCTTCCTTAAGATCATAAATGATAACGATATTCTCATTTGTTTCGTGAAAGTCATTCCAGACCGTCTTATAGCTCTCATCGTCAACAAGCACCTCAAAGCATCCGGTGTTATTGCCTCCGCCGTAGATACAATCCGTAAAGCCTCTTACCTTAAAGCTGTACTTTTTGCCGGTATACTCGTATTCGAAAGTATCACCGGTCTCAAATCCTCCTGAAGTATTGAACTGGTACGGAAGATAAACATAGTTTTCCGTGATCGAAGTATCTTCCTTAACGACCTCGAATCTGTTCATATCCCTGCTGAATGCGGAAGAATCAGCTACGCATAAGATCGTTACGATTTTTCCTGCGCCAAACTTTACCGGTATATTATGATAAGCAAGATTGCGGTAAACAAAGTAGCTGTCCGTATCTGATCCGATCAGCTCATCGATCTTGTCATCGGTAAAACCTTCAACGCTGTCGTAGATCTGGAAGAACCCGTCTCCTGAATTAAGTCTTTCCGCAGCTTTGCTGACTGTCGGATAACAATCGAAAAAGATTAGAAGCGATATGCCGATAAGGCAGGTTGCTATCATCATCAAAAGGAACAATCCGACTGACGTGCCTCTGTTCTTACGAAGGTTGGATTTTGTAAGTAATAATGCCTTATTCATGATTACCACCCCATCTTTGCGAGGAAGTCATTAAGCTTCTGGTGACGTTCTTTGTCGCCTGTTACATACTTGCCGAGATTGCACTCGCCTGCGATCTCACCGTCCTTGACGTAGAGGATGCGGTTGCCTCTTCTCGCGCTCGTGATGTCGTGTGTGACCATCACGATCGACTGTCCCTTTTCATTGAACTTTGTGAGCGTATCAAGAACAGCCTTACCTGTCTGTGAGTTCAAAGCACCCGTGGGCTCATCTGCAAAAACGAGCTTCGGATCATTGATGAGCGCCCTTGCGATTCCCACTCTCTGTGCCTCACCGCCGGAGATCTGCGTGGGGAACTTGTTCCACAACGTCTCATCGATGTTAACCGCTTTGAGGATCTCGCCTGCCTTCTTTACGAGAACTTTCTTATCTCTATATACAAGAAGTCCCGCTGCCATAAGGTTATCCAGAACACTCATCGATTCGACAAGGTAAACCTGCTGGAAAACGAATCCGCAGTTGCTTCTTCTGAAGAGCGCGAGCTGATCGGTATTCATCTTTGTGATATCCGTACCGTCGAACAACACGCTTCCCAGCGTCGGCTTATCCATGCCGGATAACGAATAAAGAAGTGTAGACTTACCTGCGCCTGACGCGCCCATGATTATGGTGAAGTCACCTTCATAAATTTCAAGATTAATATTCTTAAGCACGTGTTGCTGCACGCCGCCATTTGAGAATGTCTTACAAAGTTTTTTGGTTTCAATTACGTTTTTCATGTCTTACGACCTCCTTATAGCATAGAGCATATTCTTCTGACCCTTAAATGCCTTTAAGGAAGTCTTAAATAGTTCTTAAATCGTTAATTCGGAAAGAATCCTTATTTTTAGGGCTTTCTACGGTTTCAAAACACGTTTTTTGCTGTTTTTCCCTTATTTTTTCCCTTATAACCTATTTATAAGGGAAAAATAGGGCTCATATTTTGATTGTTTCAATCGAGCTATAAGGGAAAACTCAACCCGTAAGTTGGTCGAGCAATTTGGCAGAAGCTTTCTTGGTTTCCCGGCTGCCGTGAGCATACCAGTTCATTGTAGTATTAACCTTTTCGTGTCCCAGTATTTCCTGAACATCTTTTAAAGCTACACCATTCCTGAGAAGGTTGTTTGTAAATGTGTGACGCAATGCGTGGAAGTGAAATCCCTCAAGTATCGGTATTTTCTTTGACACATATCTGCAAACCTGTTTTATCGAAGAAGGCGTCATGAGTCTTCCATCACTACACCTGCAAACGAAGTCTATTGATACATAGCCCTCAGGAATCTCCTGTAATCCGTTCAGAGTGTAGTAATCGTAGTAGGTACGGTTCTTATCTTTAACTTCTTTATAAAAGCATCTCTGATAAAGATCTCCGTATGCCTTTTCAATAAGTTCCTGGTGTTTCTTTGTTTCCCTCAATATTGAAGCAAGTTTATCTCCGAAATCAACGGTTCTTACTTTGGCTCTCTTCGTAGTACCAATCTCAGTAGTTTTCCTTAACGGATTCTGTGTAATGCTTCTTCTTACTACAAGATACTGTTCCTCAAGGTTAATATCCTGCCAAGCAAGGCCGGATACCTCTCCGATTCTCAATCCTGTGTAGTACGAGATTTGTACCGGAAGAACCGCTTCGGGATGATGTGAGTTTAAATATGCTATGAGAGTATCAAACATATCGTGTGTGAGTGTCATAGCATTCTCTTCTGCCTCATCTTCGGATACGAATAATTCGGGTGTAACTTGCTTGGTATGGATTACTACATACTGCATAGGGTTAAAGGTAATATATTTCTTAGGAAATACTGCAAATCTGAAAACGTGTTTCAGAATTGCATTATATATATCTATATAACTTCTACCATAACCGTTACCTGCATCGAAATCTCCCTCTTTACCGCCAAAAGCCACAAGATCCATAAACTTCTGCAGATGTTCTGCAGTAATGGTCTTAAGTTTTCTTTGGCTTACAGGGTGAAGCTTCAGATGCTTGATGCAGAATAGATAGGTCTTTACAGTACCATTGCTCAGAGATCCTGTCTTAAGATCTTCTTCTGCCCAAATGTCAAGGAGCGCTGCGAGTGTGATATTCTTCGCGTCAGCAACGATTTTCTTGGCTTCGTAATCTTCCATTGCCTGACGGAGAAGTTTTTCTGTCTCGCTCTTACTTTCGGTTCCGGCATATTCTTTTTGGATTTGCCTGCCGGAGGCATCCTCTACGTAGAAGCGGTAGTACCACTTCTTACCCTTTTTTCTTACAGATCCTTTTGCCATATAGATTTCTCCTTTGTTATTTAGGCAATCGGACTGTTGAAATGCGATTAACTAACTATACGATAATTCCGATTGCTTTTCTATTCCTCTGGCTGGATCATTAATCTCTTGAGCTGCATGTAAGCGTCTTCGGAATCCTTTGAATAGTTCCTGAGTATTACCTCAATGTCGTTTAAGGCGTTTATCGTGTGTGTTATCTCTCTGAGGAACATTACTTCGTTATATTCTTTAACATTATCAAATCCTGTTACTTTTGTTATGCTCTTACCCCTTTGAGATCCTTTGTACTTTTCACACCCTGAACGGAACGATCCTACAAAGGATTCGTATTCGCTTAACATATAGATAAGTAAATCTTTCGAAAAGGCGTACTCTTCATCTTTGAGATTCTCCTGCTCTAAGCTTTCAAGTCTCCCGAAAAGGTCCTTTATCTTGAGATCTTTCTCATCCGTAATGTCTGATGTGTATTCTTCGGTTTCTCCTTTCAGCCACTCGACAGATACATGAAGGGCGGAAGACAGACCCTCGAGAACTAATTTCTTAGTGTTGTCTATGGAACCGGCTTCATATCTCTGTATAGTGGACTTGTTCACATCCATCTTATCTGCCACATACTGCTGGTTGAGATTAAGTTCCAGTCTCCTTTGTTTGGCCCTACCACCTATAAGCTTTCTCAGCTCTTTATCATTCATACGACTGACCTCCTCAAAGGTTTGTACCGATACTGTATCACAAGGGAAAGAAAAGCGCAATACGCAACCGAGTATAATATTACAGAATTGCATAATGCTTGACAAATCAAAATCAGGTTTGTATATTAATAGAAATACAAGTTGCATAATGCAACAGAAAGGAAAGCCAGATATGCAAAATATCAAAATAGCATATTCGATCGACGAAGCAGCGGAATTTACAGGGATCGGAAGAAACACTCTCCGTAAGCTGATCGAATGGAAAAAGCTGCCCGTCCTGAAGGTAGGAAGAAAACTTCTGATACGTGGCGACACGTTGGAAGCATTCATCCGCATGAATGAAGGACGGGATCTGAGAGACAGAGATGCGGTTCGTGGAATAGATCTCTTTTCCGAAGAAGCATCCTAAGGAAATCAAGGATGGACGCCTTTGAAGTCAAATGTGGCCTAAACATTTAGTGGTTCACAACAACAAAACTTGCCATTGAATTATACGAACTCTGTGCGGACCTCTATATGTTGTTTTTATCTCATTTCTATGCGTAATATGAGATCGGTTTGTCCTGAATCGCCTCTGAGAACTTCAGATACTCTTCCTTCGTCCAAAAGAGCATTTCTTTATTACTCTTCTTTCCGATCTTCTTAAACGCTTTACAAGGGTTCTTGGGAAGGTCGTAGTAGTTGACCGCATGATTGAAGATAGCCGTCAGCTGATTGTTGATCGTTCTGAGATAGGTCGGTGAATATCCCTTACCGTCATCATCCCTCATGGTGAGAAGTTCATTCTGCCACTGGAGGATATGCGTTGATGTGATCTCCGATAAAGACATCTCGCTGAAGTACGGTCTGATGTGCTTATCAATGATCTGGATCTTGTTTGCAATCGTACTCTTCTTGAGCTGAGGTGTGACATCCCGCAAGTAGATATCAACGAAGGAGTTAAACGCCATATTGATATCCTTCGTCTGCTTGGCTAAAAAGATACGCTCATACTCAAGTGCATCGTGTCTTGTTTCAAAACCGCGTTTCTCATGGCGGACACGCTGTCCTCGCCAGTCAGTGTAGTAACAAAGAACTCTCCACTTTTTACCTTTATAAACGCTGCCTATATCTTTGAATACTGCCATATCACACCGCCCTTCTGAGTTCCGTGACTCTTCTTGCAGTTGCCCTGGTCAGCATGCCGCCAAACTGTTCCTGATCTTTATCAACGGCTCTCTGAACTTCAACGGGCAATCTGCAATAGACGTTCTGGTACCCTTCATATCCGGTTCCCATAACTGTTTCAGGTTCTACAAGTGTGTGGTTATCCCAAGACTTGAGCAGTTTTCTCCAGTTCCTTATAGGTTCACCGTTGATCACGCCCTTAAGATCTCTGTAGTAGTGTTCAAGGAATGCTTTGGCTTCCTCTTCAGACATATCCACTCTACGATTCTTAGAAGCTTCTATGACATCGGCGACGGTCGGCACATCCTGCCCTGACATGACAGTCATATCAATATCATTATCAGACTCATTATCATAGTCATTATCATAGTCATTATCATTGACATAGTCATAGTCATAGTCATTATCACCATCCCGTTGCACTGCATCCGCATGCGAACGCATACCGTCCGGATTACTCCAACGGCTCTGGGCTGCTGCTCTGTTTTTCTCACACTTGGCCTTATACGCCTCAAGATCCTCTTTCATCGTTGGTTCTATAACGTTAAAAGCGGTTCTTACCTTGTTGTTCGTTATAACAACTTCCTCGCCCTCAGCGAGGCTGAATACGGCAAAGAGAAGTTCCTTAACGAGTGCCGGATCATCCAGCAACTCGAAGAAGCTCATCCATGCCGTATAGACTACGAATGATTTCTTACTTCCCATAATGCCTCCTGTGTTTCTGATTGATTAATACGCGAAAAGGCACTATAATTAAGTTGCTTACATAATGCGTGCCTTTGAGTGCGTATTTGCCTCTCTTCGGAGAGGCTTTTCTTTTTCTCAGATGTTCCCATTGCCGTTACCTCTCTGAAGGCAAGCCTCTTCATACCAGAAACGATTTACTCTTCCTGATACGACAAGAGCTCCGGGATTCTTCTTCTTGAGTTCCGCATTCAGGTCCTTGATGATCTGATAAGCCTTGGATCTCGAGATTCCCCAGTCCTGCTGGATCTGAGCTACACCGATAAACATTGTCTTGTTTTCTGCCATTTTTCTTTACCTACTTTCTTTAAATTTTTTGTTGCTCCCAGGGAGAGGACAGACTTCTCCCTGGAAATAGTTTTTCCTTATCAGAGGGTAGACTTCCCCCTTGATAAGTTTTTTGCTTTCTTTACCACTTCAGACCGGACTTTGCTGGAGTCCAACATGATTATTCCCGGGTCTTATTTCCCGGCCCCGCCCATGGGGTTCGACGGCTCACCGGGTTGCTATCCCGGCTTCAACGCTCGGCCTATGGCTACGTGATGCATCTGGTCCCCAGTACCATCCTGGCCCGGCAGGAGCAACCCCGCCTTCACCTTCATTGGTTTACCGCTCTCTCCCTTTCGGGAGGTCTTCGCGACCGGAAGGTTTGGCTTCGGATACTGGGAGATACCTGAAGTTGGGTTTAAATTGTCAAGGTTCGGGTACCATGCGGTTGCGATGCCGCACTTCTGTCCTTAATCTTTTCTGATAAGGACTTATTTGTACTCAACACTACTATACAACAGTCATTTTCGTTTTTCAGTACTTTTTTGTATTTATTTTTCTTTTTCGTCTTACATTTCCGTGAGGACTATGCTAAAATGAAGTTGCAAAGGAGTATGTAAACTTATGACAGTTGGACAAAAAATTCGTTTTTTCAGAGATCTTCGCGGATATACGCAGGCAGAGCTTGGTGAGATGGTCGGTCTTCCGGGCGACAGAATAAGGCAGTATGAGACTAATGTCCGTACTCCGAAGCCGGACAAGTTAAGAGAGATAGCTGAAGCCTTGGATGTTGATGTGACTGCCATATCTTATGTAGATATCGGAACCGAAGAAGATATTATGCAGATCGTCTTCGAGCTTGAAGACCGTTACAGAGTTCATATGCAAAAGTTCGATGGCAAGGCTGTCCTTGTTTTCGATGACGTGGATAGAGACAATTCTGTTATCAATACCTATTTGAACTTCTGGTATGACAAACGTCAGGCATTTGCTCTCGGGAACGGTAATGAGGAACGTGCAAGAGAATATGTAAGCTGGAGAGGCCGCTTTGGCAGCAATGAAAAATCCTTTGAAGAAGGAATAATAAAGAAGATAGATGCTGCTTACAATAAAGGCGTAGAAAAGCTATCTAAAGCAAAGGCAAAGCATTGTGTTACCACGTCTGATCTGACAAGGATAATATGCAAGCTCACCCCTGACCTGCTCATTGATACAACAACCAAAACAGATCCTTACACTAAGATAGTTTCTCAAGGATTCATTTTTGATGCAGGAAAGCTTCAAGACCCGGAGTCTTACTCGGAAGACTTTGCACAGTTCCTGTATGAACTTGGCTATTTCCAGAAGTTAGGATGCAACTGGAAATCTAAGATTGAATATACCGGTTCAGAGATCAAGATTGTATATTACATACCGGTTAGCAGCTTCAGTGTAGTCACTTCTATGGTCAACGACTGGCTTAACTACACCGCAAATAAAGCCTTCTATTCTGTCTTAGCAAAAGAAGAATTTGAGAGCAGGTTTGAAGCTGATCTTCGTGAGCGCACTGCCAATATTAAAGAAGAAATCGAGTTATATGGAAAAAAATAACTTCACTGTAGTCTGGGGTGGTTCTCTGGCTGTCCTGATAGCTAGACTAAAAAGGATGCCTTATAAAGTAACCCGCTTCAAGCAAGATGAGGCAGAGCGGATCAAGAGGCTCGGTGTCTATTATATGTGCATCGATAACCTGCCGCGATGATTTAAGAAAATAAACCAAAGCCTATCTGAGGATCTAGTCACTAATGTATATTTTTAGAAACAATGATGTGTTTTTTGCGGGGGATTTGTGATGAAACAAAATACTTTTGATACGATATTTTTAGATACAAAGCGTTTGCAAGATCTTGAAATAATAGCCAATAAAGAAAACTTATTATATGACGGAGTGAGTTCTATAACATCTATACCATCTCGCAGACCGTCAGGCTATAGAGAATTTCTATTTCTAATCATGATGTATGAGCATCTTGATTCAAGCATTTCAGATTATTCATGGGATACATTTATAGAAGAAGGTATTATTGATGAGAATAAATCTTGTATTGTTAATGGACATGGTGGATTTAGAGATGGGATTTACAACGAATTTGGATGTGTCGATCAAGCAAAACAAATAGCTTCATTCTATAAAGAAGATTTATTACGCTCCATTTATAAACGTATAAAAGATGAAACAGGTTATGAAATTAATGATTTGACATTTTATAAAGATAATAAGAAATTTTCACTCAATAATGATTTTAGGATAGTGTTTGATTTATTAATAGATGGTGATTTTGAAGTTGACCTTAGTCAATTTAATCACTATTACAGTTCTTTTTTTGAACGTCGAATACCCGATATTACCTTTCACGAAATAGATCCAACAGATTATCTTTTTAATTTAATTGATAGTATTTATCTTTCTGAATTTGCAAATGTATCTTATGCAAGTAGTATCTTCCGGATGTCAAATAAGCAAAAAAGCATTGATGACATCGAAAAAGTGTATTTAACACAATGCAAATACATTAGTGATCTACAGATTATTCCTATGCCTGAGACATTCGATGATGTCTTTAAATTTCGTAAGGATGAAAACCTAATATCTTTTAGAAAAGTCATGAATCAATGGGTAAAACATGTAGAGAGCGGTGAATTCGTTTTGGCACAGAAAATGAAAAGCGACCTAATAAAAGCAAATTGTGCTCTTGAACATCTTGGAAAATATAAGAGAGTATCAAATCATATAGTAACTAGATCTTTTAAATTAGTTGGCAATTTTATACCTGGATTATCAGCATTACTGGCTTTTGGAGACTTCATAGAGCCAATTGTTGTAAGTTCCATAGAAAACAAATACAATTGGTCCCTTATGGTTAAAAACTAATTTTGGTGGCTTTTTGGTGGCTTTAAAAAGTGAAATGCCCTATTTTAGGGCATTTCCAGCGTTTTGCAATTATTCGAGTTCTATGCGGACTTGATATATATTGATTCTATCCAATTTGGAAAACACAATATATAGATATGAAAAACAAGCTATTCTTTGTATTCCGTCGTTTTTTCATTGTTTTTGGGAACATTTTGGGAACAAGTCCTGTTCCTAACAAACCTAGGAAACACAAAAGACTAGGATGGTTATATTGAATACCATAATCCTTATATGCACACCTATTTGTGTATAACAAGGCTAATATTCAATTATCAAGGTGCATTATAGAATACTTAAGAACAATCAAATATCTGGTTTATATTCCTTTTAAAAGAGCTTGCGGATTCTTCAATTCGTGACTATCTCCCAAAATCAATCTTGAAGCAACACGGTAAGCTATTCTTATATCTATTTTATCGCTTACAAACACATATCCTCGCCATTTATTTGAATTAAAACTATCTGCCCAATCGCTTAACTTGACAAAATCATTAACTGTAAGCAAAGATTGTCTATCTAATCCCAAAACTACTTTTTCTTTCATATTTCCATAGTCAACTAGTTTAGGAAATATAATGTGAATATCAAAAGTAGAAAAATTAACTTCTCTATTTTCACTAATATACTCTTTTTTTATTTCCTCAAAAAACTCTCTGCGTTTCTCCAACATGAAATCAAAGCTTTTCTCTATATATGGATCTAACATCTTTCGGAAATTTACCGTATCATTTCCTTCCATTAAACTCCTAGTTTCTTTAATCAGCATACTAGCCAATTTATCTAAATTTTGCTCGTTGGTTTCTCTAATTGACTTAATAATCTTGGAACAATTACTTTCCCATTCATCACCTTCAAAACCTATTTTTTTGTTTTTAACATTGGCTTGAGATAATTCAAAACATCTTTTTGGCAAATTTCTATATCTAATATTATCAGCTAATTCATTCAAGTCTATATTACCGTATTCAGGAAATGGTTGTCTGCCATTTTGTTTGATTGAGAGTGATAATATATCCGAATCTGTATACTCTAAAAAATCAGAAATCTTATTAAGTATGCCTAGTTTCCATAGCGAACATGCATAATCTTGAATTATATTTTCCGAAATCAACACTTTTTGGTGATAATAGATATAACTAAAAAGCATGATTTTACAAAATGTTAGCTCCTCGACCGCAGTTACACCATTAATATCAATGACCAAAATTTGTTCTTCAATACCGTTTTCACTGCACACTTTATGTATTCTAAGTTTAGTGAAAAGTCTTTCAATATCATACTGTAATGGCAATCCCGCAGTGTATGCATCACGTCGGATATAGTCAAGTTTATCAGCATCTAAAGGGCCATTAATTATATTAGTCTGAAATGATCTCTTAATTCCATCACGCGTTACAGGATAGCCTATTATCATAGAACCAACATCAACAAAAAGACTATCCTTGTATTTCTCTTTGTTAGGATAAGATATTTTTGAAAAAAAGAAACTTCGAAATGCTTCTGAATTAACAATTATAAATGACAGTATCTCATGAGGTTTAGGTTTTAATTCCAATTTTGAATTAATTATTTTCTTTAATTTACAAAAAACTTCAATTTCCCCATATATTTTTTCAGATAAATGCGAATAAAAACAATGTCCTATATCATGCAATAATGCTGCTAAAACAATGCAATTTCGAACCTCTGCGGTTATTTCAATTCCATTGTTTGTGTTGCCTGTTATTCTATTACACATTAATTTTACCGCCGACACCACACCTAATGAATGCTCAAATCTCGAATGCCTTGCAGCGGGATAGGTAAACATTGCCAATCCGACTTGATTAACATTTCTAAGACGTTGAAAAAGCGGAGAATCAATTAATTGCATCTCCCAAGCTTGATAATCAATTGATCCCCACACGGGATCATGAATAGTCTTTTTAGAAGTAATACTAACCTTGTAATTACACAACTTGTCTCTTACAAAATTATTGATATCAATTTCTATAGCTTTATATTCGTCTGAATTTATAACATCTAAAATCTTATTCATAATTGTTTCTGCAAACTAAGCGCCAATGACAGGAAAAAGTTTCTATCTCTTAAATCACATT
Organism: Saccharofermentans sp.; assembly: GCA_016288885.1. Classification (GTDB taxonomy): domain Bacteria; phylum Bacillota; class Clostridia; order Saccharofermentanales; family Saccharofermentanaceae; genus Saccharofermentans. Next base: position 31,438 of record JAEFAV010000021.1, read on the forward strand.
TTTTCAAAATATCTTCGGCATCTTCATCAGATAAGAAAATAATGAGTTTCTCGTATCTAGGGTTAATTTTGCCTACTTCATTAAATGTTTGCAAACAACAAATGCCCGATTCTATATCATCAGAAACAACATACCCTGGACCCTTCCTAAATTCTATATCTTCAAAGAGGTCAGTTGTCTCTGGATTATCATGTTTATATATATATATCTTCTCAACAAGACTTTGCATATCCACCACGAAACAACCACAATTAACCAAAGCAGCAAATAAACATTCAACAAATCTATACGAAGTATATTTGGGTTCGTAACATAAGGCTTCCATATTCACAACTCCTTCTTTTTTCCATTTGTAATTAATTATATCAATTAATATATATATCACTGTCACTTTTTGATGTCTAATATGACAATCACATTATTAATTTAGAAATAAAATTATAAATCATCGAAACCAAAAGCAATTAATCAAATATCTAGTTTTAATTGTTTGGGTTCTTTAAGTGCTTGTTCAACGATGCTCTCTTTCCCAATCGCATCATAATGCTCCTGAAGGAGTTCTTTCAATCTAAATAACTTAGTATTAGCAGTATCCACTAATTGACTATATGTAACAGCATGTATGTTCCCACTACTTGTTACTTTCTCTGGGTCAATATCCCCAAGGCTCGCACCAACAACAAACGCATCAATTGTAGCAGAATTATGAAGAACTGTCGCTTTTCTAATCTGACGAACATAATACTCAGTCTGACTAATCTCTCGATCAGTAATCTCAAAACCACCTCTTTTAACCTCTACTACAAGTATTTGATCAGGTTTCATAATAACTTTATCATTTTTATCAATTCTTTCAGTGCATACTGCTTTCACAGAAAAACTCTTTAAACATACAATGTCTGGTCTTCTCCTCGGATTATTTAATTCTTCCAAATCATAATCTTCTTCATTGAATAGAGATTTGATTACAGTTGATAATGTAGAATTTGATACAAACATAGGAGAATCATATTGAGAACCAAATAACCATCTTGAATTAAGAATAAGTGGATGCAATGTATGTAGTTCATCGATTGAACTATCATTGAATAATCTCTCTATAGCCTCAATAACAACTATACGCTTATCTATCTCACTTAATATAGTGGCTATGTCTTCTATATTCCAGGCATTCAAAATATCTGAAAGTTTATCAAGTTGTTCCGGTGTCATCTGACTTAATTGGCTAAGCAGTAATGCTCCTTTTTTCGCTTTTTCGATTGAAATCATTGCTTCAACTGAAGTTTGTAAGTATTCAGGAGAAAACATAGGATTACTATCTGTTACCTTTTCAATAAAAGCAGAAATGTTCCGTTGACCCATAACATTTAATTCTTCGAGATCATCTCGCACCTCTCTAATGACATCAAGTCTAATTTCATTAATCTGATCTTTCATCATGTTTTTAATAAAACCATCAACTTCGATTTTTATCGAATGATATACTGTGTTCATGTTTTCAGAATCCACAAAACCACTCCAATCAGGAAGCACATCATTAATCAAATCATCCGTCATCAGAATTATAGTAAATCTCTTGGCAGCTTTATATCTACCATCAAGGAATGTTAATCTCCCATATGTCCAAGATGGTTGCCCTACTAAACGACCTGAAATCCAGAATGCAATTCCATGTTGTTGAGATTTAATGGCTGTTTTCTCAGAATCAACTACTGTCATAGAAATATTTATATTAGATAATGGCGAGAACTCTTTTGAAAAGACAATACCTTTGTGATTAGAGAGATTTAAAAGTTTTCCATTAATTCTCACCGAAAAACCCGGATCATATAAAAATCTAGCCGACAGAATATTCATCATAGCGTCAGCTTCTGGTAGATGCTTAGTTAATTTCGCATAAATCTTGGTGCCATGTCCATCTTTATCATCAACTGAATGATTAATTATTTTAAATGGAGCATTCCCTTTAGAAAGTGCAATTTCGTAAATATTTCGTTTTCCTTCCTTCCATGTTTCAACCGTATAACTATCTGAAAAGCAAAGCATTCCATGTCGACCAACGCCGTTTCTACCATACGCTATTCGTTTTGACCCAATAACGCCTTTAGGAAAAACCACTTCTCTTCCTTGTCTTTTTTGGCGATCATAATTTAATGTCATCCAACGGTTATGAAATTCATCATCCGTCATACCAATTCCATCATCTTCAATACATATTTCATTATCTTTTTCTATTGGAATAGTTATATTCACATTGTGAGCGCCAGCATCCCAGGAATTTGCTACTAATTCAGTAAGTGCAATATCATTGTTAGTAGTAATTGTTCGATTGTTCCGAAATATATAATTCTCTTCAAATAATATGGTATTGCTGTTCATTATTGACCTCAACTATAAAATATACATCCATCTTAATTTTATTATCTTTATTCTAAATATGCTTTATATATTAAATTCTACCACTTGTATATGAATTAGTACTTTTTATATAGAATTCTAAAACTCTCTACGCTTATATGTTTTTGAAAACCAAACACATTAATAACGCTATGATCTTTTTGATTAATACGATCCGTCTTTTCCCATCATATTATTATGAACTATTCATATTTATTCATTTTCAACACGTTATTTGAATCCTGCTTATACTCCGCACCATACCTTATCTTCCCTTCGGCAATCAATTCCTCAATGCAGCTCCTAAATGTTTTTGATGCATTACCGGAATACCCTAGCTTTTTATATAGCTCATTGGTCGATACACTTTCAACAGACAATACATCCAGAATTAATTCTTTTATCTGTTCTTTTGTTCTACGCTTTGGTGCCGTTTTGTCAACAGTAGATCCAGAAATATTATTTATATTTTTTTCATTCAAAAACGCTTCATGTATCGGAATAATTACAGAGAAAAATGAACGTTCTTCATCAGTAAGAAGTTTCGGCAACGGAGAACCATTTTCTTTTATTGATCTTAGAGCTGTCGGAATACCGGTATTTCTTCCTTCTACAAGGTGCAACTCTTTGAGAAAATCGCCGATTCTTCTGTTTCTGTATCTCCTAGTCCTCATCTGATAATTACGGATATCGTCATCTGTGATAGATCTGTCCGGTCCCGGTGTACTGGTTATTTCGATCTTATCAGCTTCTATTCTTACTGTAACTGGTTCATGGATCTGATAAGACTTATGATATATAGCATTAGATAAGAATTCCTCTATTGCCTCATAACTGTAGTTCTTTACTCTTACAGCTTCAGCTTGTCCTGGAACCTTAAATATCTTCTCGGCGATTACATTGTTCTTTATGTAACTGAGTGCATCCCGCAGCTGTTCATCTATTGGGCCAGCGAAAAGGCGTTCCTCCATTCCCTGTCCAGTTGGATCAGGTATATTAACTACTTCTATCTGGCTATACGGGAAAAATGTTTCCGGATGATCATTAAAGAACAGCAAGCCAACATTCAACGGTTTATAGTATTCCGTTGGTCCGTCTGCGATTCGCAGATACTTTGCTATTTGAACCACATCCAAATTATCAATATCATTAATTAGGCTGCTGTTTACATTCTGAAGGTAATTTCTGATAATCGGATATTTTAGATCCTTCATTTCAGCTTTAGGATTGATCCTGTCATCAAACGGTACATTATGTGTTAAAGACATTAGTTCCTTAACATCTAAGTTGGTAGCTTCGATCGTGCTGGACAATTTGCGAATATAGTATATCTTCTCGCTGTTCTTTGAATCCGGTGACTTAGGACATGCATATGGTCGTTCATATCCGCCCGGACACCATATCAACAGAAGCATCTTTCCTTCAAACATAACAGGCTCTGTCTGAGGAATATAAACAGGTCTCAAATACTTACAATACCTAAGAATTTCCTTTTGTATCTTATCTACTGAATCAGGTGATATTCCATTTACCGGCCTGACTACTTTGCCGTCTTTTTCCTTTGCACCTATAACAATATAGCCACCACCCCAGTTATCTATATCATTAGCAAAAGCACTTATGGTTTTCAGTGTTGTATCTGGATTCCATCCCTCTTTAAACTCTATTCTCGCCCATTCAACGATATTCTCCGTTAATAGATTTTCAATTGCGATGGGAATTGCCATATATTGTCTCCTATGAACATACGATTTCACTTACGACTTAGCTTGCGACTAAATTATATAGTCGTAAGCTGGCAACGTCAAATATATATGGTGAACTGTTTGCAAACTCGTTAATATAAATATGTTTTATTTCGAAGAGTTTGTCGGAGTAAACATAAATACTTAGTTAGCTATTATTAATAATTCATTAGCCTTTGGAAATCATTATATCCTATTCTTTGCGAACACTACACGTGACGGATCATCATTACTTATATCTACGCCTCGTTTAAACATAAGATTTTTCATCAATACCATATCTGAAAAATCCATCAGGATATTATCGCTAAAATCCTGTTTAGAATTATATGACCATGTTTTCATGCCAACAGGAACAATATAGTATCCCTTTCCAGAACTTGTTAATCTTTGCAATTTCATTCTATTCTCATTTCCGTTTGTTTCTGGCATCCAACGGAATCGACTAATTGTTGTCAATATAATTTCATTATCTTCTAGCCCAAAACTGCGAGCTCGAGAATAGGCTCTATTGATATTTGCATCTATATGAACAATATATCCATTCCCTTTATTGCACTCGTCTTCTTTATAAATCCAACATTCCTTCGGGAATGGCGGAACAATATAAGTTACTGATAAAAAATCGTCCGCAAATCCATTGTTCGCTTTTTTCTTCCATTCATTAAAGATATTACGTCCCATATCATAATTTTTAAACAAAAAACCCACTATTGGCGCTTTGGAAGGAGTAAAAAAGTATACGATACCTTTCCACTCTGCAAGATCCCACTTTTCCACATCGATTGGAGAAGAAAAGAACATTGTCATTTGTTTCTTCTCCGGAAGGGGTCTCAATGATCCAAGCGGCGGTTTGTCTCTTTTGGAAATTCCTCTCAAACGCCAATACAAATCATCAAATCCTATATTTGTGCCAATATTATAATAAGTATAAGACTTTAGTGGTGTAAGAATATACTGGACATCATTTTCATCAAAGAACACCGGAATAAATTTTGTATTGTGCCTCCAAGATCATACAAAAATTGATAAATGATCTTCACTTCCCAACTGATACCTTTTCCTTGATTCTTGTAAAACTTATCGTAATAGCTTTTGCAGTTAATTATCACTACGTAGTCTGCGTTGGCAATTTGATTCTCCATCCAACACTGCCAGCCTTCTGAAGGAGAATCTTCATACAAATCTACGCTTGCATCAATGCCTTCTTTACGGAGACGATTAGCAAAAGAAATGACTTTTTGTTCATAATCATTATCTATATGGCTATATGAAATAAAGACTTTCGGATTATCAAACATGCTCAACCTCGTAAAACAACATTTGTCAAATTAGAAAACTTAAGCATCAAATTGTTGTATAGAAACCAAATGTTCATTTAACAAATCATTTTAGATATATTACCATATATTGTGTTTTGGATAACTGATTTTTCCGCGCAAAAAGTTATAATAATACTCGGGTACCCCCAATTTGTTTATCAACACTACCCTCGCCATTTTGAATAATTCTTCTTTACATAAAATCCATTATAAGGAATCAAAAGATTCCTATAACCACCAAGAAACGGCTGAGCAGAAAAAACAAAAATAATAATTAAGACAAAATTTAAGGAATAAATGATAATGATCATTAACGAATAGTTATCTCGTGCTAAAACATTCATATCTTAATTCATCGTATATATTTAATATCGGTAAGGAGCGCAACACATGCCAATGATTATTACGGAAGAATTATTAAGAAATAACTTTCCACCTTTAATAGTCAAAATTGCTGAGAAGGAGAATTATTTGAATGATTTTCTGAACGGAAAGCTTTATATGAATTCTGCTGGCTATTTTAGAAAAGTAGAAAACAATTATCGTGGGGACCCTTTTGATGGAAAAAGACCACTCAATAGCGATTTGATTCATATAGTTATTGAAAATCCTAAAACCAAGGAAAGATTATTTTTTGATAAAACTAAAGGTCTTAAAGATTTGACTATGGGTTTCCATGGCGATGATATGGTGCCTATTTTCTGTGCAACTTTGATTACACCGGAAATGCTTATTATAGTTAATCAGACTAGGTGTTGCATAAAAAAAGAGTATGTTGATGAATTAACGAAATTTGGAAAATACTTTACAGTAGTCAATCTATCATCGCTGAGGAATAAGTTGATTGAGTATAACAATGCGCATGCCGGTGATTCATATTTTTTAGCATCACCGATTGAATACTTTGACATTGAAAGTTCTATGTCTCTTAAAGTAGATGAAAACCATAAAATGGGAATGTATCAAGACTTTTTCAGAAAAAGAAAGGAATACAGAATGCAAAACGAATATAGACTTGTGCTTGGAAGTTCAAGCCCAATGATTAGTGAAGGAAATGATCATCTTTGGGTTAATATTGGCAAAGTTGCTGATTCCGATATAATACCTATAGAATCATTAAGTAGTTTTACCTTCTCGTTTGAAACAGATTAACAATAAATAAAACATCGTAAAGCAGATTAAGACAAGAATGAAGAATAGACCAGAAATACCATCATTGCTTTAGTTGTTCTTTAGACGTTCCTAAGCAAACACAATATGTCAATGTCTCTTAGCTTTACAATCGGCCAATTTCTTCCCGGCTCTGCTTTTTGCAGGCTTTGAGGGATCTTTCTTTGCTAACGTTTTTTTGCTGCGCTGCCAACCTTGCAGCCATGATGCACAGCCATAAATGCAGCCTCCTTATATAATTCTATCTGCTTTTTATCATATGCGGAATAACTACACAACAAAATCAGCAACACAATTGAGATGAACTGCAGACAATTCAAACAAATTGTCCCTAAAAATGTATCTCAACGCTCATCGAAATCATAACTCTGGCAAAAACACCTAAGAATAAGAAACCACATGTTTTATGAAAATAATATTATTTATATTTTTTATATAACTATACGTTGACCAATAATATTTTTAGAAAACTCCTATGCAATTGATAATCCGTTGTTATCCAATTTTTCATTATGACTGCTTAAAAATGCTTATTTATTATTTAGATAATCACCATCGTTTGACGTTGGTATCATCAAACAGATCTTGGTTCGATTACTTCACCATTTAACATAATATAATGTATGGGGTTTAAAATCGTCAACCCTCATTCTTTGCCTATCATAATACTGTAAACATTCTCCGCTGTTTGTTTAATAATATCAAGCTTTTGTTATTGTTATCGATATATTCGCTCCTTGGCATTACTGCAATGTATGTCTATTGCACCTAATTAATTAAATTGTGAATATTATTTAAGAAATACTTCGGATATTTGTTCAGCGTATCAACCACTATTTCTTTATATCGTTGAAGGATGGATATCAATTCATCTTTGTCCGAGCAATCAACGGAAATCAAAGATGATAATTCCATTACTACTGACCGATCATTTATTCCTATCTCGTATAAAAGGATATCCTTCAAATTAGGCAATCCATACTTTAACTGGGCCGCATATTCTTTGATTCGAGTTATGATCAGTTGATTGGAATCTGAACGAGAATCCAACAACAGTAGTATTGAATTGATAACAATTGTAGAAGAATAACCAAACCCACGATCACATATCTCAATTATCTCTTCAAGTGTAAACTGTCCTGGATTCTTTCTCTTAATAATCTGATAATGGTTTTCTTGACAGTGTTTTAGAATCGCAGCATAACTGCATCCAGAAACCCATAATTCTGCTATTTTAACCAACACATTTTTATCGACCTTCCTTATTACTTTTGCCTCTCCATACTGGATTAACATATACAAAATCCATTCATCAACATTCATCATATTATCTGACACAAAAATATCTACATCTTTAGCTACAGAAAGATACCTTTGAACATCCATGAGAGATTTTGAATATAATTGTCTTGATTCAACACTAATCAATGCTCTGTTTACATATGAATAAACAGAACTTATAACCAGATGAAGCCTTTTTGATTCATCAGTATTAAGCCTTTGTCCAGCCAATGATTTATTTATAAAATCCGGAATATAGTCACCCGACTCAAAAGAAGCAACGAATGATTCTAATCTATTTAACACATCCTTGGTCTGCTCCCAAATATCTGTCCACTTCCCCTCATATGCCTTGTGTTCAGAGTCGTACATTCTTAACTGTTCAATGATTCTCTCATCATTTTTATCGTTCTCATAATAGAACAAAATGTATGATGAAAATATAATTGTTCGGTCTCCAATTTTTTGCTCCTTGCACAATCGCCATAACTGGCTGGTACATATACTGTTATTGGTTGTCCAGAGTGATTTAAACTTTTTCCAACCATAAGATTTTTTGGTGTAGGCAATATAATCCGTATAAAAAACATTGCCTTCGATATACATTCCCGGACGTCCGACTCTACCAATTAAATTTTGGAAATCTCGCTGTGATATCCATCCATCTCCTAATTGAAGACTGCAGATAATCATATGCTTTATTCGCATATTGACACCCTGAGATAGCGTTGAAGTGCAGATCAAACAAGAAATATCTGATTTTTGAATTGCATATTCAAGACAAGATTTTATTCCATCAGAGATTTGGGCATGATGAACAAATACGCCGTCCCTAGCAGCCTCATAATAATTGCTTGTATTGCCATACTCGAGCTCTATCAAACGCATTATTTTAGTTTGCTCATCACTATTATTTCGCTCGGAAAGAGCAGAAATATCGAGTCCTAGGCGTTTTAATGTAACAATTCTTTCCATTAATTTATTAGCTCTATTACGGATTCCACAAAACATGATGCAATTGTCATTGGTAACAAGTCTTAAGGCCGTTGCAATAGAAAGATCTTCGGGATTAAATGGAAACAGTGTACCATCCGATAGTTGAATCTGTTTGATAACTCTGGGTACGTAATAATCATAATAATCCATATTATCACGATTCAAATAATCAAAACCAAAGTAAACCTCACGACGTAGGTTCGATAATCTCAAAGCAACTGCATTTTTCTTTGTGGTTAAGAAGCTATCGTTTTCAATAACACTACCTGTTCCTCCGGTTAACCACGAATTAAGCGAATCAACCTCACCTATAATCGCTGAAATAAGGATTCTTTGTGTAGATGCAGGCGTTTTCGTCAACAATAAACTAATCAATAATTCATAATTAGTCCCTCTCGTATTATCCTCAAAAAGATGTCCTTCATCGAATATTATTTGACCAATTGATGATGCTATATTCTCATCTTGATCCAGAACAAACATCAACTTCTCGGGCGTTATTACAACCACATTCCTCTTATTATTCCCAAAGAATATCAGATCATCATAGTCCTTTTGTAACAAATCGGAAATTTCTACTATTTCGATGTCAGGGGAGTAACTAAAGGCACGTTTTAAATCGGCGCTGATTTCTCGGCACAGAGCTCTAAAAGGTGCAATTACAATTGATACACCCACAGTATTGGCAAATAAAAACGAAAAGATACAAAGCGAAATTGACTTTGTTTTTCCAGCACCCGTTGGCAATTGAACTATGCCTGAACCGCCTTGAAAAAAACCATTCCTTGCAAGATATGTCTGTGCTGGCCAAAACTCAGTGATAATTGTCTTCGCACCAATCATCTCTCGAATACTATCTTCGGGGACATCAGAATAATCAGATAACATTTTATATGCAGAGTTTTTGCTCTTTAATAGTATAATGGCACAGATTAAATCAACCATCAAAACATCTCGATCTGATCCTTGTTTATATACAAGACTCCTTAGTATATAGATTGTCTCATCGTCAAAACTCATGGTAGAACAGACGGATGCTTTAAATGAACATATGCAATTCTGGAGTTCCTTTGCATAGTACTTACTTTCATCAACCGAAAAATCAATGTCATTATTCAAAATTTTCTTTAAAACTAACGACAAATAACATTGATTAGCAAGATTGCCATCAGATACCATTCCCGACAATACTTGTGAACTCCCTAGCTGTTCAGAGAAAAAGAAAGCAGCGGCAGCTAACAATTTAATATATTCATCGTGTTCTGGTAAAGTATGCGTTTGAAAAAAAGCATAAAAATATCCAGCAACAAAATTCAACGCATCTTTTCTGGCTAATAATTGATTATCATCCTTGTTTAAAACTATGTTTGCGGTTCTTGAAAGAAGTGCAATAGTATATGGCACAAGATCCTCGAAACTTACATCTTTATCAGATCTAAACTCGTGTGGAACTTCAAATTCTTCTTCTCGAGCTGCTGCTTGAGTCCTTTGTAAATAATAGTCAATTCGTCTCATCTTAACAATCTGCCGCCATTTCGTACAAACTATGAATCAGGCCCATTAGTTTTTCTTTTTTTATGATAATTAAAGAATTAATACCACTTGGATGTGTAATAGGCACTTCGCATGCTTTTACCAACTCTTCTCGGTAGACTGCGCTATCAAAAATCGCCGCTACTCCATAAGACATGATGTATGGATCCTCAACCTCATTCTGAAATCGCATTATCAAGTCTGCTTTTTCTGTGTTATTTGATTCAATAGCTCTCTGACGTATGGCATTTAATGTTTCACCCTTACGAACTGGATCTTTTACAGAATCCGTTATGGCATCGCATAGACGATTTTCTGGTTTACCCGCAGAAGCTTGACACTTTACCTCAAAGACTATCATTTCGTCATCTTGTCTAGAATTTCCCATATGCATTTTCAACCCAATAACATCTGTTCCTTGTGAGGAAGTATTGGGATTAAATTTAAACTCATATCTATCCTTAGGAACATAAAAATGATGAACGAATTCAAGATAGTCGGAAATTAACAACTCAGCAAAATCTCCGGACCGTGTACCCGGTCCAAAGCCCAATCTGTCACTCGGAAATTTATACGTATTTAAATAGTCTTTTCGGCTCAACCCAAATCCAGCTCGCAAAACATCTAAAAGCGTGTCTGAACAGTAGTTTTGTCGAAAATGATCAGCCCATTCTCTTAAAACGTTTACATCAGAAATTTCATTTAACTCATAAATATCTACTGTTTCGCCCGAGCGTATAACCACGCTTCCAACATATACTAGATAATTCAAATACTTCATTTTTTGAACAAATATAATCTTTCTTAATATCACCTATATATTAAAGTACATTATGTATATAATTCTCTGCCTGCTTTTGGGGATCTACATACACCCACCTAAAGTAAACACAACTTGTGTCTGAACAAATCCTTTATTCCGGTTGCTACACTCCATAACAATATAATAATCATCGCCATTCTCATTTTTGACCACAATACTAAAAATATACAATCAAATATTCTCTATTAAAGTTTGAACCTGTTCATAGGCATCTCGTTTCACAAACTCAATTTCATCGTTATCTTCCAAGTCCATAAATGCTACAACATCAACAGGTCCAGCATGATTCGGAGAACCAAACTTTTTTGAAAGCTTATCTTTCATCTCTTGAATCAGCTTCGCATCTCCACATTCTTTAAATAACTGCGCCAATTCTTTTACACTATTTTTATAATGCTTAATTAGAAAATAAATATCATATGCATCTTTAGGCTTTCCTCTGCCAAGTGCTGCGGTTTTCATTATAATGTACGGAACAATGGCTACTACATTTACCCTTGCGGAATCAATCGCCCCATCAGGTCTTTTTGCTTGAACATCAATAACTTGCGGCTCAAACTCAAACGCATAATTGCCACCAGTAGCTTTAAGTGCTTTTAAGCCTTGAATATGTTGGCCTCTTTTTTCACCACTTGTTCCTCCGTATTTGCCGGCAAGAATATCTACATCAACATCATATTGAATACCATCTACGGTTACTTGTTTTACAAAGGTAAAGTACTTATCTGGATGCTCCGTATATCCGTTTTTCAGCAGTATTCTTGACATCGTCTGATAACCTGCATCTTTCAAATTCAAGTGATTAATCAAAACATCCACATCAACACTTCCGATATGCCCCTCATCCGGAAACATCAGATCCGGTACCCATCCCCCGACAATTCGAATATCATCTCGATATTCATCAAACAAATTGACCAATTCAATCAGAATTCTGTGTGCAGCCTCTTTCTGACCTTCGTTATAATCACGACTGCTTCTCAATTCTTCGTCACGCATTACTTCTTAATCTCCTTGTTGAATATGCTTTCAGCCATTTCTTCTCCTCTTCCCTTAAGCTGCATACAGTCCAAATATATCTGTACTGGAGAAGCAACTCTGCTATTATCTATTACTTTACAGTTAGAAAAGACCTCTTCACCGTCAGCTATATATATAGTTATATTTGAACCTGAATCCACTACTTTACAACCGGTATTACTAATGAATTCATTTATTTTTTCCCGCTCGACCCATACATGTACCTTCGAGTATCTTACTACAGGCGAATACCTTACACCACCAGAAAAACCTGTAAGACAAGCATTGATACCAGTATCCCGGTAAGCCTCATAACACTTTTGTTCAAAAAGAGATAGACTATCAAGTGTATAGCAGTTTATGGTTTCAGGATTGCTGTATGCCTCGCTCCACGACTTCATAAGCGATTCAGGATTGGTAACAAAAAAACCATCAGGATCAGCTTCAGCCCACATATGATTGCATAAATATGTTTTCACTCTGGAAACCAGGCCAATACTGCATTTAACTTTTTTAGATAAATCTTTGATCTTCCATTTTACAGAAACATCATTCAATAATACACGAAGAATCAACGACGTCATTTTAGAAGAAGCCTTAAATAATGATTTAGCCTGATTATCTGCAGGATACTTATTAGGATTGCCTTTGAAATGAATATATATATATTCGAACAGTATCATGCAATTCATTGATATATCGCAATATCCGACTCCTTTATCCTTACAGATCTTTGCTGCATCCTCACTAATATACGGAGCCATAACGATTCTATAATCATCTGATGGATTAGCCTCAAGCATGTTTACTACATTCTTCGGGAAAGCATGATCCAACCAAAGTATCCTTATCTCTTTTTGATTATTGTCATCCATAATAAATGAGATAACAAATCCATTTTTGTTACGCTCTTTAATTCTGATACCCTCTATACTTGGAATATCAGACAATATGTTTTCTATTATAGATTCAGCAGAATACATTAACGATTTCACCAAATCACCTCGTTTCAACGTATTGTTGAAATATATAATATCAGTGAAACAAAGCATATTCAAGACTATTTTATGAATAATCAACCTCTTCTATGTATTCTCTTAGCTCAACCTTTCTTTTATACTCCTCAAGATCTCTTTGGTATTCATCGATATATTCCCTGTGTTCAATATATGCAGCACCCTTCACTTTTTCTTTAAGACTCTGCAGAAATTGTATCTTGTCTAATATCAATGGGACTTCACTTCCCGACCACGAAGCTGACATTGGAAATAAGTGTATTTTCTTAAAATCTTCAACATTTTGGTTATCATTTAAATACTCAAGAATGAAATCCAACTTCCAATGTGGCATAACATTAACAACCACATCAATTAACTTGCTGCATTTAGATACATCCTTACTATTCTCATGTAAACTATCAAGAAGCCATTGCTTTTTTCTGTTTTTAACAACATCCGGTTCTTGTTCTGCTCGACCAAAAAGCAATCGAGCTGGATGCACTATAAAAAAGACCATATCATCATCTACAATAACCGAATACGCGTAGTTGATACATTCTTGCCACTTCTCAGTTGTCCAAATCATCTCAAATATCTTTTGTTCATATCCATCACAACGTGAATGGTTCTTTATCCAATCCACGTACTCTTTCCATATGTTCGACCTTTGTTCGAATATTTTAATAAACAATTTTCCACCATAATCTACATGCTCACATATTTTTAGCGCGTTCATATAAATTTGGGATAGTGTGTCAAAATCATCATGAAAAAGATCCAAAATAACTTTTATATCTTCATCTCTGAACACATATTTCAAAAAAGCTGCTGACAAGTCTTCTTTTTCCACTATTCGTTTAAGAATGCTATTCCTTAACCCGCTATCTCTTTCCCCAAACTTTGCCAACAGTGTAAGCGAAGGTATTATTGGATTATCTCCTACCAATGTTCTTTCCGAAAAAAAACTGTAATCATGAATAACTACATCCGTGATATCACGTTCGTTTATACACTCCCAAATCAGAGACAACCACGTATCTTTCCTTCGATACTCAGCTCCGTTCATCAGATTATATGTTTTTTCGTAACCAATATTAGAAAGCAAAAAAACAACTTGCCTATAACCATTTAGTATGAATGGTGCGTTACTTTTGAAATACTCTTTAATCACATTTACATAAAAATCCGGATTTATTTCTAATAATTCAAAAACTATATCAAGGCTCCTGCTTAATGACCAGAGATTGTTTTCACCAATAGTATCGTGTAAGAAATTGCATGTTTTAAACAGTTCTATATAGTTTTCGATACTATAGGAATCAAACTCCTCAGCTATATTGGACTTTCGTATTTTCTCGTTTTCGTCAATGGTCCTACCGTTCAAATATTCTCTCGATAGAATCCTGTACAACCTAAAATCACGATTCTTATCAGAAATCAAATATCTATCATCAATCGGACAATTTATTTCATCAGCAACTTCTCTATATCTATCAATTATTTTTGCATCAAAGAAATCTATGTCATCTTCCTTAATAACTTCCGCAAAAATCGTATCAAAGTCAGATTGTAAATAAGCTATGGAATTCTTCTCATCTAAACCATCAAAATGAACTTCAGAAAGGATATCATTGACTTTTTCACGGTATTCTGTTTTTGTGCGCAGAATTCCCAACGTTTTCCAAATCTTACGGCGCAACAATGCTATTTCCTCATTGAATCCAATCGCCACTCTAACAAAGTTGAAAGCTCTACGATTCCTTACTTCTTCTGTATAGGAAAACTCTGTTTGTAATGCATATTCCGCTACATGGATATAAAGTATACTGAAATTATAATTTTCGCCTTTTTTAGTTACTTCCCAAAGCCTATCCATTAGCATAATTTCATTTTTGTATTTGTTATTCCAAGAAATTTTATCAAATAGAAGATAATCACAAATCACAAAATAAAAATCCATTATTAAATCTGGACGCTTTTCAAAATATGATACGAGAAGCTCTATCGAATCATCAAATGACTCAGTGTACTTAAATCCTCCTAGAATCCCTATTTCTTTTGTGGAAATATAATGGATATTCTTTTTAGCATTCACATCAAAGCTATGCATATCAAAATCCACATGCTTTTCCTGTTCTATCTTCTTTTTTATGATGCACAGCGCTTTATCTGGATTCACCTGGTGGAAAGATTCTAAATATGCCATGTTCTGCTCGTCCGGAGCATTATTCCACGCAGCAATAATGGAGTTTTCAACATAGCGAACAACATCCTCAGAATTAAAAATGTCTATAATAGTTTTTAATGCATAAACTGCTTTATTCTTGTATCGCGGAAAAGCAATAGCTATTAGGCCTTCAATACTTACCCATCTTTTTTCAACCAGAACATAATACAAAATATAATTTCCAAGGCTTTGATCTGAAACCTTAGTTATTTCGTTTTTAAACCAATCAACAAGTTCGAGAGAATAAAGCTTTTCCACTGTTTCATTCTCTCTAATTTCGTCTCCATACTGATTTTTTAAATCATTATATAGTTGATTCTCTTCTGCTTTAACAGGACCTGCAACCGTAATGAAAAAAAGCATTAAGATATCATCTTTTGTAAGATCCGCTGCACTTAAGATACGACCATAATAGTTCCTAAATATGTCTTCAGCATTGCAAATAGCCTGATATCCTTCATCTACAGATCTGATTCCAGCCAAAAAAGCTAATCTAGCATTACCATTAGCTATCTCTGATATTTTTTTCAAATATTCAGGATTTAAAATCCCAATATCTGTTTTCAGAATGTCCTTAATCTCTTCGTCAGTGAACCTTCCTATCTCTATTACTTCGGGTGTAGTATACTTCAATACCGTAGTAATTACTCTTTCCCTTGCATAATCACGTACGGTAATCAGAATTTTGATCTCATACTCAGTAGGAAGTGTCAAAAGAGTTTGTAACACATTATCCAAACTGACAACCATATTGGCATCATCAAGGAATAGCATATATTTCCCAGGATTATCGATATAATACTTTATGTCTTCATACAAAAAGTTACCATTACTTCGAACACAAAAAACCTTGTATTCTTTATCATCCTGTGCGCGGCATGCTTCTATCGCTAATCTGGTTTTCCCTATTCCAGATGGTCCTGTCAAAACTGTCACTGCATTATTGTGTAAGCTTTTACATGTAGCATCTATTTCTTCTTTGCGGTGTAAAAATTCACAATCAATTGGTGCATTGATACCGTTGGCATCATAAGCCTTGACAAAATCCTCAATATCAAAAAATTGATTCGTATCAATCTCAACCCCAAGATGATTCTTGGCAATATGCGGATATATCAAAGCCAAGTCATGAGAAAGTGTGTCAATTCCGATAAGTTCTATCTCTATTCCTTCTAGAATCTCCATAATGCTGTTAAACTGCTCTATATGAATATTAGTAGAGCAATATCCACAGATGATCTTCTTGATTTTTTCCTTCTCCAATGACAATTTTGCAGAATTAAAGCATGACAAAATATCTGCCCTTATCTTATCTGCAGGTTGAGAATTCACACTTCCATAGTTTATCAGTATATACTTCCCATCTTCAGTTAAAACATATGAATCCGGGGTTCCTTTCGTAGGCTTATTTGTTGCCGTCTGAACCCCTAACGTTTGAATATTCGTAAACTTATATTTCTTATAAAGATATTCATCAAACAAAGACTGAAAGGCTCCACCTTCCAATTGTAAAATCTTACTTTGTATCAGATTCACATTGCTCAATTACATACATCTCCTTCCGCTACTATTCTCCCGCTTGCTTCAATATCTCTGCCATTACTACTTCCATTGCATATTGTTGATACTCGGGTGAAACCTTCTTAGCTGCGCTGCAGAAATCGTTTAGTGCCTTCTTCATCTCGAGAATATAGTTTAGTTGCTCATTCTGGTGACGAATCTGTTCGTTAATAATCATCTGTTGCCTCATCTGCTCGGCTAACAGATCCTGATTAAAGATATTAAATGGATATTGACTATAACTCATAATTCTATGCTCCTGACCTAATTACAAAATATTAATGACTCTTGGCTTTATGATTAGCCAATGTCTTCCCTGCTTTGCTTTTTGAGAGTTTAGAAGAATCTTTCTTTGCTAACGTTTTTGCTGCACTGCCAACCTTGCCACCATGATGTACTGCCATAAGTGTATCCTCCCAGTATATTTCTATCTGCTTTTTAACATATACGAAGTAACTACACAACAAGTTTAGTACTACAATCGAGTAGAACTGCGGCGATTTTAGACAAATTGTCCCTAAAACTGTATATCTGCGTTCATTAAGATCATAACTCTGGTAAAAACACTTAAGGATAACCATCAATATGTTATGAAATTTAAATAATTAATATTTTTAACATAACTATGCTGTCTGCCTTACTCTTTACTGATACAACCGGCTTCTAAAACATAACAAGACCCCGAAGTGTGGGGACACTCCTTCCTTGGGGTCTTGAATATTAAAAATTTGATTTATTCAATCGAATTAATCTTTGTAGTCGTTATAAGCATATGAATATATGCCATAAGCTAGATTAAATAAACTCGTCCGTTCGCCAAAACATCTATGAGCACTATAAAAATCGCAACTTAAAATCAATTATCCCGCAAAAGGAGAATACTAAAATTTTAAGGCTTAGAGAATAATATTCATTATTCTACTTTACAGGACACGAGTATAGATTTGGTTAATTACTCCTATTCTATTTTTCTCGGATTCTTCATACAAAAGTAAAGGTGCCATCTAGAAGATAGACACCTTAATCTTAATAAAACTTATCTAATAATGCTAAATCTGAAAGCAGTGAACTACTCATTAATTTGCCTCACCATTGTATCAATATACGGAAGTTTGCCAAGTATATACATAAGTACCATTAGTAAATGAATGACCATATACCATAACTGTGTAATATGTTTTATTGCAATCCATAAACCCAAAATACTTTGTACCACTTGAATTAATACTGTAATTCCGTATAACAAGACAATGTCCACCTCCACTTCTTGTCCAAAGAGACCATATTGGCTTATCTGAGTTAAGAATACTTTGAACAGAAGAAAAAGAAAGCGTTGTAGTTTTTGTCATCGTTATTGATAAGTATCCTTCCATAGCACTCTTCATGCTATCTGTAACATGATTTGACGCGATATTATATCCATAAGCAACAATAGCATCACGAATACTATCTGCTGAACTTGAAGTGCTCAACCTATACTTTATCAAAGAGGCAGCAGCCGATGCCCAACATACGCCAGCCGGATAATCTGAATTAGAGTAGTTGCTTACAAACGGAACATAAAGTGAAACTGCAGAAGGTAAATCTCGAGCATTTGATAAACTACTAGATGTACGCTCAGATATTTCGACAACAACACCATCGTTGAAAGTTATATCAGAATAAGCAAGATTCGGCAATTCATCCTCACAAGAATCTACTTCTTCATAACAAGCCCAGAAAACTTCTACCTGTGTATAATTATTTCTTGAATCAAGAAAATATAAGTATTCATCAGATATAACAAGTACTAAAGGATCATCAGATGTATTAGAAAGGCTATTCAAATATGCTTCTATATCTGTTCGTTCAATTTGAACAGAATAATCGTTGTTTCCATTATCCACAATTTTAAGCATAGCAATAATCCTTCCACTTCCTTGAATCGGAAAATAGTACACTTGCCGTTCACAATTGTCATATTCATATGGGGTAAATCCTTGCATAAGTTTTAAATCACAGGTGTCCACCGCCTTTATATCTAGTGCTTTATACAATTCTGGAGAAAGACTATTGGCTGTATTAAGAGCAAAAACATTTACTTCATCAGGTATTTCTTGTGAATACACATAGATAGCATCGCCTTTATCAGTGTATGCTATAGAATTTAATCCTACAATGAAAATAATGGAAAGGGACATAATAACCGAGAGAATTCTTTTCATAAATAAACACCTCCGTTTTAATCTAACTAATCACATCATTTATAAGCAGAATACTGTTGAAACCCACCACCTCCTTATCATGCATTAATCTCTATGTTATCTATCATCACTCCCACTGTTCCTCCAAATGAAACACGCCCGTAATAATCGCCGTGGTAATCTGCTACTTTCCCGATATCTATACCATTAATTGTCATTAAGATTTCCTCTTCGTTGTGATACAAAGATATATGATTCCATTCATATTTAAAAAATACATTTTTAGACTCCGAGAAATCATAGAGCAAATTGCACTTTCCAAGAAAAGTCTGATAAAAGAGACATCCATCAGAATCAAGATATAAAGTCCATGGATCCCGGCCGCCATAATCTATAACAGTTTCAGGATTGCTATTTGAATCAGCAAAAGGAGCAAATAAAACATAACTTTTGTCTTCAAGTTTAACGTCAAAAGCCATATCATAGTCTACCCAAGTGTGATCTCCTATAAGAATAGGATATATATTGTTTCCAACAAAATTCTCATTCTCGTTATAAGCAACACATTTTATATAATGATTTCCCTTGAAGTTCTTTATCACCCATTTATATGCTGGTGCTGTATTCCATACATATCGGAAAGACTTACCCTCAAAATTTTCCGTATAGGGTAACCGAACACAATAGTCTGAATCCTCTTCACTCATTTTCAAATAGTGTAAGGAATCAGACTGAAAGAAAATAATTAGTGTAATGAACAGAATTATTGATAGAAACCCAAGAATAAAGATAAGTCTTTGATTTTTAATTACCTGATTCATTCTA
The DNA here is from genome assembly GCA_016288885.1 of Saccharofermentans sp. Classification (GTDB taxonomy): domain Bacteria; phylum Bacillota; class Clostridia; order Saccharofermentanales; family Saccharofermentanaceae; genus Saccharofermentans. The sequence goes on from JAEFAV010000021.1 coordinate 51,518, forward strand.
TTCATAATAGTCTCCATAATTCTTTTGGGCTACTCGTAAAAATGTATTTAATTGGATAAGACTAGTTATAATATTATAGAGCTCCACTTGTCTTACAAAAACGGATATTCTCATCTGTAATAGTTTTGTCTGATTCCATTGTTAAAGTTCCACTCGTCGGTTTTGAACAGACCCTGATTCGATATCAACAAAACTTATTATGTATGATAACTATTCCAAAACACTGATGATAAGAGCTCGTTATCTGTCTGAACACGAATTGTAGAACCGGTAATTCTTTCTTCCAACAAGTAATAATTACTATTTGGCAACCTGCGTGTGATTTGATATTTCATCGTGTTTGTAATTAGTCTATGTATGATCTCAATTACTTCATTTACATCTTTACAAGCAATCAATCCACCGGCTACTCCATTGTCAAAGTTAACTAACCTACTAAGCGGATGAACATCTCTAAAAAAGCGCTCTTTTGTTTCAGAAGAACAGTAAAAAATAGTGGGTTTACCTAAACACAAAGCCATAGCAGCCTCTACATCTTTTCCAAAGCTATCTCGGTCTCCCGCCTGGTAAATAAGCATCCTCGCCGATTTAACCATGAGACACTCTATTAATCCTTTATCAACATGTGAATCAGCTGCACTTATAGTGGGATCAAAATATCTCAAATCATATTCTTTGAGTTTATTTGATTTAAATACCAACTCGCAAAACTTAGCCATATTTAAGAAATTCTCTTTTGTGCGCATACTTGTTGCAACATAAACATCAAGATCACTGACTAAAGATAGATATAGTTCCGTATTTTTAAGTGCTTTGGTGTGTGCATTCGACCACCGTTCAGCTAAATGCCGTGCTTTTTCTAATAGATCTTCTTCGGATTGAATGCTATATTCCAACATTTCTGTTAACGTGAACTCTAAATCAAACATTGACATTTGCTTAAATCCACCATCATCTGCATATTTTCCATCTAGCAGGTCTTTAAAACTCGGATATTTGACCCCATTCTTAACAGCATTTCTATATGATAATAGCAAAAATGAAATCAAATCTTCTTTCCGTTCCAAATCAGCAAATGTTTTACACGCCATCTCCGAAATAAGATATCTATCCCCTTTTTCTATTTCTTCAAAATGCAATGTGTTTCCTCTTCGCTTAATTTGAGATGTATTAAAAATATATTGTGAAAATACTTCTTTTATGCCCGTTGTATTTAATTGACATAATGCCTCGTATCCCTTTTGTATATTTCCATATACAAATATCGTGTCCATAAAAAGACGGTTAAATCCCCACTTCAACTGCTTAAGTGAAGTAATAGCATCTATATCACTTCTGATTTCAATAGCATCGACCTGATAAAAATGCACTTCTGGTATATCTAGCCAATAAAACCTGAAAAAATCATCAGATATTGTTTTGACATGTTGAAGAGATAATAACTGATCAAACTGTACCTTTGTTAGCGGCACTTCTTCTATTTTGCTTAATGCATCAAACAAATAATGCGAACTGTTCTCTGAAACAAACCCTGTAATTCCTCTGCTATCACTCATTAAATCCGAAAAATAGTTGATTAACTCTTCTTTTTTCATTGTTTTACACCTCCAGAATTAGTTTTAAGTCTTCAAAACAAGATATACTATGCAAATATATTTACTCAAAGATTGTTTCACTCCTCTATCAGCCTCTTCACTTCTTTAGCTGCATCACTAAGAACAGTCTCCTTATTAATGTTCTTCATATAGAAGTCAGCTATATCAGGATCTTTTAATATCCACTTAATTTGGGTGTTAATTACCGCAGTATGATATAGTTCTTCACGTTCATCTGCGTTCCAATCAATCTGCTTAAGCTTTTTGATAACGGTATGAGTATTTGTGAAGCTACTACTATTATCAAGTTCGATGATCAGATCTTTTCTCTTCTGTTCTTCGATAGTCTTACCATCGTATGCATCTGCAGTCTCTTTGATGCACTTCGTTTTAATGCTTTCTATTGCCTCATTTGATGAAGTTTGATCAATAATGGCCTTTACAATACGCTCTAGGGCCTTGCCTTTGCGATAGTCAGCTTCGGCATAATAACTGATTCGGTTATCATGGATCATTTTCTGAACCCTAGTCTTATCTTTGCTATCGCAGTCATATACACCAATTGCATGACCGCCATTAGAGGTCACGAGTTTCATGCATGGTATATCAGTATCACTGTCTCCGATATATATTATGTTTCTAAACGGTATTCTTATTTCGTCCGGTTCAAAATGATTGTTTACAGCCGGGTCATTAACATTTAAAACACCTTTAGAGATTCTGAAAAGGTATTGCGTTTTACCTGTGAAATTAATTGTTTGAGCAGGCCATACAGCTACACCTCTGTCGTTATAATAGAATGCGCTCGCATAAACCTGCTTGAACACACCTTTCTTTGCAATTGATGTGCCATCTATCATCTCCTTAAGTCCAGAAGAAATAATATAATGCTCTATAATGATACCTTTGGACTTAGCATATTCATTAACCCTTTCAAACCAAGTATCAACACCAGGAAACAGTTTTACTCTTGAACCATATTCTTCAAGGGTTTCCCTTTTGGGAATAAGATTTCCATCTGCTTCTTTCACCATCTTATACATCCAGGAAAGGTTTTGATCCATATCGTTTTTATTGGCAAGTGCGTTTGATTCACGCCAAAATGTAGTAACATCACAATTTACAGATTGAATAAACCCTTGCGCCTGCATGTCTGTTGGAGATAGTGTTTTATCAAAATCATAACAGATTGCAATTATCGGCTTATTGCCTTTTGGTTCATATCGAAAATAATTTCATGTTTTTCTCCAAATACTTTTTCTTCTAAATAGCATCTTACGGTTGTTACATCAATAGGCCTGTCAAGTAATGCATATTTTTGTTCAAGTTTTGAATATCACCCTCACATAAGCAGACTTCCAATTAACAAAACCCGTCATAATCTTCGCAAAACTTGCCATAGCATTTGACAATCATTAACTGTCATTTTAATAATGCAGAATCAGTGTTTGGTAAATGCTGATTTTAGACGGTTATTGCCATTATTTCTGACATCGCACCTTGATATATTAATTACCTGCTAAGCAACTGTTTATCGTGCTTCCCGTTATCTTACAAGTCCTTTGTGAATAACCGTCTGTTGTAGAGACATACGAATATGATTATTTAGGTCACAGGACCGATAAAACCTCCAACGGAGTAAGGACAGAATACGTTACAGATCTGTCTTCAGGATACTCTCAGGTTCTCAAA
>JAEFAV010000040.1 GCA_016288885.1 Saccharofermentans sp.
CAATTGTTGTTCATTGTTGTATTTCATAGAAAATCTCCTGACTGATGAAAGATGTTCCTTGATTAAATTATATAGAGCCAATGTACAAAAAAAGACAACATGTGTCTAAAAAAAGCTTATCAGTTCAACCTTGAATGATCACACAAAACCGCTGAAACGGCTTAGTTTACTGATTTATTGGACACTGTTTGTCGCTTTTTTGGACATCCATGATTTGTGTTCAGACAGGGCTACTATTCGGCGCAGGGCTCTTTATATGATAATAACCGCGGAAATGACCAAAAATGTACTGACAATGTCAAAGAAAAGCACACAAGAAATCACTAAAAGAATCCGACAAAAACCACGAAATCCGACACAATATTACAGAAACCTGCAAAGAATCTCTGAAACCACTAACAAAATCCCCTAAGAAACCGACAAACTATAATGGTCCGGGAGGAACTTATCCGGGCTGCAAAACGGGAGTTGTTTCATGGCTTTTAAGGACTTTAGCGTGTATTTAATAAATAAATATAGTAAAATAATTTGTTGAGTGCTTAGCCCTCTTGTGCTTGGGGGCTTATGGTGAAGTTTAAGAGGAAGGTGTAAGGAATATCCGTTAATGAAGACAGCCGTGCTTTTGCCTGTTTATAATCCTGACGAGAAGTTCCTTCGCCTTGTCGAAGAGCTTAATAAGCGTGGGTTTAAGGTCGTTGCCGTTAATGACGGGAGCCTGGCGAGGTGCGATGAGTTCTTCAAGCGCGCGGCAGCGTATGCCGATGTCATCGGGTATCAGATCAATAAGGGCAAGGGCTTTGCGTTAAAGCGCGGGTTCGAATATATCGGCAACAATCTGGCTGAAGAAGTCGACTACATCGTTACTGCTGATTCTGACGGACAGCACGCGATCGAGGACATCGAGCGTGTCGCCAAGCTCACGAGAAAGACTGACGGTATTGTGCTCGGCATGCGCGACCTTTCGGAGAAGATCCCTATCAAGTCCAGGATCGGTAATGACATGTCCAAGGTCGTTTATACGATCGTTACGGGCGTTTATCTGCGTGATAACCAGTCGGGCCTGAGAGGTTTTCCTGCCAGGCTCTGCATGTGGCTTCAGGACATACCGGGCAACAAGTACGAGTACGAACTGAACGTCCTGGCGACTGCCCATAAAGAGGGCATGAAGGTCACCGGCATCGACATAAAGACGATATACGAGAATAACAACAAGAATACGCATTTCAGACCGATAAAGGATACGGTGAGGATCCAGAAGTCGCTCTGGGCATACGGACTGATATCGGCTTTTATGTATACACTTTATACCCTGACGATTTCGATACTCGTATGGTTCAATATTCCTCATTTCTTTTACTGGCTTGCGGGTATCTATGTCTGGGTAACGGCGATGCACGCTGTTGTTAATGTTTTCTCGGCCGGCATCAGGCACAGGCAGAAGATAAGTGTTATCTATTACATCACCTGTTCGATCAAGTACTGTATTACGACTCTCATCCTTATGCTGTTCTACTATCAGGGATGGCACATGCTGGTGGGCGGCATAATATCGCTTCTCGTGATTTTAGTGTTAAGCTATGTATTTGGCAGGTCAGGAATACTCGGAAAGGTTTGATCTATGAATAAGTGTGATTTTGAATCAGTCTCGAAAATATTGAGCTCAGGCGAGATCGTTGATCTCGGCGGGCAGCAGATCGAAGTTAAGCCCGTGCCCGAAGAAGGCGACTTCAAGGGCAAGATGGACCCGAGGGAGTTCTTCATCAGAAGCGCGATCTATGCTTTCCAGAAATCGATGCCAATGCAGTTCTCCGTAGAAGGCATGCGCCAGACCACCAAGACTTACTGCGTGGACATGTGCTCCAGGCCCATCTCTGAAGATTCGGTAGAGATTACGGCTAATGGTAGAACGTTCACTCTGTTTTCGTACTGGCAGTCCGAAAATAGGAGCGAGAAGCTGCCTGTAATGATCTACATCCACGGCGGATCATTCCTCGCATCAAAAGCCGAGTTCTACAAAGAACCCTGCCGTTATACTGCTGAGAATCTTGGCTGCAAGGTCTTTAACATCGATTACAGCCTTGCTCCCGAGAACGTTTATCCCGCTGCGATAGAAGACGTATGCGCTGCGATCGAATACATTTACGACAACGCTGAAGCACTTAACATCGATAAAACGAAGATAGGGATTTTCGGAGACAGCGCAGGCGCGAACCTGGCGCTCGCTGCAATAATTGACAACAAGTCTGATGCAAAGATCAGCTACGCGGGACTTTTCTATCCCTGTGTCGATCTGTTCTCACAGGACAAGCTCTACGACTGGAGCCTCGACATGTACGACGTTGCTGACGAACAGAAGGAACTTATTAATTCCAGACTTCAGCTCGGCAGGGCAGACGGCAAGGGCAATAATGACCTGATGGCTGCGATCCTCACGGTCTATTCTGGCGGAAGGTACGAAGACGTTAAGCGCAATCCGGATGTAAGCCCGATCTACGCTGACTTAAGCAATATGCCTTATACGGGCATCTTCACGGCTGAGTACGACGGCCTCCGCATCCAGTCTGAATATTACTCCAGGCTTTTGGACAAGGCCGGGATTCCTAATAAGCACATAAGATACAGGGGAGTGTCGCATGCTTTCCTCGATTATTTCGGGATACTGCCGCAGGCACAGGCTGCGATCTTAGAGATGTGCGAACAAGTAAGAAAGGTTTGGGAAAACTAAGGGACAATGGTCGCAAGTGTTGTAACTGAGAATATTGCTGCGCTTAAGAAGGCTCCGCAGACTTTCGAATCGATATACACGATAATCAAGAACAGATTTACAAGTGAGACTTTCGGCGAATGGCTCGAAGACGGCCAGATCAGACAGATGTCTTACTACGAGCTCTACGAGCGCGTTGATGAATTTACCAAGGCGGCCGTTACTTACGGTGCTGACGGCAGGGGAAGGTTTGTCGGGATTTTCCTCGAGAACTCTGCTGACTGGGTCGCTCTTTTCTGGGGACTCCTTCAGGCAGGCTTCAGACCGATCCTTCTTAACACCCGTCACAATATCGGTATTACGAATGACATCATCAAGGAAATGGATCCGCTGTTCGTCATATCCGAAGACGTCCGCGTTGACAGGGCAGTCTCTCTTAAAGATCTTCTCGCTGCAGGCAAGGACGCTAAGTTCGATAAGTCCATGATCAGCTGGGCTGACGAGATCATACTCATTACTTCAGGCTCTACTTCAAAGCCGAAGATCATCTCACACAGCGGTAAGACGATCTGCCTTCAGGTTGAGATGAGCGAAGAGATAGTAAGGACCAACCAGTCGATCCAGTACAATGCAAGGCTCGATATCCATAATCTCGCATTCCTGCCTTTCTATCACATCTTCGGTCTCATCGCGACTTTGATGTGGTTCATGTTCTTCGGAAGAGGATTCGTCTTCCTCCCGAAATACGATGCCCAGAGCATCCAGTACGTCTGCAAGAGAATAGGCGTTACGCATTTCTTCGCGATCCCTCTCGTCTGGAACAAGACTGTTGCCGCTCTTGAAAGAGAAGTCGCAAAGCAGGGCAAGACCGAGAAGTTCAACAAGGCGATACGCTTCTCGAACAAGCTCCAGAATATTCTGCCGTTATTAGGACCGGTTATTGTCAGGAAGATCATATTCAAGAAGGTCAGAAGACAGCTGATGGGTGAGAAGCTTTCTTTCCTTATCTCCGGCGGCGGATTTATATCACCGAGAACTTTGGAAGTCCTGAACGGCCTCGGTTATTCGATCTATTCAGGCTACGGTCTTACCGAGTGCGGTGTTATCTCGGTTGAGCTCTCGCGCAAGGCACAGTTCAGATGCGGCACGAGCACGGGAAAGATCTTCAGCAACATTCCGTACAAGCTCAGCGAATCAGGCGAGCTCCTTATACCGAAGGCGCACTCGATGAACGGCATCTATATTGACGGTAATTTCACTGAGTTCGGTGATGAATTCTATCCCACGAACGACCTCGTTAACATCGATGAGACCGGAAGGCTTCATATAATAGGACGTCTTGATGACGTAATCATAGGACCTAACGGTGAGAATATTTCACCTGAAGAGATAGAGTCCAGGATCGATAAGGGCGCTTTCACGCAGGAAGCCATGATAAATGCCCAGCTCCCCGGCACAGCAGAAAAGCAGATGCTCTTAATCCTTTCTGATGACGGCACGATGGGCGCTTTCGAGAAGGCTTCATCGCTGAAAGGTGTTTTCGCTTCCATAGACCAGTTAACTATGTCTGAAAGACCTGTCAAAGTTCTTAACCTCATCGGTACGATGCCCGAGAACTTCAAGGGAATTGACCGCAAGGCTCTTGCAGAAAAGCTAGAGAAATCACAGCTTTTCGCGACTGAATGCACGAGACCCACTGACGAGGAAGTAACGCGTACGAGAAGCGCTGAATATACGGAGATAATAGGAAAGGTGTGCGATGTTTTCGCTGAGATACTCGCCAAAGACCGCTCCGAGATATCCGAGACATCTAACTTCATCTCGCTTGGCGGAGACTCGATGCAGTATGTCGAGCTCCTCTCAAAAGTCTCCGAAGTTACGGGCAGGCAGATCAACATGACCGAGACGCCGCTCATCACGCCGATGGCGATCGCTGATTACCTGATCGATCAGAGCAAGGAGCATGAAGAATAATGTTCCTTATAAGATGGCTCCTTTATATCAACAGCATTATTCCTGCTCTCATTCTTTTCCCGATAAAGAAGATCTATCTTCGTAAGAACAAGAAAGAGAAGTATAAAGGTCCCGTCGTAATCTCCATGAACCATACGGCTTTCCTCGATTACGTAGAGGCGCTCCTGGCATTCCCGGGCAGGCGTAAATACGTACTCGTAGGCTCGCAGTTCTACAACTATAATCCCGTTCTCACATTCTTCATGAAGGCGATGGGCGTCATTAAAGTGGATTCCGTAACGGGAAACATGGATGCCGTAAACAAAGCAGTCGAGCAGATTAACAAGGGACATTCGATACTGATCTTTCCTGAAGGCCACATAGAGACTGAAGGAAAGCTCCTGGAATACAAGCAGGCCGCAGCGCTGATTTCCTTAAGCGCAGGAGTGCCGATCGTACCCGTTTTCCATAACGGAAGGATAGGCCCCGGCAAGCGCGACCTGATCTTCGTCGGAAGCTACATGTATCCTGATACTTACATGACCAGGGAAGGCCTTGATACCCTGCAGGACAGGGCAAATGCCTTTACGAAGGAACTGCAGGAGAGAACTGAGACTTACAGACAGTTCTACCTGAAGAACTTCCTTATCGCAGAAGGCAAGAAGCTCAAGCGCCCGAAGTATGCGTCGTTCCTGTATTGCTTCATGAGGACCACCGGGTGGCCGGGCATCAAGTTCCTCATGAGATCCAAGATCTCTTACGGCGGCGATCTCGCAAGAGGAACGAGACACATTGATAAGGGAATGCTCATTATCGCCAATCACTCGTGGTGGATCGATCCGCCTTTGCTCTATTATGTTTTCAAGCACGTTTACTGCAGGACGCTCGCGGCAAAGGACGTTGCCGAAGTAAATAAGTCATGGGGCTTTTTCGAGAAGACCATGGGATGCGTGCTCCTCGACAGATCGGGTTTTGACTGGGAGGCAATGAAGGCCATGATGCAGGGACTTAAGAACAATGAGCCGTTCATCATTTTCCCTGAAGGTCACATGAATTACGACGATGAATTTCTGGAATTCATGAAGGGACCTGCCATGCTCTCGCTCTATACCAAAAAGCCCGTCGTTCCGGTTTACATACATTCTTCCTATAAGCTCTTCAAGCCTACGCTTTTCGTTGTCGGAGACCCCATAGAATTTGACAAAGAAGGGCTTGTAACAGATAATGAATCGGTGGAGAAAGCCAATGAAATTATGCGTGAAGCGCTCTGTGCGCTTAAGCGTCAGGCGATCTCCGAGACCAAGCCTCAGATGAACAGCTACATCAGGAAGAGAAGAGCCGAGATGAAGCAGAATCTTGCCAAGGTAAGCCGCGAGATCGAAGAGGCGAGGAAAAATAAGGCGGGTGGGAAATAGGATTATGGATATGATCCCGGAATTGTATTCCATTATCTGTGATACTTATAAGACTATGAACAGGACGTTTGACGTCCCGCTCGAGTATATTTCTGCCGATTCTGAGCTTGAAGATCTCGGTATCGACAGGGACGCCTTTAACGTCATCATGATGAACATCGAATCACGCATGAAGGTGGCATTGCCCGTGGGCTGTGACTATGAGCTCAGGAATATAGGCGATGTTATTACAATGATTGAGTTTTCAAAATAATTATTTATATAAGGAGAAAAGAAAATGGCTGATTATGTAATTCTCACAGACAGCTCAACAGACCTTACAAAGGATCTCAGAGAAAGATTCGGTATTGACGATTATCTTCCCGGTAACATCACATTCCCGGACGGACATACTGAAGATTCCACGCTGGACTGGGAGACCATCTCGCCTCAGGATTACTATTCTTCAATGAGCAAGGACTCCATGTATACCACAGGTATCAAGAACATCGAGATCCAGGAAGCTTTTTTCGAGAAGTATCTTAAGCAGGGTAAGGACATCCTCAACATTTCTTTGTCTCACGCTCTTTCCAACACTTATGACTGCTGCCGCAAGGCAGCTGCAAATCTCCAGGAGAAATATCCCGACAGAAAGATCATCGTCGTTGACTCACTCCGTTATTCTGGCGGTGACGGCCTTCTCTGCTCGCTCGCAGGCGACATGAAGAAGGAAGGCAAGTCTATTGACGAAGTTGCACAGTGGCTCGAAGACAATAAGCACAGATGCCACCAGACAGGTACCGTTGACGACCTTAAGTTCCTCGCGAAAATGGGCCGTTGCTCCAACGTTTCCGCTTTCATGGGATCTCTCATCAACATAAAGCCCATGGCAGAGTTCAACCGTGACGGCATGAACCAGATCATCACAAAGGTTACAGGTTATAAGAAGCTTTTCGCAGCCATGATCGAATACATGAAGGCTACGATCGAGCCTAACCCTAAGAGGATCTTCGTATCTCACACATTCCGTAAGGCTCAGTGGCTGCAGCTCCAGGAGCTGATCCGTGAGGAATTCCACCCCGAGGAGATCATTCCTACGACAGTCTGCATGGCTAACGGTTCTTCGATCGGCCCCGGTATGGTAGTCGCTTTCTACATGGGTAAGGAGATCTCCGAAGGTCTCGTAGAGGAGACCAAGATCTTAGAGGAGATCAAGGCTAAGTTATAATGTCCGGCTCCTTTAATCCGATCCCGTTGATAATAATACTTTCTCTTGTTGTCGTAATAGGCGGCGGCTTCGTGTTCATGTGGGTATTTTGCTGGAAGATCGCAAAGAAACAGTATGCCAACATGTTCATCCGCGATTCCAAAGAAAAATGGGCAAGAGGCAACAGTGCTCCCGAGAATGCGGAGCACACTGTCATGTTCGATACAGGCATGAAGTGGGGCAATGAGAATGCTTCATACATGAAAGAGATCGAGATGACTTCTTTCGACGGGCTTAAGATGAAGGGCGAATATTTCGACTTCGGTCACGACAGGGCATGCCTCATAATGGCGGGCCGTGCCGAGACATGCAAGTACTGCTATTATTTCGCTGATCTTTATCAGAAGATCGGCTTTAACATCATAGTTGTCGACCCAAGAGCCGCAGGCCTCAGTGAAGGAAAATACACAGGAGCGGGCATGCTCGAGGGAAAAGACGTTGCCTCATGGCTCAATGCCGTTCACGATCAGTTCGGTATCTCACACTTTGTTATCCACGGTATCTGCATCGGTTCAGTAGCTGCCATCTACGTCGCTTCAGAGCATAATCCATATGTTGACGCGATAGTATTGGAAGGTCCGTTCATATCGTTTTATAATGTACTGTGTCAGAGAACGAAAAATCTCGGCAAGCCCACGTTCCCGGTCTGTCTTCAGATGGGGATCCTCTTTAAGAAGCTTGCCGGCATAGATATTTTCGGGAACACTCCGATCAAGGCCATCAGGAACGTAGAGGTCCCCCAGCTCATGATCTGCGGAAGGCAGGACGTATCGTCATTGCCGATCTATTTCGATAAGATTAATGAGGCGAGCGGATCGAAGCGCAAGCAGATGGTCTGGTTCGATGAGGGCGCTCATTCTCACCTGAGGATAAGAAACCTCGAAGCGTACGATAAGGCTGTAGCAGATTTTATTAATTACGGGGGATAAGTCTTATGGCATCTTTTGACGTAATTACAGATTCGACTTCGGATATGCCTTTGGAAATAAGGCAGGAATATTCCATCGATTATTTTTCGATGGAATTCTGGACTCCCGAGAAGAGATACTCTGCTTCACTTGACTGGGATCAGTTAAGTGCACATGATTTCTACAGCTCCATGCGTAACGGAATCCAGTTTAAAGTGGGTCCGGTTCCCGAGAAGACCTTAAGGGAAAAGCTCAGATCCCATCTGACGGCAAAGCGTGACGTCATATACATTGCCTGTTCCTCGGCTCTGTCGATTTCCGTAAAGACTGCTTACAAAGTACGCGACGAACTGAAAGAAGAGTTTCCGGACAGAAAAGTCGTCTGCATCGATTCTCTTATCTGCGGCATGTCCCAGGGCATGATCGCCATTGAATGCGCGAAAATGAGCGCGCAGGGAAAGACTATTGATGAGTGCGAAGAGTGGGTGGAGAGCAACAAGCTGTTCTATAACCAGTGCGATACTTTCGAGACACTGACGTATCTTAAGCAGGCAGGGAAGATCACTGCATCATCAGCGTTCTTCGGAAATCTTTTCGCCGTAAAGCCCATCATCATAAGCGACATAAAGGGACAGAATCTCGGTGTCGGTAAGGTCAAGGGAAGAAAATCATCTTATGCGGAGATCGCAAGACGCGTATCCGAGAATATCGTATCACCCGAGAAACAGACCATCTGGATCGGCCATGCCGACTGCTTCTTCGATGCGGAAGAACTCGAGATGGAGATCAAAAAAGCGATCCCGAAGGCCACCTTCAAGAAGTATGTAGTAGGCTCAATTATCGGTGCTTCGGCAGGTCCCGGAACCCTGGTAGTCAACTATTGGGGTAAATCCAAGAGCGAGCAGACGTGACGTTCTTGATAAATTTTGAATAAGAGGAAGAGAAGCAGGGGAAATGGAATTATCAGTTCTTAAGAAAATGCTCATTGGCGGTGCCAAGAAGATACTTGACAACAAGCAGGAATTAAATGATATGAATGTCTTCCCGATACCGGACGGTGATACGGGAACCAACATGGACAAGACAATGGGCGGCGTCCTTAAAGTCCTCGCAGATATTGGGGACAGGGACCTCGAGACTTCCGACTTCGATTCTCTTTATACAGGCGCCCTGATGAATTCACAGGGCAATTCAGGCGTTATCCTTTCACAGTGGCTCAAGGGCTTTCTTAAATCCTTCAAGGACTTCGATGAAGTCAATGCGGGCACTCTTTATGCGGGATTCCTCGCAGGTACTGAGAGCGCTTACAATTCAGTTGCTGAACCCGTAGAGGGAACTTTCCTTACAGTATGCCGTGAAGCGCAGGAAAATGCCGAAGAAAACCTCGATGAAGATACCACGACTGAGCAGTTCATGAAGGACATCGTTGACGGTGCTGCTGAATCATTGAAGCACACACCGGAGCTGCTTCCTGTGTTGAAAGAATATAACGTTCTCGATTCAGGCGCTATGGGCTTTGTTTGCCTTGTTACCGGCATGCTTGAGGCTCTCGATGAGTCGTTCTCTATTGATCTAAGCGAGTTCGAGTCCGTGGCTGACGTAAGTTCGGGCGCTGCTCCCGTCGACATGGGCGGTGACGGCCTCGAAAAGTTCGGTTACTGCACGGAGATGATCATCCAGCTTGCTGACGATAAGGCCGATTCCTTTAACGAGACGCTCGTTACGTCTGACATGAGGGATTTCGGTAATTCGCTGGTTCTTGTCAGGGACGGCAAACAGGTCAAGGTTCATATTCATACGTTAAAGCCCGAGTCCGTCATGGCTTACTATCACAGATACGGCGAGTTTGTTAAGCTCAAGATCGAGAACATGACGATCCAGCATAACGAGACTCTTATCGCCCGGAAAAAGGACGTTTCTATCGTTGCTGTCGCTGACGGTGACGGCTTCGAAAAACTCTTTAAGGACATGGGCGTTACCGAGATCGCCAGGGGAGGACAATCCAATAACGTTTCGGTAATGAGTCTTTGCGAGACATGCAATCACGCTTCAGCAAAGGACATCATCGTTCTGCCCAACAACAAAAACATAATTATGACGGCCGAGAAGGTCAAAGAGATCTTCAAGGATGCCACTATTCACATCGTTCCCACAAAGTCCATGGCTGAAGGCTATCTTGCGCTTTCGCTGATCGATATCAATTCCTCATGTGAAGAGATCGAAGAGACGATGAATAAGGCGTTAGAGGGCGTTCATACCGGACTCATCGCCAAGGCTGACAAGCGCGGAACTTATAACGGAATCTATGTGGAGAACGGCGATTACATCGGTGTTCTTGATGATGACATCATCACATGCGCTGACCAGGATCTTCGTAACTGCTTAAGTACGTTTATTTCAAAAGTTCCTGATTCAGAGATATTCGAATCCGTTATGATCTTTGCGGACAATGAAAACGACAAGGTCATGGCTGACGGTATGAAAGAGATCATCAGGGCTAAATGTCCTTCGGCTGAAATTTATACTTGCTTAGGCGGACAAAATATATATAATTACGTTATTGCGTTCTCGTAAGCGCAGAATCTTTTTATCAGGTTAGAGAGCAGGATGGAGAAGACCTCTACAAAATGCGTTTTTGTTAATGGTATGAACGGTTTGTTGACCGTGCTTGATTCTGCTTCCCTTATTAACCTTCTACTCGAGCTAGGCTGTTAAGCAGCCTGTTATTGTTTGTACGGCTTCGCGTATGCCGGAAATCACGCGGTAATTTACAAAAAACCCCTAAACTTATATAATTTATCGGTTAATTCTTAAATAAAGAGGGAATTATTATGTTAACTTGCTTTTCAACGCTCGCATGCCCTGATTTCTCATGGCAGGACATCTACTCGATGGCCAAGGACTTCAATTTCAACGGAATTGAGATCAGAGGTCTGGGCCAGGATATATTTTCGGTAAAGGCTCCGCCGTTTACGGACGCCAACCTTCCCAAGACAGTCGCAAAGCTCAAGGAGTTAAAGCTCGCGATCCCGTGCCTTTCATCAGGCGAACCTGTTAATGACCTTGCCACTAAGGATAAGGCAATTGCTGAGATCAGGGCTTACATCGAGCTCGCAAACAAGCTCGGCACTTCATACATCCGCGTCCTTGGCGACCGCAATCCCGCTCCCGAAAAGGAGATCGATGACGAAGTCGTTATCTCCATCATGAAGGAACTCATCCCTTACGCAGAAGAGATGAACGTTACTTTATTGATCGAGACGAACGGCGTTTATGCTGATACTAAGAGACTTAAGAAGGTCCTTGATGCCATCGGATCCCGTAAGGCAGCTGCTTTGTGGGATATGCATCATCCTTACCGCTTCATGGGCGAGTCACCTGTCGAGACCGTTAACAATCTCGGTGAATACATCAAGCATGTTCACGTAAAAGATTCCGTCATGGTTGACGGCAAAGTCGTTTATAAGCTCATGGGCACCGGCGACATGCCTTTGAAGGACATGTTCGATGCTCTGCAGGCGATCGATTATCTCGGATACATCTCACTCGAGTGGGTCTACAGATGGTCAAAGGACCTCGACAGCGCAGGTATCGTCGTTCCTCATTTCGCTAGCTACATGGAGACATACCGTCCGAAGCAGAAGACGACTCTCCAGACAGACAACCGCGGCACGGGTTACTATCCCTGGCCAAAAGAGACCCTGATCGATCTCACATTCCCGGACGTTCTCGATAAGATCTGCGAACTGTTCCCGAATCAGTACGCTTTCCGCTATACCGAGCTCGATTACACACGCACTTATCCCGAGTTCCGTAATGACGTCGACAACCTCGCCCGCGCATTCCTCGCAATGGGATGTAAGAAGGGCGACCACATCGCCATCTGGGCAACGAACGTACCTCAATGGTATCTCACGTTCTGGGCAGCAACGAAGATCGGCTGCGTACTCGTTACCGTTAATACCGCTTACAAGATTCATGAGATCGAGTATCTCTTGAGACAGTCCGACACATGCACTTTGGTCATGATCGACAAGTTCAAGGATTCAGATTACATACAGATCATCAACGAGATCTGTCCTGAACTTAAGGACTCCGAGCCCGGTAAGCTCGAGGCTGCAAGACTTCCTGTATTAAAGAACGTCATCACATGTGAATCACACGTTCCTGGCTGCTTCCACTGGGATGAACTTCCTGCGCTCGCTGAGACAGTGCTTTACAGCGATGTCGAGAAGATCCGCCGCACGATCGACAAGCACGATGTATGCAACATGCAGTACACGTCAGGTACGACCGGATTCCCCAAGGGCGTCATGCTTACGCACTATAACGTCGTCAATAACGGTAAAGCTATCGGCGACTGCATGGATCTGTCTTCCTTTGACCGCATGATGATCCAGGTTCCTATGTTCCACTGCTTCGGCATGGTTCTTGCAATGACGGCTTCCGTAACGCACGCCGTCACGATGTCTCCTATAACTGCATTCTCGCCCCGCAAGGGCCTGCACTGCATCAACCAGGAGAAGATAACATGCTTCCACGGCGTTCCCACGATGTTCATCGCGATGCTCGGCCACGAGAACTTCGCTTCCACTGACTTCTCCCACATGAGAACGGGCATCATGGCTGGTTCGCCTTGCCCGATCAAGACGATGGAAGAAGTAATCGAGAAGATGCACATGCCTGAGATCGTTATTACTTATGGCCAGACTGAAGCATCTCCCGCAACCACGATGAGCAAGACGACAGACACGATCGAGCAGAGAGTCAACACGGTAGGACCTTCCATCTTCGGCGTTGAGACCAAGATCGTCGATCCCGAAACGGGTGTCGAGCTCCCTGACGGTGTTCCCGGCGAATTCTGCGCACGCGGTTACAACATCATGAAGGGTTACTACAAGATGCCCGAGGCTACTGCAGCTGCCATCGATGAAGACGGCTGGCTCCATTCCGGCGACCTGGCTCTCAAGAGACCTGAAGACGGCTATTACAAGATCACCGGCCGAATCAAGGACATGATCATCCGCGGCGGCGAAAACATCTATCCGAAGGAGATCGAAGACTTCCTCTACACGCATCCCAAGATCCAGGACGTCCAGGTCATAGGCGTTCCTGACGCTGACTACGGCGAAGAGATCCTCGCAGCAGTCGTGCTTAAACCCGGCGAAGAATCATCTGAAGAGGAGATCAAGCAGTACGTCATGGACCACATGGCCAAGCACAAGGTCCCCAGATACGTCGACTTCGTTGACGGCTTCCCGATGAATGCCGCAGGCAAGATCCTCAAGTACAAGATGAGACAGGAGGCAGTCGAGCGCCACGGCCTCGAAAACGCTAACAAGATCGTAACTGCTTAAAAAGCATTTGTTCTCAGATACTTAGAGAAATAAGATCACTGATTTAGCTGATTCGAGTATTCGAAATTGCTTAAAAACATAAGATTTAAGAAGGCTGTCCAAACCGGGCAGCCTTTTTGATTGAACGAAAAACAGCTCAAAACCCAATAGCACCCGACTCGCTTTGCCGTCAAGAGACCGGCTCCGCCTCGCCCTCCGGGCGCTCTTGACCGCGCGCTCGCAGGTGCTTGTTTAGTGTTTAAGAGGCGCGAAGGCGCCTCCTGCATCGAAGATGCCGCACCTTGAACAATCTGTTATTTATCCTCTCGGAGCTGATCCGGTTTGTCTGCCGGAATATATTTTTGGAGCCCGGACATGATGCCTCTGGGGCATTATAGTTTGTCGTATCCTTAGGGGTTTCTGTAAGTGATTTGTATGCTTTCTTGTGGGTTCTTGTAATATCGTGTAGGTATTTGTCGGTTTTGTTCGAGAAGTTGTCGGAAATCCTGTCGGTTTTTCTTTGACATTGTCGGCATGAGTTTGGCCGGAAACAGTTGATTTCTGAGACCTCGGAT
>JAEFAV010000053.1 GCA_016288885.1 Saccharofermentans sp.
CATCCGTTAAAGGCGAAGATACAGGTCTATGGACTGGCAGCCGTGTTCCTTGTGCTGCTCTATCATTCACCTTCGGGTCTTGTATTCTACTGGCTCTTAAATAATGTTTTCTCGCTGGTAAAGAATGTGTTCTATAAGCTTAAAGATCCGAAGAAAGCGCTTTTCATCGTTCTTGCAGCTGCCGGCGTGGTATTGGGCATCTTTACTGTGATCGATCCTGATTTCGGGATAAAGAGAAAGATACTTCTCTCGGTCTGCGGGCTTTTGCTCTGTCTTCCTCTGGCATCAGTATTCCTTAAGAAAAAGATCAGCATTCCAGTAAAGGCAAAAGCAGAAACAAAAGATACGACAACTGTATTTACAGTCGGTTGTATCTTCATGGCTCTTCTTACGGGATTGCTTATACCGTCTTCGGTAATAAACGCATCGGTATTGGAATTTATAGATGTAAATCTTCCAAGCAACCCTGTGCTTTATATCATAAATGCAATGCTCCTGTCGTTCGGAAGCTGGGTATTGTGGGGCAGAGTATTCTATTTCTTTATGAGCGACAGGATCAAGTCGTTATTCAGCAAAGCGGTCTGGATCATGTGCGGCGTATCGATAATCGATTACATGTTATTCGGTACAAATCTCGGGATACTGTCTTCAACGCTGCAGTATGACATAAAACCGGAATTTCAATCTAAAGAATATCTTCTGAATTTTGCTGCCATAGCCGTTGCGGCTGCTGTTCTTGTTTTTCTGAATATCAAAGCTTCAAAGATAATAAAATCGATTCTCATTGTCGCAAGCTTGTCAGTCTTTGCCATCGGCATATATCACATTGTCGGGATAAACCGCAATTACGGTTCGTACAAGCTTTCCGTTGACGAGTATCAGAATGACACAGTTGTTTCTGATAATGAACAGATTATTCCTCTCAGTAAAAACGGTAAGAACGTAGTGGTGTTGATGCTTGACCGAGCTATGGGAACACAGGCGCCTTACATCTTTAATGAGAAGCCGGAATTAATCGAAAAGTTTGACGGTTTTACTTATTACTCCAACACCATCTCTTACGGTGCATACACGAATTTCGGTTCTCCGGCCCTGTACGGCGGATATGAATATACACCGGAAAGAATGAATGAAAGAGATAATGAGAGCCTTGAAAGCAAACACAATGAAGCACTTAGAGTTATGCCGGTGATATTCGGTGAAAACGGTTATGAAGTAACTGTTTGCGATCCAACATATGCAGGATATAACTGGATACCCGATCTATCCATTTATAACGATCATCCTGAATTCCACTGCTATAATCTGAACGGCAGATTCAGTCTTTTTGATGATGATACATTTGATGCTTATTCTCTGTCATTGTCTGAACGTGTTCGTGAGATCCGCAACCGTAATTTCTTCTGTTTTTCCATCATGAAAATTGCCCCCTTGTTTATACAGGAGACACTTTATGATGACGGTATGTACAATGAGTCTTCTTCGGGAGACCAAGGCTTATTCGTTCAGAGCAGGGAAGGTCTTTCACGCAGTACGGGTTATAACATGTATTTCATTGATGCATATTCCGTTCTTGCTGCATTACCGGATATCACCGGGATCAGTGACAGTTCAGAGAATACGTTCTTAATGATGTCCAATGATACGACCCATTCGCCTTGCCTTTTGCAGGAACCGGATTATACTCCCGCGGTCAGTGTTGACAATACCGCATATGATGCCGATATGGTCTCACGTTATACTATTGACGGCAAGACGATGCAGATGGAAACAGAAGACCAGATCACCGCTTATCATGTGAATATTGCTTCTTATGCCGTTCTCGGCGAGTGGTTCGATTATCTTCGTGAAAACGGTGTTTACGATAATACCAGGATAATCATTGTTTCAGATCACGGAAGGGATCTTCATCAGTTTGATATTACCTGCAATGACGAGGATATGGAATTCTTCATGCCGCTCCTGATGGTAAAGGATTTCGACGCAAAAGGTTTTACGGTCTGTGATGATTTTATGACAAATGGTGATACGCCTTTTATCGCTACATCAGGTCTTATAGATGACCCTGTAAATCCCTTTACCGGCAATCCGTTTACGTCTGATCCGAAAATGGGACCGCAGACCATCTTCATGTCTAACATTATCAATACCGGCTTAAACAATGGAAATACTTTCCTTCCGGGTTCATGGTATAACTTTAATGGCGGAGATATCCATGATCCGGATAATTGGTCTTATATTGGCAGTGATTAAGCTTATGGACTGAAGAGGATTACCGGCAATATTGTCTTAAGAGGAACATATAGCGATGAGCTTTTTTATGATTCTTTACAGATTGATAATCTCCCCTTTGGAGCTTCTGTTTGAAGTGATCTTTACGATTGCCAACAGAGCTATCGGAAACGAAGGGCTGTCGATAATATTCTTAAGCCTTGCCGTAAACTTCCTTGTATTGCCCTTGTATAAGAGGGCGGATGAACTGCAGGCGGAAGAACGTGATATCCAGGCAAGGATGGCTTCCAGAATCAGGCATATAAAGAAAACGTTCAAAGGAGACGAACGTTTCTTCATGCTGCAGGAATACTACCGGATCAATC
>JAEFAV010000006.1 GCA_016288885.1 Saccharofermentans sp.
TAAATCTACGCCGGCTATACGAGCCATTTAATGTACCTCCGTATTGGATAAAGTGGTATTAATCTCTATTTGACACGCGTAAGTCAAGGAACTCCGGGTTAGGGAGCAGCCGCCCTTTCGGTACGGGTTATCTAATATGATTACTTTTCTTTTAATAGTACTTTGCGGGAAGGAGCTATTATCCCGCGGTCTTCCTTATCACTTCGTACGAGGCTAATTCCGTACCATTGGAAGACCCGTCAATTGCTTAACCCTGTCTCTGCTTATGCTTGGGGTCAGAGCAAATGACCATTACCTTACCGTTGCGGCGAATGATCTTGCACTTTTCGCACATCGGCTTTACTGACGGTCGTACTTTCATATTAGTACCTCCTGTTGCTGATATTTTTCCACAACAAATACAGGCGCCTTCTGAGCGCATGCTAAACAATTATAGCAAAATCTCTACAGTTTTCAACAACAATTTTCAGATGATCAAAAACAGCTCTCCGGCTGGTCTGATACCCCGGAAATCTCACGTTTCCGGTGCAGAACGTGTGAAAAATCAGCAATTATCTCCTTAAATGCAAAAATCTCTCACGTTGCAGGTGCAAAACGTGAGAGATTATAGCAATTTGATTTTCAGATCACAATTCTTATCCGAAGATTCCGCCTGATGCAGGAAGAGGTATCGTAACCATGAAGATTACTGCGATGAGAAGGCAGACTACACTGATGGCAAGAACGACCTTCTTGTTTGTCTGGTTCTTGAATACGCCGACGATGCCGAGCAGGAAGAGCGCTACGCTGTAAATAACTGTAACGAGTGAGAACTTGTCTCCGTTGGCATTATCCTGTCTGCCCTGATCGAGGACTGCCTCAGCTTCATCCAATTTCGCATTGCATTCGTCGAAATAGCTCTGAACATAATCGTCATCAGAGAAAGGAGATACTACTGCGGTGCCGTTTTCATCATAGAGCCATGCGAGGATGTCATCAGTATCGTTAACGCCGTCATTGAATGCATCCTGGTCATAACCGATCTTTGCAGCCATGTCATCAGTGAGGTTATCCATGCAGAACCACTGAAGCTTCCAAACATTTGCTTCAATGGCTTTCTGATCATTCGTCTCGTCTGCATACATGATCTCGATCTCATAATTCATTATGGTGTTCCAGACATCCATATCCTGTGTAAGTGTCTGGATCGCGGAATTATAAAGTGAGTTTCCTTCGCTGGAGAGATTGTTGCTCGTAGCATAATTGGTTGCCTGATTGCCGCCGTGGATGGATCCGACGTAGCTTGCCCATGCCGTAAGCAGAGCGGTAATACCGAGCAGGATTACCGTGATGATCTCAAGCTTGTTCTCATCAAGGAATGACTTCTTCTCCCCTGACGTCTTCTCTTCCTTTTTTGCTTTTTCTTCTGACATTTTAGATTCCTTCCTCATACAAAAACACAATTACCGTTGTGATAACTGTGCTTTTGAATAACATAATAAATTCAATTTATTAATCTGGTATCAAAACCACCGATCAGATACCGAGTTCCTGTAACTCTTTGGCAACAGCTTCAACATGCTTCTCGCAGAGCTTGCTGTTCTTTCCAACGATGCTTCCCATGTTACCCCAGCCGTTTGTTAATGCGCTCATAGCGACATTCTTAGCCAGGTTATCCATTCCTGCAGCCTCAGCCTTCATGACTGTCCACTTCGGACCCGGCTTTGCACCCTGTGTCATACCGGGGATGATCTGAACCTGATTCTGTCTGTCAAGCTCAGGGAAGCAGATGATGTTTGTAAATCCGTGCTTTACAAGCTTCGGCTTTCCGGGTGTGAATTCGTGATCTTTGATAGCCTCGAAAAGAGTATCAACCGTGTAATCATTCTTCAATACAACCTTGAGTTGTTTGATTCCTAACATAAGCACCTCCAAATAACATTCTTCCAATGTTGTGCTGAAACACAGGAATTTTCTCTATCGGTGAGTATAGCACAATTTTTACAAATTCAAACGGAATCTTACATTCAAAACAATAAAAATACGCACTAAAACCTCACAAAAGTTTTAGCGCGTACGATCATCTCTGATAAAACTCCAAGATTACTGCTTAGGCTTCTTCTCGCCTCTCCAGGTGATCCTGCCGCGTGAAAGATCATAAGGAGAGATTTCCATTGTTACCTTATCGCCCGGAAGGATCTTGATGTAATTCTGTCTGAGCTTTCCCGAAAGGTGGGCAAGAACCAAATGACCGCTGTCAAGCTTTACTTTAAACATTGCATTGGGCAATGCTTCATCAACTACTCCCAGTACTTCAATAACATCTTCCTTCGCCATTAAAAATCCTCCTCATAGTCATAGGTCGTAAGATACGGACCCTCATCCGTAATCAGTATCGTATTTTCATAGTGACTTGCAGGCTTTCCGTCCTGAGTAACTATTGTCCACTTGTCATCTAACTGTTCGATCTCACGTGAACCTAATGTTATCATCGGTTCAATGCAGATCGCCATGCCCTTTTTAAGTTTGTAGCCGTGTCCGGGTCTTCCGTAATTCGGCACATCAGGATCCTGATGCATCGTTGTTCCTATGCCATGACCCGTAAGCTCTCTTACCACTCCGTAACCCAGACCCTCACAGTACTCCTGTACTGCATGTCCGATATCGCCGGTCCTCATGCCGACCTTGGCATACTCTAGTCCGATCCAGAAAGCCTTTTCCGTATGTTCTACCAGTGCTTTGACTTCAGGAGCAACTTCTCCTACAAGATAAGTCCTGCATGCGTCCGACTGATATCCGTCAAGGATGGCACCGACGTCGACAGAGATGATGTCACCGTCCTGGAGGATCCTTGATTTTCTGGGAATTCCGTGAACTACCTCATCATTAACGGAAGCGCAGATCGTTCCGGGGAACGGAGGCTGACCGTAATTCAGGAAAGACGGGATCGCATCATAACTTCTGATGATGTCATAGCATAACTTATCAACATCGTGAGTGGAAATGCCCGGCTTTATCTCATCCCTGCAAGCCTTAAAAACATGCTGCAGGATCTTGCCTGCGGCCTTCATCTTCTCAAATTCTTCATTGGTAAGGATTTCTACCATTTATATACCTGATTTCTAATTAGAGTCCCAGTTTCTTAAGGCCTTCTTCAATTGAAGCTATGCATGTCTTGGAATCAACATTGTTGTTTCCTTCAACGATGATCCCTCTTGCATCATAAAAATCGATAAGAGGCTGGGTGTTTATTCTGTATGTCTCAAGTCTCTTGGCTACTGTCTCGGGGTTATCATCAGATCTCTGGATAACATTGCCGCCGCATACGTCGCAAACGCCTTCAACCTTCGTAGGCATATACTTTACGTTGAAGCTTGCGCCGCACTTCTCGCAGACTCTTCTTGTCGTAACCCTGTCCATGATGACCTCGTCATCACACTTTACGTAAACGACGGCATCGATCTTGGAACCCTTTGCTTCGAGCATCTTATCGAGAGCCTCGGCCTGGGCAATGTTTCTGGGGAATCCGTCAAGGATATAACCCTTTTCACAATCGGGATTATTAAGACGGTCTTCAACCATTCTGATGGTAACGTCATCGGGAACGAGGGCGCCCTTGTCGATATAGGACTTGGCTTCGATTCCCAGGGGAGTATTCTCTTTGATGTTATATCTGAAAAGATCGCCCGTGGAGATATGGGCAAGAGAGAAGTTCTCTCTTAATACGGTTGCTGAAGTTCCCTTACCGGAACCGGGTGCGCCTAAGATGATCAGATTCATAAAATACCTCCCTTATTTATTGTAATTCTTACGTCTCTTATCCTTGCCTGCCTGCTTGAGCTTTTCCTCTTCGGTCTTAAGGGCATTGTCAAGCAATGTCTTCATTTCGATAAAACCACCTCCGAGAAGTGCAAGGGCAATACCGGCAAATGTGATGCCGCTGAATCCGGGCAAAAAGCTCAATGCCATGGGGATAACGCATAAAAAGATCAGATACGTACAATCTGCACTGTTAAGATTATTGTACAAAGCCATAAGATACTGCGAAGTAGGCTTTCCGGGCTTGATACCCTGGATGTATCCTCCGTTCTGTTTGATCTGTGAAGACATGTCGAAAGGATTGAACTGCATCATTGCGAAAATATAAGTAAAGAAAACCAGGAAAACAATGAAGAACGGAATATAGGCAGGACTTGTGGGAAGATTCTTCCATGTGTATGCCCATGCAGGTTCAGTTCCCGGAACTACCATAGCAATGATCGATGAGGGAAGCAGAGTAACCGTCAGAGTATAAATGATCGGCGTAATGCCTGCCTGAGTAACCTTAAGCGGGATGACCTGATTCTGCATGCCATATTGCTTCATTCCCACGGTTCTCTTGGAGAAGATGATCCTAATCTTCTTCTCACCCATATTTAACAGGATGATCAGGAAAAGAAGACTTATGCATAAAAGCATGCTGAATATCGTAAACAGGATGGACGAAAGCAGTCCTAATGATCTTGCATCAACAAAGCATTTGAAGAACTCGTAAGGAATGTCACGGAGAATGCCGGCAACAATGATTATCGTAAGACCGTCACCGATACCTTTGGTATTAAGGAGTTCAACACACCATCCGCAGAAAGCGCTGCCGACCGCAACGGATACTCCGCTAAGGACGATAGCAACCCAATAATTGATCGAGGTAGTAACAGCTCCTCTCATTCCTACGCAGTAGAGAACGGCAAAGAGCACCGCAGCAGCGATTGATGCGATCCTCGTTAGTTTTGTAATGATCTTTGTTCCCTCATCACCCATCTGCGCAAGGTTTCTAAGCCTTGGAACAGCCAGAGTCACGATCTGCATAACGATAGAAGCTACCAGGAACGGATAGATACCAAGGCTTGTAATAGAGATGCTCTCGAATGCTTTCATCGAAAGAATATCCAGGATCAATCCGACGCTTCCCCAGTCTTCTGCAACGGCTATGGCTGATGACCTGTTAAGTCCCGGAACCGGAATAAGCGTGAGCACACAAAGCAAGGATATGATAAGGAACGTAAAAAGTATCTTTTTCCTTGTCTCCGCAGTATTTAAGCTGTCTTTCAAAGTGCCCATTAATCGACATTCTCCTTGGTAATAAGAGTAAAACTTATGTATTATAGCGCAATTTTATGCTTTTTTCACCGATTATCGGAAAATTGTGATGCCGTCATCCGCCGATGTAAAGTCTTCTCACTCTTTTTCCGACATCACAGGTAATCTCATAATTGATGGTCCCCAATGCTTCGGCAAGTTCATCGGCAGGTCTGGTGCTCCCGAATACGGTGACCCTGTCACCTACTTCGGGTCTTACTTCAAGGTCGGTGGTATCTATCATGCACATATCCATGCAGATATTTCCGATTATCGGGCATCTTTTTCCTCCGATGACCAGTTCGAATCCGTTGGAAAGCCTTCTGGACAGACCGTCTGCATAACCTATTCCGACCGTAGTTACTTCAGTAGGACGTTTTGCGGTGAAATGCCTGCCGTAGCTTATCGTGGCTCCTGCCGGAACTGTCTTGATGTGAATGACCTTGGCATACCAGTTCATAACAGGTTTAAGCTCTATATCACAGACCGGCTTCGGGCATCCGGGCGGCATAAGACCATAGAGTATTATTCCCGCTCTTACCAGGTCAAGGTGCATTTCAGGAAATCTCAGGATACCCGCACTGTTGCATATATGTCTTTTGCTGAAGCGGATCCCCTTCTGCCCGAGCACGTCTATCTGCTTCATGAACAGATCAAACTGATATCTGGTATATTCATCATCATCAGTATCGGCAGCTGCAAAATGGGAAAAGATGCCATAGGGTTCTATTCCGGGCAACGAGCAGGATCTTATGATCTCGTCAGTCTCGCTTCCGTCAGTCTTAAAACCGATCCTTCCCATTCCGGTATCGAGTTTTATGTGGATCTTACATGTCTTTCCCTGTTTTACCGCTTCATCAGACAAAGCTTTGGCAATCCCGAAAGAATAGACAGACTGCTCCACGTCATATTTGACGGCATCTTCGAATCTGGACGGATCAGTAAACCCCAGTGTCATCATCGGAACATCTATTCCGTGTTTGCGGAGCTCGACCGCTTCATCGATGGTGGCAAGGCACAAGCCGGCAGCGCCGCTGTCGATCAGAGTCTTTGCCGTCTCAAGTGCGCCGTGACCGTATGCATCAGCCTTTACGACAGCGAGTATTCCCGTACCCGGAGTAGTCGCCTTCCTGATCTGCTCGAAATTAGCTTTAAGCGCATCAAGATCTATCTCTACACAGGAGCGGTCGAAAATATTGTCGTTATAACCCGGATCGTTACTCATCATCTTCACTCCAGCCGGCTTCCTGATATCCTTCAGGAAGATAATTCAAAAGATCTGTCGGAAGCATATACCTTGCGCCGATGTCATCAGCAGCTGCCCTTCCTGCCTTGGAATGAATAAAAACGGCAGAGCAGGCGGCCTTGTAAGGTTCCATTCCCTGTGCGAGGAACCCTGCGATAAGTCCAGCAAGGACATCGCCGGATCCGCCCTTGGCAAGTCCGCTGTTCGCTTCTTCATGTATGTAAAGCTTTCCGTCAGGTATGGCAACCGTCGTCTTATGGCTCTTGAGGACCACTACGCATTTATTATCTAGGGCAAACCTGCATGCCAGTTCTTCGGCATTGTCGGCAACTTCCTTTTTGGGGAGTCCCAGCATCCTTGCAAACTCGCCGATGTGCGGAGTAATAACGGCAGGTGTTTCTCTTGCCTGAAGGCGTTCCTTCAGTCTGGACAGAACATCCGGCTTGGATGCGAGCGCGCCTGCATCAAGGACTATATTTCCGGCATCGCGCAGAAAGACTTCCGTCAACGATTCCATGTTCTCATAATCTGCCGGAATGCCGGAACCTATAAGCACGGAACTGACTTTTCTGCAAAGCTCTGAAGCTTTCCTTAAGAGCGCCGCTGTTTTTGCCGGACGCAGTTCAAGAAGGGCACACGGCTCGATCGAGCTTACGGCATCAAGGGTCTTTTCTTCGGAGAAGACCTTAACAAGACCTGCACCGGACCTTAAGGCGGCATCACAGGCAAGCACTGCCGCGCCTGTCATATATTCGGAACCGGCGCAGATAAGCGCAGTTCCGAAAGTATTTTTGTGACCGTCCTCAGGTCTTTCGGGAGCAAAACCTGATATTAGTTCTCTGTCGATAGTAAAGATATCAGCCATTTTTCTCCAAATCCCTGTCAGGTATCAGATCTTCATTCCTTATGCTCTTGATAAGATTGATGTCAAAAGGCGTCTCTTGATATACGTAGTAGTTAAGCCAGTTCGTATACATCAAAGTCGCAGAAGACCTCCACTTAAGGAGCGGACCCTTCTCGGGATCGTCATCGACGTAGTAGTTCTTAGGAAGATCAACGTCATTTAGACCTGCATTCAGATCCCTTTTATACTCCCTGTCCAGCGTATCCCTGTCATATTCGGAGTGGCCCGTGATGAAGAACTGTCTTCCGTGAAGATCGGATATCGCGTAGATACCGCACTCTTCAGATTCGGAAAGGATCCTTAAGTCCTTTCTCTTCTCAACGTCCTCGCGTCTTACTTCCGTATAACGTGAATGAGGGACATAGAAGATATCATCAAAACCCCTGAAGAGCTTTACGGGTCTTGACCATGTCATCGAATGCTCGAAAACACCGAAGACCTTCTTATCCAGGACGATCTTCGGGATGCCGTAGTGATAGTAAAGTCCTGCAAAAGCTCCCCAGCACAGATGGAGCGTTGAATAGACATGCGTCTTGCTCCATTCCATGATCTCGACCAGTTCGGGCCAGTAATCGACTTCCTCAAAGTCGAGTTTCTCAATGGGGGCTCCGGTGATTATCATGCCGTCGAAATACTCTTCGGAAACTTCGGGAAAAGTCTTATAAAACTTAAGGAGATGTTCTGCAGGAGTATGTGTCGACTGGTGTGTCTTGGTAAACAAAAGCTCGACGTCGACCTGGATCGGAGAATTTGAAAGGGCCCTTAAGAGCTGTGTCTCCGTCGTGGATTTGTCGGGCATGAGATTGAGGATGAGGATCCTGATCGGACGGATGTCCTGTGACAGGGCCCTGTTCTCCTCCATAACGAATATTCTTTCCTGTTCAAGTATATGTCTTGCCGGAAGATTGTCTGCTATTCTGATAGGCATTTCCTGCCTCCTTTATATCGCGAAAGATCAGCGCTCATCGGTTATGAATTCATTCAGGATGGATTCAGCCGGAACCTGTTCGGGGCTTATTACCGGGATCTTACCCAGATGCCCCATCAACTTATTTGCTTTGACAAGTGCTGCCGAGAGGTCAGCAAAGGCTTTACCTGTTGGAGACTTTTCCATGAATACACTGGGTTCGATCGAACCTTTTTCCACCTTGAGGAGAGCTTCTTTGATGTCATTCATGGCCATTGGGGCCACGATGAGACTCTCATATGCAAGGAATGAATTGACGTGATAGTCAGCAGCGGTCAGGTATTCCTCGTAGTACTTATCTTCTGACTTCTGGATCATCGGCCAGTAGTCGATCGTGGCAAGTGCATGTGCGCTTCTGTGGCGGAAATCTCTTATGATCCTTCGAAGGAGCCTTATCTCATTGCTGTCCATGAGCTTTGTATCGCAGAAAACATTGCCATAGGGCATGATGAATACTTTGGAACATTTCTCAGAAGGACATTCGCCTGAGATCCTCGGGGATAAACCGTGAAGGCCTTCCACCACCAGGACACCGTCATCGCCGAGGCTTATCGCATTGGCCGGATCGCCCTCCTGCTGGACCCTTATGTTGAAATCAAAGAACGGCGGAACAACGGTCTCGCCGTTAAGAAGAGCCTTAATGTCACGCTGTATCCTGTCAACATCAAGGGCGTCTATCGTCTCAAAGTCCGGTCTTCCGTCTTTGTCGCACTTCAGATCCTTAATATTGTAGTAATCATCAAGCGATAGGTGAACAGCCTTTCTTCCTCTCGCATTGATCATGTTGGACAGTCTTAAAGTAAAAGTGGTCTTTCCCGAAGAAGTAGGTCCGGATACGAATATGGCTCTCTTCTCGGGATCGGAACAGATTTCATCGCAAATGGAATCTATCCTGCCGACAAAACTCTTTTCGGATTCTGCAATAAAACGCGGAAGCCTGACGGCGCCGAGGGATTCCTCGAGCTCTTCAACCGTAATATCGATTCTGTCTCTAAGCTCTGCCATATGGTCTCCTTTAAAGATTTATTTTCGCTGAGGGAAAAACCTCTTGATGATAAGCGTATTTATGATCCAGTCCCAAACATACTGGGCGATCTTTACCGCCAGGTATATAAGGCTCGGGATAACGATTGCCGCCAAAGCAAAAAGCAAAACGGTCCCTACGACGTGAACGCCGCCGGCAAGTACGCCTAATACCGTTGAGAAGGAACCTGCGCTTGCCTGGAATTTCTCAGTGTATTTCTCAAGAGTGGAATTGAGATAACTGATGAGAAAATCCTGAAGATCATCTACCCGTACGGAAAGCTTGGGAAGGAGCAGGCTTACTGTATAGCTGATGATCAGATATGATTTGAATATCTTCACCAATAAAATAGAAATCTTGCCCCACCAGGGCATTCGGTAATATCTGAAACAGATAAAGGGATTGGCCAGAAACAGAAGCGTAAATACGGCGATATGGATCGGTCCGATTACGCCGAATCCCAATATCCCTTTTCCGAGAATGTAAATGTAAAGGATTATGGCATCGACAAGAAGCCCGTAGATGACGAATAAACCGAAATGCTTACGGTTCTCAAAATCCGTATCACTCCAAAGTCTTCCAAGCAAAAGCCCTTCCAGATAATCCAAAATACTACTCCTCGTTCTTAAAGATTCCCGGAGTTCAGTTTCCGGGCGCATTAATGAATTTTATCACATTAGCGCTAATGAGACTACAAAGCATATTTTATTAATAGCAAAACAATAAAAAAGCAGGCCACCCGCCTGCCGCACCCTTTCTTATGGTTCATCCCTTACCTTAACGTAAAACTGCACCCCGTAGTCTGTTCGATCAGAAGCTGGAGTTCCTTCCATTTCTTGGGAAAATGCTGTTCGGCGCCGGATTTTAAACTTGTCTTGTCCTTAAATTCCACTTTGATGATCCATTCACCGGGGATAACGGTCTTGTCACCATACTTATCCGTAAGACCCATGTTATATCCGTTCATCCACTCGAGCATTCCCGTATTAGGAAGCTTCTCTCTTATGCGTCTCAGATTGTCTTCGCTGATGGATCTTGTGAAATTGTTGTTCCACATGTAGTTATCGCGCCAGGAAATGACTTTACGATCAAAGTCATACTTCACCGCATATCCCTCGTTTGCAAAGGTCCTTATCTCGACCTCCAAAACCGTTATGGATCCGTATGCCTTCTCCAAGTCCATTTTTGCTCCTTATTCTACCGCGATGCCGAAAATGCTTCCGGACGTGGTTCCTACTACAAGCATACCTTCATATATTATCGGAGAAGCTTCGATGCAGATCCCCGATGAAGTCTCGTCAGGAGTTCCAATATTCCTCTTCGTCTGTATGTAAGTGATCCTTCGCTCCTCGTCAGGTATGCCCACTTCCATCTTTATCATGTGGACCTGTCCTATCGAGTCGCAGATCACGATATAGCCGTTCCCCTCGGAATCGTAGAAATCAACAGGCGAGCTGTATGAATAGATGTTCATATTATATGCCCAAACCTCGGTACCCAAGTCCTTGTCATAAGCAACAAGTTTGTTACCGCTGGCAAGACCTTTCGTCATACTAAATGAGAAAATAACGAGATTTGAGAACTTGCCTTTTCCGATAATGGGATTGCCGAAGCACCCGCCGCTCTGGTCTGAATCGGATGACTCTCCGTTGAATGTATAGCACGGCTCGGACGTCTGCCATACGGTCTCACCGGTAAGTCCGTTAATCTTGTAGATATAGGCAGCACCGCAGTATTCTCCGGTTCCGCCCTGATTATCCACTTCCGTACCGATGTAAACATATGGGATTCCGTCCTCTTCATCAATGACGGGAGTAACATCCGAATCATCACCAAGGACCTTAGTCCAGACCATCTGAAGCGTATTGAGATCCAGACAACAGAGATTCATCGTGTTGTCCATGAAATAGCCGTAATTACCGTATACCGCTATAGAACTCTCAACGCCCATGTGTGAACCGATGTTGTCGTCAAACATGTACTTGTATCCTGTAACGACCGGACTGACGTAGATCGCACCGCCCGTATAAGACGTGTTGAGATCAAATGTATAGATTATGCCATTCTCGCAGGGCCAGATCAGGGTGTCGGTTTCTCCGTTTACGATGGGCGAGGAATCAAAAGCATTCCAGTTGCTCCTGTAAGCTCCGTCATCAGAACCGTCATAAGAGAAAAGAAGTGACCCGTCTATAAGGGAATAGATGTACATGCCGAAGACCGAACCGCCGTTATTGTCAGTCTGTCCGACATAAAGGAGCGGATAACCTCTCGGATCAAGAGCCGGAGTACCCTTTATGGAGGCTCCGACTTCGATCGGATCTCTCGTCGGTTCGCCGTTCTGAAGATTAAAAAAATAGATCTTTCCGTCCAGAGCCGCAATGATTACTTCAGTCAGCGTAAGCTGCTGTTTGGCAGTATCATACATATCCATGTTCTGACGGGTTGCGGCAGGCCATTCAACTACCAGAGGCTGCCCGGTCCACCTTAAGCCGGACCATTCAAAGTTCAGAGTGGAAGCAAGGAGTGATCCTACTTCATTGTATTCCCATCTCTGTGTAAGAGCGCCCCTGTAAAGATTTGTATAACCAAAGGATGCGCAGTTTCTGAAGTTGTTTCCCCTGTAAGTGAATATTCCGGGCACAGATCCGTAGAAGACCGGATCCTGCATATAGATGGGATTTTCCCTGCTGTATTCACCTTCAAAGATCGTGCCTTTGACCATGATCGTCTGGTTGATCTTACGCGCTGAAGGCAGACATTCGGGAGCTATTGCGAGTTCTTTATTGATATTTACGGATGCAAGACCGGGATAAAGGATCGGATTCTGGTAATCGGTAATAGGAGGAACGGGGGTAGGTGTGGGAGATGCAACGGAGATATATCCGGACTGGTCAGTGGTATCGATATTGGCCAAAGTTTCTTTAGCCGTTGCTTTTTTAAAATACACAGCGGCAAGAACACCCGTGAGGCAGACAAAGAGAAGTGTGATCACGACGACAAGCGTCATGGTACCTTCATTCGGGTCCCTCGAAGGTCTGTAGAAGTTATTATTTGGCTCGATGTACTGTTCACCGTGCTTCATGGATCCCCTCTTATTTGGTCTTTTCCAAAAAAGTTAACGCTTATTGTAACACGGCTGTAATTTTATCTCAAATTTTGACCGGTTCTAAAGCTTCAAAAGGCCAATAAAATAAAGGATTTTTGAGTATTTACTGCAGGCTTTCGGCATATTCGGCTATCTTTTCCAGCCTGTGTCTCATGCCGGATTTGCCGATCGGAGGATCCATCATTGCCCCGAGTTCTGCCAGTGAAGCACCCGGGTTTTCCATGTGTGCTTTGGCAGCTTCCCTTAATTCTGGAGAGAGCTTATTTGCCAGACCGGACTCCATTACTCTTGTGATCAGTTCATTTCTTTGGGCGGCTGCTTCTGCCTGACGTTTGGTATTTCCAGCATCGCAGTTAACGGCTCTGAACACCTTACCGTTAACGTCTTTTCCGGCCCTGATATTCTCAAACTCCATCATGGCGGACGGACTTCCGATATAACTTAAGAAGTCGGAAACGTCATCACCGTTCTTGAAATATACGGCATAAGAATTCTTGCGCTCCGTCCTGATATGCTTTATCGAAAGGACGTCCAAAGCCGCAGATATGAGCATGGCATTTTCCTTGTCCTGAACGATGAATTCGATGCGGTAGCCCTTGTTCGGATCGGAACAGTATCCGCATCCCCAGAATGCGCCTCTTAAAAATCTCCTTGCATCTTCGACTGTAAGACTCTCATTCGCGAAAGCCGATAACAGCTCTTCGGAACGGTCCCAGAGACTTGAAGAATATATGTCTTTTAATATTATTTTTCCTTTGGAATAAGCGCACTTGATTTTTTCGGCATCAAAAAGATGAATTATGAGTTCGGAAAGCCTTTCAGGGATCTTGATCTCTTTGGCAGAACCTTTTGAGCTGCTCTGGCTTAAAAACAGTCCGCATAAAGCAGTCTGCCTCTGAACAGGCTTTTTAACTGCCTTGGTGGCAGTCTCAAGCTTGACTCTGACGGAAAAACTGTCTTCTTCCATCAGGTTTCGTCCGCCTTCTTCGTATATCTGTGGGGTTCTTTATCGATGTCCCTGTGATTTGTAATGCACTTGATGCCGTTTTCGGTTATCCTTCTGGCAATCGTCTCCGCGCAGTAAACGGATCTGTGTCTTCCGCCGGTACAGCCGATTCCGATATGGACGCTTCCCTTTCCCTCTTTCTCATAGAAAGGAATGACAAAGGAAAGGAGCTCGGACGTCATGTAATTAAACTCATCCGTTTCCCTGAAACCTTCAAGGTATTTGGCTATCTCCTCATCTTTACCGGTGTAGTTTCTAAGCTGCGGAAGATAGAAAGGATTTGGAAGGAATCTTACGTCAAACACATAATCGCAGTCGACCGGAAGACCGTATTTGAATCCGAAAGATTCTACGACCACAAGGATGCTCTGGCTGTCTTCATTCTTGATGATCTCACCGATCGCTTTACATAACTCGGCATCAGTCAGAAGAGAAGTATCTACTACGACGGTTGCGATCTCTCTGATGTTTTCGAGCATCTTCCGCTCTTCTGCAAGCGCCTTTGTAAGAGAACCCTTCTTGGTTGCAAGAGGGTGCTTGCGCCTGGACTGCTGGTATCTGCTGATAAGGACGGGGTCTGACGCTTCGAGGAAGATGACCTTGTAAGGGCATCCGACTTCCTCGTCGATGAGCGCGAGCGCTTCGTCAAATCCGTCAAGATATTCCTGAGATCTGACATCAACGACAAAAGCCAGTTTGGGTGTCGAAAAGCCTTCGCCGTTCCTGCCTTTGAAGAAGCTCCTTACCAGATCCGGAAGGACGTAAGGCGGAACGTTATCCATGCAGAAATATCCGCAGTCTTCAAGATATCTTACCGCCGCACTTTTGCCGGCACCGCTCATTCCGGTCAGAAATAATATTTCCATTTATTAACCTCCGAAATTACCCACAAGTCTTACTTCCGGCTCGAGCTTTACGCCGGAGTTCCCGAAAACCTTTTCCGTAACATGATCCATCAGTCTTTTTACATCGGAGGCTTTTGCCCTGCCCCCGTTATTAACGATAAATCCCGCATGCTTCGGTGATACCTGTGCGCCCGAATCATCAAGGGCAAAACCCTTAAGTCCGGCTTCTTCAATGAGTTTGGCAGCAAAAAATCCTTCCGGTCTCTTAAACGTCGAACCTGCAGACGGGACATCCAAAGGCTGGCTTGCCGTCCTTCTTCTCCGAAGGTCTTCAATCAAAGCATCTATTTCCTCTTTACTGCCCTTTGAAAGGATTGCTTCAAAACCTAATATAACTGCTTTTTTACCTTCGGCATTCATTTTTTCGAACAGGCTCGTTCTGTAACCGAAACCGCATTCACTGCCATCTATATATCTGATATTATTCCCGTCCCAGTAACTTACTCTTGAAATAAAGTCTTTAGTCTCACCACCGTATGCGCCGGCATTCATGAATACCGCGCCTCCGCAGGAACCGGGGATGCCGCACGCGAACTCTGCTCCGGTAAGAGAGAGCTCCGCACAGTAATTTCCGAATCTTGCAAAAGGAAGTCCCGCACCTGCGGTAACAATGACCCTGCCGTCATCTGTTTCCGAAGATGACAGTTCACTCATGTTTTTTGCGATCCTTATGACAAGTCCGTCAAAACCCTCATCGGAAATAAGACAGTTCGAACCATTGCCCAGGACAAATACTTCAACGCCTTTATCTTCTGCCCATTTGAACAGTGAGGCGACTTCGTCTCCGGTGGAAGGCTCAGCAAAATACCTGGCAGGGCCTCCACATCTGAAAGTTGAATATCCCGCAAGCGGAACGTTTTCGAGGGGAATGACGTCAGCCATCCAAAGACTTCCCGGGGAAGACTCTGGATACGAGATCCTGAGCCGCATTGTAACCCATCTTCTTGACCCTGTAGTTGATCGCAGCCGCCTCGACGATGATCGCGAGGTTACGTCCGGGACCTACCGGGATGGTAACTGAAGGAACCTTTATGCCGAGAATGTCAGTAGTCTCCTCGGTTAGTCCCAGTCTGTCATATGTCTTTTTCTCATCCCAAAGTTCAAGATTGATTACGAAGTCGATATTCTCCTGCTGCTTAACGGCAGATACACCGTAAAGCTCTTTAACGTCCAGAATACCGATGCCGCGGATCTCAATAAGATGCTTGATGACATCAGGTGCGCGTCCAAGAAGAGTGGTCTCTGAAACCTTGCGGATCTCGATCTGGTCATCGGCGATCAGTCTGTGACCTCTCTTTACTATCTCCAATGCAGTCTCGGATTTACCTACGCCGGACTCACCCAGGATAAGGATACCTTCACCGTTTACCTCGACAAGGACTCCGTGCATTGATACTCGGGGAGCAAGCTCCATCTTGAGGTATTTTACGAGCTCGGAAGAAAAGTCTGACGTTGCCTGTGATGTTCTTAATACAGGTGTCTGATACTTTCTTGCCGCGTCAAGGATCTCCTTGTGGACCTTATGGTCACGGGTAACGATCAGTGCGGGGATATTCTTCTCGAAAAGAGCGGATACGGACTTAGCCCTCTCTTCCGGAGAGAGATTATCCAGGTATGCATGCTCCATATTACCGATCATCTGGATTCTGTCAGGTCCGAAATGATCATAATATCCTGCAAGCTGAAGACCGGGACGCGTAACGTCCGCTACGCATATCCTTCTTGATTCGATATCACCCGAATCATAAACGACTTCAAGGTTATATGCTTTTACGATCTCTGATAGAAAGACGCTCGAAAAAGGCATTGGATTAGGACCTCCTGTTAATCTTTAAGATCAGAATCCGATCTCTACCTGATGAGTCTTGCCGTCTGTCGCGACAGGAAGCAATGTACCTTCCACATCTGCGCCATCGAGCTTGACCTTAATACCGTCCTGTGCACGGATGAAACCTTCGGGCTTTGTAATATGGATATCGTAAACCGTTCCGGAAATGGATACCTTAACGTCAAGCTTCGTATCAGTCTTTCTGAGGATGGGTTCCACTCTCAATCCTTCACTTGTGAATTCAACACCGAAGCACTGGAAAAGAGACAGAAGAAGCCATGTGGAAGTACCGGACAATGTAGGTCCGATATTTTCGCCCGTCTGGCTGTTGTTGTACTGTGTGCACCATCTCGGGTTGCCGCACGTAACGAAAGGCGACTTCAAAGTCTTGAAGGGCAGGATCTTATCGATGATCCAGTAAGCCGTGTCAGCAAGTCTTGAAGCAAGAGCTTCATCCTTAACCGTCTTGGCCGCACCGAGCATCGCAGAGCATGCCATCATGTTCGCATGCTTAAATACGCCGCCGTTCTCACGGTCTCCGGGATAATAAAGAGCTACGTCGATCTTCGGAGCGATCCTCGGGTAATCTACCGTGGAGCAAAGTCTGAATCCGTAAGGGGTCTTCAGATACTTGTCGAGCGAATCGAGCATCGTGTTGATCTCTTCTTCGGAAGCAACGCCCGCCAGGAGTGACCACGAGAAGCTGTTAAGGAAGTATGTGCCGGGATGACCTGCTTCGACAGCAAGTCCGTCGCCCTGAGCGCCGAGGTAAGAAATGTCTGTTCTGTCTTTTCTGTTAAAGAGGACTCTGCAGTAGAAGTCGCCCTTCCAGCAATGTTCGCGGAGGTTGGCTGCAAGCTTGTCGGAAAGTACCTTCATGTCATCAGCGGCACTGTCGCCAATCTTTCTGAACATTGATTCTGCAGCATCTAGAGCAACCTTCAAAAGGAATCCGTTCATTACGGACTCTGAGAATTCGGAATCGAAAGGAACCTCACCGTATGCTTTTCCGTTTGCGGCGAGCTGTTCCTTATATTCAGCGACCTTGTCTTTACCGGAAATTGCATCAGGGTCTACTCTCAGGCAGTCGTTCCAGTCAGCACGATCGATAAGCGGAATGCCGTGCTTTCCGAGCGAGATCCTGCCGCTGTACATGAGGATTGCCTTGATCGTATCCTTGAGCTTGCGCTTAACGCCTGCATCGGTCTTCTTTACCTTTGTGCCAGCCATGACGAACTCTTCCTCAAGGAAAGCATAATCATCAGTAAGACCGAGATATCTGTCCAAAGCCTGCAGGAGCCAGAGTCCGTCATCTGACCACCAGCCGGGTTCTTTTCCGATCCAGTAGAAGTTATGGTTTGTATATCCGTCTTCATATACGTTTTCGATCCATCCGGCAAGCATCTTCTTTACGAAGTCCGTTCTGCCCATGCCTGCGAAGTAATACATTGAAGCGAAGATATCCTGGATCTCTCTGAAACCGATCTCACGGTAACCCTTCTGCGTCCAGTCCAGAGATCTCGAAACGAATGTCTGATAGAAGACCTGGAAAGGAAGGTTGTTATTAACGTAAGCCTCGAAGTCCTGATCCTCGTGCTCGATCTTCATGTAATTGGAATACTTGCCTGCAAAATCGATGACGTCCTGAAGATCTCTTGCAAGGTTCGAAGGATCTTTAATGTAGTTTGCGACTGCTTCAGCTTCTTCTGCGGGAGTCTTGTCGATTACGAACTTGTCGTTAACGCAATCGGAAGAAAGGCATGTGATGTTATCGACACGGACTGCGCCGTTCGCCTTGACCGTAAACGGTGTAGATGTTGCAAAGAAGCCGGGGCCCTTTCTGGAAGGTCTCGAAGCCAGAGGATAGATGAATTCAGGCTTAGCAAGGCTTCCTGAACCTACGAAATCAGCATATCTTACACTGTACTGGTCAGCGAAAACATCGCCGTCAGCAGTATGTACGACAGTCTCATTGAATCTGATGTCGCCCTTTGTGCCGTTGGGGTTAGGATCTGCGCTTACGGCACGGATCTCATTATCCTCATTGAAGAATACCTGGGACTCGCCTACTACCGTCGTAAAGATAACGTCTTCGGAAAGAGCATGAGTCTGCTTCGTTCCGAACATGCCCGTGCAGACGACTCTTAGATCTTTGTCTTCTGACGTTGTATTCTCGATATCGATGAGCTGTGCTTCACAAGCGACGGGAAGGCCCTCCCTCTGCGGAACGATGAAGATCGTCCTCTTGATGTTTAATCCGTTGGAAAGCTCATAACTGATGGTTGTCCTGTTCTGTGAATGGATCGTTCTGATCTTCAAAAGATTATCGGCGATCGCATCTCCGGACCAGAAGATCTGCTTGCCGTTCTCCACGAGGTAAAACTGACGGTTTGCGGGGAAACCGTTCTCTTCGGGAAGATAGTCCCATCTTGTGGCAAGCACCTGGGTATCTGCATGGGATCTGAAAGAACCGCCGCCCAGGCTGTCAACAGTGCTCTTAGGAGTTGACTGCAAAGGATAGTCGAAACCGATGCGGTTACCGATGAGCATATTCGTGTAGTAGTGCGGTCCAGGAGAAGGCGTGGAAGGATCAAAAGCAAGCTCGCCGTTTGTCGCAAGCTTTCCGCCCCAAGTGTCAGTACTCTTAATGAGCTCTGCGCATCTTTCCAAAACCGCTTCATTGAATGCGGCTTCTGCAAGATTTCCGTCCTTTTCCGTTAAAGCTCTGAAATCGTTATCGTTTCTGACGATGAGGATACTGTATCCGTCACCTGTCATTTTCGAGAACTGGTCGAAAATGACATCATCAGAAGCAAGTATGTTAACTGCCATGCTGTCGAACTTTAAGCCCGAAATGCCGATAACGACAGGCGCTTTGCCGAATTGAACATACTGGGCGGAGATGCCGCCTGCTACGATGGTATCGCCGAACTTATCGATAAGAAGTTCTTTTGCGGTAAGTCTTTCGCCTCTTGCTTTTTCACCGATGTAACCCATACTGATCCTCCGAGAGATGTATATTTAAAATGTGCTTTTTTCAGCAAGTAACCCCACGGTTCAAATATGACTGCGGGGTTTTTGCTTCAGTTAATGACTTAATTGTCCGGTAATGAAAAACCGGATATCAGCCAAGAACCACCTCGACCTTGTGAGTCTGACCGTCGCCTGCGACAGGAACGATGCAGCCGTCGATCTCATTTCCGTCTACCGTGAGCTTCTTGACGCCCTTGCATACATGATCGGGATTCTTTATCTCGATCTCATATACGTCACCTCTGAACTTACGCTCTACCTTGAAGCCGTCCCATGCTGAAGGAATGGAAGGATCTACTCTGAGGCCGTCGAATTCAGGCTTGATGCCGAGGATGTACTGGGAGATGGCAACCATGTTCCATGCTGCAGTGCCGGTGAGCCATGAGTTCTTGCCCTGGCCGAAGTTCTTGGCATCCTTACCGCCGATCATCTGACCGTAAACATAAGGCTCTGTCTTATGGATATCAGATGTCTCTTCCGTGAAAGCAGGAGCGATCTTTGAGTAGTACTCAAATGCCTTCTCGCCTCTGCCGGCATAAGCCTCGGCACAGATG
The DNA here is from genome assembly GCA_016288885.1 of Saccharofermentans sp. Lineage (GTDB taxonomy): Bacteria > Bacillota > Clostridia > Saccharofermentanales > Saccharofermentanaceae > Saccharofermentans. Next base: position 19,671 of record JAEFAV010000006.1, read on the forward strand.
ATCCATGCATTGTTATGAGTGAAGATACCTGCGTTCTCCTTGTATCCGCCCGGATATGTGGAGATCTCACCATACTGGATATAGTACTTCGTGAAAGCGGGGTTATTGAGAACGAGACCGTACTCGCAATTGAGATACTTATCGATGGAGTTGAGTGTCTTGATGTCTGCACCGACGTCCTTACCGATCTCGGACATAACTGCAAAGCCCTGGGGTTCGATGAAGATCTTACCCTCTTCACACTCGTGTGAACCCATCTTCTCGCCGTTAGCGTCGTATGCTCTTAAGAACCACTCGCCGTCGAATGCGGATTCCATGGTGTTCTTCTTCATCTTGTCGATCTCAGCCTGGGCCTTTGCAGCCTCATCAGCCTTTCCGAGGTGCTCGAGGATACCTACGTAAGCAGGACCGGTGTATGTGAAGAGAGCTGCAACGAATACAGACTCAGCGATCTTTGAGTAACCGCCCTCTGCCTTGAACTTCGGATTGGTATATGTCTGGAAGCTCTCACCGGGTGTGTCGGAGAAGCATGACAGATTGATGCAGTCATTCCAGTCGGCACGCATTGCGAGAGGCAGTCCGTGAGGTCCGAGATTATTTACGATGTGATAGAAGGATACGTTGAGGTGCTCGAGCATCGTGTGCTTGCCTTCCGGATCATCATCGAAAGGAACGTTAGCATCCAGGATTCCCCAGTCGCCTGTTTCCTTGATATAAGCGGCAACGGACATGATCATCCAGAGCGGGTCATCGGAGAAGTCTCCGCCGATGTCCGCATTACCCTTCTTCGTAAGAGGCTGATACTGGTGATAGCATCCGCCGTCAGAAAGCTGTGTGGAAGCGATGTCGATGAGTCTTGCCCTTGCACGGTCAGGGATCTGGTGAACGAAGCCAAGGATATCCTGGTTGGAATCTCTGAAGCCCATGCCGCGGCCGATGCCTGACTCAAAGTAAGATGCGGAACGTGAAAGGTTGAACGTAACCATGCACTGATACTGGTTCCAGATGTTGACCATGCGGTTGACCTTGTCATCAGGCGTATCAACTTTGTAGATGGAAAGGAGATTCTCCCATGTCGTGCGGAGCTCTTCAAGTCCCTTTGCAACCTTTTCGGGTGTGTTGTACTTGTCGATCATCGCATAAGCCTTCTCCTTGTTGAGAACCCAAGCCTCTCTTGTAAGGAGGTTTGCAGGCTTCTCGGAAGCGAACTTCTTATCCTGGGGATTCTCTGCATAACCTAAGATGTAGATCAATGTCTTGCTCTCACCGGGTGCAAGAGTGATCTTCTTGAAGTGTGAAGCGATGGGTGACCAGCCGTCAGCGAAGGAATCAGAAGCCTTGCCTGCCTTAACGGTCTCCGGATTGTCCCAGCCGTTGTAGATGCTTCCGAGAAAAGCATCACGGTCAGTGTCATAACCGTCGATCTCATCGTTTACCGTATAGAAAGCGTAGTGATTACGTCTGTCTCTGTACTCTGTGACGTGGTAGATCGTAGAGCCTTCGATCTCCACACGGCCTGTGGAAAAGTTTCTCTGGAAGTTCGTGCAGTCATCCTGTGCATCCCAGAGACACCATTCAGCCATGGAGAATAATGAGAACTCTTTAGCCTCGGAACCTTCATTGGTAAGAACTACCTGCTGGACTTCTCCGTCGTAATTCTGGGGAACGAAGAATGTAACCTCGGCCTTAAGTCCGTTCTTCTTACCCTCGATAATGGTGTAACCCATACCATGACGGCACTCGTACTCATCGAGTTCCGTCTTGACAGGAGACCAGCCCGGATTCCAGACTGTGCCGTTGTCATTGATGTAAAAATATCTTCCGCCCATGTCCAAAGGCACGTTATTGTAACGATAACGTGTGATTCTTCTGAGTCTGGCGTCCATATAGAAACTGTAGCCGCCTGCAGTGTTCGAGATCAGGGAGAAAAAGCCCTGATTTCCCAGATAGTTGATCCACGGATAGGGTGTTTTGGGGGTGTTAATAACGTATTCTTTTCTTGAATCATCGAAATGCCCGAATTTCATGTAGATAGCCTCCGCATATTAATAATAAAGACCATATTATTCTACACTATCCGGGAGACGTTTTAAACAAAGCAAATATAAACATTCTATGTATTATGTCACAATTTTGTTTCGGTTTGCCCATTAGCGGAAATGAGGTGAAAAACACCCTCAGGACTAATGAAAACAGGCTGCCCGTAAGGACAGCCCGTAAAAAACATTCTCAAATCACCGGCGTTATATCAGGCCGTCCTCGGCAAGCTGTTCTTTGAAAGCATCTTCAGCTTCCTTGACCGTCTCGAACGCGCCTTCGCAATATGCGCCTATTACCGCATTAAAAGCACGGTCGTAAATGTCCTCATCCGTTATCAGATGTGAAGCATCTGCCTTTAATGCACTGTTAAGCAGAATCGGATACGGATTCTGACCTCCGAGCCACTCAAGACAGAATTTGTCATCTGTCGCAGCCTCAGTCATGATCGTTACGTTGTTTACGAACTCGCCTCTGTTTACCATCTCTTTGAGGTTGTCTTCGTTGATGCAGACTGCCCTGATGATATCTGCTGAGGCAGCTTTCTTGTCACAATACTTTGAAGCCATTACCCAGGATCCGCCGCTGAAGTAATCAGCCGGAGCTGACGTCATCCCCCAGTCACCTGACGTGGGATTGACGGTGGTTCCTTCACCGGGATTAAGCTGCAGCTGGTATTTGGCAAACTGGAGTGATCCCCAGTATGAGACTACGGTCTTATCAGACATGTGATCATTCCAGGCCCATGACCAACGTTCATCGTTGAAGGTAAGTTCTTCATCGTAAAGATTCTTCGCAAAGTCGAACAATCCCTCAATACTCGTGTCAATATTGACGCCTCCGTCCATTATCCAGCCGTTATTGCGTGTTGAGAGGAAGGCGTCATAGGCTTCGGTATATCCGGAGATCAGCTTGACCGAGCCGTCTGATGCGTTATTGACCTTTCTTGCAGATTCCGTCACCGCATCCCATGTGGCAAAAGAAGCAGCGAGTTCATCGGGATCGGAAGTGCCGAGATATTCTTCTGCCAGGGATCTTTCATAGAAGACACCGCAGGGGCAGACCTTCCAGGACAGGCCTTTGATGACGCTGTCATCGTCACTTGCAAACCTGAGCGTATAGTCAAACATATTCGTACACTCGGCATAATCAATACCGAGATCATTGATGGCTATCGTATTATCAGATGCCAGGTATTTTCTTGCGTAAGCGGCATCACAGGTAAATATATCGGGGGCATCATAGCCGTCGGAAAGGACTGCATCGAGCTTTTCCTGGTAATCGGCGCTGTCCGATACTTCTATGAAAGAGTAATCGTTTGTAGTAATTCCCGCATACTTCTCGGCAAGACCAACGAACTCGGAATTATAACCGTAGATCATTATCTTGCCTTCATCCTCATCAGTTACATCAGCAACGGATAATTCCTTGTAACCTTCAAGATCATCCGGAATAGCCGTTGTTTCAGTCACTGTCGTTTCTGTCTGAACTGTCTCAGTAGTCTCGGAGACCGTAGTAGATTCTTCAGCGGGCAGATTGCATGACGTGACAATGCCCGTCACCATGGCAGTTGACAGCAACCAAGCGGTCAGCCTGTTTATCCTCATCTTATTATCCTCACATTAATTATATTTGATAAATATAATCGGCATTGTATAACACATCACATAGAACTTCAATCTCATTCTATGCAATTGCTCAAAAACGTCATGTGAAGATTATGCAATTTGGATAATCTTTTTCCTGATCCTCAGATTCCGAAAACGGATGCTCCGTACCTGTTAAGGAACGCAGAATATGCATTGATATCGATAACCGCACTGTATACAACGCCGTCTGAAACTCCGTAAATGGTAGCAAATGAGCTATTCTGAGAGGAATCAGCGGTTTCCGGTCCGGGAGCGATAAATACCTTCTCGATAGTAATCTCCGTAGCAGCACTTTCAGCCTGAACCTCTTCTTCCTCCTCTTCCTCTTCTGAATCAGCAGGTCTCGTGGCTGAAGGAACACCGGAAGGTACAGGTGTCGGTTGGATCTTAAGTGAATTCTCAAGACCTAATCTGAGAGCATCCTCAAAACCTGCGGGATCAATACTCAAAGAAGAAAAGTTAATGTACTGGCCTGAGAGCATGTCGAAACTTGCAAAGTCGATTACCGTGCTCTCGTCTGCTTCAATACCCTTTACTTCATATACCATGAGAACGGAAAGAACGCGTCCGTTAGTCGTATACTGGAAATCAACAGTAACTGCCGAAGGGACCTCGATTACTCCGGAAAGCTTGTATTCAGCCTTAGACTTTGCAGCAACCCTGTTATATGCGCCTTCTGCTTCAGAATAGAATCCGTCAACGATCAGATTGATGGAATCCATGACATTTTCATTAGCGGCATCCGTAACAACAAGTCTTGTTCCTTCAAATGAAGAAAGAAGTGTTTTATTGTCATCAGAATATGTCTTTTCTCCGAATTCCTCGACTGTTACCTGGAAAACGTCAGTAAGGTCGATCTCCGTATATTCTGAAAAATCCACACGTTGGGGAAGCGGTGTGGGCGAAGGGGTAGGTGTCGGAGAAGGCGTGGGAGTAGCCTCAGCCGTGGTCTCTGCCGTAGTTTCAGTCGGCGCTTCAGTCTCAGAAGACTCCGCAGTCTCCTTTGTCTTCTCAGTTTCAATAACGGTCTGGCTCGTAAAAGCATTTCCGAGATCGCTTATTCCCTGGCCCAATTCATCGGTATTGATAGAACAAGCCGCAAGAAGCGTTGTCGCCATGCCTGCTGAGATCAATAAAGCTACGAGTTTATTCCCTTCAAGCCTCTTCATTTCTCTTACCTCCAAAAATAATCTAATCCTTATGTAATATTTTCTTAAAATACGCTAATCTGTCAGGCGGTATATGTAGCCTCATAGATTCATTATATCCTACTTTTTTCTTATTACGGCAATATGATATTTTCTCTGTTCATCGCGACCGAGAAGACCAGACCCTGTACGGAGGCAGATCTTCTGATCATCAGAGCGCCTTCGCGGCTTGCGAGGAAAGCAAGTGCCGTAGCGGTATCGCTTCTCTTTTCGGGAGAAAAAGTCATTTCCATGGGTATCTTCGCTTTGGTCAGTTTCTCGGAACCAAAAGCTGCTACCTCTGCTCCGAGTTCTTCTGCTATCCCCTTTATGATCTCACTGTCTTTGGCAGAGTAAGCCGAAGCGACAACAGCAACCGCCTCAGGATTTAAGAGATGGTTCATCAAAGACTTTCTGATATAAGGACGGCAGTAACCGGGATCGGTCTTAGTCTTGATCTCGATCCCCAGACTCAGGATCTTCGGAACGAGAATCAGATTCTTATCATCCTTTTCGTCGCCCAGATAAGCACAGGTGATAAATACTGAAGGCTCTGTCTTTCCTTCCCTTGCAGCCTTGTACTGCCTGATGAAATCATCCTTCATGTCATAGGGATAGCTGTGCAGGGAGTATGTCATCGGGTCAATTACGGGATCGGCAAACAGGATCGGAAGGTCCGTATAGACATTTACCTTTTCTCCTTTCCGGATCCTGTCGTTTACACTATAGAAAACATTCTTGTCATTAACCGACATGTTATATCTCGAAACAAGATCCGTCAGGTCGCCGGTAGTCTCTGCCTTGCCTTCAAATCCCGAAAAACAGAACGGACCGAGAGAATCCACGACAGCCGAATAGACTGCGTCAGCTCCCTTTTCGTAAGGCTTGTTGCCGCGTCTTAAGATAGCTGCGTAACGGCCTTCCGGAGATACCGCTATCACCGGCAGGTCACGCGTCTTATCCGTTATCGTCTCTTCCATCGACTTGATCGCCGCTTCCAAAGGAAGGACCATTACGATGGCGCAGTCGGTCTCGCCTTCAGCCAGAACGAAACTCCCGGTTATGAGCTCCGTTCCGGTAATGTATCTTCCGCCGATGTCATTTATCAGCTTCTGACCGGTCGATAACGCCTTGGGAGATTTGCCATAACAGATGATATACATAGGCCGGGACCACCTTCCTTTTTTCTGATATAACATTATCACTCTTTTGCTAAAATTGATTCAAACAACTTCGGAGGATGAGATATGAAAATAGTTATTCTTGACGGATCGGCTGCCAATCCGGGAGACATATCCTGGGGAGCTTTGGAAAAACTCGGCGAAGTCATTGCTTACGACATAACATCGAAAGATCAGCTTATCGAGAGACTGAAGGGCGCCGAATGCGCCATTACAAATAAAACGGTATTTGATAAAGACGTTTTCGAAAAGCTCCCTGATCTAAAATACATCGGCGTCCTTGCAACGGGATATAACGTCGTTGATCTTGCTGCCGCCAAAGAACACGGCGTTACCGTAACCAACGTCCCGGAATATGCCACATTTGCCACGGCCCAGCACACAATGGCACTGCTTCTGGAACTCACAAATCTCGTCGGACTTCACTCAGATTCTGTCGCAGAAGGCGAATGGTGCAGATGTCCGCAATTCTGCTATTTCAAGGCGCCTTTGACCGAACTCTGCGGCAAGACGCTTCACATAATCGGTCTCGGAAAGATCGGTAAGAGAGTCGCCCGGATGGCTTTCGGCTTCGGCATGACGGTAACGGCAACTCCTCACGACACTTCACTCATAGGAACGACCGTGGAAGCAGGTGCTGCAAAGGTCAGATGCCTTGATTTTGAGGAAGGTATAAGAAATGCCGATGTGGTATCCCTGCACTGCCCGCTAACGGAAGACACCAGGGAGATCATCAACGGGGATTCACTTTCTCTGTTTAAGCCCGGAACGATCCTCATCAACTGTGCAAGAGGCCCCGTGGTAAATGAGCATGCCGTAAGGAATGCATTGGATACCGGCCTTTTGGGCGGATACGGAGCAGACGTCGTATGTGTAGAACCGATGCTTGAAGACAATCCTCTGAAGGGAGCTCCCAATTGCGTCATCACTCCACACATTGCCTGGACACCCGTCGAGACCAGACTGCGCCTGATAGACATGGCAGCCGCTAACCTGAAAGCCTTCCTTGACGGGAACCCGGTCAACAAGGTCAATTGATCTGATTATTTTTCCCTATAACACGCCGAGGGCATCCCGGTAAATCGGAATGCCCTCGACATGGAATAAGGGATAGATTAAGAAAATTGTCGAAATTAATTATTCCGGACACATATACATGAATATGTCTCCAGCCAAATTTTAACAAGCAGATTGTTTTTGGTCAAACTATTTTTCATACTATTTTTTTGATGTTTTCAACTGTATGACGAAGCCCGCTGTGCAAAACGCCACTACCAGAAGCAGACGCACCAGCGAATAATTGACTCCGACATCAGTCCCCAATACCCTCTGACCGATTATTCCAACATATTCTTCCGAGAAGATTCCTGTCCAAAGGATCGGAGAGAGCACTCCCGATATCATCCTTGCCCCGACAAATGCGGTAAACAGGCTGATGGTCCATTTCTGAGCATAATAAACGATCACTCCTATCAGGAATCCTGCCACAAGCCCGGATCCGAAGGTAATGATTATTCTGAGCGCGCTGTTCGATACCCTCTCAAAAAGGAAGTTAAAATCATCATAGAACCAAAGGGCGCACACTATGGTCGTAATGGCTATCAGCGCTTTCAGATACAGCGTGAATGCAAGAATTCCGAGACCGATCGTAAATACCGCGATTGCCACGAGTTTGCCGGTCTCATTCCAGACGAGCCCCATCTCACCGGTAAAATTGATTAAAAATCTGGCAATGATAAAGCCTGCCGCGCCTCCTGCTATGCCGAGGCTCAGACGGAAAAGCTTATAGCCTTCAAAACACATAAGACTTCCGGCTATGACGGCTATGACCGCGATCACTATGTCAGACAATACCCATTATCTCCTTTACCTCGTTAAAACTCACGGCACTGACCAGTTCCACCTTGGTCCTGGCAGCCCCGGGAAGTCCTTTGATATAGTATGGCATCACACTCCTGAACTCCCTTACGGCCACATCTTCGGGAAGATATTTAAGCCTTCCTTCAAGTTCCCTGATCATCATGAGCTTTCTGGCCTGCTCATCAGGATACTTCGGCATCTCCGATCCTGCAAGTCCTGCCGCTATCTGTTCGAAGATCCAGGGATTCCCTCTTGCGGCCCTCCCTATCATGATCCCGTCGCACCCGGTCCGTTCAAAGACTTTGCGCGCCGAATCGACATCACATATGTCCCCGTTGGCAAAGAACGGAATGTCATAATCTCTTACTGCATCTCTCATGAGCGCGATCGCTTCGATCGAGCTCTCACCGTGATACATCTGTGTCCTGGTCCTTCCGTGAACACAGATCATGTCACAGCCCGCATCCGCCAATGCCTTTGCAAAATCGGGCTTTCCCTTGTCACCGGCATTAAAGCCCGTTCTGGTCTTAACGGTTACCGGCACTTTCCTCTTAAGTCCTGCAACTGTCTTTTTGCATGCTTTGACAATATCAGATGCCCTGACCGGATCTTCCATAAGAGCGCTTCCGGAACCGGTCTTAACGACCTTTGGGACGGGACAGCCCATGTTTATATCGATGATGGAAACATCTTTAAGTTCAGGCGTTTCCATGATCGTCTCTATGGCTGCCTTAAAGTCATCGGGGTCGCTCCCGAAAAGCTGTATCGCGGTGATGCCCTCTTCTTCAGGGGATATCCTCATATACCGGAAACTCTTATCTACGCCGTTATATCTGATGGATCTTGCGCTTACGAGTTCCGTCGGACTGTATGCAGCGCCCATCTCATTGCAGATGATCCTGAAAGGAAGGCTGCTGATTCCCGCCATGGGACTTAATACTATCGGGTTTTTGAGGACTATTTCACCGATTATGACCGATTTCATTCAAACTCCTAAAAAAACTAAAATCCTGCGAATAGATTTTATATTATTATCTTGCTTGAAATAATAACAAATCAGGGACAAAATAGTATCTGTTAAACGAGGTGCATTTTTATGGATGATTGTCTGGTCTATTTTTTTACCGGATTTTTGGACAGCGGTAAGACTTCCGTGATCTGTTCCTGGATCGGCGGAGAGAACTTCAAGAACCGCAAAGTTGTAGTTATCAACACCGAAGAAGGTGAAGAGGAATACAAAAAAGAGAACTACGAGGGCGCTGACCCCGTAGTGATCAACTGCGATACCGACGACGTAGACAGAGAGATGACCTTCGACATCGAGAACAAATACAAGCCCGGCGTCGTCTTCATCGAATGGAACGGATCAGTCTCCCCTGCAGAGTTTTTCGAGAAAGTGGACGTGCCTGAGCGCTGGGCTCTCGCAGCAGCCGTCGTAGTTATCGACGCTTCCACTTACGGTAATTATTTCAGGAACATGCAGACCTTGTTTGCCGACTATTTCAGATACGGCGATACGGTCATTTTTAACAGAGTAGATGAGGAAAACGATAACATTCCCAAACTCAGAGGCTCTGTCAAAGCGGTCAATCCGGGCATGAGCATCAATTTCCTCGGTAAAGACAATAAGATCATCAGGATCGAAGACCATCTTCCCTTCGATCTTAAGAAAGATCCCTGCCATATCGCAGCCGAAGACTTCGGCCTGTTCTACACGGATGCCATGGATAACATGGGCAGATATAACGGCAAGAGGATTAGCCTTATCGGACAGGCAGTGATCCTTCGTGAGTTTAACGGCCGCGCTTTCGTTCTTCAGAGACAGGCATATACCTGCTGCGCAGCAGACATTCAGATGATGGGCGTTCTCTGTTTCTATGAATACAGGTCGAACTTTCCCGTTAACCAATGGCTGAAAGTAACCGGTACGGTAAGGTATTTCGAAGACGATGACGGACAGGGCGGCAAGATAAACGTTCCTTGTCTCACGGTCGAAGATTATGCCGTAACGAGCAAACCCGATAACGAAGTGATTTATTTCAATTGACATAAAGAAAAGAGGAATCTTCATGACAAAAGTCGACATCTTCTCAGGATTTCTGGGAGCAGGCAAAACAACACTGATAAAAAAGCTTATCGCCGACGGATATAACGGCGCCAAGCTCGTTCTTATCGAAAACGAATTCGGACAGATAGGCATCGACGGAGGCTTTCTCAAAGAATCCGGCATCGAGATCACTGAGATGAATTCGGGCTGCATCTGCTGCAGTCTCGTAGGTGACTTCGGTACAGCATTAAAAGATGTCATCGATCAGTTCGCACCTGACAGGATCCTCATTGAACCCTCAGGCGTCGGCAAGCTCTCTGACGTTGTCGCTGCCGTAAAGCGCGTGGAAGGAACCGAGGTCTGCGGAACCGTTACGGTCATCGATGCTTCCAAGTGCAGGATCTATCTTAAGAACTTCAAGGAATTCTATGAGAATCAGATTAAATATGCCGGCACGATAATTCTGAGCCGCACTGGCAACATCTCCCAGGAAAAGCTCGATCAGGCGATAGAACTTATCCGTGAGATCAATGATCACTCGCAGATCATTACCACTCCCTGGGATGACCTTTCCGGCGTTCAGATCCTCAAGGCTATCGAAGAGCCTCTTACCGCAGCCGACATGGCAGCCGCTCTTCTTGAGGCTGAACAGCATGAGCTTGAACACGCACACCATCATCATGAACACGGCGAGGATTGTGACTGCGAAGAATGCAGACACCATCACCACGATGATGACGATGATGACGACGATGACGAGCACGAGCATCATCACCACCATGATCATGACGATGATGACGAACATGAACACCATCACCACAATCACGATGACGACGACGATGACCATGAGCACGAGCATCACCATCACGATCACGAACATGAACATCATCACCATCACGCTGATGAAGTCTTTGATTCAATCGGATTCGAGACATCCAAGCGTTTCACCAAAGAACAGATCGAAAATGCCCTCAAGGCATTGGATGATACAGAGAAGTACGGCATGATACTCCGTTCAAAGGGCATAGTTGCCGGTGAAGACGGCACATGGATCCATTTCGACTTCGTACCCGAAGAAGTCGAAGTAAGGACCGGTGCTTCTGACGTTACAGGCAAGATCGTCGTTATCGGAGCGGAAGTTAAGAAAGACGCAATCAAGGAATTATTTGGTATCTGACTATGGGTAAAAGAGGATTAAAGATCATCGTTGTAGGTGCAGGCAAAGTCGGCGACACGCTCGTTAACAGGCTGGCTGAAGAAGGTCACGATCTGGTCATCATCGATAAGAATGTCGAACGTCTCACAGAACTCGCGAACCTTTGCGACTGTATGGGAATCATCGGTAACGGCGCAAGCCACGTAGTGCTCGAAGAAGCAGGTGTTGCTTCCGCAGATCTGTTCATTTCCGTTACCGAATCAGACGAACTTAATCTGCTTTGCTGCACGATCGCAAAGCAGTTCAACAGGAATCTTGCAACGATCGCGCGTGTAAGAAATCCTGACTACGGCAAGGAGATCCCTTATCTCAGAGCCAAATTAAGCCTTGAGATGATCATCAATCCCGAATATGAAGCTGCAGTCGAGGCTGCGCGCATCCTGTTCCTCCCTGCCGCCATTTCCATCAACTCTTTCGCACACGGAAGCGCCGAACTCGTTAAGATCAAGATCCCTGAAGGTAATGTTCTTGACGGCAAGACCGTTGCTTATTTGGGCAGCAATTACACTAACGACCTTGTCATCGTAGGAGTTGAGCGCGGAGATGAAGTCACTATCCCTAACGGCGGCTTTGAACTTTCCGCAGGCGACGTAATATCCATCGTCGCTACCAGAAAAGTATGTCATTCATTCCTCAAATCCATCGGTTTCAAGACAAACTCCGTAAGGAGCACGATAATAATCGGCGGCGGTAAATCCGCTTACTATCTTGCCGACCAGCTGATCAAGACCGGCATCGACGTAAAGCTCATCGAGAAAGATCCCGGGCGCTGTGATGAATTAAGCGAGCTGCTTCCCAAGGCAACCATCATCAACGGTGACGGAATCAACGAATCACTTCTTGAGGAGACCGGCATCAGGGATGTCGATTCCGTGGTAGCTCTTACCGGTATCGACGAAGAGAACATCATGCTTGCCCTTTTTGCAAGACAGATCTCCAAGGGAATTAAATCCGTAACCAAGATAAATAAGATCAGTTTTACTGACGTTATCAACCGTCTGGATCTCGGAAGCGTTATCTATCCCAAGCAGATAACTTCTGAGGCCATTATCACGTATGCGCGTGCCAGACAGGCTTCCATCGGAAGCAACGTCGAGGTCATGTATCATCTTTTCGATGAGAGAGCAGAAGCCATCGAGTTCAAGGTAATGGAGCCTTCAAATGCCACAGGCAAACAGCTTAAGGACATGAAGCTCAAGCCCAATACGCTTGTATCCTTTATCAACCGCTCAGGCAAGATCATCATCCCTACCGGTAATGATTCAATCGAAGTCGGCGACAGCGTTATGATCGTAACCAAGAACAAAGGCTTCACCACTTTGACCGATATCTTAAGATGAACATAAGAATGCTTGTTTACATCCTTGGCAAGGTTCTCCTCATAGAAGGAGTCCTTATGATCTTGCCCGTAATATGCGGGCTCTTATACGGAGAACGCCAGGTGCTGATATACGTTCTTGCAGCCGCAGTTTATATGGGGCTGGGCTTTGTCATTTCAATGAAAAAACCTAAGAACATGACGATATTCATCAAGGACGGATGCATTGCGACCGCGCTTTCCTGGGTCGTATTAAGTATCTGCGGATGCATCCCTTTTGTTCTCACCGGAGAGATCCCTTCTTTTACGGATGCGATGTTTGAGACCGCCTCGGGATTCACCACCACCGGTGCAAGCATACTGACCAATGTCGAAGCCATGTCCCACACTTCGCTGATGTGGCGTTCACTGACACACTGGATCGGCGGCATGGGAGTTCTTGTATTCCTTCTGGCCGTAGTACCGATGGCCGGCGGATCAAACATGAACCTTATGAGAGCAGAAAGCCCCGGACCTTCCGTAGGCAAGATCGTTCCTAAGGTAAGATCGACTGCTAAGATGCTCTATCTCATCTATCTGGCACTCACCGTAACTGAGATCCTGATTCTCTTTATATGCGGCATGCCACTGTTCGACAGTATCTGTTCCGCATTCGGAACGGCCGGTACGGGCGGATTCGGCGTAAGAAATGACAGCTTCGCTTCTTATGCACCTCACATCCAGTGGATCGTGGCCGTCTTCATGATAATGTTCGGCGCTAACTTCAATTTCTACTATTACCTGACTACAAGACAGATAGCCAAGGCTTTCAAGATGAGCGAGATAAAGGTTTTCCTGATCGTCATAGCATTCTCGACAGGCATTATCTGTTTCTCGGTAAGGAATTTCTATGGAACCTTCGAAGAAGCTTTAAGGCACTCCTTCTTCCAGGTATCGACCATCATAACGACGACGGGATTTGCGACCACCGATTTTGACCTCTGGCCTACCGTAGCCAAGTTCCTGATCCTGAGCCTGATGATCATCGGCGCATGCGCCAGCTCAACGGGCGGCGGTATCAAGATCGCAAGATTCCAGATCATGTTTAAGACGATCAAGAGAGAGATCCATACTTACATCCATCCGAGGACAGTAAAAAAGATACACGTTGACGGAAAGACGGTAGATACCGATGTAGAGCATTCCGTCGCTCTTTACTTCTTTATCTATCTGCTGGTCTTTGCTCTGTCCCTGTTCATCGTTTCTTTTGAAGGACATGATCTGGTCACGTGTTTTTCATCCGTAGCGGCAACACTAAATAACATCGGTCCGGGTCTTTCAATGGTCGGCCCTACTCAGAATTACAGTTTCTTCTCTGTAATATCTAAGTGGGTATTTATCTTTGATATGCTGGCAGGAAGGCTTGAACTTATGCCGCTCATCGTATTCCTTAACCCTGCTACGTATAAGGGCATAATCAAAAAGCCCGCCAAGGCAAAGGGCTGATCCATTTTATTACGGAAACGGAATATCAGATCTCGTACGGCTTGGGATCTATCTTCGTATATCTGATTATCTCTTCCATGCGGGGACGGTCGAGATAAGCGACAAGTGAAAACGCTTTTCCGGCTTTTCCTGCACGAGCAGTCCTTCCGATCCTGTGAAGATATAGTTCGTTTTCTTTCGGAATGTCAAAATTGAAAACTGCTTCTATATCATCGACATCAATGCCTCTTGCTACAACGTCAGTAGCGACGAGAACGTCAAACTTGTCAGCCCTGTAAAGATCCATAACGGTATTACGTTCTTTCTGGCTGCAGTCCCCGTGAAGCACCCTTGCCGATACTCCTGAATGTGTCAGCTGCTGGCCGACCTTTGAAGTCTGTACCTTTGTATTGCAGAAGATAATGGCCTTCCTCAGATCTTCTTTAGCCATTATCATTATTATCGTCTTAAGCTTGTCTTTCTCGGGACATTCTACAATATATTCATCAATGTCGGGATGGTCTTCTGCTTTAGGCATGACATCGATCTCAGCACTTCCCGACATGAATTCCCATGTGATGTTCTGAATCTCCCTTGGCATTGTGGCTGAGAATAAAGCTATCTGCTTATCCTTTGGCGTCATCGCCATTATCTTTCTTATGTCGTTGATGAATCCCATCTTGAGCATCTCATCCGCTTCATCCAGAACAAGCGTATAGATATTGGAAATGTCAACCAGTTTTCGCTGCGTCATGTCGATAAGGCGGCCTGGAGTTGCCACGATTACCTGTGGCTTTTTCTGTACCTTCTCCGCCTGCAGACGCATGCTCTGACCTCCGATCAACGCTGCGATCCTGAAGCCTTTAATATATTTGGCAAGACCTTTAAGTTCAGTCGTTATCTGAAGGGCGAGTTCTCTTGTAGGACAAAGAATGAGAGCCTGAACGAACTTTGAATCCATATTGAGATACTCTAATATCGGTATTCCGAATGCGAAGGTCTTTCCCGTTCCGGTCGGAGCTTTGGCGATCACGCTGATATTATCCATCAAAAGCGGTATGGCTTTCTGCTGGATGGTAGTCGGCCTTTTTACGCCCATCTTCTTTAAGGCATCCATTACCTCGGGCGACAGGTCAAGATCTGCAAATGTCTTCTCTTCGTTCATTATGATTCTGCTCTTTTCAATATATCCCGCAAACTATATCACAGATAAACCCGTAATGATATGATTGCAATAATATATAAAATAGATAATAAGATTCACTTCAATATATCAAGGAGTTCTTTATATGACCAAACGCGTATTTCTGATCGTTCTGGACAGCTTCGGAATCGGCGGCGCGCCTGATGCCGCCAGTTTCAATGACGAAGGCAGCAATACCCTTGCGGCAGTGTTGTCGTTTTCGAACGATCCTTATCCGAACCTCTCGAAAATGGGACTCCTGGCAATAGACGGAGAATACGATAAAAGGATCGATGATTTCAAAAATGCACAGGAATCGATTCCTTCGCCTATCGGTTCTTATGCCAGGGTAAGAGAAGTATCCGCGGGAAAGGACTCCACGATAGGTCACTGGGAGATCGCGGGCATCATCTCCGACAAACCGCAGCCTACCTATCCTGACGGTTTTCCCGATGAAGTGATCTCCAAACTGGAAAATGCAGCCGGAAGAGGGTTCCTTTGCAACAAACCTTACAGCGGCACGGATGTTATCCGGGATTATGGCGAAGAGCACATCAGGACGGGCAAGCCCATTATTTACACTTCGGCAGACAGCGTCCTTCAGATAGCAGCACATGAAGAAGTGATACCTCTTAATGAGCTTTACGATATCTGCGCCAAAGCCAGAGAGATCATGAGCGGCGAACATGCCGTGGGAAGAATCATCGCAAGACCTTTTACAGGAGAACCCGGAAACTTCACGAGGACTGAAAACAGACACGATTTCTCACTTGCCGCTCCCTCTTCCACAATGCTGGATCTTCTTAAGAATGAAGGTTTTGACGTCATCTCCGTCGGCAAGATCTACGATCTTTTCGCCGGAAGGGGCCTTACGGAATCCAATCCCACAAAGGGAAATACCGACGGCATCAATAAGACCATCGAGATGATGGACCGTGATTTTACGGGACTCTGCTTCACTAATCTCGTCGACTTTGACATGAAGTACGGTCACAGAAATGATATCGCCGGATATGCCTCTGCCATGCACGAATTCGACGATGCGCTGGGCACTATACTCGAAAAGCTCAGAGAAGATGACCTGCTCATCATTACCGCCGATCACGGGTGCGATCCGTCCACTCCGTCCACTGATCATTCTAGAGAATGCATTCCCCTGCTGGTCTACGGCGACGGATACAGAACCCCCTGCAATATGGGTGAACTGACCGGCTTTAATAACATTGCGGGCATAGTTCTGACAGCGCTGATGAGAAGAACTTATAAGAGAGATTTCCGCCCTGAAGCCGACAGTAATAAGCCTGATCCGGATAACATCATGAGCTATGTCGATCTTACAAATCTTAAGACTACAGCCACGGAAGACGACATCAGGGACCTTATAGAAAGAGCGGTTTCGCTCGGAACGGCTTCGGTCTGTATCCCTCCCTGCTTCGTAAAAGATGCGGTCCGCATTTCCAGGGGAAGGGTAGCCGTGTGCACGGTAATCGGATTCCCTAACGGCTACAATACAACAGCCGCCAAAGTATTTGAAGCAAGAGAAGCATGCGACAACGGAGCTTCAGAGATCGACATGGTGATCAACATCACTTTCGTCAAATCGGGAAGATATGATGAAGTCCTTGAAGAGATAAAACTCATAGCAGATGCAGTACATGCGAAAGGCGCAATCCTTAAAGTGATCATTGAGACATGCGATCTTACCGAAGAAGAAAAAATAAGACTCTGCAATATCGTAACCGGGGCCAATGCTGATTTCATAAAGACGTCCACGGGCTTTGGAAGTTCAGGCGCAAAGGCAGAAGACATAAGACTGATGAAAGAGAACATAGGTCCCGGCGTAAGGATCAAGGCAGCGGGCGGCATAAGAACAATTGACTCTGCCAGAGAAATGCTGGATAGCGGAGCCGTCAGGATAGGAGCTTCAAAACTGGGAACCTGAGCAAAAACAAATTTTTGTTCGTTTTCGGGTTAAATTGTATTTTAGTCCCATTATTAGAACTCGAGCTGTGATATAGTACCTCCAGTAAAGAACATATGAACTTTTTGGAGGTATTTTTCATGTCACCACTCGATATGCTGATATTCCTGTTTTTTATTCTTGTAACCATCAAAGCTGCCTCTTCATGCATAGATTATTGGAAAGATGCCGAAGAGGCTGTTGCTGAAGCTCCCATGCCAAAGGCAGTCAGGACGCAGGCTGCGCCTTCTGTTACCGTCAGGACCGTACGGCCTTCCTCAGTACGCGTTACCCCGATAAAGCGGGTCAACACTCCGGCTGCTGTCTCATCTCACAGATATTTTACCGATCAGCAGATTACATTGAAGGAAAAGGGTGCAGCGTAAGTCCCGACCAATGACAGCTAACCCTCTAATCCGTTTTTTCTCCGTAAAAGGGACTTATCCGGCCTTGCTTCTCCTTTCGTTCTCCACACACCTCAAAAAGCAAGGCCGGGATAACTCCCGGCCATTTTAATCTGCAGATGATTTTTTCTGTCAGAAAGAGACTTTATTCTTTCCTTCTCTCTTGGACTTATTGAGCTTTCTCTCAGCTTTGGATAAGAGATCCGTCAGATCTGGATTGCTTGGATCGAACACTGCCAGACCTGCTGAGATCGTAACCTTCTCTCTCTTTCCGTCAAGGACAATCGGCTCGTTTGCGATCTGTTCGACAAGTTTTTTGGCAATGCCTATTGCAGAGACCTTATCTGTATCAAGAAGCACTATTGCAAACTCATCACCGCCGGTACGGAAGCATGTGTCTTCCGTTCTGACATTTGCCATACACAATTCCGCTATGCTCCTTAAGACAATATCACCGTTCTGCTGGCCATACTGATCGTTAATATGGGTTATATCATCAACGTCAGCTACAAGAAGAGCGAACGTGCTGCCGTCAGTTCTCTTCTCATAAAGACTCGCATACTTTTCAAGCAGCTCGTAGAAATAACGCCTGTTATAGAGTCCGCTCAGGTCATCAACGCGCGCCAGTCTTTCCATCTTGTGGTAAGAACGCTCAAGCTCAAGTTCGAGTTTTTTCTCCTCGGTAATGTCCCTGCTGATGCCCCATGTTCCTACTATCTCGTTGTTCATGTCATAGAGCGGATATTTGGATGCACTGTAATATCTGACGTTCTCATCCTCGCCAAGTTCTTCTTCAATATTCAGAACGGGCTTTCCGGTCCTCATGATCTCGAGCTCGATCTGTCTTGCCTTTTCTGCGAATTCAGGAGGGAAGAAATCTTTATCAGACTTGCCGATGAGTTCATCCGGCTTAATTACGCCAAGCTGGTTAGCATGCATATAGTTATTCCAGATAAACTTGGAATCCTTGTCCTTAAAATAAATAGTATCCCTTCCGTATTTACGGATCGTATCAATTACGAGCATATCGTTGATCTTCATCGCTTCCCATATATTATTGTCAGACATTTTTTCCACCTCGCCGGAGTCTTCCCTGCCGGATAACAGTCAGTTATCAGAATGGCTTTCCTTCACCTTCAGTAATCGTGATGCCTTCTGAAACGAAAGCATTGTAATAAATGTCGTAATCAAAAGCTGCCGGAGTAAATACGCCCGGTTTCTGCCATTTGTCTCTGCACATCAGCTTTACGCCTGCTATGAGTGCAGAACCCTTCATCTGGTCAAAAGCATTAACGTTGTATTTCTCGTAAGCCTTCTCATTATCTCCCTTAATGATATAGGATCTGGTGATCTCTTTATCATCCTTCTTTGCCTTGCCGGTAATATAGATCTCATAAGAAGCAATGCCCTTCGCTTTAACCTCGACAGTCTGTGAAGCAGTCGAAGCATTTGCAGACATTTTCGGAAGAATGGCTGCCAGAAGATCTACCGGAGCCACTTCAACATTACCGACTTTTACGGGTTTATCAGAAAGCAGTCCCAGTTCATCAAGAAGATCCAGCTTTTCCTTAGGCGGAACGTGTTCCTTGGAAGGCTTTCTGCCGAGTTTGAAATATCTGGCATTGTTGACATCAGGAATCTCTTTAAGAAGATCAGTGATCATATGACTTGAATCAAGATAAACCTTGCTTCCCGAAGCTGAACTGCCTTCGATCGACAGCGGAACCGTCTCGACGACCTTGCTGTTCTCGATGTAGAATACTTTCTTTATAGGACCTGTATATACTTTTGCTTCAGGAGTCTTTACATCTTCGGAATATAACGTATCATCGACCTCGGTCTTGCCCTGGGCGGATGCTTTCTCTCCTGAAACCGAAACGATATCAATATTGTCGATGGTTTTGAAATCCACAGCGGCAGCACGTCTTACGATCGTATTCACAACACCCGGAACGAAACCTGCTCCGCAAACGGCTGTCTTGCCATTGCGCTGGAATTCGGCGAACATCTTAAACTGTTTAGAAAGCAGAGAAGTCGGTGAAGGAATATCCGGCACACCGAAAAGAGCACCGTCGATATAATCCGCCTTGGCCTTGATCGCAAGATTCATGGCTTCGATGGCCAGTTCCGGCGGAAGTATGTTAATGACAAGGTCAGGAGCAAAGATCTTAACCATCATCATGGCGCCTTCGACATTATTCATGTCTATTCCTGCTGTTACCACCCTAACGCCCATGCTTGATGCAAGGTTCTTGAGTTCATCACAATCGGATTTTTGACGGGATGCAAGACAAATATCAGATGCAAATGATCTGTGCTTGCAAAGATCGGTAAGCAAACGCTTCGTTATATCATTACAACCGAGGATCAATACTCTTTTCATCGAATATCCAAGCGACCTTTCAAGCTTTATTAGAACACCTTGTAGATATTTTACTTAAAATACTAACATTGAGCAAACATTTTTCGGGGCTTTTGTTAATATACCTTAAAGCTTTATATGGCGTAAGATACCAATGTCCTATTTTATGAAAAGGAGAACGGTTATGAAGACACTTAAAAGAATAGCAGCAGGTATTCTTTCTACGGCACTTCTGCTCGGAATGACATCCTGCGCAGCAGCAAATCAGACAGAGGCAGCTGCAAATTCAGCAGCTTTCACTACGATCGAGAGCGGAAAGCTTATTATGGCTACAAATGCTTTCTTCCCGCCTTATGAGTATTATGAGGGTGATAAGGTTGTCGGTATTGACGTAGAGATCGCTACGGCAGTTGCACAGAAGCTCGGTCTTGAACTCGTTATCGAAGACGTAGAGTTCGATTCCATCATCGCAGGCGTTCAGGGCGGTAAGTATGATATCGGATGCGCAGGCATGACAGTTACTGAAGACAGACTTAAGTCCGTTAACTTCTCTACACCTTATGCTACAGGCATTCAGTCGATCATCGTAAAGGCTGATTCTGAGATCACTGATATCGATAAGCTTCTTGAAGGCGATTACAAGGTCGGCGTTCAGTCCGGTACTACGGGCGACATCTATATGTCCAGCTCACCTGAGGACGGCGGTGTCGGCGAAGACAGAATTGAGCGTTATGCAAAGGGTAATGACGCAGTTATCGCTCTTTCTTCAGGAAAGATCGATGCAGTAGTTATCGACAATGAGCCTGCCAAGGCATTCGTTAAGTCTAACGACGGCCTCAAGATTCTTGACACACCTTACACGGTAGAAGATTATGCTATGGCTATCAACAAGGATAACGTTGCACTTAAGGATGCCATCAACCAGGCGCTCAAGGAACTTACAGACGACGGCACTATTCCTGCCATCATCAACAAGTACATCCCTGCAGAAGGCTGACATTCTTATACAGTTTAGCTTTTAGCACACAACCGGAAAACACAAGAGCGGAAATATGGACTTTATTTCCGCTCTTTTATTATTTACAATAAATGGTACTTTTCGAGGGTTTCACACGAAAGAATAAGGAACGGCCTATGATCAAATCACGATTCTGCAAACAATGCGGTGCGAAAATCACGGGAGAAGAGACAGTCTGTCCCAAGTGCAAAGCAGCTCTTCCCGAACTGCTAATCCCTGATGCCGGAAAAAGCACAAACCGGATCTTCATTTTAGGATTGCTTTCGATACTTTTATCGTTTGTACCCATAGCCGGTATAGCATTAGCCGCTCTGTGTTTTTACTTTTCAAACAAAGAACATAAACTGGTAAGTTCGGCCGGTAAAGCAAAGACCGGCAGAAAACTGGCAGGCATCGGCCTGTTCTTATCGATCTTCGGAACAATTTACGTATTCCTGCTCATTTCAGTAGGAAATGTTCCTCTCTGGGCATTAAACACCGTAAATAAGATCGTTAAATGGGCTGCAGGAATTCCTGCTGACTTTGAGAACAACTTTATCACAGACGGCAGATACAGCTATATCGTCAAAGGCCTCGGCATCACATTCGAAGTAACGATATTTGCAGCACTGTTGGGAATTGCTCTCGGAGTCATCGTCGCTCTCATAAGATCATCTTATGACACGCTGAAAGATGAGATGAGAAGCGGCTTCGGAAACTGGCTGCTGACTTTATTAAATAATATCTGCGGGATATATCTTACGGTCATAAGAGGAACCCCTGTTGTTGTCCAGCTCATGATCGCTTATTTCGTTATTTTCGTTGCTTCAAATAATAAAGTCCTCGTTGCAGTTCTGGCCTTCGGCATCAATTCCGGTGCATATGTCGCCGAGATCATCCGAGGCGGTATCGCAAGCATTGACAAGGGTCAGTTTGAAGCAGGTCGTTCCCTGGGATTCGGTTACGTAAGGACAATGGCCTTCATCATTATCCCCCAGGCTTTCAAGACCGTTCTTCCTTCCCTTGCAAATGAATTCATCGTTCTCATAAAAGAGACTTCCGTATCAGGTTACATCGGACTTCAGGAACTTACAAAAGGCGGAGACATCATAAGATCGAGAACCTACTCGGCATTCATGCCGCTTCTTGCAGTAGCAGCCATCTATCTCATAATCGTCATGTTCTTCAGCAAGCTCGTGTCGATACTCGAAAGGAGGCTCAAGAACAGTGAACGCTGATAACCAGGTGATCATATCCGTAAAGGATCTTAAGAAATACTATAACGGTGAAGAGATCAAGGCCTTGGACGGCATAACCACCGACATAAAGAAAGGCGAGGTCGTCGTAATCATCGGACCGTCGGGTTCAGGCAAATCAACTTTCCTCAGGTCTCTTAATCTGTTGGAGCGTCCGACATCCGGAACGATTACTTTCGAGGGAGAAGACATCACCTCTCCTTCGACAGATATCAACCTGCTCAGACAGAACATGGGAATGGTATTCCAGCACTTTAACCTCTTCCCTCACCTAACGATCCTTCGCAACATGACCATAGCACCCATGAAGCTTCATGGTCTTCCAAAGGAAGTAGCTGAGAAAAAGGCTTTTGATCTTCTTAAAAAGGTAGGACTCGAGGATCGTGCCGGGTCTTATCCTTCACAGCTCTCAGGCGGTCAGAAACAGAGGATCGCCATCGTAAGAGCTCTCGCCATGGATCCTGAAGTAATGCTCTTCGACGAACCTACAAGTGCTTTGGATCCGGAGATGGTCGGAGAAGTTCTCGATGTTATGAAGAATCTTGCAAAAGCCGGAATGACCATGGTCTGTGTAACCCACGAGATGGGATTTGCCAGAGAAGTCGGAACTCGCGTAATATTTATGGATTGTGGTAGAATCATTGAAGAGAACACGCCTGAGCAGATTTTCTTAAATCCTCAGAACGACAGACTTAAATCATTCCTTGAAAAGGTATTGTAATCAGGAGGGGATAATTATGTATTGCGAATCATGTGGTTCTTTTATTCCGGACGGTCAGTCATTTTGTTCTAACTGCGGCGCACCCGCTCCACAGGTAGCTGTACAGCCCGCAGCACAACCTGTAGCCCAGCCTGTAGCGCAGCCCGTAGCGCAGCCCGTTCCTGTTCAGCCGGTTGCCCAGACTGTAGCACAACCCGTTGCACAGCCTGTTGCCGTCCAGCCGGTTGCTGTTCAGCCTGTATATCAGCAGCCTGTTCAGCCCGTTTATGCTCAGCCCGTTGTAGTTGCCGCAGCAGCTCCTGCTGTAGCTGCAAAACCAAAGAACGGTGCAGCAACTGCAGGTTTGGTTTTGGGTCTTCTTACTTTCTTGTTCTCATGGATTCCATTCCTCAATTTCCTTACAACTACAGTAATGGGTCTTTTGGGACTTATCTTCTCGATCGTTGGTATCGCAAAGGGAAAATCAGGGGGCAGAGGAAAAGCTATTGCCGGTCTGATCCTTACATTGTTAGGAATCATCATATTCGTCGTAGAATATGTCATTCTTTTCTCAGCAGCTTCAACCGAACTTGGGGATATAGATTATGACGATATATTCAGTGATATTGATTTCGAAGATATTGATTTCGAAGATATTAACTGTCCTTCTTCAGACACTGATGACTTTGTCATTGACGGCAGTTTTGCAACCCCTTATAATGACTACTTCACGGGCGTTCTTCACATCGACGGAATAAGAGTGGATTTCTGATAATATTTCGGGATAAAGAATTATTAGAACGGTATCAAAACTCAAGTTCATTTTTCGTGACTAATTAACATGTAAATACTCTCAAAAAAGTCATTTCTTCCCTGAAATGACTTTTTTGTGTAGTCAACAGGGTCAATTAAGTCTCAAATCAGTCACAGGGAATGAACGCAATCGCCTTAACAGGCAGCTTTTATTTTTGTTTTCTCCTCAACGTCTCGTCATATGAGTAATTCTGCTCGAGAAAATCTTCACCCTTCTGCTCTTCTTTGAAAGACAGTCCGGGATATCCCAATTGTCTTAACACTTCATATATAGCGACTGCACAGGCATTCGAAAGATTGAGACACCTGCAGTCCGCATTCATCGGGATCCTGAAGCATCTGTCGAGATTGGCTCTTAATATCTCTCCCGGAATGCCGGTGCTTTCTTTGCCGAAGATCAGATAGATATTTGAATTCTTTGACGCCTCTTTAAAATCGATATCCGAAGGCGGAACTTTGCCGTAACGGGTCATAAAGAAAAACTCGCCGTCATTCTTATCTGCAAAATCCTTCCATGATTCATAAAGCGTATATTCAGCCCAGGTAATGTGATTGGTCGATGCCCGTCTGAATTCAGGATTGTTTATGTCAAATCCGACAGGACCGATTATGTGAAGAGTTGCACCCGTAGCTACGCAGGTACGCATGATGTTGCCAGTATTCTGAGGAATCTCAGGTTCGAACAAAACTACGTTGATTATATTGTTTCCGGAACAATTCATTTTTCATCTCCAAGCGGATGACATTTTATATAGATAAGCGTTTATATAAATATCATGATTAAGCTTTAGCTACGGCAGCCTTGCCTTTACCCTTGCCCTTTTCTTCTGCTTCTGTCTCGGCAGGGATCGCGAAAGAGATCCTCTTGGATTCTGCTGCCGCTTCTGCGATATTGAGCATATGATCTCCGAGTCTCTCGAAGTCCGTAAGCATCTCGGAATAGATTACGCACGCATCACCGGAGCACACACCTGACTTAAGTCTCTCGAGCTGGTGCTCTCTGTAATCGTCTGTCATGTCATCGATCTTCTGCTCCATCTGCGCCATCCTGATATGGACGGAACCGGGCTTGCTGCCGAAAAGAATGTTATAAGCTTCTTTGGTCGTATCAACCATCTGGCTTACTTCTGCCCTTGCCTTATCAGAAAGCTTTAATCCCTTACGTTCGAGAAGGTTTGCATACCCTGAGATATTTATGGCATGGTCACCCATTCTTTCAATATTTCCCGTGATCTTGAAAAGCGCGCTCATCGTGACAGCGTCTTTCTCGGACATATCAAAGACCATTGCATGTGAAATGTAAAAAGAGATCTCCTTATTAAGATAATCAACATATTCTTCTATTTCGTTTATGGTCTGCTGTTTCTTCTCGTTGTTATCGAGAACTGCTTCGATGCTCATCTGAACGTTGTTTCCGGCCATTACCAGCATTCTGTTGATCTCGTTGCAAAGTGCACTTATCAGGACTTCCGTACCTACCTGGTTATTAGTGCTGATCATGTTCGGATTAAGATACTTAAGGTACTGGACACTGTCATCATCTCCCTTCTTATCAGGAACAATGATCTTAACGAGCTTTACTATGAGTTTTCCGAACGGAAGCAATATGACCGTTGATGCCAGATTAAATACAAGGTGCATGTTTGCAAACTGTCTGGCAACGTCATTGGGAGATAAAGCTCTAACCCAGTCTGCGACGGGAAGCAGATAGTATGCAACGGTAAATATCGCAGTACCGATGACATTGAAGAGCATATGAAGCATTCCTGCTCTCGTCGCGTTCCTGGAACCGCCGATCGATGCGAATACTGCGGTTACACAAGTTCCGATATTAAGACCGAAGATAATAAACATAGCCTGCTCAAGACCAAGGAGCTGCGCTCCGGAAGCTGACATTGCCATTGCCTGAAGTACACCAACGCCGGCTGCAGAACTCTGTATGATGATAACGAAAATAATACCTACTATGATGCCGATAAAAGGATTATTTATGGAAGCAAATATCTCCTTTACGATGTCCATCTCACTTAAAGGTTCCATCGAATTCTTCATGAGAGACATGGCTACAAAGATAAAGCCTAATCCGGCAACCGCTTCGCCTATGCTTCTGAGTTTTTTGTCTTTTGTCAGAAGACAGAAAAAAGTACCCAGCAAAGCGACAACCGGCGCTATCGCACCTACATCAAATGCAATTAACTGGGCTGTGATATTGGTACCGATATTGGCACCCATGATTACCCACAGAGCCTGATAGAGATTCATAAGGCCGGCATTAACGAAACCGACGGCCATTACGGATGTCGCGGTAGAAGACTGGATAAGTGCGGTAATACCGGCACCTACAGCCACACCCATTACTCTGTTTCCAGTAAGTTTTGCAAGAACATTCTTTAATTTATCTCCTGCAACAGCCTGCAGGCTTCCACTTGTGATCTTAACACTATATAAGAACAAGGCCATTCCGGAACAAAGGCCTAATAATGCCGACCAAATCTCTGTCATAAAAAGCCTCCTGATGGCTGTACAACAAATGACATAACTCTACACTAATACAAATTCAAACATAATAATATTTGTGGCAGCATGAGTTGTCAAAGCATTTTCGCAAATATCAAAAGAATTTTTATACTCTCCGGTTGTTTATATAGATATCAATCTATATATCCTTTTTGCGCTTACGGCTAATGTATGCGACCATTATTCCGGTTATTACAACGCCTGCAAATGATACCAGACAGCCCTGGATCAGATAAGGATATTTAAACGTGATTACCGTTTCTCCGCTGTCAACGAATATCAGTCTGTTAAAGTTCCTGATATTACCACGGAAGATGTCATGCTCAGCAAGTGAAGTGTTAACGTTATCTTCCGGTGAATTGATCGTTATTGAATCAGTACCGTATGAGATGTCGATCGGAATGATCTTTCTCTCCGGAACTTCATACTCGCTTACGTCAACGATACCGGCAAGGATCTCGCCTACATTTCTGTCCCTTGTACGCGCATAGTAATAAGTAAGGTTAAATCCGATGAATGTAATGTTGTCATTCGTACCCTTGCCCCAGAAAGGCATCTCCTCATCCAGTACTTCCGACCAGCCCAACACTTCCGTCAAGCCGTTCATGTAGACGGTCTTCCAGTTCTTGAACTCATCAGGGAACAATGCAAGCTCTATCTCTCCGAAAGGCTTGGTCTGGAATGTCGGGAAACCGTTGTCGAATTGTACGGACTGGCACTCGACGCCAAGGAATCTGTTGGTCTTGCTCTGATAATTCTCAGGGATTCCGTCAGCCAGGACATAAACCCTGGAACCGGCTTCAGCGGCCTTGGTTATAAGATCCTCGGCAACTTCAACGTCGTGATATAAGAAACCGTCAAGATAGATGATGTCATAGCTCGAGAGCTCTTCCAGAGTAAAGTCATCGATGTATTCAGTTGGTGCTTCGCTGATCTTCGGGAACATCATGGAGATATAGTAAGCTCCGTTGCCTATTGCGATTCCCTCATATTTACTGACCGTGCCGTAAGTGCCGGTAACATCATTATGATGGTAAACGACGTATATTCCTTCATCATATAATTTCTCGTAGCCTGTCAAAGCAGCAGCTTCTTCTGCTTCATGCTCATTAAATGGAACTATTGCAGCAGAATTTTTCTTGATCAGCACTGTATCGCAGCCATATTCAAGCAGCCTGTCAAACATAAAGTAATAGTATCCGTTATCAAATGCCTCATTAAGCTGGGCGATCTGAAGAGAAGTCGAAGCCGCTTCCCATCCCTGTCCGAACAGCTGGTTTGCCGATTCGCCATTGTAATCCGTAAGGTAGAAAACACCGTTAACAAACGGACTGTGGCTGTCGATAAGAGCAACTCTGTTTTTGGTAACCGCTTTTGCTTCGTCGATCAAGGTGTCTTCTTCGAGCTTTTCGAAATAATCATCTATAGAAAGATCACCTTTTTCAGGTCTGAGGGCATAAACGCATATAGCGCTGTCACAAAACATTAATACGGTAATAACCGCCAGAATGGGTTTCTTTAGGCTATCCCATTCAAGCATCGAGAAGAATATCATTGCTGCCGCGATAGGCAGAAATCTGAGCATCCACAGCAAAGATGCTCCGGGAAGAAGCTGAACAAATGAATATGCTGTTTTCGTAGTCAGCAAGACAATGATTATCGCAGAGATAAAACCCGCACGGGCCCTCTTCTTACTTGCAACAGCTCCAAACAGGGCAAGCAGGAAAGAAACAATACCGAAGTAAGAATCACCAAATCCGGAATTGATCTTATGCGCGGGATTCAATGTCAGATCTATGCTTTGGAAGAAGCCTTCGGCGGCCTGACTCGCATTAGACGTATTGGAAGCAAGTCCTCCTTTGAGTGCCGGGAAAAGGAAAATACCGCTTAAGAGAAAACCTGCCAGAATGGCAACGATTATCTCGAGATCTCTTTTTCCGGATTTCTGAAGCTTTTTCATTCCCGTAAAGCAGCAGAGTCTGTAAACAAGAAGATAGATGAGGCATGCAAGAGCGACCATTCCGGTGTAGCCCACATGGCAGGCACACATGACAAGGAATGTCACTGCCGTTCCTATAAAGTTCTTTACACCTCCGCGTTTTATATACTCATTGATAAACAGGAATGCCAGAGGGAATACCGCCATGATGATACTTCTCGGCATATTTCCTTCGGCAAACAGCACATGAAGGCTCTGGGGCATAAAGAACCATAAGAAACCGAGTATTATGCCTAATACCGGCCTTTTCTTAACGATGCCCGCAATATTCCATGTGACAGCGCCGACAAAGTAAACTATTCCGCAGAAGACTGCAAAACCTTCAAATACATAATATGAGGGGAACAGTCCCGGCAGGCTCCTTGCAACAAACTGGCAGAACGCCATGAGATATGCTGCAACCGGCGGCCAGTAACGCATTAATTCGACGCCGTTATACCATACCGGATTATATAAAGGCCAAAGGTCACCCGATTCAACGGACTTAAGGATCCAGTCTCCCCTGTAGATGTGATACATCGAGTCTGAACCCTTGTATAAAATACCGCAGCGGCTTACGACCCAAATTATTCCGCAAGCTATGGCAACGTTTATCAGAAGACTGACAAAAACAGTTATTATGTTCTTAGTCGTTGAATTCAAAACTTCTCTCCAGTCTTCCTAAAGCAGCTTCAACTTCGTCTGCCTCATTCTCATCTTCAATGCCGTGTTTTTCAGGAAATCTGACTCCGTATGTTCTGACGGGTGTCTCGCTCCCTTCAAACCTTCTTAAGTGATATTCAAAAGGTTTTACTGCTTCATCGATCTGCTTTGCGAAGTATTCCGTAATGTTCTCGAGTGAAGGAATGATGGCAGAAAAAGGATCTATGTCATTCAATACCTGATTCTGATAAGGTTCGAAAACCTTCATTATCATCTTCTCAGGTTCGGTAAACTTAATGATGTTGTTTCCGGTAGTATAGACAGTAGCCACAAACTCCCACGTATGAGGATGCGTATCACCTTTTTTTCCGTCAAATACAACAAAGTGACTGGCATTAAGATAAGCTTTAATCCTGTAATATCTGAGCATTTTTCTCCCTCCTCAAGTATTGACCAACGCTTCGTACAAATATGTGGCGTATGTCATTTCATCTGTGTTATAAGCAAGGATATCTTCCGGGATCTTATCCTTCGGAAGTTTATCTTCAACTATCTTCATGGCCTGTTCAGCGGTCTTTCCTCCGAAGACGAGCATAAATCCGTCCTTACGGTATCTGAGCCATACAACATCGTCACCCAAAAGCTTGCTGCATTCAGAATAGAAGCTCATCATGGAACCAACGTCGAGTTTTATCTTTATGAAGGCGCAGGGATATACGCCTCTTTCGTCAACCCTGTGGAGAAGTCTTAATATCTTGCCCTCTCCCGTAATAATGGCGGCCTGGTTCCTTCCCATGATTACATTATCAAGATAATCAATGTAGTTATTAAGTTCTGAATTAACTTCCTTGATGCTCTCGACTTTCCGTCTGGCTTCAATGAGTTTTACAGTAAAGTAGATTACAGCTATTACCAGAAGAGCAATGAGGAGTATGAGCACGATAAGCAGATAGAGCTTGCTGCTTAAGTAAGCATTATTGGTCAGCATGATCTCATAATCTGTGAGAAGGCATAATCTGTAATCGGTACCCGCATACTCGAAGATTATTCCTGACGCGACGTATTTCGTTCCTTCGAGAGTAATGATCGAGTGCCTGACTCTTCCCTTTACCAGGGTTCCCAAAAAAACCTGGGCACTCTGCGTGTTATAGAACGTGTCCGTCGAGAAAGACTTATAAACATTTGTCTCACTTATGCTTTTTACGAAAAGAAAATATTCTGAGTTATCGAGCGTCCAGTAACGCTGGGAGGTAGAGTCGAGCATCTTGATGGTGTCTTCAACGAATGCATCGCCCGCGATGTCACCATAAAGCTCGATCTGCCTTGCAACGATCTCGACATAACCGTCCTGTTCCTGTGCATAGAGCTCTGCCACGCCCTGCTCGTAATTGTGGATCTGCCAGATGGCAAATGCAGATAAGAGCAATGCCATGGCAATTACACCGACGGTAATAAGAATAAGCGTTTTCCTCGATTGTTTATTCATAGTATTCTTCCTCGTAATTGACAAGTTCCCTGAACTTTTTTATCAGACCGGAAACCTTTCCAAGCTGTTCTCTTGCTGCTAAGCGGAACTTCTCGAACTCTCTAGTAAGGGTATCTGTTTTCCAGCTGCTCGTTGTATTGATGCTGTTTATTATTCCTGCAAGCCTGATAAAGAAGACCACGAAATTGTAGAAAGGCAGAAGCGCGACCACGGCCCATTGCTTCCGGTAGTATTCCCGTATATCAGGGAAAGGCTTTAACAAGTATTGTCCTATGTAGAAATAAAGGTATCCGCAGAAGATGTAGAAAAGGAATATGGCTCCCATGGATAACAATACCGTCGTGCTCGAATAACCGTATGCCATGAGGACTATAAGTGCCAGATACCAGATCATTCTCGGGAATGCGAATGTGTGGTCGAAGAGCAGAGTATGGATGTTCGTGTCTTTCACGAATCTCCATGGCCTGAGCTTGCTCTGCGGATAAAGCCTTGCTACTTCGAGGGATCCTCTCTGCCAGCGCTGACGCTGTGTATAGAGCTTGTTGACGCCTTCGATGGGGTCTGTGTAATAAATAGCATCAACACAGATTCCGACCTTCTGCTTCTGAATGTATCTCATCTGGAACGTAATCTCGGTATCCTCCGAAATTGTCTCCGTATTATACAGGTGGGACTTACGGATAGAGCTCATCCTGAATGCCGAAAAAGCTCCTGACAGCGTGTACATCGTATTTGTCTCGGAAGCATAGTTTCTTCCTGCAAGGAATGCCTGCGCATACTCGCAGAATTCTATCCTTCTGAACAGTCTGGATTTAAAAGACTTGTAATGCTCGATCTTGTCCGGTCTTATGAGGATCGAACCCGTAAGACATGTATATTCACGGTGATTTTCGAGATACAGGACCATGTTCGAAAGAGCATATCTGTCAAGGTAACCGTCAGAATCGATATTGATGAGATAGGTACCCTTGCTGTTATAGATGGCAAGATTCAGTGCTCTGGATTTTCCCTGATCTGAATTGAGCCAGTTCATACGGAGGGTCGGGAACGCATTCTGCGCTCTTGCAAAAGCTTCAAAGCTCTTATCCTGGCTCATGTTGTTTACAAGATAGATCTCTATGTGATCATTCGGATAGTCGCTCTGATTGATCGATTCAAGGCATCCTTCCAGGCTGTTCTCGGAATTGTAGACAGGAATGATCAATACTATATCAGGCCAGATGGCAGGTCTTTCCATCTTTTCCTTCTTATGTTTATGATGAAGCAACACAAAAAAAGAACCGATGGAAGGGATAACCTCAACAATCAGAGGAATGATTATCCACGCGAGCCAGAAGAAGAAAGGATTTACAAGGTGAGTCATTATGTTGTTCACGGTGCTTCACCCCCGCTCTTTTCCCCGATTTCTTCTTTCTTTGTGTATGCGAAATCACCGGTCTTCATTTTCAGGACATGGGCCTTGGTAAATACAAAGAAATACAGGATGACCTGAAGCACATAGAAAATGATCCTTCCTACAATGGTGTGTGCCACATAGTAATAATCCGTTCCGAGGAAATGGATCATGGTACAGATGACGGCTATTCTCAAAGAATTGGTAAGAAGTGTATAAAGGAAACCTATAACGCCAACATAGATGCGCTCAGGAATGTTATATACCGCATAGAAAGAAAGCAGTGATACAAAAGCCGCTATCTCAATGAATCCGGAACATTCAAGGTCAATGTTGACCGTGATGGCACCCTTGGCCGATTCAATAAAGATAACACCGTAACGGTAATATGCCTGATAAAAGCCTGATACCTTACCGAATATACCGGCTATTGCAGCAACAAGCCTTGCCAGAGGCAGAACGAGCCACGGCTTTAAAAGTATCATAAACAAAAGGAAAACTCCGCATGACCCCAGAAGATATCTCCAAAACCTGAGCCCTGCTTTTCTAAGTACCTGAAGTAGCCAAATCCACAAGGCTATTACTGCGGCGGAGATTATATATGTCATTTGCCCTTCTTTCTTCGGTTATGGGTGATGTATGAACCCACAGCCACTGTAGATAACAGGGCTACAAAAATCGGGCCGGTCGATACTCCTGATGTCTCAAGCATGGGCCATCCGACTCTGTGGAAATGGACAAATATTGATTCTGATTCGGAAGTTTCTATATGTCCGCATTCAGCAAGTTTTGCAATATCAAACCAGAACTCTGTCTCGTCCTGGTGATCTTCTATCGTGACGTACATGTCTCCGAGATAGTGGTCAAGATAATTGATATCGTTGATGTTCTTGGATAACCTGGCATCCGAAAAATAGAACAGCGCATAATGATGTGTTCCTTCTGACATGGAACGCACTTCGTTGGCGCTCCAGTCAAGGCTGCCATCGGGTGCAAGCTCGACTGCAATAAGCTTGGTGTGTGTATATCCGAAAATAACCGTTACCTCAAGGAATTCGGTACCGTACTTATAACCGGTATCCTGCTTGCTGAATTCATTGGCAATGCAGTGAACATAAGCAATTCCGTCTCTCTGGTAAATGGAACCTTCGGCATCGTTATAGTTATTGTTCATACCGGCAGTATCGTACTGGATGGTGATTACAGGATAGTAATCCCAGTCGTGATAGTCACCGTCGATAACGATTCCGGAACCGTCATTATAAGGACCCGGTGTCGGTGTCGGATCATCAGGATCCGTGGGCTCCGTCGGATCAGTGGGATCCGTAGGGTCAGTTGGATCTGTGGGGTCTGTCGGATCAGTCGGATCGGTCGGATCCGTGGGATCGACATGATGAATGCTGCCGCTGCAATCAGCAACATCTCTGATGATGTTGCCGCCCAGATAGTATCCGAAGTTGATCGTTGAAGAATACTGGGGCAGCAAGGATGAAGGAATGGCTATCTCGGTAAGCGACGGAGCCAGCCAGGTGGAATACTCACTGTTAAATGCCACCTTGATACCACCGTTATTTGCGGTGTACATCTCATTTGTCTCTACATCCGTAACCTCGATGATGTTTCCGGCAGCTCCATTATCAATAACGGAAATAACCAATACGTAACCAAGATCGGTCTTAATGTTGAACTGGCCGTGTGTATTCCAATGATCGCTTGACCATGAAGCGGAATTCTGCTGTTCCTCATCCATATAGATATAGATCCAGTCACCGTCCCAGACCATTGCGACCTCGTTAACATGGCTGCTATCGCTTAAACAGTCGTACTTGACTACGCTGTCCCAATCGCTGAAATCGCCGTCGATCGTGATACCGGAATATGAATCTGCATTAACCTGAAAAGCAAAGAAAGGAATGGCAAGAGCAGCAGCCGTTACGCCGCTGAAAACTTTAAGTGCTCTGCCTAAAAAACTCATTTTAAAACTATTCCTCCATGTTTCGCGTGAATTATAACATATTAAAAAGCGAAATATGTCGGAAATGTGGCATTTTTATTAAATTTGTTCAACTTCTATCAAAAAGGTCTGATAATTGTTCCTATTAATAGTCATAAAATACAAGGCAGATATATTGATGTTTTTTACTGACCCTGAAAACGTTCGATCGCATCACTAAGTCTTGCGAGCAGAACTCTCTCATAATCTCTTTCCGAACCGATCGAGAAAGTATCGATCTTCGCCAAAGCATTATTCAGACACTCCCTGGCTTTTTGGGCATTTCCGAAGCAGTTCAGCTCGTAAAAACCCTTAACGCGCATCCCGTTGGTATCCGTATCCCGGGCAAGAGTATCCCCTGCCCTGTTGTAATAATCCTTGGCTTTTGACGGAGATATACAATGATATGAATAATAGTAAACAAGAGTAATGCATACGGCCAGCTCGGGTCTGCTGTTAGAGGTTGTCTTTAACAAACTCTCTATTTCTTCTACAGCCGGGGGCATCAGATCGAATCTCCCGCTGGCATCAAGATACGCAAAGTAAAATGGAAAATAGACTATTCTCTCCATATAAGTCACTTTTTTTAATTTAAGCTCTGATACCGGTTTAAGATCGAGTTTCTCAAAGGGGATACCTGCCCTGATCTTTCCTATGGCCGCCTGGGCATAACCTCCAAGTGTGTTTTTCGAATTGACTTTGATGACAACATAGAAACTAATGACTGCCCTGATCATGACAAAAATAAAAAGCGATACACAAAACCAATATAAGACTGAAGCCATGAACGTTGACTTAATATTCAGTCCTCCATAAATGCCTCCGATAAGTCCGGCCCCTGCAATCAGGATATCGGCCAGCGCTATAGTGAGCAGAAATGCAGCCTCCTTTGACGTCAGCTTATCGTTATCCATGCCTTTGCATTTATCAACATCAATAATGCACGAGGCCATAAAACCTATATTGTGCTTATTCCCCCTGTATTCCCATTTCCCGTTACGCTGCTTCTCGTAAGTCAGACCGAAAACTCTGAATTCCGTAACTTTAAAACAGAACACCGGTGCGAGAACAAAATTCATCAATGTATGAATTAAAGACGAGATGACAAAAGCAACTACCGCTATAAAGAGCAGCAGAAAAGGATTTATCATGAGATCTGAAAAATTTCTGATAGCAAACATTGTTTCTCCCAAATCATTCTTACGATTAATAACCATAGTATTATGTCATGGAACAAGGTTATATGACAACCGGATACCCTTTAACAATGTATAATGATTCGCAGAATACTTAAGCAGGTCTTCTATGTCACAAACAAAGAAATTCTGGACGTTAAGATACATCATAATCAATGCGACGTATTTCGCCGTATATAGCGGAATACACGCGTATGCATCCGTTTTCCTGCTCGAAAAGGGATTCTCAAACACGCTTATCGGAATCACACTTGCTTTGGCCAACGTCCTCTCCGTTATATTCCAGCCTTTAGTAGCAGGACTGATCGATAAGCAGGGAAAACTCACAAACCGCAACGTCTCGATGGCATCTACGGCATTGCTTCTGGCAGGATCCGTTCTTCTTCTCATCATCAAAAACGGGATAGTCGTGATATTCATCATCTTTGCGCTTATCTATATGGTACAGATGGTATATCAGCCGATACTGACAGCGATGTATTTTGAATATGAAGCAGCCGGCTGCCACATCTATTTCGGTCTCGCAAGAGGTCTGGGCTCCGTGGGATTTGCCATCACGTCAGTTTTTACGGGTATGGCCATTGGAAGATTCGGAGTGAGCATACTCATGATATTGGACATTATCTTCCTTACTGTAGCATTGATCGTACTGTACTTTTTTAAGAAACCTTCAGCCGTGGTCTCAAAACCTGCCGGAACCGAAGTCGCTCACAATAACCTGTTCAGCTTCATAAAGACTTATCCTTCATTCATGCTTTTCGTAGTAGGTGCGGTATGCTTTTTCTTCGCGCATAATGCGATAAACGATTACATGATCCAGATAATCACGCCGTTGGGCGGTACGGAAGCATCCATGGGAACGGCAGTTTTCATAGCAGCTCTATTAGAACTCCCTACCATGGCCCTGATCGATAAGATCATGAAGAAAGCATCCTGCAGGAACCTTCTCCTTTTCGCAGGCGCAGCATTTTTCGTAAAGACCCTTCTGATGCTTCTGGCGCCGAACATGGTGCTTGTCTACATAAGCCAGGCAATGCAGATGTTCGCATATGCGCTGTTTATTCCCGTATCGGCCTACTTCGTAAATCAGACTATGGAAAGGTTTGACCAGGTCAAAGGACAGGCTTACATCAACTGTTCGATCACTCTCGGAGGAGTCTTCAGCAGTCTCATCTGCGGAAGGCTTTTGGACATCAAAGGTCCGCACTTCATGCTTATAGTAAGCCTTGTGGTAACGGCTATAGGTCTTGTTATCGCTTTCTTCGCGCTTAAAATATGGCGCGGAAAGTCAGATTCCTGTGGCAATATTGAGGAAAAGAGCTCTTAAACAAAATTCAGTATTGAACATTGTATAATACCGCGTTATACTCCCCTTAAGGTCGGAAACCTTAGGGAGAGGATTATATGAGCAACGATTGCAGTCTGAAATATCCATTACTCATGGTACACGGAATGGGATTCCGCGACAGAAAACACCTGTGCTACTGGGGCAGGGTTCCGAAAACGCTGGAATCCCAGGGCGCGAGAGTCTTCTTCGGTCATCAGGATTCGGTAGGCTCCGTGGAAAGCAACGCTGACATCATTGCCAAAAGCCTCGATAACATCCTAGAGATAACCGGTGCCGAGAAGGTCAATATCCTCGCGCATTCCAAGGGCGGACTTGAAGCAAGATATCTCATTAATCACGGTTATAAAGACAAGGTCGCGTCAGTAACCACGATCGACACTCCGCATCACGGTTCAAAAACAGTCGATTTTCTGATGAAGGCCCCAAAATGGATGGTAAAGACCGCTGCATGGGGCACTGACGTCTGGATGAAGATCTTAGGCGACAAGCATCCTGACAGCTACGATTGTTTTGATCTGTTCACAACAAAAACAGCACGCCAGTTCAATATCGATAACCCTGCTCCGGATAATATCTATTGCCAGAGTTATGCCTTCAAATGCAAGGGGTCATTCTCAGATCCGTTCTTCTGCATAACCTACCCGGTCATAAGAAGATTTGACGGTGATAACGACGGCATGGTATCTGTCGCTTCTGCCAAATGGGCTAATTTCAAAGGCGTGCACACGACACCTTCCTACAGAGGCGTCTCACATGCCGATGTCGTTGACATAAGGCGCAGAAGATTCACTTCACGGGCACCTTCCTCAGAAGATGAAGTAACGGATATCGCAAACTTCTATGTCGACATCGTAAAAGAACTCAAGGAGATGGGCTATTAAGTCTTTCTTTCAGGAAATTCGCGACAGCATCCTCTTCGTTGCTTCCGATTATTTGAGTGGCAATCTGTTTCAATTCATCCAGTGCATTTGATACCGCATAGGATTCGTCTGCGATCCTGAACATGGAAATATCATTAGGTGAATCCCCGAATACCACGAGCTTCTCATACCCGAGCTCTTCTTTGAGTTTCAGGATCGTTTTTGCCTTCGTACAATTCTGCGGGCATATCTCGAGCCAGTATTCATCCCGGTATGTATCCTTCTGAAACATGCTCTCCCAGCCCTTATATTCCTTGGTTTTTTCATATATGGGAGCAATCTTCTCCCTCTCGCCTATCATGGTGACATATCCCGGAAGACCGCAATACAACTCATTCAGATCGTCTGCTTTCCGCAAAGTCGGATCGTTCTCATAATAATCGATATATCCCTGAAGACCTTCAGTATGCTCGCCCGGCATGTAAGTCCGGATCATTATGTCATCTTCGATAAAACACGACACGAATCCGCATGAGGATATCTCGGGGAGCATCGTTTTCAGAAGATCCACTTCGTCTTGTGTAAATACTGACTTCTTAAGATGTTTCCCTGTCGTGTTGTCAGCCAGAACAGCACCGTTTCTTGTAATTACAGGGAGCTTAAGTTTCAGGTCACCCGTGATGGCGCGGGCACTCTCGACGGATCTTGCAGTGGCATAAGTGAATGAAAGTCCTTTTTCGACCAGCTCATTGATCACGCTTACCGTATATCGGGAAAGCTTCTCATTGTTTCTCATCAGAGTTCCGTCAAGATCTGATACGTAAAGCGTTTTTTCCATATGATCATTATCCCCTGTCATACTTTCCGGATTATTATCTCGGCCGTGAATCCGCCGCCCTCACGGTTCCTTAATTCGAGACCGCCGCCCATCTTCTCCATGAATCTCGACGCAAGATAAAGACCCAATCCGCTTCCGTCCTTGCCTGATTCTGATGCATCGGAACCGCGGTAGAACTTCGTCGTCAGCATTGCCAGTTCATCATCCGGAACACCGGGACCCCTGTCGGATAAGATCACGCTGATATTATCCTTACCCGACCTGTAATCCACTTCCAGCGCGGTGCCCGCATACTTGAATGAATTGCCTGCAATATTGTCTATTACCTGCTCGAGTCTTAATCTGTCCACAACGATAAGACATTCCGGGACCTGGCCTTTCTGCTCCACCGTTCCGTAAAAGCGGAGATCGTTAAGAATGTCATTGATGATAAGCGAGCTTTCCTCACGCGGAGTCACCTTCAGTTCATCGAGGTCATCAAGCGTTGCCCTGAACATGTTGTCGATGAGCTGCTCTACAGACGAAGCCTTGGATTTTATAACGGATACTTTCTCCTGAACGTCAGGCTCCGTATATTTGATCTCCATTACTTCGCATGTAGCTTTAATGGTCGCGACCGGAGTCTTGATATCGTGAGAGAGCTCTGCGACGAGTTCCTGTTTGCTCCTGTTAGCAGCCGCTTCACGCTCGGAAGACAGCTTCAGTTCTTCCCTCATGCGGTCAAAAGATTCCGTAAATGCTCCGAAATAATTATGCCTGTCCATGTTAAGGGGAACATCGAGATTTCCCTTCGATACGCTGGCTGCAAAATCCGAAAGTTTATTAAAAGGTCTTATATAGAAATACCAAATGATGAATAGAAGCAGTAATCCTGCAGCATACGCTGTTCCAAGCAGGCACAGAAGCTGGATCTGCGCATTATTTGTCATGGTCCTGTACTCTTCCGCCCTGGCATTGAAGGCTATCTTGCCTGCGATCACACCTTCTTCCCGGTAATCGAAAACCGACATTCCTTCCTTTATGAAGTAATTGTTTTCGGACTGATAACTGTCATCCGAGACCAGAATGATCTCGCATCCGTATTCCTTTTCCAGTTCTTCGATGCCGGTGCCTTCATGAAGCTTGTTCTCAATCTCATCGCGCTTCGTATTGAGATCAAGCATGTCGATGGAATAAGACGTTCCCTTATCGATCCTGTTCCAGAGCACAAGACCTGCAATGAGGATAAGTATTGTATAAAGGATCGCGATTATCCTGATCTTCATTAATCCGTCTCCAGGATGTACCCGGTGCCCCAGACTGTCTTTATGTATTTCGGTTCGTTTGGATCAGATTCGATCTTCTCGCGCAGACGGCGTATGTGTACGTTAAGAGTGCTGTCCGAATAAAATGAGTCTCCCCACACCTCGTCAAACAGCTTTTCTTTTGTGACAATGGTGTTCCTGTGAGCGTAAAGACATGAAAGGAGCGAGAATTCTTTTGACTTCAGAGATACTGTCCTTCCTTCAACGGTGCAGCTCATGGTTGCCGGATCGATCGTGAAGTTCTCATCCGAAGCCTGAACTTTAGTGCTCCCAAGCTGCTTCATCGCTTCAACCCTCTTGAGCTGCACTTTAACTTTAGCCAGGAGGACACTCAGAGTGTAAGGTTTCTTAATATAATCGTCACCGCCGATGTTAAGGGCGACAAGGACGTCATCATCGCTCTGGCGTGCAGAGATGAAGAGTATCGGCGTATCATATGTTTCCCTCAATGTCTTGCAAAGAGCAAAGCCGCTCTCATTGCCGAGATTGATGTCCAGAAGGAACAGATCGGCTGTATTTTCTTTCAGAAAAGAAAGACATTCATCTGAAGAAGCGCATACGGCACAGGTTACTCCAAACATCTCGAAGTACTCCTGCGTCATGCGGGAAAGATCAGATTCGTCATCGATTATTAAGCAGTTATAATTCATATTCCGAGTATAGCACAACAATTCCCGGGCAAAACATCCTGAGGTCCCCTTGTAAGAAACAGTTAAGGATTGAACAAGGTCTGTGTAAAGTATTCTTCCCAATCGAGTCGTAAAATCGCAGTGTAAGAATTCTGACAACCAAAAACCGAAAGGGAAAAATGAATATGGAAACAGTACTTAAAGCAACAGACCTCTGCAAGTCATTCTCCAACGAGAGCGTACAGCAGCATGTTTTAAAGAATCTCAATCTCGAGATCAGAAAAGGCGACTTCACGGTAATAATGGGAGACTCCGGCGCAGGCAAGAGCACACTCCTCTATTCGCTCTCCGGCATGGACCGCCCGAGCCTCGGATCGATTTTATACGGAAACGAAGAGATTTCCGGATACAACAACGATAAGCTGGCGCTCTTCAGAAGAAAGCACTGCGGATTCGTTTTCCAGCAGAACTACTTAAACGACACCATGAGCGTCATGGACAACATCATCGTATCCGGGCTTTTAAAGAGCAAGAACAGAAAAGAGATCGCTGAGCGCGCCAGGAAACTTTTAATGCAGGTCGGACTCGACGAGAACTGCTACGGCAAGTTCCCCAACCAGTTATCAGGCGGCGAAAAGCAGAGAGTCGCACTCGTAAGATCTGTAATTAACGAACCCGAGATTCTCTTTGCCGATGAGCCGACCGGCGCTCTTAACTCACAGAATACAGAAGCGGTACTTGATGTCCTTACAGACATGAACAGAAGAGGCCAGAGCATCGTAATGGTAACCCATACGGTCGCTGCAGCTGAACGGGGCAACCGCATTCTCTATTTAAGAGACGGCATCATCTGCGACGAGATAACACTTGAGCCTTACGGCGGCGAGAACAAAGAACGTCACAGGCAGCTCCGAAATTTCCTAGGCAACATGGGGTGGTAAATATGTATCCGTTATTTTTCATAGCAAAAAACAATATCAAAAAACATAAAGGCGAAGTTGCGATCCTTTTTGCGCTCATCTTCCTGTCGGCTGTGCTCATGTTCTCCAGCATCTCACTGATCCTGGCAGGCGAAAGATCAATGCGGGAATGTGAAGAAAAATATCATTCCTCTGACCTGTTCGTAGGCACCACGAATATCAGTGCTGAAGAACTGAAAGACACTATCGAATCCATAGATGCCACAGAAAAATGCGAGATCGTCACTTCCGTCTGGACTGCAGCCGATTATTATTACGGCAGCATGACCGAAGAGGATGCAATGTCCAATGAGTTTCATATATTTGATTCCTCACAGCTGACTGAACTCAACGCATTCCCTGAAGAATTCAAAAACATCAAAGATGACGAGATCATCCTGCCTTACTACCTCTCTTACACCATCGGCATCGGTGAGGATTACAGCATTACCGTCGGCGGAAAAGAGCACAAGTTCAAAGTAGCCGGATATGTTGAGAATCTGTATTTCGCGACAACAATGAACATCAGCGGAGTATATACGCTGGTAAGTCATGATGTTTTCGAGCAGATTACCGCTGATTCGGATGAGATGAGCAGAATGGTAATAGCTTATGCAGATACCAAAGAAGGCACAGACATTGATGAGTATGAATTAGCAGTTCAGAGAGCTCTCCCCGGCGAACTGTCGGTATTCACGGTTACATTGGAAACCATGGAAATGGCGACTACTGCAGTATCGAAGATCGCGAGTTCACTCATCATGGTATTTACGCTTCTCCTGGTCGCAATGTCCGTCATCATCATGCACTTTTCGATCAAAAATTTCATCGAGCTCAACACACAAAACATCGGACTTCTGCAGGCAGCAGGCTACACCTCAAAGAGCCTTCGTCTGGCATGCGTAACAGAGCAGATGATCATCGGCATCATCGCAACATGTGCAGGCATCGGGGCAGGAATAATCTGCAGTGCGCCTTTAAGCAGTCTGTCCGGTATGCTGAACGGATTGTCAGGTTCCAGTGAAATAAACATTCCTGCGCTTGTCTGCACACTCGTAAGCATCCCTCTTTTTGTGCTGTTCGGCGCATTCATCGCAACAAGATCTTATAAGAAACTCTCTGTACTGGAAGCCTTAAGAAGCGGCATTACGGCACATAACTTTAAAAAGAACCACTTTCCGCTCGAGACGAGCCGTCTCCCTCTGGGACTCGCCATTGCCTGCAAGAACAACTTCGGTGCTATGAAAAAGAGCATCTTCATCGTGTTGATCGTGGCAGTCCTTACCACATCCACATGTGTCGGCTTTGCCCTATTCCAGAACTGGGCACTCGACAACAAGATGCTTCTTAAGATTGTCGGCATTGAGATCGCAGATATTCAGGCAAGCGCTTCCGGCGATGAAGACTTTATCGATGAACTGCGTAAAGATCCCAATGTTCAGAGCATTAACACTAAGACTTCATTAAAGACGATCGAAGTCTCATATCAGGAGAATACGGAATCTCTGGGCATCGATGTGTTCAGCGATGTAAAAAACATCAAAAACAACTATCTTCTTGAAGGCCATCTCCCCAACAACGAAAACGAGATCGTTCTTACATCAGTCGAAGCAGACAATCTTAATGTAACGTTAGGCGATATCGTCAACGTAAAATCAATGACTGATTCCGGCACGGTTCCATACACCGTTTCAGGAATCGACCAGAAGATGAACAACACCGGTAAAAAGGCACTCATGAGCGAAGAAGGTGCAAAGCGCATCAACTCCGGATTAAAGTATGATACAGCCATGATCTATCTTAACGATCCTGCCAAAGCAAAGGAGATAAAGAAGCAGTGGGAAAAGGATTATCCTGATTATACTTTCGCGCTTGGCGAAGACATCATGAGTTCATCCATCGAGACGGTTATCAAGGCTATGGAAGGCATCTGCGTAATCTTCATAATAGCAACTTGCTTCGTAGTCATCCTCACACAGCTCCTCCTTACGAGAGCACAGGTCATCCGTGAGAGAACCGACCTCGGCGTGTCAAAAGCATTGGGATACACTTCTGGTGAGCTCATCAGAAGAACTCTCATGACGAACCTCCCGACCATCACGGTCGGAATCGTCCTCGGAATCATTATGCATTTAGCTATATCAAACAAGCTGTTCCTCGTGGTCTTCTCATTCTTCGGGATCAGACAGATAAGTTTCCGGACCGACATTATCTGGTTCGTCATAACAGCTGCGATCATCCTTTTGTGTGCCATAATTACCGCCTTCTTAAGCGGCAGGAGCATAACAAAGCTTGAGCCGGTAAGGATACTTAAAGAGGAATAAGGAAAAAGACCCCTGAAGCGAAACATACTTCAGGGGTCTTCTATTGGCGGAGAAGGAGGGCAGGCATTATTGCATTTAGTTAATTCTGTCCTACTCTTGAAATCCCTCAAGAGTCAAGCTGGAGATAATTCCAGATGACAAAGGAGAGATCCTTAATGTTTGAAATAATTGTTCCTTCACTTATTAGTAGTGGGAGAGGTCGAAATTGGACAAGATTTCAGCATTTAGTCTTATATCTGATATAAATACACCGAAATGCAACATTATTTGAGGTGTGCGCTAAGAATTATCAGAACAATATGGAAGCTAAAGGTCAGATTATAGTTGAGCATTTTACAAATTCTTGACCTGTGCCAAAAATGGCACTAATATAAAAAGCAACAATCACCAAGAGGTAAAAAAATGGATTATACCGAAGTTTTGTCGAATCCGGTCAGGATGAGGATCATGCAGTACATGGCGATCAATGGTGAAGCAACCACCAAAGAGATTGCTGAATATCTTACGGATATTCCGAGAAGAACCTTATACAGGCATATTAATTTTCTGATTGAAGGAAGGGCCATTCTCGTTAAGGAAGAACGGAAAGTCAGGGGCGGAACGGAGCGTCTGCTCGTTGATAACCAGAGAGGATTCGTATCCAATCTTGTTCTGTCTGATGCGACCTATCAGTACCTGATGGATATATATAATAAGTTCTGTCTTTATGAGAAAAAACATGGGGAAAATACAAGTGAGGATTTCAATAAAGACCAACTGGCTTTTGGCACTTCAACTTTTTATCTCGATGACGATGAGATGAAGTCCATGATGAACGAGATCTATGAGATCGGAATCAAATACGAAAGGCAACACAAAGAAAAATACGGAGACAAAGCAGCAGGCAAGCTTAGAAGCTGCTCATTTATCTCCGCACCGGTTGAGACGGATACGGTCTGAAACTTATAGGCATTTATGAAATCTGTTATACGAAAAAAGAAACTGGTCGATTACGCCAAATACGGATACCTTTTCTCGATCCCGTTCGTTGTGGCATTTTTGGTTTTCCAGCTCTATCCGACACTTAATACCCTGATACTCGGATTCACGGATCTTAAGGGGGCTGGAAGAACGGAATGGCATTTTTTGACCACTGTCGGTAAGCCGTGGTATCAGAATTATGAGGATGTTTTCAAGTCTGTTTCTTTCAAAAAAGCATTCACTAACACCTGGATCTTGTGGGGAATCAGCGTAATACCGGAATACTTTTTGGCGCTGCTTTTCGCTGCCTGGTTCACAGACAGAAAAATGAGGATAAAAGGCAAGGGATTATTCAAGATACTTTTCTATATGCCAAGCATAATTACAGGCGTTGCGCTCGCCCAGTTGTTCGCAGCTTTATTCGGATATCCAAAGGGCGCAATCAACGACCTCTGCAATCTTTTTGCAAATCTGTTCGGTGTACAGCGCGAAAACTACGATTATTTCAGTCATGAATGGTCGGTCAAGTGGCTCATTATTGGCATTAACGTTTACATGTACTTCGGTTCCACGATGGTATTGGTCATCACGGGTATTCTCGGTATCGGAACAGAGATTTTTGAAGCGGCAGAGATTGATGGTGCCAACAGGATCCAGACATTCTTCAAGATAACTCTACCCTGCATGCGCCCGATCCTGACGTACTTTATAGTTGTCTCAACAATAGCCGGACTGCAGCTGTACGACGTTCCGATGATGATCATTGGGACACACTGCAACAACGC
Source organism: Saccharofermentans sp. (assembly GCA_016288885.1). GTDB lineage: Bacteria > Bacillota > Clostridia > Saccharofermentanales > Saccharofermentanaceae > Saccharofermentans. Next base: position 64,538 of record JAEFAV010000006.1, read on the forward strand.
CGGACTTACCATGCTCATGTATATTCAGAATCAGGCTTTCTCGGGCAGTTATCTTTATAACAGGGCATCGGCTGCCAGTGTCATCCTGACATTTATTTGCGGAGTAATTTCTGCAATCATTTTCTACCTGCGAAGGGATAAAGATGAAGTAGCTCTCAAGAAGTTAAAAAGAAAACAACGTTGGGAAGACCGGAATCATAACCATTCCATATAAATGATAAAACAGCGACCGGAATTTAATCCGATCGCTGTTGTTTAATGGGCGTATCTTTTATGATCTTGTCGAAAAAAGTGGTAAGTTGGTGGTAAACCCTGTTCTCACGAACCTTCAAGAATCCCACAAACCCTCAATATATTGACTTTTTACGACGCCCGTTGCATTTTTGGCGGAGAAGGAGGGATTCGAACCCTCGAAACCCTTTTGGGGTTTACACGATTTCCAGTCGTGCGCCCTCGACCAGGCTAGGCGACTTCTCCATCTTCCGTAATATCGGGTGCAAAATGCTAAATGATTGTATAATCTTTACCGGACATTGTCAACATTTTAAGGGATGGTTTCCGTGCTGATTTATTGTCAAGCACATATTACTGTGTTATACTTCATAAGCTTTTACTTGCCCCTATAGCTCAGCAGGTAGAGCGCATCCATGGTAAGGATGAGGTCTCCGGTTCAAATCCGGATGGGGGCTCCATTATTTTTTCCTGACGTTCTTAATACTCAAGTTCTGTTTTTGTTACTAATTGTTTAGAAAAAACTCTCTAAAAAGTCATTTTGGATCGAAAATGACTTTTTTATATAGTAAACAAGGGCGAAATAGTCTCAAATTAGTCACAGGCGCGGAACACTATCGAAAAAGCCTGACATCTTCACATGATATACATCTGGACGACGCCTGACGCAAGCGAGGCAAGGCATGCGCCGACCGCAACGACAATGAGCGACTTCTCGAAAAAGCCGAGGATCATGGCAACGCCGAAACCGATGACCGCCGCTATAAATGAGCCCGTGGAATAAAGGATCGCAGGAAATGTCATTGCGGAAAGAACCGTGTAAGGGATGTAATCGAAGAATGCTTTGACGGAAGGCTTTTCGAGCTTTTTCCGGAATAAGACAAAAGGGATCATGCGCACAAGATAGGTTGTAAGCGCCATGACGATAAGAAGCGGAATAAAGATCCTGTTATCAAGAGAACCTCTTATATCCTCAGTTACAGATGAAGAACCGGCATCGGTAAAGTTCGGAGCCAGAAAGATCATCAGCCCGAATATCAGGACTCCAAAAACAACTGCAGCTGCAGTTCCGCCCTTACCTTCCAGCTTTTTCCTGGTTAAAACACCGGCAAGTGCTGCCACAACAGCAGAGATGATGATCGCAAAGCCCTGGGTTATGTGTTCAGACAGGACCGGAACATAGAAGAAAACACTTGATAATATACAGGATAAAAGCGAGACGTTAAGTATCACTTTATCGTGCTTGGCTTTCGGCAGGACGATCGACACGAACATACCGTAGATTCCGATGGCAAGGGCGTTCGTAATGAATTCCGGGAAGACCTGACCCAGGATCGCGCCTATTACGGTACCGGCCACCCACCCGATCACAGGAAGTATTGTGAGTCCGAAAAAATACCTGGCACCGAATTCGTATTTCTTGCTGACTGCCACACCGAAGATCTCATCTGTAATGCCATAGGCCAGAAGGATCCTTAACAGAGGTGTCATTGACTTATCAGCTTTCTGCGAAAGCGCTATGCCCATCAGTGAATAGCGCAGATTAATGACTATCTGGGAAATGATCATAGCAAGGATCCCGCCTGCGGTCGTCATTATGCCGAGTCCTGCGACCTGTCCTGCCGAAGTAATATTCGTCAGAGATATAAGACCTGCCTGGATCCAGGAAAGGCCCTTTGATACGGCAAGTATCCCAAAAGTAAATGAAACTGAAAGATAGCCTAAACCTATGGGAAGGCCGTCTTTGACGCCCTCCCCTAAAGAATAACCTTCAAAACTGCTCTGATTTGATTCAGAACGATCATTAGCCATATATCGCTCTTATCTCATCGAACGAAAAATATAAGTCGAGTTCCATCTTCTTTGAAGCCCAGGATTCATCATTGGAATCCGCAAGTTTGGTAACTGTCTCAGCTAATCCGTCAACCTTATATAGACCGCCGTCAAAGATATAGTACTTTTCTACAGGTTCGTAATCCCCGTCATCATAAATGGTAGTGCGTGCGACAAAGACCGAATCTCCCATGTTGAAATATTCGTCAACCTGTACGCCGTTTGAAAGTCTTTTCTCCATCTGGAGCGACTCGTATTTACTGTCGGGAGAAATGGTATATGTACTGTTGACAGGTATGCCGTTATTTGTCTTTCCTTCTGTCTTCTTCTGCGTAGCTTCTGACAGATGCTCTCTCATGTATTCATTAATGCTGAAAGTATAATCTCGGATCTTCGCATCTATGAAAGTAAAGGACATCGGATCGATAGTCTCCTGGGCAGAAGCTTCAGTCACAGTCGTATCTGAAGTTAATTTTTTGGAACATCCTGTTCCCGCAATGACAAATGCCGTTACAAGTCCCAAGATCGTAAGGCTTTTTATAAATCCCCTGTTCTTCATATATATGTGCTCCTTTTGTAAACAGTTATCATTTCTCTGCCGATAGATTATAGCACATGCCTCTTATTGTTGAGTTTTAAATCAAATCCATTTATGTTATAGTTCTCTTTGTTTTGAGCACAGGAAAGGAATCAAGGATATAAATATGAAGGCGTCGGACATCGTTTTAACAGGTGCTTCTATACTTACGGCAGCTATGCTTTTCGCCGGTTGTGCGGGAATAACGCATGAACCGAAAGTAGATATGTCGGCGCTTCCCGTTGTTGACGATGCAGCCTTCTTAAACGCTCTTAATTCGATCGGGATCGAAGAAGCCGATGTGCGGACAATGGCTGACACCAGTTTTTCTTTTTCTGATAACGACACGGATTATAAGGTCGTGATCAATCTGGATGCCACCTCCGAAAAGAATAATCAGTTCAGCTACTCCCAATGCGCAGATGAGAAAACGGCCAGGGAATTGTTTGACTACTACTATGATAACTATGACCATTTATTTGATGCCGAAGAGTTTTCCGGTATAAGCAGTCACGAGATCGGAAGTGATTCAGCTTACGTCCTGATCGACGGAAGATGCGATAACAATACCACCAACACATACACGCCATATCATGATGCGATCTTCCTCAAGGGCGACACTGTTATGGTCGTGGTCGCAAGCGATTACGACATAATAACCGAAAAAGAGATAAACGACTTCCTTAAAGCTCTCGGTTATCCCCATCCATAAAAAATAAGAGGCTGTCTTACGGAAATCCGGGACAGCCTCTTTTTTATTCAATTTGTCTATTGGCTTACTTGACGTCAGCATACGCTACGACATAAGGCTTCTTAAAAGAATCATCAGCAGCAACAATTACTACGTAATAACCCTTCTGGATCTTCTTTGAACAATCTACGTTGTAGAAAGCTCTGCCGTCGCCGTATTCTTCAGGAGAGATCGTCTTGCTGTATATAGGCTTGGAGAGATCATCCTTGTCGAATTCCTTATCCTTGCTGTAGTAATAAGCATAATAGATATCAGCTTCGGCATCCTCATTTACTTCGATCGAGAAAGCGAGAGTCTCGGTATCGGTGTTATACATACCGGGCTTGTCCATTGTCGAATCATAGTCCCACCATCTTGCTTCAACGACATAATCATTGAAATCCTCGTCATAGATGGCATACTTCTTGCCGGATTCAACCTTATCCTTCTTTTCGATGCGCTCGAGGATATTGCCGCCGAATCCGCCGTTGATTACGGCCCAGACTCCGACACCGATGAGTGCCAGCATGACTACGCCGACTGCAACGAGAATAGCGATGAGTGCGCCTTTACCCTTCTTCTTGGGTGCCTGGGTTTCAGCTGCAGGGGCCTCCGTGGAAACGGGACCTGAAGGTGCCTCGAAAGGCATCGGTTCTGTAGATACGGGGGCTATGGGTGCGGGAGCAGGTGCTGCCGCAGGAACTGCTGCAACGGGAATGGGTTCTGCAACAGGTGCCGGCTCATATACAGGTGCAGGTTCAACAGGTTGAGCTTCATATACAGGTGCTGCGGGTTCAACTGCCGGTGCAGCTGCTGCGGGATACTCGGGTTCTGCAACGGGTATTGCCTCTGCAACCGGTGCAGGCTCAGCGACAGGTACTGCTTCAATAACAGGAGCTGCCTCAGCGACAGGTTCTACTGCCGGTGCGACTGCTGCCGGAACTACTGCCTCTGCAACAGGTGCAGGTTCAATAACGGGTACTGTTTCTACTTGGGGTTCGATTACAGGAGCTGCTTCAACAACGGGAGCGGGCTCTGCCACAGGTGCTTCCACTGCCGGTGCCACGGGAGCTGTCTCCGCTACAGGAGCGGCTTCAGGAGCCGGAGCTGCATTCAGCTTAGTGCCGCAATTAGCACAAAATGCCGCGCCTTCTCTAACCGGGCTGCCACAGTTATGACAAAACTTAGCCATATATTATCCTCCTTGAGATTTCTTAACAGATAAGATAATACCACAACGTGCGTGCAGTTGCTTAATTAAAAGGGCCATTCCCGCACAGAAAATCGATTGCTTCGATGTAACCGTCGAAACCTTTTCCGATTATGGTTTTCGAGCAATAGTATGAGACATAGGAAACCTGACGGAAAGACTCGCGCTCATCAACATGTGATATGTGGACTTCAACCGCGGGAAGCGAAACGGCCTTAAGCGCATCCAGAAGCGCAACGGAAGTATGGGTGTAAGCACCGGGGTTGATAACGATCCCGTCGTACTTTTCGAAATAAGCCTGCTGTATGTAATCGACCAGATCACCTTCATGATTGCTCTGGAGACACTTGACCTCTATTCCTTTGTCCGAGCAGTGATCCTCAATAAGGGAGACGAGGTCTTTATAAGTGAAACTGCCATATATCTCGGGCTCCCTGATGCCGAGCATATTGAGGTTAGGGCCGTTAAGCACAAGTATTTTCATAGTTCATTCCAGCTTTGCCAAGATATCGGATATTGCCTTGTCATAGAAATCTTGTTTTACTTCAAATCTGTCGTAGGAGACTTTGAAGTCACACCAGGTCTCATATTTGTCCTTGCGCTGGGAATAAAGCTTCTCAACGCCGTGAAGCTGCGAGATCGGTCTGTTCTTGTCGGTAAGGGCAGTCAGCGGACGTTCAAGATAGAATACGTTGGAGTTGCAGCGGACGTAGAATTTGTTGACGTCACGTGTAACGATGCCGCCGCCGCATGAGACTACAAGACCGCTCTGAGGCAGGAATTCCGCTGCGATCTCACACTCCATTTCCCTGAATGCATCTTCGCCGGGACCAGACAGGACCTCAGCGGGAGTCTGTCCGAATTTCTCAGCAAAAGCAATGTCCAGGTCAACGAGAGGGCGTCCCGTTACCTTCGCGATATTCCTTGCAAGGAGTGATTTGCCGGAACCCGGCATTCCTATGATCGTGATGTTCTTCATGCGGTTTTCCAAGATCCTGATGACCTTCTCGATCTTTTCTTCAGCCTCAGCAGGAATGCTCTTATCGGGATTTCCGAGAAGTGAAGCGCCGTCGATGTCGCCTGCAAAAATTCGTGAAGATTTATATGCCTGGGCAACGAGCATCGCAAGTCCGCCGCAGGTCTTAAGCCCGAGATCTTCCGCATCCTGCAAGAACTTTGTCCTTGAGGGATTATAAACAACGTCGGCGCATGCTTCGAGCGAAGCAAACTTAGTAAGATCCAGCAATGAATTATCTACCTTCGGATACATTCCTACCGGCGTGCAGTTGACGATAACCTGTGCATCAGATGTCTTTTCATAAACGTTGGAGTAGTTGATCTCGGTATCAAGATCGCACGCATAGATCTCTGATGCGCCAAGCGTCTTAAGTGCATAGAAAACAGCAGAAGCAGCTCCGCCCGTACCGAGCACGAGGACCTTTTTCCCGCTGACCGAAATGCCCTTTCTGTGGAGCATGTAAATGAATCCGAAATAATCCGTATTCCAGCCTTTTACTTTTCCGTCCTCGAAAACAACGGTATTAACGCTTCCCGTAGTACGTGAAGCATCGTCTAACTCATCGCATCTTGCACATGCTTCCTTCTTGTAAGGAATGGTAACGTTAAAGCCCTTGAACACGCCGTTTCCGAACAACGCGTCCAGTTCTTCCGGCTCACGCTCGATTACGGAATATGAATATGACGAATCGAAAAGACTGTGTATCTCAGGAGAATACGTGTGTGCAAGAGTCCTTCCGAGAACTCCGAACGCAGGTTTATTCTGATGTTCTTTTGAAAGATCCATCAAAGTCTTGAACAGGTCCCTTACGTAAGGTCTGCTCTCAAAGCCTGACAGTTCGGTCACAAGCTTGAGCTTCTCTTCTTCTCTCGAGGGAACGTAAACATCAACGCCGTTTTCCCTTTTGATGTTTCCGATCTCGCGGCATGTTGCGATCCTCTTTTCGAAAAGATCGAGTATGCCGTTATCGATCTCATCAAGCTGTCCTCTGAGTTCATTCAGATCAGGTCTCTCGCTCATGGCATTATCCTCCGTTACATCGATACAAGAAGTAAATCGTAAAGTGCGATCGCTGCTGCGGCTTCAACGACGGGTACAGCGCGCGGGGCGACACACGGGTCATGTCTGCCTTCTATCGTAATGGTCTTATTCTTATGTTCCGCAAGATCAACTGTCTCCTGCGCCTTGGAAATGGAAGGAGTCGGCTTCATTGCTACATCAAATACTATAGGTGCGACATCGCCAAGGCTTATTCCTCCCTGGATGCCGCCGCTATGGTTCGTCTTCAAAGTGAGATTGCCTTCTTCGTCAAAGAAAAATGCATCGTTATTCTCTGATCCCTTAAGATCCGAACCCTCAAATCCGTTGCCGAATTCAACGCCCTTAACTGCGGGAATGGCATAAAGGATCTGCGCGAGCTTGGCTTCAATGCCGTCAAAGATCGGTCCGCCGATGCCCTCGGGATACCCATACACGACACACTCGATGACGCCTCCGACAGAGTCACCTTCCATTCTCGCCTGTTCGATCTTCTCCTTCATGAGTTCACCCTTGGCATCATCCACGACAGGGAAATCTTTATTCTCGACCACCGTAAGCGCATTCCTGAATCCTTCATCGTTTACTCCGTGATCGAAGTATGAATCGTCATCTATGCCTGCGACTCTCTTTAGGTGGGCACTTATCTGGATGCCTCTTTTGTTCAGTTCCTGAAGAGCGATCGAACCTGCAATGCAAAGAGGCGCCGTCATGCGTCCCGAGAATATTCCGCCGCCTGACTTCGAAGCCTCATCCCCGTAAAGGAGCCTTGCGGCATAGTCAGCATGCGAAGGTCTGGGGCAGTTCATTATCGATGCATAGTCCTTGGGCTTTGTATTCGTGTTAATTATGTATCCGTGAAGCATCGCGCCGTTGCGCTCGAAAATAACTTCATCGGGTTCTTTTCTGGGAGTCGACCATGCATTCCTGCCCGGCGCACGTCTTGCCATGAAAGCAGCCGTCTTTGCCGGATCGGGTGTAACGTCTTCGGGAAGACCGTTTACGTATACGCCGATCGCCTCACTGTGAGACTCGCCGTAGATCATTATGTCCAGGGCATCTCCCTGATATGTGCTGCTTGAATTCATACGGTCATCTCCTTTAGCAAGACTTTCCTGAATTCAGGAAAGGATTTATCGAGGCAGTTGATGTCATCAAGTTCGATCTCCCTGCCTGTGGCAGCGCTGCAAAGCACGGCAGCCATCGCCATTCTGTGATCACCTGACGAAGTAAGCACGATCTTTTCCGGGATCACTTTTCTTTCTATATATTCTATCGTAATAGTGTCCTCTTCGAGCGTTACATTTCCGCCAATTGCAGATAACATTTCCGTTATGGCCTCCGCCCTGTCGGACTCCTTGATCCTGAGTCTCCTGATACCTTTAAGGACCGTCTTTTTTGCCCTGAAAGCACCGACGACAGCCATATAGGGCACGATGTCCGGAATATCCCCGCAATCGATCTCAAGAATCTCCCTGACGGGATTTATATGACTGTCCTGTACGAAGACCGTATCACCCTCCACAATGAAAGAAACGCCGGCAAGACGCAGGAACCTCATTATTTCCATGTCACCCTGGACGGAATCCATGTTAAGACCTGACACCTTGACTGAACCGCCATTGATCAGGCTTCCCAGACAAAGAAGGAATGCGCCGTTGCTCCAGTCGCCTTCGACTTCGAAATTGCCGTCGGACACAAGACCTGCAGGTTTTGCAGGCACGTTGAAAGTATCGCCGTCTCTAACTGTGTTGATCCCGTATTTTGAAAGCGCAGCCATGGTAAGCTCGATATAGTGGACGGAAGCGATGCCTCCGGTGACCTCAACGGAAGACTCACCGTCAAAGGCTGACAGCGCCATAAGAAGGCCCGATATGTATTGTGAAGATACACTGCCGTCTATAACATATTTACCGGGCTTAATGCTTCCGGTGACTATTATCTCGTTTGCCTCAACGTCTTTGGTTATCTTTACACCAAAGGGTTCAAGGCATTCCGCAAGTTCTTTTATCGGTCTTTCTATAAGTCTTCCGCGTGTCCTGAAGATAAGTGTTTTAACGTTTGAAGACTTTACCGCAAGTGCCACGGGGATCAAGAAGCGGAGAGTCGACCCGCTCTCATTGCAGTTCAGAACAACAGTCTCTGAATCTTCGTTTTCGAGTGCACGGAGGCAGGACTTGGTAGCCCTTATATCGTCATTGTCATCAGGTGATTCCTCAAGGTATTTTCCGCGCGCGCCGAGAATGAAGTTGACGATGAGCTCCCTGTGACAGACCGACTTTGAAGGCGGTGCTTTGATATCCAGATTAATGTTTTTGCAAGAGATTCTCATACGGATAAAAACTTAAGGAACTCCTCTGCTGTCATCTTCTTTATCTCGGCCTGTCCGATCTTATTAACAAGTATAACCGATAACGTGTCGCCGCGTTTCTTCTTGTCATTCATGGCACCGGTAACGATCGCCTGTGGCGTGATCTCATCTTCTGCCGGGAGATCGTACATCTTAAGAAGGTTCTTCATCTTCTCTGCTTCGCCGGCATCAAGAGTGCCTGCCCTAACACATGCATCAATCACAATTCCCATGCCCTTTGCCACGCAGATACCGTGAGGCTTTGTAAAACCGCTGTCGCGCTCAATGACATGACCGACGGTATGGCCGAAATTCAGCGTCTGGCGTCTGCCGTTATCTGTCTCGTCTTCGCCTACAACGCTTGCCTTGTCAGATACGTTCATGTAGACGATCTCTTCTAAAAGATCCTCGTCATCCCTGATGCTGCCGTTTGCTTTTTCCAGAGTATCGAAAAGCTTTAAGTCCATAATGAAGGCATGCTTGGTGACCTCGCCCATTCCTTCAGTAAATACTTCATCGGGAAGCGTCCTAAGGAAAGTGATGTCTTCCAGCACGAGTGACGGCTGCCAGAAAGCGCCGACCTGATTCTTGCCCATCGGGATATCGATTCCGGTCTTTCCTCCGACTGACGCATCGACCATGGCAAGAAGAGATGTCGGAAGCTGTATGACTTTTATACCGCGGAGGAATGTGGAAGCCGCAAAGCCAGCCATATCGGTCGTTACGCCGCCGCCAAGTCCTACGACAAAGTCAGTCCGGGTAAAACCTGCTTCAGCCATCTTATTCCACATGCCGGCGATCTCGTTGATGTTCTTGTTCTGTTCTCCCGCCTCGAAAACATAACTTATGACTTCAAAGCCTGCGTCTTCGAGCCTGCTCTTAACAACGTCGAGATAGATCTTTGCAACATTAGTCTCAGATACGATCAATGCCTTAAGTGCGCCGGGGCAAACCTTCTTTGCCTCTTCGCCCAATGATTCGACGGCATTTTTTCCGATGAGGACGTCATAGCTTTTAGATGCAGCGTTTACGCGGACTGTTCTCATATTCCGTCAACCTCTTCCTTGATCTTTCTGCCCTCATCGAGCAATTCGCGGAGGCCGTCAAAGTCGTCCTCGACCAATGCTTTTCTGTACTTTGCGAGTTCTTCCTGAAGATGGTCGATCTCGAAAATAAGATTATCCTTATTCTCCAGGAAAAGCTGTGTCCACATCGTGGGATTGAGCCATGCGACTCTCGTCATATCCTTGTATGAACCTGCCGAGAATCCTTTGTGGTTTCTTGCGGAAGGGCTCTTGATATATGCATTTGATACCAGATGTGCCATCTGCGAAGTAAATGCGATCATCTTGTCGTGCTCATCAGCATGGGACAGGTGATAGCTTCCGAATCCGCAGGGTGAAAGAAGTTTCTTTACCCTGTCGAGAAGGAACATGTCGTCAAATACCGGCGGAACTACCACCATCGGCGCTCCGAAGAACATGTCAGATCTCGCATATGTCATTCCGGAGAACTTGGTTCCAGCCATGGGGTGGCAGCCCACGAATAAAAGGCCGTTCTCTTCAGCGATCTTAAAGCACTTCTCGCACACCAGTCTCTTCGTACCGCAGGCATCAATAATCATGCCGTCCTTATTGAAGTGGTCCTTATGTGTCTCCATCCAGTTGATGCTTGCTTCGGGATAAAGCGAAAGAATGACAAGATCGCACTTTCCCAGATTCTCATCAGTCAGTTCATCGTCAATGATCCCCTGCATCTTGGCCATCTGGGTAATGCTCTTCGTACGGTTCCAGCCGTAGACCACGGCTTCATCATCACTCTTGTAAGCCTTTGCGAATGAGGCTCCGATAAGACCTAATCCGACCACACCTACTGTCATCTTCATTTTTATATGCACTTCCTTTTCAAGCTGTTTGTTAATGAAATAAAAAGACGCTGACATAGATCAGCGTCAATGTTTTACAGAATACTTCTTGCCTTTGCGATAGCTTCCATTACTTCACCGAACTGTGCGGGAGTGAGCTGCTGTGCAGCATCTGAAAGCGCCTTCTCGGGACACGTATGCACTTCGATCTCGAGAGCATCAGCGCCTGATACTACGGCAGCCATTGACATCGGCTTGATGAGATTGGACTTGCCGGTTGCATGGGAAGGGTCACCCACAACAGGAAGGTGTGTGATCTGCTTCAATACGGAAATGGCGCTGACGTCGAAAGTATTTCTCGTGTATGTCTCGTAAGTTCTGATGCCTCTCTCGCACAGGATGACGTTCGGGTTGCCCTCACTCATGATGTACTCGGCACTCATGAGGAGTTCCTTGATGGTAGCCGAAAGACCTCTCTTCAAAAGGATCGGCTTACCTGTCTTACCGAGCGCTTTAAGAAGGTCGAAGTTCTGCATGTTGCGTGCGCCGACCTGAAGGAAATCAACCTCTTCGAAGACCGGAATCTGCTCGGGGCTCATGATCTCGGAACAGATGGGTAATCCTGTCTCTTTCTTGGCCTCAAGGAGAAGTCTTATTCCTTCTTCGTGAAGTCCCTGGAAATCATAAGGAGACGTTCTGGGCTTGAAAGCGCCGCCTCTTAAGATCGTTGCTCCTGCTGCCTTTACTGCTTTGGCAGTAGACATGATCTGCTCTTCGTTCTCGACCGAGCAGGGACCTGCGATAATTGCGAAATTGCCTCCGCCGATCTTAACTCCTCCGACATCGATCACGGAATCTTCCGGATGGAACTTCCTGTTCGCCTTTTTGAATGTCTCTGATACTCTCGTCACCTTCTCGATGATGTCGAGACCCTGAAGCATGTCGATGTCGACCGTCGATGTATCGCCTATGAGACCAAGAACAGTGCAGTATTCACCCTTTGACTCATTGACCTTAAGGCCCTTGTCTTCAAACCACGCGATAAGGCTTGATATCTGTTCTCTCGTTGCCGTGTTCTTAAGTACTGCGATCATGTTCTTTATCTCCTTTTTACGATGTCGGTTTGTGCCTTTTTGTTTTCTGCCCTGACTTGAACAAAAAACGCTGCCGGGCTTTTGCGTACCCCTGCAGCGTTATTAAAATCAAATCATTTGGTTCTTTTTATGCGCTGGCAAAAGTCGCTTTAGTTCTTCTCCCTAAAGTAGTAATAGTAGCTATACGCATAAAAGAAAACCGCAGTCTTCATAAGGACTCTCCCTGAATAAAACTGCGGTTATTAAATCACACCTTCTTGCATATTGCAATAACTAATACCGTTCAAATAGGTTTTATGCAAAATCTTCAAGTCCCGTCTTCTCGTGTATCAGTTCGACGACACTGTCAGGTTCGATATTCAGTGCAACAGCGATCTCATTATTCATCCTGTTCCTTGCATCGATAAGCGCACGCTCATCCTGGGCATTGAGGTGCTTGCCTTCCTTGGCAAGCTTTTCGGCATGTCTGTTTATGAGGTAGATCAGTCCGACTATGTCCTCCCTGCTGCCGTTGACGATGATGTCCGTGAAAGTAGCCTTCCGCTCATTGCGGTCTTCGATCCAGCTGCAGTTGTCTATCGGAAGCTTATCGATCAGAGCTATTGCTTCTTTTTTAGAAGCGACAGGTCTGATCCTGCTTACCTGCGCCTCGTTATTGAGGGGCACGTAAACATACTGGGACCTTGTAACAAAGAGCGGCTTGAGAACATAGTATTTCTGAGGTTTCTCTTTGAAAAAACTGATGTCTTTAATGTCGTCTATCTGGCATACACCACTGCCCGCATAAACGATGTTATCGCCTACCTTGAAGCCCATACGAACCTGCCTTTCTCAAAAAATCTTTAATATATTTCGACAATTTATGAAAAAACTATTTGTAAAAATCGAATTATGGTATATACTACAAGATTTATTTTAGCACGGATAATGCAACAGGTGGGTGGGCAATTTCTACAAAAATCGCTCTATTTCGGGGACTTTGTTTGACTTTGCACAAATTTCCGTCCCCGGTCAGAATACAGAAAACGGATCATCAGTCCTTACTGCAGGCTTCCTTGATCCTGTCGATCACGATCTCAAGCGCCTTGATACGCGCATATTTCTTGTCGACGGATTCCAGGATATACCATGGAGCGAACTCGGTAGACGTCTTCTTTATCATCTCATCGATCGCGGATTCGTACTTATCCCACTTCTCGCGGTTGCGCCAGTCCTCGTCAGTGATCTTCCACTGTTTTTCGGGATTGGCCTGACGCTCCTTGAAGCGCTTGAGCTGTGTCTTCTTGTCGATCTGGACCCAGAACTTGATGACCACTGCACCCCAGTCTGTCAGCTCCTTCTCGAATTCGTTGATCTCGTTATAGGCGCGCTGCCAGTCATTCTCGCTGCAGAAACCTTCGATCCTCTCGACCATTACCCTTCCGTACCATGTGCGGTCAAAGATCGCGATGTGTCCGGTCCTCGGAAGCCTGGTCCAGAATCTCCACAGGAAATGCCTCGCCTTCTCATGCGGTTCGGGGCTCGCTATCGGGAGCACCTCATATCCTCTCGGATCAAGTGCTCCGGTAATTCGCTTGATGTTGCCGCCCTTGCCTGCGGCATCCCAGCCTTCGTAAGCTATAATGACGGGGATCTTCTTTCTGTATAGCTTGTTGTGCAGATCCCTTAATTCGTCCTGAAGTTCATCAAGCCTCTTCTCGTACTCTTCATCAGTGAGCGTCTTGTCCTTGAGATCGACGTCCTTAAGGAGCGGCGTTTTCTTAAGCGGGAACGTATTCTGCAGGATCGGGGCAGCCAGGCTCTTGTTTTTCAGCGCAGTCTCGATCCCCTGGTTCAGGAATTCGAGCACCTGGAGCTCGGCAAACTTCTTGTCCTTGCTGTCGATGATGTACCAGGGCGCCGTCGGATTGTTGGTGTCCTTCAGATACTTATCGTAAACTTCAATGCTTTCATCGTAGTGCTTGTTCTCGTAGAGGTCACCCTTATCGACGCGCCACTTCGTATCCTTATCGTCCAGAAGCTTCTCGAGCCTTTCCTTCTGCTCCTTCTTCCCGATCTGGAAGAAGAACTTCATTACAAGGTAACCGTTATCCACCAGAGATCTCTCGGTCCTGTTGATCGAATCGATCCTTTCCTCATACTCGCTGTCGCTCAGAAGATCTTCCATCCTCAGATCCGTGATCTCCTCCATCCAAAAGGTATCATAGAATGCGAACTTGCCCTTCTCGGGAATCTCTTTCATGTATCTGTAAAGGAAAGGATATCTGAGATCCTCTTTGGTCGGCTTCGGGAAAGTCTTTACCCTGAAAAACCTCGGATCGATGTTCTTAATGACCTTTCCGAGAACGCTGCCCTTTCCTGCAGCGCCCCAGCCCTCGAAAATGACCATTACCGGAAGCCCGGCTTCCTTTATCTTCATCTGAGCAGCGAAAAGCTTAGCTCTTTCCTCTTCCAATCTCCTGGCGAACTCTTCTTCATCCGGCTTTGATGCCTTCACAAAATCCTTAAGCATGTGAGACCTCCGTTTCACTGTCAATTAATCTTTATTCTTTTATTATGAGAACTCACCGGCCGTTTTGTAAGATGGGATTTGCATACTTTTCTCGTAATGAGATTGTGCATTTAACATAGGTAATAAGTAATTAAAAAATGATCCGCGTTCTCCCTTGTCGATTTTGTCGGATTTTGTACGAAAACATTTCGTGATGCCCGGTTTACAATACACCCATGAATATCACCGAGCCCTACATTCCGAGAGAATACCTCGCGCTTCAGATCAACTACTGCAAACAGCAGCTTGAAGAGCTGCCGGAAGTAACACTTTCTCACCGTAATATACGGGGAGTAAAGAAGGCTGTATTGGTATCCGGTACTCACTACCATCTGATCAACAGCAAATCAGCCAAAAACTTTTACAATATACTTCATCAACGTGAAAAACTGCAGTGTAAGCTAATTAAACTGGAGGGGCTTTGGAATAGTGTTTTTCGCTGTGCACCGCCTTCAGAAATCAGGCCGCGAAAAATCATAAGAAAATATACAGACAGCGTTGGCGAATCTGTAATCCTTGACAGCAATTATTTCAATAGTCTTAAGCACGATTCCAACCCGTATTATCCTGAACACAAAACTCATTTCTATAACGGAACATATTACAGATCTCCTGCGGAAGCCGAAATAGCCAGGTTCTATACAGAACAGGACATTCCGTTCAAATATGAGCCCGAGATATGGTTAAAAGGAATGAATCGTCCGATATATACTGATTTTGTCATTCTGATCAAAGAACTGGATCTTTGTAAGTTTCACGAGCATTTCGGTCTGAAGAATTCTGCTGACTATACCAGAAAGACAGCTACAACATACAACAACTATTCCGGCGCCGGGCTGTTACCCGAACTGGATGTATTTTACACATATGATGCAGATGATGTTCCGTTTGACATCAGAAGTCTCCATACCAAGCTAAATTCAGCAATTTTCGATTCTTTATTGGGATTGGATACAGATAATTAGTGGTCTATAACAACTGTGTTAATTTTGTCTGCATAAATCATTCACTTTTCGATGACAATAATACACATTTCTCGAAAATATGCATTTTTGTCTGCAAAAACGCCTTCAGTTTTTGCGACAAATTTAACACTTGTGTTTCCGCTACTCTTAAACCGTATACCCCACCCAATAAAAAAGGGGCACTCGCCCCTAAACACTGCTCATTCAATTACCGGATCATGCTTAACTTGCTCTTATCTCTTCCAGGAAAGTCTCGAAATCAACCTTGTCAAGTTCAGCTTCTTCACTCAATTCAACGACGCTCATATCCGGCAAGGTGGTAATGGTCTTCTCACTTTCTTTACCATGATCTGACAATAAACCAATATCCTTCATAACTGAAACACCCTTGTTAAGTTATTGCTCGTATTGTACTACTAGTTTTCAGATTTTCATGACGGATTTTCAAAATGTAACACAAACATAATTTGCCCCTTCAAAAAAATTACTCCCGCAGGAACAAGGCCCTGCGGGAGCACATTTTTATAACACCTTAGTCCTTAAGACTTAATGCCTTTACAATCATTTACGTACTGTCTGATGGGGCCGATGTCCGTGTACTTCTTAACACCGTCACCGTCGGGAATGACGAGAACGGGAACGTTGACGATCTCGAACTGCTTAGCGAGATCTGCGTCATCGTCAGCATAGATCAGTTCATAATCGAAGCGCTGCTCATCGAACATGGCCTTTACAGCCTTGCACTTTGCGCATGTGTGTGTCGTGAAGAGCATCGGCTTTGTTACAGCGGTGTCACCGTCCGTGGGGAGAAGCTCGGGGAGTTTCTTTTCCTCAACAGGGCTTACCGTAACGGTTGCCGTTCTCGGCTTTAATGTTGAGTTGCATGTATCATACGTCTTTCTGTCCTTGAACTCCTGGAGCTTGCCGTCGTTCCAGTTCTTGACCGGACGGTAGTAACCAGTGATACGGCTGTATGTCTCTGTGGGATTACCGCACTCGGGGCAGGCCTTGACCTCGCCCGGGAGGTAGCCGTGGGCTGAGCAGATGGAGTATGTGGGAGACATCGTGTAGTAAGGCAGTCTGTAGTTCTCGGCGATCTTTCTTACGAGAGATGCTGCAGCCTTCCAGTCAGGGAGACGCTCGCCTAAGAATGCGTGGAATACAGTACCCGATGTATAGAGAGTCTGAAGGTTATCCTGAACGTCAAGAGCATCGAAGATGTCCGATGTGTATCCGACAGGCAGGTGTGAACTGTTGGTGTAATAGAATACGCCGGAAGCATCGTTAGCGGTGATGATGTCAGGGAACTTAGCCTTATCGTGCTTTGCAAGACGGTAAGCCGTGGACTCTGCAGGTGTAGCCTCGAGGTTATAGAGGTCGCCGTATCTCTCCTGGTATTCGGAGAGCTTTTCTCTCATGTGGTTAAGAACGTCAGCGGCAAACTTCTGGGTCTCTTCGTGTGTGAGATCCTTTCTGATCCACTTTGCGTTAAGGCCTGCTTCGTTCATGCCGACGAGACCGATCGTGGAGAAGTGGTTATTGAATGTTCCGAGGTAATGCTTTGTATAAGGATAGAGACCTTCCTCGAGAAGCTTTGTGATCATGTTTCTCTTGATCTTGAGAGATCTTGCGGAAACATCCATGAGATGGTCAAGTCTCTTGTAGAAGTCTTCCTCATCAGCTGCAAGATATGCGATACGGGGAATGTTGATCGTTACAACGCCGACAGAACCCGTGGACTCGCCGCTTCCGAAGAAACCGCCGGACTTCTTACGGAGCTCACGGAGGTCAAGACGCAGACGGCAGCACATCGAACGTACATCGGAAGGCTCCATGTCGGAGTTGATGTAGTTGGAGAAATAAGGAATGCCGTACTTTGCAGCCATCTCGAAGAGGAGCTTGTTGTTCTCTGTCTCGGACCAGTCGAAATCTCTTGTGATGGAGTATGTAGGGATAGGATACTGGAATCCGCGGCCGTTGGCGTCACCTTCGATCATGATCTCGATGAAAGCCTTGTTGACCATGTCCATCTCAGCCTTGCAATCCTTGTACTTGAAGTCCATCTCCTTGCCGCCGACGATGCAGTTCTGCTCTGCCAGGTCATTCGGAACGGTCCAGTCGAGTGTGATGTTCGTGAACGGGCTCTGAGTACCCCATCTTGAAGGTGTGTTAACGCCGTAGATGAAGGACTGGATGTCCTGCTTAACCTGCTTATAGCTGAGGTTATCTACCTTAACGAAAGGTGCGAGATATGTATCGAAAGAGGAGAAAGCCTGAGCGCCTGCCCACTCGTTCTGCATGATACCGAGGAAGTTGACCATCTGGTTGCAGAGCGTGGAGAGGTGCTTTGCGGGAGCAGATGTGATCTTTCCTACGATGCCGCCCAAACCTTCCTGTATGAGCTGCTTCAATGACCATCCTGCACAGTAACCTGTGAGCATGGAGAGATCGTGGATGTGGATATCAGCATTCCTGTGTGCATCTGCGATCTCTTTGTCGTAGATCTCAGAAAGCCAGTAGTTAGCTGTGATGGCGCCGGAGTTGGAGAGGATAAGGCCGCCTACGGAATATGTAACTGTGGAGTTCTCTTTTACACGCCAGTCTTCGACCTTAACATAGCTGTCTACAAGATTCTTGTAGTTCAGGAGAGCGGAGTTCATGTTACGGATCTTTTCGCGCTGGTTACGGTAAAGGATGTAAGCCTTAGCTACGTCCTCGTAGCCCATTCTCTGAAGCGTAGCCTCGACGCTGTCCTGGATGGACTCGACGTCAACCTTGCCGTCAACTGCCTTCTTCTCGCAGTCGGATACAGCATTCAATGCGAGCATATCAATTATCTGGTTGTTATACTCTCTCTTCTGTGCTACGAAAGCCTTCTCGATGGCTCCCGAAATCTTGCTTAAGTCGAAATCTACGACTTTGCCGTCTCTCTTGATGATCTGAAACATGTTCCTCTCCTTAACTCTCTCCGCGTATCTTTGATTGCGGTATTATTTTCTTCGCATTTTCCAAAGCTTTCTCGAGTTCATCGTGCGGCATCTCCGAAAGGCCCTCACCGTTCAGGAGATTTCCCGAATCCACAAAGCCCTGCAGGAAGTATTTCTCAGTTCCTTCCACCTGCTTTGCGATCTGCACGAAATCACCGGATTCATGCAGAGGCGATACCACCGTCGTACGGAACTCGTGATCCACTCCGCTGTCCTTTATCACCTTGATGCTCCTCTTGATGAGAGAGACATCGAAACCGGTGATGCCGACAGTCTCCGCATACTTATCGAAGGTGTTCTTGAGATCCATCGCCACGTAATCTACATTCCCTTCGGACAGGATCTTCTCAAGCCTGTCAGGAAACGTGCCGTTGGTATCAAGCTTTACCTTGTAACCCATCGACTTGATCTTAGCGATAAACTCACAGATATCGGCATGCAGAAGCGGTTCGCCGCCCGTAATGGCAACTCCGTCAAGGATCCCCTGGCGTTTTTTGAGAAATGCGAAGAAATCATCCTCGCTGATCCTCATGTCTTCCGGGGGATTGAAGACCAAAGCCGGATTGTGGCAGAAGGGGCACCTTAAGTTGCAGCCGACGGTAAATACCGTACAAGCAACCGTCCCGGGGAAGTCCAAAAGTGTTAACTTCTGAAGTCCGCCGATGATCATGCCCCAATACCTCGCTTTTGAATTGAAAATAGGTGCGAATGCGCTCAGTTTTCCCGAAACGCTCTTACAGATTACCTATATGTTGTGGTTGTGTCAACAGCAAAACCCAATATATTGTGCTTGTAACACGATTGTAATAAAAGCAGAAAAACTTGACAAACAATAGGGTTTCAAGGTTTTTTTATCAAATTTCGGGCATGCAAAAGAGAAAAATGTAATATTACATTTCGCCGATAAACCTGTGGATCCGATATGAATAATCAGTTCTTTTTCTTCTCGATCCTGTTGAACTGGGGTCTGACTTCGACCTCTGTCACAACGGCGCCTTCGCGCATGTTGATGATGTCCCTGACACACTCTGCCGTATCTTCCGGCGTAAGAAAACACCCGTCTTCTTCTGAGGGCTTAAAATCGGCATTCCTGTACAGCTTGGTGCCAGCCGTAAGATCGGGACAAACGGTCACTACCCTGACGCCGGTCTTGCGGACCTCTTCATAGACGCTTCTACCGTAGCTTCGAAGCCCTGCCTTCAGCGCGCCGTAAGCTGCACCGTGAGTATTTATCCTTGTCGAAGTGACTGAGGCGATGTTTATGACCATGCCCTTGGAGTCCTTTAGCCTTGGAAGGAGCGCGGAGATCAGGATCATCGGTGCTTCGAGATCCACCCTGCACATCTCCTTTATCTGGTCGGGAGTATTGAATTCTGCCAGACCGTAATATGCACTGCCTGCGGCGTTGACCAGAAGATCGACGTTCTTTATCTCCGAAACTTTCTCAAGAAGGATGTCCGTATCCCTCAGATCGAGAGACATTCTCTTCTCGAAGAAATCGCTGTTCTCCGGGAATACCCTTCCGATACCGTAAACCTTATATCCTTCTTCAGAAAGCATCCTTGCTATCGCAAGCCCGATTCCTGACGATGCTCCGGTAACGATCGCAGTCTTTAATTCCATGTGAATATCTTCTCCCTTCCGATGTGTTCTTCCAACAATCCGCAGACATATTCCTGCATCTTCCTGTCTGTCTCAGGTTCATACTGGGCAACGCCGTCAATGACGGCATAAGGATACCAGGCGATCTCGGAATCAGGATATGCTTTCCTCATCTTTGACAGATAATCAGAAGACATCCTGAACGTTCCGACACTGACATCCGTAAGAAACGAAAAATCGATCCTGCGGGCCGCATCCTCTATAAGCTTCTTATAAGCTTCTTCCCATCCGGGGATCTTGATCATCGGGTCAAAACAAAGTCTTACCTTTGCTCCGTTCCCGAGAGCTCTTGCTGCGGCATCTATACGCGCGTCAGCGCTTGCGGTGCTGCGTTCATATCTGCTGACTGCTTCTTCAGGCGATAATGTAAACGCATAGATAACGTTCGATATGTTGTCCTTAACCTCATATGCCGTCTTTGTTCTGAGCTCCACCAACAGGTCTTCGTGTTCTTTTGCCATCTCCTTCCAGAAATCAACGTGGCCGGTAAGGCCGTTCATCGCTATCAGGTCAGTGTCAAAAGAAGCGCACACATACATCGGTCCTTCTTCAAGCCTGTACTCAACATCAGCCTTATAGTCTTCAAGATTTACGAAAACCACAATGTAAGGGGACGAATACATTCCCCGCAGATAACAGTACTCACAGTCGAAAGGACAGTTCATCATCGAGCTTACATAATAAAAATGTTTCTGCCCGAAAGACTGGCA
This sequence comes from Saccharofermentans sp., assembly GCA_016288885.1. Lineage (GTDB taxonomy): Bacteria > Bacillota > Clostridia > Saccharofermentanales > Saccharofermentanaceae > Saccharofermentans. Next base: position 85,358 of record JAEFAV010000006.1, read on the forward strand.
GACCGATGCGCCTTCGAATATCCTGTTCCCGTCCCTTACCGCAAGGATTATCGCGCGGTGCTCCCTTTGAAGGATGACGTCCTGCCTCTTCCTGTCCAGAACGTCCTTATAATGCTTTATCGTAATAACACCTGCACCGGGGAGCCTGTCCATGATCTCTTTTGCCTTCGGGTACTCCAGGGCTCTCTGCTCAACGTAGATATGAGTAAATCTCATTGAGCGCCTCCCTCCCGGCTTTCTTATCCTTTGCAGGCAGCCTGCCTTCTTCTTCCATTTTTCCGAGAAGTGCCGTCAGTTCTTTTTCTTTTCCGGCAACAACACAATAGTGCTCTATATCCTTTAATTCGTTTCTCATGTACCAGGTAAGACTCATCTTGTCGGCCGTATCTTCAGGAAGGAATGAGTATGACCTGCTCTCATTGTTTTCGAGCATGAGACGTGCGATCTTCTTTATCTCGGGAAGGTGGTCCCTTAACATTTCCGATACTTCGCCCGCACTCATGAAATCAACACCGCTGTCTGAAACGACTTTATAAAAAGTAACATCAGAAGGTCTCATAGTTTTCATGACCTTCTCGCAGATAAAAGCCGATTCCATGTCAACGAGCATTCCGTCATCTACCTCATGCACGATGCCGGGTGATGTAGTCAGCGGCATTTCTTCTATTCCGGATTCGAAAAGGATGTCGGGATAATATCTTTTTCCTGTCTCCATGGAGATGACCTGATTGATGAGATAACCCCTGCCCTTGTTCTTACCGGCGCAAATGCCAACGTTCAGCACTTTGTCATAAGGCTTCAGATCAAGAGCGTCAACTATGTCACGCGCTCTCGATCCGACACCCGTGACCTTCAGTTCACCGGGCAGTCCGTTAAGCACTGATGCTTCACATTTAAGAGCCGTAAGGATATAAAGCATGTGACACTCCCTTCAGTCTTTTGATAATTATATTATAAAGTGTTAATATTAGTCGTCTTAAAGACAACGGAGGTTTAATATGGACAGATTACTTACGGGCCTTCAGCCCAGCGGATCCTTAACTATCGGCAACTATGCCGGCGGAATCTCTCAGATCGTTAACTATCAGAAGGACTACGAGACATTCCTCTTCGTCCCTGACATGCACGCCATCACGGTTCCCCAGGATCCTGATGCTCTTCACAGGAACATCATCAATGCCATCGCAATGTACATCGCATGCGGTGTCGATCCCAACCTTGAGAACATGCACATTTACATTCAGTCTGAGAATCTCTATCACGCAAATCTGTCCTGGATTTTCGAGTGCCACACACCTCACGGCGACCTCACGAGAATGCATCAGTTCAAGGCAAAGTCTGCTCTTCATGAAGCTTTCACCGAAGGCCTCGTAACATATCCTGACCTCATGGCAGCAGACATCCTTCTCTACGATCCGAAGTATGTTCCTACGGGTATCGACCAGAAGCAGCACGTAGAGCTCGCAAGAAATCTTGCCATAAGATTCAACAACCGTTACGGTGAGCTCTTTAAGATCCCCGAGCCGCTGATCCCCACGATCGGCGCTAAGATCCGTGACCTTCAGACTCCTACCCAGAAGATGAGCAAGTCTACCGATAACCCGAAGGCATCGGTCTTCCTTTCTGATCCCGAGAAGACGATCCGCAAGAAGATCATGTCCGCAGTTACGGACTCAGATGGCATCATCAGATTCGATGAAGATGAGAAGCCCGGCGTTTCAAATCTTCTTACTATTTACTCCGTGTTCTCCGGCTGCACGATCGAAGACGCAGTCGCAAAGTTCGAAGGCGGCGGTTACGGTGACCTCAAGAAAGCGGTTGCGGATGCAGTCGTTGAGAAAGTCGTTCCTTTCCAGGATAAGTACAACGAAGTAATGAACAGCGGAATCATCGATGATATCCTTGATGCAGGCCGCGACTATACAAACGAGATCGCAAGAGAAAAATACGAACTCGTAAGAAAGGCCGTAGGATTCGGAAGGATCTGATCACTTTTAAAATTTCAGACTAATACGCCGGAGCTGTAATCACTGCCCCGGCGTTTTCTTTTTCAGTTAACTTTGTTTTTCCAGATGTATCCGCCCTTGATCACGGTCTCTATGTGATAACTTGCACTGCCCAGAGACGCGCGTAGCTTTTTTATGTAAGTATCCACGGCGCGGTCATATCCTGCAAAATCCCTTCCCCAGACGGCATCGAGTATCTGATCTCTCGATAAGATCCTTTCCCTGTTTTCGACGAGGTACATGAGAAGATCATATTCTTTGGGCGAGATATCGATGCGCTTTCCGGATACGGTCACCTGTCTTTTTGCCGGCTCGATCTCGATCTCATCTATTACGATCCTTCCGTCTTTAACGAGCAGGCCTCTGTATCGGTTGATCAGCGCATTGATCTTCATGAGCAGGACTTTTGTCGAAAAAGGCTTTGTCAGATATTCATCGGCGCCGGTCTCATATCCCTTTTCCATGTCATTCTCGCTTACGAGGGCCGTAAGGAACATGACCGGAACGTCATAGCGGCTTCTTATGAACCTGCAGACCTCCCTGCCGTCCTTGCCGGGCATCATGATGTCCAGGATGATCGCATCATAACGGTTCTGCATGACCATCCGGCATGCGTCATTGCCGTCGCCGACCTGGTCAACTTCGAACCCGTTCCCTGTCAGGAACGCAGCCGTGATCGTCCTTAATGACACATCATCTTCAGCCAGGAGAAGCCTGTATTTTTCTTCCGTCATTCCTTCGCCTTTTTCATCTCGAACCAGAACACCGTCCCGTCCGTTCCGCTCTCTACTCCGAATCTTGCCTTGTGCAGTTCAAGGATACTCTTATTGACTGCAAGCCCTACGCCGTTGCTGTCCATCCGGTCAGTGCGGGAATTATCCTTTTTATAGAACAGATCCCAGATCTTTTTTTGGTCTTTCGCGCTTATGGTCTCACCGTCATTACGGATCCTGAACTTAACGTTTTTACCGCTGCTCTGGAGACTGATCTCCACTTTTTTCTTACCGTATTTTATCGCATTGGACAGGAAATTTGATATGACCATGTTCATCATGTCGAGATCTGCCATAACAACGTATTCACCGTTTTCATCGTCCTTTTTGAAACTCACGTCGATGTGGCGCTCCTTTGACAGGGCTTCCATGTGCGCGGCGCAAGTTTTCGCCATCTCGAAAAGCTCGACTTCGCCAAGATCCAGCTTTACGTCACCGGAATCCATTTTCGAGAGATTCAGAAGCGTGCCGACCATCTTGTTCATGTGATCTATCTCTCCGGCGATCTTATCCGACACGTCCTTACGCTCATTCTCAGGCACAAGCTCCCAGTTCTCGACATAAGCCTGTGTAACGGCAAGAGGAGTTTTGAGTTCGTGTGCAAAACATCTTGTAAGATTCTTAGTTCTCGCTTCGAAGTTCATCCTGTTTATGTACATCCTTCTCATCATGAAAACAGTCAGAAGCACCAGCACGATAAACATGACGATGAACAGGATATATACATGTATATTATTCGAAAGCACGTAAGCAAGCGGATGAAATATATAAGTATCATATTCATATATATCCAAATCATCTCCCGGCATCGTAAGCTCAAATGACGAAGATGAAATGATCAGCGCATGCGATGTTATCAGGCCGGTTTCAATCGCGGAAACATTTTCATAAGGACTGTATTCATCTATTATCTCATCGAATTTTGCTTTTGCCTCAATATCTAACTCATTCTGCTTTTCCGTTTCTTCCGTAACCGTCTCATTAGACCTTTCTTCAAGTCCAACTTCCGTTATCAAAGGTGATGTAACAACAACTTTCACGTTCGAGTTATCACTATAGATAGAATAATTCAGAACGGAATCCTCAGTTACAACATAGGAACCGTCATTTGACAAATGGACATCAACTGCGTGTTCGGGATTTTCAGCGTCTTTCACCTCTACGAAAAAATACACCTGGTTGATATCGGTTGAGTCACCTTCATTCATCGATGTTCCGGCCTCGTAAACATATCTGCCGTAGTGCCCGATATCGGGATCTGTTCTGCCGGCCAGATATTTCATTCCGTTGAATACGACCAAAGTCTTCTGAAGATCATCAGTGTCATCTATCTTCATACTGCTTAAATCGAAAAAATTATCATTGGATCCGGTCACTTTGTTTACAAACTCGCTGTTTGCATCATTCACCCGTATGAAAGTAAAGAGGATGCCGCCAAGCGCAATTGCGACCATTATCAATGCGCATATCAAAGCTGTGATCCTTACGTATGTCCTTTTCATTTCCTATTCCCCCTTTGCGCTTGGCGATACCCGTGCATCACTCGATATCATGAGTATAGAACACCGGTGTGTATTCTTTATGTAAATGTAAAAAGAGGCTGTCCGTTTAAGACAACCTCTTTTTTCCTTGGTCATTTTGAGGAATTTTTATTCTTCGAGAAGCTTATAAAGAATCTTATATAGTGCTGTCGCGTCGCTCTTGCTGAGCTTTACGCATGAACCGATCTGCGCCGGAATGTCTTTCGCCTTCCTGTACAACGCTTTACCTTCTTCAGTAAGCGTAATGACGACTACTCGCTCATCCTCTTCGCTCCTGGTCCTCTTGATGAGTCCCTGTTTTTCAGTATTCTTGAGCATCGGCGTAACCGTGCCTGTATCGAGCATCAGTCTTCTGCAAAGCTCACCGACTGTTATCCCGTCCTTTTCCCAGAGCACCAGAAACATGATGTACTGGGTGTATGTAATTCCCAAAGGCTTAAGGTGCGGTGTGTAGAAATTTACTATTTTTCTTGATGCCGCATAAAGCGGGAAACAAAGCTGGGAATCAAGCTTCATGGATTCATCGATCTTCATCTTCATCACCGTCTCAGATAAGGCTCTCTACAAAAGCCCTTACTTCCTTCATGTCATCCGTGGGTTCGAATCTCTTTACGACATTTCCTTCTCTGTCAACAACGAACTTAGTAAAGTTCCACTTGATCTCCGGATTGTTCTCGTAATCCTTGTCGATCTTCTTGAGCATTGTCTTCATCGCAAGTGCCTTAGGGCCCTTGCCGAATCCTTCAAAGCCTTTCTGAGATTTAAGGTATTTATATAAAGGAATGGCATTCTCGCCGTTGACGTCAGACTTCTTCATCTGCGGGAACTGCGTATGATACTTGAGCTGGCAGAACTGAGCGACTTCTTCATCCGTTCCCGGTGTCTGTCCGGCAAACTGGTTGCAGGGCACGTCGATGACCTCAAGTCCCTTGTCGTGAAGGTCTTCATACATCTGCTCGATCGGCTTGTAATGAGGTGTGAACCCGCAGCCTGTAGCAGTATTAACGATCAGGATGACCTTGCCTTCATAATTCTTAAGAGATATTTCCTCTCCTTTGGGTGTGGGAACTGAATAATCATATATAGACATGGTGTGTTCTCCTTTCATTTCTATTTGATAAGATTATATTGTGTCAAATATAGATTGTCTACAATAATCCGTTCTTTTATGTTCTGTTTTTGTGCTTTAGCGGGTATTCGGATAAATATATCCTTTATATCAAATTAATGTGGGAAAGATCTTCCGGCAGGTCCGTTGCAGGCTTGCTCGCCAGGCGGTGAACGGCTCCGGGATAAGAATCATTGAAAGAAAGCACTTCCAAAGAAGATCCGCAGACCGTACACGCTGACTGGGTTTCTTGAGCATGGGCACCGCAGTTCGGACAGTTATTGTAATACCACTTTTTACCCAGCTGGCCTGCTATGTAATCTTCTGCTTCCTTTCTTTCCTCCACGGCTTCATTGTCCTTAACGATACGGATCGCGCATTTATGCAGGATGTTGTCCCTTACCCTTACGATGAAAAAGCAGGCTGCGCCGCATAAGAGGACAAGGATCGAAGGCAGATAAAACGTCAGAGCATCAATAAATGCAAATGCCTGATCGCTCATGACAGCTCTCTCGAAATAAGGGATTATCAGTTCATAACAGAATATATGGGAAATGATAAATGCTATTACGGCACCGGCCCACACAAAGAGGTTCATCCATATTATCCCCGGAGTCCGCTTCATGGTGTCATATACTTTCTCCGCGTTATCCGTTCCGAAATCACTGTCAAAAAAGGAGATAAGATAGCAGTTCTTATCTTCGACCGCCCAGCTTCTTCCGTCACACAAAGCATCATCCGTAGGTCTCCCATGCCTTACATCTCCGTTATATTTCGGTATCTTTCCTCTTCTGATGCTTCCGAGCGCCGAAGTCCTTGCGTAGTCTTTCATTCCAAAGCACAGGAGGACAATACCGGCACAGAATAAACAAAGATTGATTATATTGATCGAAGAAAAAGAAGACGAGAATATCTCCAAAGAAACCAACGTAATTGTGAACGTTCCCATCATTGCGAAAGGAACGGCGGATACTATCTTCCCGCCGACACTTGGCGGTCTTCCGTACGGGTCACTATAGGAATCATAGTAATCACTTCCGCCTCCAAAGTCGATGAAATCTCCGCCGCCGAAAAAGTCACCGCCGCCGGAATCGTGAAAACTTCCGCTGTGTGTATCACCGCCATGAAAATCGCCGGTAGACATATCTGAAACCTGCTTTCAGCCTAAAAACTAATTCTCGTTCGGATATACCAAACGTCTGTCTGTATCAAACCACTCTGCGATCGTCCTGAACGCACGGACAACGAATCTTCCTCTTTCAGTGATGGAATATGTTCCGTCAGGATTCTGTTCGATCGTACCTGTAACTACCTGTTCATCAAAACGCTTTTCGAAAGCACCGTAATCATCCACGTACTTGGCAGTGAATACTTCACCGACGGATTCCTGCGTGAAAGTCTGATCAGAATTCTCATCCATGTAGCTGAGCATGAATACCGATACCGACCTCTCCACGGTAACCGGTACGAGTGTAAAGATCACCATGTTTACGCAGCAAAAGATGACGAACATCATGATGATGTCCCTTACCGTGATAAAACCCCAGAGCTTTCTTGCGATTGCCATGATGACCGCGGAGACAACTCCGGTGATCACAATAAATGCCACGCCGCGGTACATAAGGACTTCCATGTCCTTAAGTAAACCCGTGTGAAACAATCCGATAAATAACGCCGAGCATACAAGATAGATGAGCACATAGATTCCTATGAGCGCAACTACACTTCCGAAAGTTCCACTGCCTTTACCGATCTTAGACAACTCCTGACGCCTCGTTCTTTATCCTGCTCTCTTCGGCTGCCAGAGCTCTTTCCTTCTCGAACTGGTTAGCTATATGAATGCTTCCGTCCGACCTGATCTGGATCGCAGTTCCGCAGAACTGGCAGAAACCTGTGGAATTTCTTCTGATACGGTTTCCGGATGCACCGCAGTTAGGACACTCGACAGCAACACTGTCACGCGCGATCTGGTCTTCCAGCTGCGTTCTCCTGTATCTGTTGGCCTCTTCGTTTGCCTTCTCTCTGGAAGCTTCAGCCTGAAGCCTTGCCCTCTCGGAAGCTGTCCTCGAGCGCTCGATCTCCTGCTGCTTAATAATGTGATCGCTTACCCTGAAGCCGATCTTTACCAATGTATTTAAACCTATCCCAAACATTAGTATTCCTCCCTGGAACCTAAACTTATTCCAAAGAATATTTTACCATGATTGCCAGCTCCCGTGCCAGTCTTGCGACCGGTAAACCGACAACGTTCGAGTAGTCTCCATCTATTCCTTTTATCAGGAGCGCGCCCTTGTCCTGAATGCCGTAAGCGCCCGCTTTATCGAAAGGTGATCTGCTGTCACAGTACTCCGATATCAGGGTTTTCTGGTAATCGTCCAGGGCATTGAATTCAACGCGCGTCTCTTCTGTGAACACTCTTTTGGATGACCTTGTGAAAAGAGCGACGCCTGTAGCAACCACATGCGCTCTTCCTGACATCGATGAGAGCATCCTCACGGCGTCTTCCCTGTCTTCGGGCTTTCCGTATATGACGTCATCTAAGATAACGGAAGTATCCGCGCCTATTACTATGAAATTATCTTTTTCTTCTTCAGTAAGAGAATCGAAAACGGCTTCAGCCTTTATCTCTGCCAGACGTTCGCTGACCTTATTCGCAGGCACGCCCTCTTCCTCCATGCGGATCTCTGCGGCACGTTCATCTATGTCAGCTGTTATGATCTCAAAATCATCCGTGACCAAAGACAGCAATTCGCGCCTCCTCGGAGACGCGCTTGCTAAAATGATCTTCTTATTTAATTTAACTGATTCCACTTTAAGTTAACGGCTCTGTGATCAGTTCTGACCGGGCTTCGGCGGAGGAGCAAAGATTCCCGGCGGGACCACGGGTCCTGTGGGAATTCCGAACTTGTCGATCTGATCTTCCAGATCAGACAGATCGGACTCGGAGAATGCAAACTTTGAATCATCCTTGTTAAAAGATGTGTCAGCCTTAGGAGCAGGCGCTGCCGGTTCCGCAGGCTTAAATGCCGGGTTGAAAGAAGGTTGGACCGGTTCGGCCTTCGGCGCTGCTGACGGCGCAGGCTTAAAAGGATTCGGATCAGAAGCCTGACCTGCCCCTGCCCTGAAAGGCGCGGAAACCGATGACTGTACCGGCTTAAACGGACCTGAATCAGCACTTGAAGCAGCAGGCTTTGCAGCCTTAAACGGGCTGGGATCAGATGATGTAGCAGGTTTGAACGGATTATGTTCAGCCTGCGCATTCATGAATGCATAATTAACTGACTGCTTTGAGTTATCAGAGTGCAGGGTATTCCCGTCATCTGCAAAAGAAGATTCGGATCCGAGACCTAATCCGGAACCAAGACCGGAGCCTGAACCCAATCCGGAATCGGAACCGAGTCCCGAACCAAGACCGGAACCGGCCATTGAAGCGCCAAACAGATCATTTGCAGTGGTCTTCGGGGTCTCAGCTTTGGGCTCTTCTGCTTTAGGAGCTTCCACCTTCGGAGCTTCAGCCTTCGGTGCTTCTACCTTTGGAGCCTCTGCCTTTGGTGCTTCAGCCCTGGGCGCAGCCGGAGCTGACGTTCTTGCAAATCCGGGACGCGGGAAACCTGAAGTTACGGGAGCAGCTTTCGGAGCCTCTGCTGCAGGCTTCGGTGCTTCCTTAGGTGTTTCTACTGCCTTGGGAGCTTCTGCCTTAGGTTCTTCGGCCTTAGGTTCTTCAGCCTTTGGCTCTTCTACCTTCGGTGATTCTGCTCTGGGCGCAGCCGGAGCTGACGTTCTTGCAAATCCGGGACGCGGGAAACCTGAAGGCGCAGCCTTTGGTGCTTCAGCGGGCTTCGGTGTTTCCTTAGGTGTTTCCACTGCCTTGGGAGCTTCTGCCTTAGGTTCTTCAGCCTTCGGTGCCTCTGCCCTGGGTGCAGCCGGAGCTGACGTTCTTGCAAATCCGGGACGCGGGAAACCTGAAGCTGCAGGTGCGGTCCTCGGTGTCTCAGCCGGCTTCGGAGCTTCGGGAGCCTTTGGTGCTGTTGCACTCGGAGCAGCAGGCGGAATTATTGATTTTACCGGTTCAGCCTTCGGAGCTGCCGGCGGAATGATAGACTTTGCCGGTTCGGCCTTGGGGGTTGCCGGCGGGATGATCGACTTTACGGGCTCTGACTTGGGAGCTGCAGGAGCTACTGCCTTAGGCTCTTCCTTGGGAATTATGGATTTCTGGGGAGCCTCAACACTTGTAAACTTGGTAGGTGTTCCGCCGAATCTGCGGGGAGCATCGTCCTTTTCTTTCTTATCATCAGTTTCTTTTAAATTTGCAGGCGGAATGATGGACTTGGGAGCATTTTCCTTTTTCTCTTCAGCTTCAGCTGCTGCCTTGGCGGCTGCTGCGGCCTGAGCTGCAGCCGTAGCGGGTCTGGTGTGAGCAGGTCTTTGCGGAGCTTCCGAAGGTGTGGCAGAAACAGCATTTGCTTTGGAAGTAACATTTTGGGACTGCTTGAGTCTTGCTTCCATGGCTTCCGCAGATGATCTCTTTTCAAATCTGCTCTGAGGTACATCTGAAGATTTCTTCTCACTCTTCGGTAAAACTGCCGCTGCAGCCTGGATGCCTCCCTGCTGTGCGCCTTTGATCGTATCGTTAAGTGAATCCTTGAAGCTGATAGTTGTCTCTGACAGGATACCGTTGCTGTTATCTTCGAAACGGGCATCGGGATTTTCACTGAACAGCATATAAGCTTCTCTCGGATTTTCCTTGTGCGTGATCTTGTAATAGAAGTCAACGAGCTTAGCAAGTGACTTGCTCATGACAAGCTTTGATGCAGTCTTTACGGGAGCATCGATTCCCTGAATATCGTTAACATCCTTGAAGAATTCATCGGATGTCTTGTAGTTGCCGCTTACAATGTATCCGGCGCCGGGTTCACCCTTGTCAGCCAGAGTGAGCATTGCATTCGCAACGTCTCTTACGTCAACGAAAGCACGGCCGCCACCCTTCGGAGGGATCGTACCGTTATTAAGATAACTGTTAAGAACTTTATTGATCTCATAGTCTTCGGAATAGCCGGGACCGATTATGAACGTAGGGAGTACCATAACGGCATTAAGTCTGTTGAGCGCCACCTTCTCCATTACATAAGCAGCAGCCTCAGCCTTTGACTTGGCATATTCGCCTTCAACCTTGTTACGGTCAAAGTGGATCGTTATCTCTTCTCCTGATACCTCAGGATTCAAAGCATAAGCAGAACTTAAATAAACAAGTTTTCCGACTTTGCGCTTAAGGCACATATCAACGATGTTCTCGGCACCGATGACGTTAACTCTTCTCATCGTGAGATTGGTTGCATCAGAAAGCGAAACATATTCGTCCGTATGAAAAAGAACTGCCGATCTCGGATCATCGAGTTCGAAAAACTCTCTCATGGAATCCTTATCTGTGGAAATACCATAGCAGATCTCAATGTTAGGATTGTTTCTGTAGATCCTGGTATCAGAGAGCTCGCTCATAAGAACCCTCACCTTTTCTCCTCTTTGAAGAAGCATACTGATAACAGTTTTTCCTAATGCGCCTTCGCCGCCTGATACAAGATATTTAACCGCCATACTTTTTCTCCTCGGCCAATTGTTTGCTGTTCGTTCGTTGTAAGGTTTTATGTGTGCGCAAAAACTCATTACTTGAAAAAGGGCACAATAAACCCTAAATCAAATAATAAATAATTACATATATTTTACACTTTCAAATTGCGGTGTGCAAAAACTAATTTGAAATGATTGTTGACATTTCTGTTACGCAAGTATATTCTTATGTCACATTTCCGTCAGGAAATGCATACAATTGAATACTGCTAAAGGCTGTGACGAAGAAAGCCGCAGAGATTCGTTCAATACAGAGAAGTGCTGTTTGCTGAGAGGCACGTGACGATATTTGCAACAGGCTATCCCTTCCGAGCCGGCATTCCGAACAGGAGCGATCCCAAGTAGACAATGCCCGTGATGCTGCGTTAATGCAAAGGAGTTGTTAGACTTCGTAAGTGGCAAACAGACGTGTTTGCAAGTTGAGTGGTACCGCGGATTTTTATTCGTCTCAATGTCCAGGAAGGATGTTGGGGCGCTTTTTTTTGCCCCGACGAGGCACAAACAAGTTTGACAGAAAAGGAGAAAGCTATGTCAACACAAAACAATGTAGAGTTTAAGCTAGCTGAAGTAGCGGACCGTGTACGCGGCCTGAGACTTGACATGGGTCTGACACCCGAAGAAGTTGCTTCCAAGCTTGATATTTCGGCAGAAGAATATCTCAAGTTTGAAGAAGGCACCCAGGATTTCAACTTTACGTTCATTTACAAGTTCGCAAACCTCGCCGGCGTTGAGATCTCAGACATCATGGAAGGATCTTCCCCTTCCCTCAAGGAATATGCCGTAACAAGAAACGGCCAGGGAAGCCCGATCACAAGACGCACAGGCTACAAGTACCAGCGTCTTGCTTCAAGATTTAAGAATAAGCTCTGCGAGCCTTTCCGTGTCGTAGTCCCTTATTCCGAAGAGGCTCTTAACCCTCCGTATCACCTCGTTTCACACAACTATCAGGAGATGAACATCGTCGTTAAGGGTACTCTCAAGGTCATCATCGGCGATTCCTCCGAGGTCCTTCACGAAGGAGATTCCATCTACTTCGACTCAACACAGCCTCACGGTGAGTTTGCGTTGGGCGGTGAGGACTGCGTCTTCTATGCGATCATCTTAAACCCCGAGGCATGGGGCAAGGGAGAAGGCTATACCACGCCCTACAACTCAGAAGAAATGCGTACGGACAACGTTACTAACGTTGACGCAGCTAATCTTGAGGATCCGGTCTATGCCCGTTACCTCAACGGCATCCTCGATGAGAACGGCACAATGGTCGATGTTGACGTAAACGTTCCCGAATGCAAGAAGTTCAACTTCGCATTCGACTGCGTTGACGTCATCGCTGACAAGAACCCCAATAAGCTCGCCATGCTCTGGGTCGCTAAAGACTGCGTAACCGAGAAGAGATTCACATTTGCCGACATCAAGAAATATTCCAACATGACTGCCAACTACTTCAAGTCTCTCGGTATCGGCAAGGGCGACAAGGTCGTTCTCGTCTTAAAGAGACACTATCAGTTCTGGTTTGCCATGATGGGTCTCGAAAAGCTCGGTGCTATCGCTATCCCTGCTACACACCTTCTCCGTGACCACGACTATGAATACCGCTTCAATGCCGCTGGCGTTAAGGCAGTCTTCTGCACCTCTGATGACGATGCGGCTGATGAAGCAGAGAAGGCAGCCAAGACATGCGGAGTCGAGACTCTTGTCCTTTGCAACGGTTCAAGACCCGGATGGCATGACTTCAATGAAGAGTTCAAGAACTGCTCTGATGTCTTCGAGCGTCCCGCCGACTATGCATGCGGCTACGATCCGATGGTTATGTTCTTCACTTCAGGAACATCTGGCTATCCTAAGATGGCTCTGCATTCCTACATGTATGCGATCGGTCACATCCCTACAGCCAAGTACTGGCAGAACGTTGACCCGAACGGCCTCCACTTCTCCATCTCCGATACGGGCTGGGGCAAGGCACTCTGGGGCAAGCTCTACGGTCAGTGGCTCTGCGAAGCTCCCGTCTTCACGTTCGACTTCGACCGCTTCAAGGCTGAAGAGATCCTTCCGATGTTCGCCAAGTACAACATCACGACATTCTGCGCACCTCCGACAATGTTCAGATTCTTCATCAAGGAAGACCTTTCCAAGTACGATCTGTCTTCCCTCAAGTATGCGGTTACCGCAGGCGAGGCTCTGAACCCCGAGGTCTTCAACAAGTTTATGGAAGCAACCGGAATCAGACTCATGGAAGGTTTCGGCCAGACAGAGACAACGCTCGTTATCGCAAACCTCGTAGGCTCAAAGATCAAGCTCGGATCCATGGGCAAGCCCAATCCGCTCTACGACGTTAAGATCCTCGATCCCGACGGAAACGTCTGCAAGCCCGGTGAGACAGGCGAGATCTGCATCAACACTCAGAACTATCATCCGAAGGGACTCTTCCTCCAATACTACCTCGCACCCGAGCTCACCAATGACGCTTGGCACGACGGCTGGTATCACACAGGTGACACTGCCTGGATGGATGAGGACGGATACATCTCTTATGTCGGACGTACGGACGATGTCATTAAGTCTTCCGGTTACCGCATAGGACCTTTCGAGATCGAGAACGTCATTATGGAACTTCCTTATGTCCTCGAGTGTGCCGTCACGGGCGCACCCGACCCGCAGGGCGTCAGAGGCATCGTCGTAAAGGCTACCATCACGCTCGTTAAGGGAACCGAGGGTACCGAAGAACTCAAGAAAGAGATCCAGCATTACGTAAAGGAGAAAACAGCTCCTTATAAGTATCCCCGTATCGTCGAGTTCGTTGATGAACTTCCTAAGACATTCAACGGCAAGATCATGAGAAAGGCTATCAGATCTTCTTCCGAAGCACAGCAGTAAGCCTTGCGATCTTACGAAGCTTTTAACCACAGCGGCTCTATCGTAGAGCCGCTTTTCTTTTGCCCGGGTATGATCCTCACGTCAAAACGCCGCTCCCTTACAAAGGGCCAGAGATAATCATAGACTTCGCGAGACACTTTGAATTCAGGCACGGGAAAAGCGGAAATATCCAGGAGCATGTTCTGTTCTTTATACCGCTCGAGGAGCAGATGGTGCCTCTTGTCATAGATGATGAGGTTATCCAGATCGCGGCGTTTAAGAACCGGATTCCTTATGATCGGAAGCACAGAATTCACCGGATCGATCATCGCACACGATGCCTCTTCACCGATATAGAAATCCAGGTTCGGCAGCAGCGACTGCGCCTCACGGTAAAGATCCCTTATTGCCATCTGGATCCCTTTCATCGTCTCGCTCTTATAATCTTCCGCGACGACTGCGCCGTATTTAAGTGAGCAGAAGATCATCCTGTACAGATTGATCTCCATGCCTTTGCTGTCAGTCAGAAAATAATCGGATGCCATCTGCTGTACTTCCGCACTGCTCTTAACGGCTATCATGGAATAAAGATACTGCGCTGCCTTAAGATTGGTCTCAATGTTAACCGCATTTTCATTGCCGCCGTACATTCTCCGGTCAGTTATCGACGCGGGAACTTTTCCCGATCTCAAAGCCGCAAGCACTGCACACAAATAACCTTCAAAAGTACCGTCATACGTATATCTCAAACCCAGGTCTGCCATACGTTCCGCCTCCTTCAAGTTATGGAAGTGCTGATCTGATGCCGGCGCATCTTCCTTTAAGTGCCGTCATTCTATCACCCCGAACATATGTTTGTAAATACCGTTTTTCGCAAGCGTCCGATTAATGGTCCACAAAATAAAAAGACCGGTACAGAGACCGATCTTATATATCACCTTATCGAAAAAGCTTGATGATTATTTCGAATCGCTTCTGCACAAGCGAAGCGCGGAAGCCCCGCGATGAGAAATAAACATCAGGGTTTCGGGAATTTTAACTCCTTGAGGAAATTCGTGATTTTCTCCTTGTCGCGCTTGCTGCCGTTTACGGAATAAGCTTCGATATAAACGTTAGCATTTACGTAAACGCCTCCGAAGATTTCCGTATCATCATAAAAATACTGGTTCGTTCTGTAGAATCCGATCGCCGTATTGCCTTCAAGCTCACCGTTGAATATGACTGATCCGCTGGTCTTGCCGTAGCTCATCGTGCTGGATCCTTCGAATTCACCGTCATCCTTTAAGTCTTCGAAGTCCTCATAAAAATCATCAAACCTGTCCAGCGCATCATCAGCTTTCTTGTATCTGATGTAAGTATAGAAATTATCTCCGTCAGATGCGGTGATATAGTACTGGACTTTGTCTCCGTCGAGCGTAACATTCTTTTCGTGACGGGTCTCATCCTTATCGATCTTTGCGGCGTTGTCCAAAGCATCGTAGAAAACATCCTCATCATCGATCACTTTAAAGCCAAAGCATCCTGTGAGGGAAAGCAGTGTTGCGCACGCAAGAAAGGCAGCCGTAACAGCTTTTAATCTTTTCATAAGGGATACCTCCCGAATTTGATTAATGATTAGATTTTATCCTTTTCAAAGGAACCTGTCAGGCGAGCTTGAATCTGTGATAGTTCTTCTTTCCCTTGCGGACGATGGCCTCGCCGTTACCGTCAAAGTCAGATTCCTTGAGCTCATAGAACTGGTCCTCAACGACTGCATCATTGAGGTAAACGCCCTTCTGCTGGATCATTCTTCTGGCCTCACCCTTGGACTTCATGAGACCTGCCTTGACCAGCGCGTCAGCGATCTGCATTCCGGCACCGAGTTCATCGTTGGTGATCTCGGTCGTCTTCATGTCCTCGGATCTTCCTGCGTTCTCGAAGATATCCTCTGCTGTCTTCTTCGCGATCTCAGCAGCTTCTTCGCCGTGAATGATCTTTGTTACTTCGTAAGCAAGTCTCTTCTTTGCCTCGTTGATAGCTGCATCGGTAAGCTTTGCATACTCGTTGATCTCATCCATTTCGATGAACGTGAGGAGCTTCATGCACTTGATGACGTCAGCGTCGTCAACATTTCTCCAATACTGATAGAAATCGTAAACAGGGAATTTCTCAGCATCAAGCCAAACAGCGCCCTTAGCTGTCTTACCCATTTTCTTTCCTTCACTGTTGGTAAGGAGGGTGAATGTCAGGCCGTAAACGGAATCTCCCTTCTTACGGCGTACAAGCTCCATGCCTGCAAGGATATTTGACCACTGGTCGTCACCGCCGAACTCGAGGTTGCAGCCGTACTTCTCGTGGAGATAGTAAAAATCGTAAGCCTGCATGAGCATGTAGTTGAATTCGAGGAAGGAAAGGCCCTTCTCAAGGCGCTGCTTGTAGCACTCAGCCGTAAGCATCTTATTTACTGAGAAGTGTGTTCCGACTTCTCTTAAGAACTCGATGTAGTTGAGATCTCTGAGCCAGTCTGCGTTATTAACGATGAGCGCCTTGCCCTCGCTAAAATCAACGACCTTACCCATCTGCTTCTTGAAGCACTCAACATTGTGGTCGATCGTCTCAACAGTCATCATCTGACGCATGTCGGTACGTCCGGAAGGATCACCGATCATACCGGTACCGCCGCCCATGAGAGCGATCGGACGGTGGCCGGCTTTCTGCATGTGGCTCATGACCATCATCTGGACGAAGTGGCCTACGTGAAGAGAATCCGCCGTCGGGTCAAATCCGATGTAAAAAGACACACCGGGCTTGCTCAGTAAATCGTAGATCTCATCTCTGTGTGTTGCCTGTGAGAAGTAACCTCTCTCTTCAAGCACGTCGAAAACATTCCTGTACATATATTCCTCCAAACAAAATATTTACAAACTTAACGCTCAGACTCCGAGCTTGATATAGTCGATCGCAGCAAGTGCCGCAACAGCGCCGTCAGCACAGGCGGTCGTAAGCTGTCTGACCTTCTTGACCCTGGCGTCTCCTGCAGCAAAGATACCCTCGACGTTCGTCTTGCAGTTCTCGCCTGCTTCGATGTATCCGCCCTGCAAAGTTACAAGGTCCTTGAAGTCCGCGGTCTTCGGCTCCTGACCGATCGCTACGAACAAACCGTCAACTTCAACAGTTTTTCTGCTGCCGTCTTCCCTGTTCGTCAGTTCCAGCCCTGAAAGCTTCGGTTCGCCGAGCAGGCTCTCAACAACGTAAGGTGTAACGATCTCCAGGTTAGGAAGCTTCTTTGCAGCTTCGACGAGAACGTCTTCAGCGCGGAATTCATTTCTGCGGTGTATAAGATATACCTTGTCCACAATGCCTGCAAGATAGATCGCATCTTCCACAGCGGTATTTCCGCCGCCATTGACCGCAACAGTCTTACCCTTATAGAACGCGCCGTCGCATGTGGCGCAATAGGAGATTCCCTTGCCGAGAAGCTCATCTTCCCTTGCGATACCAAGGTGACGGTTCGATGCGCCGACGGCAAGGATGACTGCTTTTGCAGTGTCGGTCTTGCCGGAAGCAAGTGATACTTCAAAGCCTGAATCCGTTTTCGAGACTGAAAGGACCTTGTCAAACTCGAGTACTGCTCCGAGGTTCGTTGCCTGGTTATAGAGGTCGTTCGCAAAGTCAAAGCCTGAGATCTTAGCGATCGCGGGATAGTTCTCGACCTCGGGAGTATTGACGATCTGGCCGCCGTACATCTCGGCTTCATAGAGCGTCGTGTTCATTCCCGCGCGTCTTGCATAGATCGCTGCTGACAGTCCCGCAGGACCTGCGCCTACAATAATGATGTCTGCCATAGATCAGCCTTCCTTTCCGTTGACGAGTTCTTCGAATCTCGCGTGTGCTTTAGGGTTCGTTCTCTGCAGGGAGAGCACCTTGCCTTCGCGGCTTATGAAACAATGCTCGCTCGTGCCCGTGCATCTTACCTGCTCCGTTTCCTTGTCGAAAACCGTATATTTGATATCGAATCTTACTCCGGTATATCTCGTGATCTCGGCGCGGATGACGACCGTATCACAATACTTCGCCATGGTCTTATATTTCGCGGTGAGGCCTACGACGGGGCTAATGATCCCCATCTCTTCCATGCCCTTATAGCCCAGACCGATCTCCTCAAAGAGCTTGGTCCTGGCCTCTTCGAACCACCTGATATAGTTCGAATGATGGGTAACGCCCATCTGGTCCGTCTCATAATACTGCACTAAATGCTCGCAATCGGTGATCGCTGCCATCGCGAAAAATCCTCCGCCCATATAGATTGTTTTATTTTATTTAGAAGGAAGATAACTGTCAAATAAAGACGGCGCTATTTTTTCGCCCGAAAACATATATAATTGCATCTATGGATACCGAACTCTTCATCTTGATCACGGACATCATCGGCACTGTCGCTTTCGCGGTGTCCGGTGCCATGGCAGGTATCCGCAAGAAGATGGACGTCTTCGGTGTCAACATCCTCGCGCTCCTGACCGCCACGGGCGGAGGAATCATCAGGGATCTCATCACGGGATCGACACCCCCTGCCGCTTTCAAGAATCCTTTTTTCGTTATCATCGCAGCGATCGCCGCGAACGTCACATTCATCTTCGTCTATTGGAAACACAAGCATAATAAGGACTTTTCCGAGAAGACCAAATCGGTTTACGATAAACTCTTCTTCTGGTTCGACACGGTAGGTCTCGCCGCATTCACCGCAGACGGCGTCCACACTGGCCTTCTCGGAGCATACGCGGACAACGCATTCCTCGTAATCTTCCTCGGTGTCGTAACGGGTGTCGGCGGAGGAGTCTTAAGAGACGTCCTCTCACTCGAGATGCCGGTCATTTTTGTAAAGCACATCTACGCATGCGCATCTATCATAGGTGCCGCAGCCGTCTATATCATGTACATCAGCACAGGTTCGGCTGAGGCCGCTATGCTCACGGGATTCTTCTTCGTCTGCATCATCAGATACTGCGCTGCGCACTACGGCTGGAACCTGCCGAAGGCATAACCGTTTTGAAGCACATCATTTTTCCCGTTTAACCTTTTTTCTCAAATTCGTGTTTTAGGTTAATAATTCGGACAGATTTTTAACTGAAATTATCATATTAGAAATTCAGGTTAAGTTTTTAGCGAAAAGCTTAACTCATTTTTCGAAAACAAAAATTAAGGTTAAGATTTCAGCTCAAATCTTAACCTTTTTTCTCAAATTACAAATTTGGGTTAAATCTCGGAACGGCCTCGCTCTACCGTACGGAAAACTTCTGATTCCGACGGCAAAAGGTCATGTCATTCAGTTCGAATCCGGCACAGCCTTGATCGCAGCGAGCAGCTCAGAGAACTCCTCAAAAGCGGGAACGTCCGGATTATCAGCGATGATCTTCGGAGTACTCTTAAACAGGAATCCTGCCTTTGAAGCCTTGATCATGGCAAGGTCATTATAAGAATCGCCGGCGGCGATGGTCTCGAAACCGATGGACTGCAACGCGCGGACTGTCGAGAGCTTGGAATCAGCTATCCTCATCTTGAAGTCGTTGATCATTCCGTCCTCGCCGACGATGAGAGAATTGCAGAACAATGCCGGATAGCCGAGTTTCTTCATAAGCGGCATAGCGAACTGGGTGAACGTATCACTGATGATGATGACCTGCATGTCTTTGCGGAGTTCGTCAAGGAATTCCTTGGCGCCCGGCAGAGGATCGATGGAAGCGATGACGTCCTGGATCTCCTTAAGCCCCAAACCGTGCTCTCTTAAGATCCCGAGTCTCCAATGCATGAGCTTATCGTAATCGGGCTCGTCTCTCGTGGTGCGGGTGAGTTCCGGAATGCCGGTCTTCTTCGAAAATTCGATCCATATCTCAGGAACGAGAACACCTTCCATATCAAGACAAACAATATTCATATAGTGATACCTCCATCAGATTCTAGCGTATATAAATGAACCGGAATCATAGCCTAAACCATACATTCCGAAGACCAAAGTTGCAACTGTCAGGAACATAAAAGCTACCCAGAGGACAACGATGCCCTTGCTCCTCAAAAAAGCGATCATAGACTTCGGCTGGTCGTCTTCGCCCGGGACATACTTATAAGCATCAACAGCGGCGAGGATGAGGACAGCGATAACAAGCACGATAAGGTTCGACAGATCCATTCCCGAAGATGAGAAGTTTGCCCAGTTGAGCGCAGCGCCGCGGCGGAAGATCGCAGCATACATATCGACCGCATCCATGACCGTGGCGGATCTGAAGAATACAAAACCGGTGAGCATGAGAATGAACGTACGGACTGACTGAAAGATCCTGAAATACAGTTTGTCAGCGCCGATCTTGGGTCTTATCTTCTTGGACAGCGGCTCGAAGATCATGCCGAGCACGATATAGATGAAGTGCAGGATTCCCGAACCGATGACGTAATTCCAGAGGCCGCCGTGCCAGTAACCGACAGCGAACCAAAGGATGAGAAGAGCAATGTAAGTAGGAACTTTCTTGCCGTTCTTCTTGCCGAATTTTGCCTTAGCCCAGTCGCCTATCTTAATGAGTGGCGCGGACTTTAACAGCGGGTACATCAGATAATCGCGCAGCCATCCGCCCAGAGTGATGTGCCATCTTCTCCAGTATTCCCTTACAGTCTTTGCAAAGAAGGGGCAGTTGAAGTTCTCCGGAAGTTCGATGCCGAGCATGTGGGAAACACCGATGACGACTTCCATACAGCCCGAAAAATCGCAGTAGAGCTGGATTGCGAAGAACAGGACTCCGATCGGAACGTACCATCCTGTGAAGTTAACATGGTCGCCGAATATCTGGTTGACGGTCATTGCGGCGCGGTCAGCTATGACGAGCTTTTTGAAAAAGCCCCAGGCCACTCTTACGGCGCCGTCGCTGATCCTCTCGAAGGAGAACTTTACTTCCTTCGCCTTCTCGAATTCAGCAGAAAGATTCGCATATGTGTTCATAGGTCCCGACATGAGCTGCGGGAAGTATGTGGAGAACAGCAATACCTTAAGAAAATTCTTTTCGGGAGTGATCTTCTCCCATCTGCAGTCAAGGATGTAACCCGTCGTCTGAAGCACATAGAATGACATTCCGACAGGGACTGCGTAGAGGAAGAAAGTATTCGAGTTTTCGGTCGCGCCGAATAAGAGATTAAGTCTCCCGGCAGCAAGACCAAGAACGTTATAGTACTTAATGCAGCAAAGCAGGGCGATGTTGATGACCACCGTAATGATCGTGGCAGCATTGCGGGCCGCATTGCTTTTCGAGGGGCCTGACAACAGTCCGCCGACATAGCAGAGAACAGCCGATACCAAAACGAACAATAATGTGTAGAATCCCAGGAATCCCGCAAATGCGAGGCTCGCCGCTATCACGACCCAGAGTCTGAAGCTCTTGGGCAGGACATAATAGAGCAGTAAGACTGCTGCGACGAAAACCAGAAAAAGCGAGGATACCAGCGACATTAAAGATTCCTTATGACAGGTGGGCGATGATCTTATCTACCATCTCGCCGACATTCTTGAGGCCGGTCGTCTCACCCATCGTGAACTTGATGCCGAAGCACCTTTCGACTGCGACAATAAGATTGATGTGCTCTAATGAATCCCAGCCGTCAACGTCGGATGCTACCGTAGCATCGTTGACCGTTATGTCCTCGTCATCGAAAACATCCTGAAACACTTCATTGAGCTTGTCGTAAATCTCTTCTCTTGTCATTATCCAAATCTCCTTTGCAGGGGCTTAAAGTCAGTTTACACGGATCGCTACGTTGCCGCTCGTGCGGGGTTTATCCAGATCGAGCAGCCACTCGGACGCGCCGTCTTCAGTCTCACTGATCTTATCAAAACCCTGGAGAGCGTAAAAATCCCTGACCATTTTATTCTTTGCGGTCGGATAATAATACCCTTTGATCTTTGTGATATTTCGTGATTTTGCCCGCGAAATGAGCTCGTCCATCATTGCATATTCCATACCGCGCTTTAAGACTCTGCAGCTCATGAGCCACAGATCGATATGGAAAACGTCACCCTCTGCATGTCCGAAAGTAACCGCCACGACGCCGTTATCTCCAAACTTGTCCTCGAGTCTTCCGTATAGCGTAATGCACTCGGGATCGGCTGCGATCTTCTCGATCTCAGCCTGGCTGCACCTCTTTGTCGTGAGGTTGAACTGGTTGCTCTTGTTCGTGAGCTCGGCAATTCGCGCCATGTAAACCGGTGCGAATGGCTTGATCTCAGCCTTCATCTCCAGTGACTTCAGGTACTCGTCATAGTTCTCGAACTGAGCCGATGCCTTCGCACGCTCCATGTTGGCCTTGTACATTCCGCCGCGCTTGATATCCTCTTCGGATATGCCCGTAACCTCAAAGAATCCGTTCGAATCGAGCACATCGATATATGTCTCGGGAGCGCCTACTTCCGGAACGGAAATGCCGGCGATCTGATCTTCCACGAGCGCCCTTTCGACCGGATTGTCATCTACAAAGACGAAACTGTCCGAACCGATGTTAAGCTCACTAGCGATGTTCGCGATGTTGCGGTCCTTGTTGTCCCAATTGGCTTTTATGATGATGAAGTCATCCTTGTTAAGCGTGGAATCGGGTCTCGCAAGTCCTGCCATGGCATTCTCTTCGTCGTTCTTAGACGCGACGGTAAGAAGGATGCCCAGGTCCTTATGGGCCTTGATGTACTGCTGGAACTCCGTGAAGAGCTCTGATTCGGCATCTTCGTGACCTATCCTGATGTTCTCCGGACCGTCATCTCCTACGATGCCGCCCCAGAGGGTGTTGTCCATGTCAAGCGCGAAAGCCTTCTTGTTCCTGCCGTAAACAGCCTTGATTATGCGGGCGAGATTGAATGCGAAATCAGGGATCGCGGAAACGCTCAATGCGTATTTATATCTGTACCAGTCACCGGGATCAGCCCACTTCTTTATGCCGTATACCGCGGAAACATAATTGATGTCATTGATGAAGAAATTCTTATTTGTCTGCGCATGCGTGCAGAACCTGTCGTTTAACCTGTTTATGAAGTTAAGTCTGCCGTGGATGTTCGTAAGATCGCTGTTTCCGAGAAGCCTGAAATAAGGCTGCTCGAAATTGTTCTGGATTACCGTGCATCCGAACCTGTCAGATAGAACCTGCCAGATCTGCTCGAACCTTCCCATCGTCTCCTCGATAAGAGCATCGATCTGCTCAGGGGTATCGGTGATGGCAGGAAACCTTGCGATGTTCCTTGTCGTCGTGTGGATGAATACGAGATCGGGCTTGAATTCATCGAGCTCGGGATTGCCGAAGACCGCATCCTCGTAATACTTGTTGTACTCGGATTCGAAGAACTCGGGCTTAATGCCGTAGTTTAAGAGGAAGAGTTCTAAGATCTGCTTGATGTCGCTCGTGGTAGAACCGCCTAAGATCGCGATCCTCTTCTCGATATAATTGATTCCTTCCCTTGCGAGGAGTTCCCTTCTAATAGCCTTCTTCTTGCGAAGGATATAGTCAGAATCGTAAGGGTATTCAAGCTGTTTCATCAAAAAGCCTCCAAATCAGCATTCACATCTGCTCTATAATATCATTTTTACGCCTTAACCGCTTTATTAAGAGAAGAACTTTGTATAATATGCAGTCTGCCATACAAAAATATGCGTGATATAACTAGTTGCGGTGGTTATTTTCGAACTGTTTTACATATTATTGGAGCATAATTTTGGAAAATCTTTCATTTCTGCTTGATATAGCACTTATCCTGCTTACAGCCAAGGTATTCGGTATTATCGCTAGAAAACTCCATGCCCCTGAGGTTGTCGGAGAGATAATCGCGGGTCTTCTCATAGGACCTGCAATATTGGGCATTGTCGGTCCGTCGGATTTTATCAGCAAAATGGCCGAGATCGGAGTCATAATGCTGATGTTCGAAGCAGGACTTTCGACAGATATGAAAAAGCTTAAGGCAACAGGTCTTAAGGCAACTGCCATTGCGTGTGCGGGCGTTTTTGTGCCGATCTTTATGGGAACGGTTCTCTTTATGTGCTTCTACGGCTTCGGTCCCATCGGATCCGAACAGTTCATCAAGGGACTGTTCATCGGAACCATTATGGCTGCAACATCCGTCAGCATCACTGTAGCTGCGCTCAAGGAATTAGGGAAGCTCAGCAGCACGGTCGGAACGACGATCGTAAGCGCCGCCATCATCGACGATGTCATCGTAATCGTAGTTCTTACATTCGTCCTGAGCGCCAAAGGATCAGGTTCTTCCGTATGGATCACCATGCTCAAGGCGCTGATGTTTTTTGCTATTGCAATAATCACCGGCTTCATCGTTTACAAGGTATTCGAGTGGCTTGATGCAAGATATGAACACACGAGAAGGATCCCCATCGCAGCTCTTGTATATTGCATCATCATGGCTTATTTAGCCGAAAAGTATTTCGGGATCGCTGACATCACGGGCGCATATGTGGCAGGCGTTGTCCTTTGCAACCTTCATGACGTCAAATATGTTGAGCGCAAGGTCGACGTTAGTTCTTACATGGTATTTGCGCCAATATTCTTTGCCGGCATCGGACTTAAAGTCTCATTCGAGAACTTAAATACCACGTTCCTGCTCTTCTCTGTAGCATTCGTTTTAGTAGCGCTCATAGCGAAGATAATCGGCTGCGGCACCGTTGCAAAGCTTTGCAGATTCAACTGGAATGATTCCCTGAAGATCGGCATCGGCATGATGACGCGCGGAGAGGTCGCTCTTATCACGGCGCAGAAAGGTCTTAATGCCGGGCTCATTACTCCTGATTATTTCACGGCAGTAATCCTCATGATCCTTGTAAGCTCGATCCTCGCACCCGTGCTATTGAAGATCCTGTACAAGCCAAAAGCCTCGCCCTGATTTTCAGGCTCTTTATGATAATATAGTCCCTATGGAAAACAGAGAGATTCAGAATCAGGTACTTGTCCCGATAGTCATACCCTCCTATGAGCCTGACGAAAGGCTTATAGCTCTGCTTCATGACCTGGACGCGAAAGAAATGGGTCCCGTCATCATAGTTAATGACGGTTCATCAGAAGAGTACGATCCCATTTTCAGGGAAGTCGAATCGATCATCACAAAGCGCGGCGGCAAGTATATCTCATACCGCCCTAACCGCGGTAAGGGCAGAGCCCTCAAGACCGCATTTTCGTATATTTCCGAGAACATGCCCGATGCATTGGGCTGCGTCACTGCCGATTCCGACGGACAGCACACTCCTGAATGCATCGACAACATAATCGAGAACCTGAAAGCCAGACCGGACAATCTCATTCTCGGCGTCAGACAATTCGAGAAGAAAGACATTCCCTGGAAAAGCTGGTTTGGAAACACCCTGACCATCAAAGTATTCTCATATGTTGCCGGCATGAAGGTAAATGACACCCAGTCAGGCCTTCGCGGTATCCCCTTCAGGTTCATGAAGGAACTGATCGACTGCAAAGGCGAGCGGTTCGAATATGAGATGCAGATGCTCCTGGAATGCGCAGGAAGATATGATCTTACAGAAGTCCCGATACAGACCATCTACGAATCGAAAGAGAACCACCAGACGCACTTCAAGCCCATACGCGACTCATTCAGGATCTACAAGATCCTCGGCAAGAAGTTCTTAAAGTTCATCTTCTCGTCACTGAGTTCATTCGTCGTCGACATCATTCTCTTCTATCTGTTCGTCCTCTTATTCAAGGATGCATATCCTGCACTGTACGTCACGATCGCGACCGTCAGCGCAAGAGTGATCTCTGCAGTCTATAACTATCTCATCAATTACAAATTCGTATTCAAGAGCAAGGCTTCGCGCAGCACGTCCCTTACCAAATACGCGCTCCTTGCGATAATTCAGATGTCCTTAAGCGCAGGAATAGTAAGCCTTATCGTTTTCCTCATCCCGAACTGCTGGGAAACCCTTGTCAAGGCAATAGTCGACACCATACTGTTCCTGATAAGTTACTCAGTCCAGCAGAGATTTGTTTTCAGTTCCAAATCGAAAACATGACCTAATCAAGGAGCCGTAAATGGATTTAACTAAGATAATAGCCATAGCACTATTCCTTGTGATGTATATCCTGATGATCGTCCTTCCCAAGCGCCGCGCGATCGTCGCTCTTGTCGCTGCAGTCATCATGGTCGCTGCCCGCATTCTGCCCTTAAGCAAAGTTCTTGTTTCGATCGACTGGAACGTCCTCATGATGATCTTCGGCACCATGGTCATCGTCGATTATTTCATCGAATCCAAGATGCCGAACAAGATCGCCGAAGCCCTGTTAAGAGCCTCGAAAAACGTCATGTGGGTTACGATCTTCATGTCACTTTTCTCAGGCATAATCTCCGCTTTCATCGACAACGTCGCTACCGTCCTGATGGTAGCCCCCGTAGGTCTTGCGATCTGCAAAAAGCTTAAGATCAACCCTGTTCCGATGATCATCTGCATCGCCGTATCATCTAATCTTCAGGGCGCCGCCACACTCGTAGGCGACACGACTTCCATCATGCTCGCAGCCGCGGACAACATGAACTTCAACGATTTCTTCTACATGCAGGGCAAACCCGGCATGTTCTTCGCAGTCGAGCTCGGCGCTCTCCTCACGATCCCGATCATGATGATCCTCTTCTGCAAGAACAAAGAGCCGGTCAACAGCACAGAGCACACGCCCGTCACCGACTACGTCCCGACGATCACGATGCTCGGCCATGTCGTCCTTCTCATAATCGCATCATTCATCCCAAACACACCTTCATGCACCAACGGTATCATCTGCATGGTGTGCGGCATCATCACGATCATCTGGGAACTCA
Source organism: Saccharofermentans sp. (assembly GCA_016288885.1). Lineage (GTDB taxonomy): Bacteria > Bacillota > Clostridia > Saccharofermentanales > Saccharofermentanaceae > Saccharofermentans. The sequence goes on from JAEFAV010000006.1 coordinate 112,087, forward strand.
TCAAGCAGAAGTCCACAAAGGGCATGGTCCACTCCCTCAAGGCAATGGATTATGATACGATGCTCCTTCTCACAGGACTTTTCGTTGTCATCGCATCCATCAGGGAAGTCGGCATTATCAATGACCTCGCAAACTTCATCGCAGGCTTCGGCGGCTCGAACAAATTCGTCATTTTCTCGATCGTCGTATGGGGTTCGGTCCTCATCTCCGCCTTCATCGATAACATACCCTATGTCGCAACGATGCTCCCGCTCCTTGCCGGCGTAGCTTCCGCAATGAACGTCGAACCGCACTTCCTGTTCTTCGGACTTCTCGTCGGCGCGACCTTAGGCGGTAACCTCACTCCAATCGGTGCCTCCGCTAACATCGCCGGCGTCGGCATGCTCAGAAAAGAAGGCCACGAGGTAAGCTTTGGAGACTTCATGAAGATCGGCGTACCCTTCACGCTCACCGCAGTAATCTCCGGATATCTGTTCGTCTGGTTCGTCTGGGGACCGGCATAATTCCGGGTACCGGCTACAAGAAAAAGGCTGCCCCGCATGAGACAGCCCTTCACAAAATCAATTAAATGGATCAATCAGCCTTCTTCACCGTAGAACGCTTCGTATGCGGCTTCAGCAAGCGTGCCGCTGGCATTAGCGATGACCGTGCTGTCCGGTGCCAAAAGCCTGTAGCTTCTTTCACCCAAAGAGCCAATCGGCATCTGGCCGTCGATTCCCAAAAGGATGTTATAGAAACAGTCGGTCAGGACCGAATCAAATACTTCTCTCAAAAGCTCGTCGCTGGCACCAGCTGCCTTGAGCTTTGCGATCTGTTCTCCGGCAACGTTATCGGTGCTGCCGAGGTAGTTCTCGAGCATGGCATCCTTTTCTTCTCTGGCTGCCTTTGCAAATAATAATGCATCCATGACCGGTGACCTCCGATTTCACAAGCTTTATATATTTTATCAAGAACAGACCTGTATAGTAAAGATTTCAGAGCGCATCGCGCATAATATCAAGGTTCTTTGCGCTTCGGTGCAATACACTCACATTAGCGAATTAAGATACTCGGAAGCTGTCTCGTAATTCATCATATTATTTGAAGGCTTGTACAAAATATCATATTCGGGATCATCCGGGCTGAGATTGAACTTGCGCCCGAGGACGATCTTAGTTCTGCTGATGATGTCATCCATCTGGAATCTGTACGTAGATTCATCAATGGTGTAGTCATGCAGGTAATATAAGCAAGTCGTAATCTCTTTACCCGTTTCCGGATCGTAGTCGGTAAATGTCACTCTTGCAAATCTGGCGTCCCTGTTCCACTTGGATGTAAAGTTGTCACCCGGACCAATGTAATAAAGTGCTGATTCAACATGGAAAATATAATCTTCTCCATAAGTGTAAGTTACGACCAGATGATCGTCGGTAACGTAGATAATGAAGTTCCTGCTTGCCTGACCCATTGAAAAGACATTCGGAACCGCGAGCACTTCATAAGCCTCGCCCCTGTACTCTCCATACTCATATACATGAAGCGTTGCAGAATAATCGTTTTCTTCCTCGGAAATGAAATACAGTTCCGGCAGACCGTTGCCGTCGATATCGTAGAGCCCCACGGGATCGATATCATAATCATTTTCCACGTCCATTATTGCATCCCTGTTCATTTCAAGAACGTCATAATAGGCCTTAACGGCTTTTTCATAGCTGTCGGGGAAATCCGTTCCGGAAGGCTCCGTCCAGGAGGTCGTTTTCTCCGGCACAGTCGTCGTTGTCGTGACAGGATCCGTCGGATAAGTGTACGTCCACACGTCAGGACATTCATAAGTAAACTCGAACACCTGCTCCAGATTACTGATCTTGAAGATCTTCCACTCTCCGTCTTCGAGAACGAATGTAAGCTTGCCGTCAATCCTGGATTTTGAAGAATGTTTCAGGCTGTACACTACTTCATCGTAGCTGTTATAGCCCGAACTGCCATAGAAAACACCCTGCCAGTTAACCATTTTGTATTTGAATGACACCGTGGCTTTCTTATCTTTGACCCTGATGTCATCAGTATCGAAATCCAGCGAAATGGTAGAGGCTATCGTCTTATAAACGTCATGAAGGTCCTTATCGCAACGCGAGAGATCCAGAAGCTCTTCGACCTCTTTGTACTTTTTATCGTCATCGTCCCAGTTCGTGAGCTTAAGAACGTCGCCGCTGTCAAAGCTTTTCAGCGCATCCTCATAATCAGACATGACGTCTTCTATAAGTTCCTCGTCAGTCTTTTTTTTCGAGTCCGTACAGGAAGCGAGCCCTGCCAGGATCGCAATGCTCAGAACAACCGAAATCACTCTTTTAAGATTCATTTTCCTATCCCCTTTTTCCGCGCTCATCAATGGCTGAGAGTATTCAGATATGAGACCGCATCCTTGTAATACATCATGTTGATCTCGGGCTTGAAGTTAAGCTGGTATTCATTATCACTTACAGTCGGAGAGTAATTCTCTGCGATTACATAAGTTGTCCTTCTGATGACGTCATCGAAGAAAAGCGAGTATTCACTGGCAGAGACCGGTTTGTTGTCCTTATAGTATTCGTATGTATATGACTCGTAATCCGTATTGGGATCATAGTCATAGATTACCCTGCGCTCATAATGAGCCTTTAGATTCCAGTTAAAGTCATAGATGTCAGAAGTAATGTGCCAGTCTACATCTTCTCCACCGGAACAGCATACGATCAGTTCTTTGTCGGTAACGTAAATGATGTAGAGACCTCCGGAAGCCGCCTGATATATGATGCCGGGAACAGTAATCGCCTCGATCATCTCACCGGCATATTCATTGTAATAGCAGATGCAGAGCTTGGCACTGAAGCCTGCTTTGTCTTCGGTCAGATAATAGAGTTCCGGAATGCCGTCACCGTCGATATCGTAGATGCCGACAGTCGGAGTATCGAAAGTCTTTTCAACATATTTGATGGCTTCATCGTAATAATCCAATTCCCAGAGGCATGCTTCGATCGCATAGCTGTATTCATCCGGGAAATTTGTACCCGTAGGAGTTATTCCCGTAGGATCAGTCTCAATCGGATCGGGCTCAGTAGGAGCAACAGTCGGAGTAGGCGTAGGATCAACAGGTCCAATCTCACCGAAAGGAAGCGCCAGGATGAAAGAGAAGAGCTCCTCAAAATTCGACAGCTTCGTGATCTTCCATTCGCCGTCAACGCGTTCAAAACTGATCTTTGCCTTTACGGTCATGGTATCATCGCAGGCTTTGATCTTACTAAGAAGGTAACCATAATCAGAATACGTTCCGCCTAAGACCTGCTCCCAGTCAACGAGCTCGTATTTGATCTTTACGGAAGCCTTGTCCTTTTCTATCTCGATGTCATCTTCCTTATACTTGATGTCAATGGTGGAGATTATGTATTTGAAGATCTTAGCTCCGGTCTCGCCGTATCCGTTCGTGTAATATTCGTTATCCAAATAAAGCTGGACCAGCCCCCGCTGTTCATTGGATTTTTTCCAGTCCGTCAGTTCCACGACGGCATCCTCGCTTTTAAGAGCATCGCCATAATCCTCGATCAAGGTCTTGATCTTCTCGGTATCTTTCTTTGAGCCTAACTTGTCGCAGCCCGTAGCACCCAAAAGCAACGAAATGCTGAGGATCGCAGCTGCCGCCTTCTTAAATCTCATATATCTCTCCTCCTGATCCCCTGACCGGTATCATGCGATCATATCGATCACGGGTGTTGTATAAGCGAATTTCATAACTTCACCAAGTTTATATATCTGGCACATCTTCCATGCGCCGTCAACTTTTTCAAAAGTTATCTTGCTGTCGATCCTTATCGTGTCGTCTGAACTCTTAAGACTGCTTAAGATCTCATCGCAATTGCCGTATGTGTCATCCAGATACAAAGGCTGCCAGTCCGCAAGCTCATACTCCACTTCTATCGAAGCTCTGTCCCCATTAATATCCAAAGTCGAAATGTCATAATCAATGGTGATCGTCGAAGCAATGTATCTGGTACAGGAATAGAGCCCTTCATTTTCAGCGGAACGTTGTGCGTAAAACATTTTTTCAATGGCAGTGTAATCAGAGTCTTCCTCTGTCCAGTCCGTAAGTCTTCGGACGTCATCTGCATCAAGGTCGTTTAGCGCTATATTATAAAGTCTTAATAATTCACTGACTTCGGCCTCAGCCAATTTTATTCCGAAGATGTCACATCCCGAAATACAGATGATCATTAAAAGACTTATTGCTGCCGCTGCTGCTCTCCGGTAATTCATACTCTGCTTCTGATAACCAGTTTTTCTCTTCCTAAAGTCAATCCCTCTATTGATTTCCGGCCTTCCGGACCGGAAGTTTCTAAATAAAATTTTATTAAATTTCAGGACAGAATTCAACAATTTACGGCTTCTCCAATGACCCGTCCTGCCTCAGGATTTACAGTAAGTTTCCTTGACTAGGCAATTCCTGCTCGGTATTGTAGAGTTATCAATTTTGATAAGGAATGGAAATAATGGATAGATCTTCAGTTAGAAAAATGACTTTGGTCCTGACGGTTCTGGTGCTGGTCCCGGTCATTTGTTCATGCTCATTATTCAAGAAAAAAGCAGTAATAAAAGCTGCAACCGAATTCGGAGACGCCTTAAGGATAGGTGATGCATCCGATATCCTGGAAAAGACCGACGGTCTCGGTCTCGAATTCAAAAAGTCCTTCAAAGCGCTTTTCGACGTAGAAAGCTATACCGATGAGGAAATGCTCTATGCGGCACACATGATGGACTCGATCGAGGTAGAGATCGACAGCAGTTCCGTAAAAGTGGATAAGAACACCGCGACCTGCGACATCGAATTCACCATAGCAGATCACATGGCACTCCAGGACGGGGACTACAATGACGCCGATGCCCTTGCCCAAGCGGTAGATAACGCTTCGACCAGAACGGTGAAGGTCACAACGCAGTTCGAGCTGATAGAAAAGGTCTGGTACGTAACAAATTTCGATGACGAGGGATTCAGCGACCTCTTCTCGTTCCTTAAACAGATGCCTCCGATCGGAAGAGGCACCCTGATCAAAGCGGCCGAGCAGACCGCCAAAACAGTAACTTCAGATGACGCGAGTCTCGCGCTTTCGATCGCTGCATCAGTTAAGTCCGATGACATGGTCGATATGCCGGCTTATCTGACTGCGCTCTTCGATCTGAACGGAGATCCCTCCGAGGAGGAAGCCGCTTTTCGCGATGCTGTAAAGGAAACTATGACATATGAGGTCGACGAATCGACATTGAACATCGACGGTCTGAAAGGCACCATTGTCATCCGCATCACCATGGCCGATTACGAGACTCTTGCCGGCAAGGAATTCAAGAAGATCCCCGAAATAACCGATGCCGTAAAAGAATGCGGAACAGTAACTTATTCCTACACATGCGAGCTTATAAGAGTTGGTTCGGACTGGTTTGTCACCAATCTCGATTCCGATGAATATGCCGCTTTCCTCGGCTACAAAAAGTTCTCGATAAATCTCAAGTCCGTCGACGGAACATATAAAGCTACTCTCGACATCACTGATAAGTTCGTAGCATATGTCTCCGAAGAATTCGGCATCAAGATGCCTTCCGGCCTCGACGGCAAGATATACATATCCGAGAACCTCGTCCTTAAGAAGGGGCAGTACGAAGTCACCGTTGACCATGATGCATACATAAATAACATCAAGGTATTTGTCGAAAACAACATCGATAAGATCATCATGAACATGCTCGGCACCACGTCCTCCCTTGGCCTCGATACGCTTGCAAAGCTCGCAGGTTACGCCGATTACGCTGACATGCGCCAGCAGATCCTTGACCAGGTCATGACCAACATCGAGACTATCAACACATCCGGTCTCGAGAGCTCCGGCACCTACACCGTCAATGACAACCTGATAACCTTCAAATCTTCTACCGACACCTTCAGTGGCAAGCTCGATAACTACGGAGATCTGACGGTCACTTCGCCCATCAATGACCCCGATGCCAGGAAGCTTTTAGGCACAGACACAGTCACGTTGGTATTTAAGAAGAACGTATAAAGAAAGGCTGCCAGTCCGGGCAGCCTTTTTCATTAACTTGATTTCGTTCGAAACCTTTACTTCTTGATGAGCAGTGACTCGCCTGTCATCTCAGCAGGCTGAGGCAGTCCCATGATCTCCAGCAAAGTAGGAGCAATGTCGCAGAGGCGACCGCCCTCGCGGAGAGTGTAAGAAGGGTCGTAGTTGTAAAGAATGAACGGAACGGGATTCGTTGTGTGAGCCGTGTGAGGCTGCATTGTCTCGAGGTTCATCATCTGCTCGGCATTGCCGTGGTCAGCGCAGATGAAGAGAACACCGTTCATCTTCTTGACTGCTTCGACAGCGCCGCCAACGCATGCATCAACTCTTTCGACAGCCTTGATGGCAGCTTCGAGAACGCCGGTGTGACCGACCATGTCAGGGTTAGCGAAGTTGATGATGACTACGTCGTACTTGTCAGAGCAGATAGCTGCGTCGAGCTTCTCGGAAACTTCAGGTGCGCTCATCTCAGGCTTGAGATCATAAGTAGCAACTGCAGGAGAAGGAACGAGCGTACGGTCCTCATCCTTGTTGGGCTCTTCGATACCGCCGTTGAAGAAGAACGTAACGTGAGCATACTTCTCTGTCTCAGCGATACGGAGCTGCTTCAAGCCGTTAGCTGCGAGATATTCACCGAGAGTGTTCTTGATCTCTTCCTTCTTGAAAGCAACGTACTTGTTGGGAATGAGTTCGTCGTAATCCTTAAAGCATACATATGTGAGAGGCATGAAGCCGTTAGCTCTCTTTAAGTACTTGATGCACTTTGTGTCGGAAGCGTCGCCGGGCTGAGCTGCGATGTCATCATCACTGTAGCAGAATGCCTTTGTGATCTCTCTTGCACGGTCAGGACGGAAATTGAAGAAGATGATGGAGTCGTTAGGCTTAACGACTGAGACGGGCTTGCCCTCGCCGTCAACGATGACAGTAGGAAGAACGAACTCATCCGTTACGCCGCCGTCATAGGAATCCTGCATTGCCTGAACGGGATCCGTTGCCTTAACGCCCTCACCGAGAACGAGTGAATCATAAGCTGTCTGGATACGGTCCCAGTTATTGTCTCTGTCCATTGCATAGTAACGGCCGGACATTGAAGCTACCTTACCTACTCCGATCTCAGCCATCTTGTCGACAAGTGCCTGGAGATAATCCTTGCCTGACGCCGGAGGTGTGTCACGTCCGTCGAAGAAAGGATGAACGTAAACCCTGTCGAAGTTCTCCTTCTTGCAGAGCTCTAAGATAGCGTAAAGGTGTGTGTTGTGTGAGTGAACGCCGCCGTCTGAAAGAAGGCCCCATACGTGGAGATCGGAATTATTCTCTTTGCAGTTATTGATGGCACGGAGGAGATCCTCGTTCTTGAAGAAAACGCCGTCCTCGATGTATTTTGTAATGAGCGTCAGATCCTGGTAGATGACTCTTCCGGAACCGATGTTCATGTGGCCTACCTCGGAGTTGCCCATCTGTCCGTCGGGAAGTCCGACTGCGAGGCCGGATGCGTAACCCTTAACGAAAGGGCACTCTGCCATAAGCTTGTCGATAACGGGAGTGTTTGCCATAGCGATGGCATTGTATTCTTTGCTGTCGGAAAGTCCGAATCCGTCAAGAACCATAAGTACTACAGGTCTGCGTTTCATATATGTATCTCCTTTGTAATTAATTACTGCTTTGCCGCAAAACGGTTGAGGCTGCTGTCATACACGAAGCCCGCATTCTCTAATGTGCTTTTGATCTGTTCTTCATCTTCGCCTAACGAAGCCGCAAGCTCGGTAAGGCTCGAAAAGTTATCCCGCAGCTGCGTGTTGACATAACTCAAAAGCATGAACGGATCCTTGGGCAGGGACATGTAAATCACCTCTCATCATTTTGACCTGTGAAAGTATATCAGATTATTATTTGTTTTGCTTGCAAATAAATGCCCATTTATAGCGGTTTATTCAGGCTCCGTTTGTGCGGTTTGTTATGGCTAACTCTTGCAGGTAACTATCATCATATCAAGCGGACTCATAGGGATCCACGCATTTACCAAAACGGCTCTGCTATAATGATACCCATCAATCATTTCACAAGGGGATCAGGTCCATGCCGTTAGTCGAAGTCAAAATGCTCAGAGGAAAGAGCGCTGAATTCAAGAAGACCGTTCTTGACTGCGTTCACAATGCGCTTGTGGATTCGATCGGTATCGAGGATTGGGACAGATTCCAGTGTGTGACCGAGTACGACAGGAATGATTTCGAATTCCCGTCATTTAAAACGGACAATTTCATGATCATCGAACTGAAGTTCTTCCCCGGGCGGACTAAGGAACAAAAGGGGCGTCTGATAGAAGAGATAACCTCCGGGCTGAAAAGTTCCCTGTCGGTCGAACCTTCTGATGTATTCATCGTGATCGATGAACCTCCGCTCGAGAACTGGGGCATAGGCGGAAAGCAGAAAGGGTAAACCTGAAATGATCATTCTGATAACAGGCGCATCTCACACCGGCAAGACTCTTCTCGCGCAGAAATTGCTCGAGAAGTTCAGTTTCCCCTATCTTTCGATCGACCATCTGAAAATGGGTCTCATCAGGAGCGGTAACACGGATCTGACTCCTGAAGACGATGAAGAACTTACTGGCTACCTTTGGCCAATCGTCCGCGAAATGATCAAGACCGCCATCGAGAACGACCAGAACCTGATCGTTGAAGGATGCTATGTTCCCTTCGACTGGCGCGCGGATTTTGAGCCGGATTATCAATCTTCAATAAAGTTCATCTGCATCGCATTCACTGACGAATATATCGATGCGAATATCGGGAACATCATGCTACACGCTTCCGACATCGAGTCGCGGCTTGATGACAGCGAGTGCACGGCTACACATCTGAAAGCCGAGAACAGAAAATACATAGAAGGCTTTTCCGCTCCCGGTGAAGAAATCGTTCTAATCAACAGTGAATACGAAAAGACGTTAGAAAGCCTCATTAAGATCTGATCCACTACAATCTCCTTTTGTGCTCTTATTCTTTTGCTGGTTTTATATGGGCTTTTGCGGAGAAGTTGTATGCTTCGTTTTCGACGGACCAAAACCCAAATTACAACAATCTGGTCCGTCACAACAAATACAAAAATACAGGGTCAGAAAGGTTAAATAAAAAAGCTGTCCGGGCGTTGGGGCCGGGACAGCTTTTGAGTCGGATCAGTAATTATTTCACCCGATCTTCTTTACAGGCACCAGTTCGATATATCCTCTCGTTCCGACAGGTTCGAGCTGGATCCTCGGATTCTTATCATCCCATTCATACCCGATGAATGCAGGATCATATTTCTTCTCTGCTTCCCAGATCTCAGTGATGGCAGATTCATAGTTCTCCTCAGCAAACGGCTCGCCTCTGAACAGGAGATAAGTCGCAGCAGGAAGGTCGATTATCTCAAAACCGTCGGGAATGCTTCCGTTGTAATCAGTCTCTACTTCAACACCCTGAACATACTCGTTGGTAACGGGTTTGCGAAGGTGCTCCGGGAGCCAGAGACAGACCGGCTCACCGCTTATCGACTTGATGCTGGTAAGAAGTCCCCAGACGTCACAACCTACTTCCTTACAATAGCTCCAATATTCGTTCGCTTTGATCCCACGCTTGATTATGACCTTTCGGGCGGGTTTCTCGACTACCTGGATAAACACATTTCTTATTTCACTCATATCGCTCACAGTCCTTTCATTGTTCGAAATAAAGTAAGGAGTAAAAAGCCAGATCGGGACCGGACTTGTGGAGTACTCTCTAGGATTAATGCCGAATTCACGTCTGAATGCGCGCTGATATCCGTCGACACTTCCGAATCCCATATCCATCGCAACGTCAAGGATCTGACAATCTTCATCACGCAGTCTCAGAGCAGACTTCGACAGCTTAAGGCGCCTGATATAAACCGCCGGTGTCATATCCAGATACTTGATAAAGATCTTCCTTGCGTACCATGGCGAAAAAGAAGCCGCCTTCGCAAGATCCGCAATATCGATCTCCTCAGTGATGTGCTCACTTATATAATCCTGCATCCTGCGCACTGCGATTCTTTGTTCGTCCACGAAGCTCACCTCCTTGTGAGCAGATAGTAACCTAAGGCTGTAACATAATTCCCGACTTTTTTTGCTCAGTATTCCGAAGATCAGTTCTTCCTGCCTGCCAATTCCCAGAATGCCACTGCGCTTGCGGCCGCGGCATTAAGTGAATCGACCTCGTGGGACATCGGAATTATCACCTTATAATCAGCAGAATCTATCGTCTCGGAAGTCAGGCCATTACCTTCATTGCCGATAAGAACGGCAAGGCGGGGCTCCTCCTTAAGTTCAGGAGCATCAAGAACAATAGAATCTTCAACAAGCGCAAGTGCCGCCGTCTTGTATCCCAAAGACCGCAAAGTTCCGCACACGTCATCGCGGCCGATAAAGGTCCAGGGCAGCTGGAACATCGTGCCCATCCCTACTCTCATCGCTCTGCGCTCTAAAGGATCGCATGTGCCTTCGGTAAGCAGCACGGCATCAATGTCGAAAGCCGCCGCACTTCTGAAAACTGCGCCGACATTGGTCGGATTGACGATATTCTCAAGTACGGCGATGCGCGAATGAGAACCGGCAACGCCCGCAAGAACGGATTCAGCAGAAGGCAGTTCAGGCCTTGTCATGCAGCACAATATGCCCCCTGTCAGATGGTATCCGGTGATGCTTTCCATCACATCAGAAAGCGCGCGGTAGACCGGAACGTCGCCGACGCGCGACAGAACGTCGCTCACCTCAGATTTCCCAAACACACGCGCATCGACCAGGACGGATTCAGGCTTCATTCCGCCATCTAAAGCACGTCCTATTACCTTGCAGCTTTCAGCGATGAAGACGCCGCCGTCAGGATCCCTGTAATGGCGGAGCTGGGGCTCTGAAGATGATATATAGATGCTTATCGATGCATCATCAGCACTGGTAATATCGATTATTTTCATGCTTCTTCAGACTGTGCCTTTGACGATGCCTTGCCGTCATCCATCAGCATCTCGTAAGTGACTCCGTACTTTTTCGCGATGTCGGCTGCGTAAGACGAGCCTTCCGGAGGTGCGACTTCGAGCTTGAATGAGCGCTTGCCGCCGTCGCTCTTAACAATGAGCGAAGAAGCCTTAGACTTGCTGTCCTTTGAGAACTCCTCAGCATCGATTCCCAGCTTATGCATGTGCGTGTTATAGATGGTCCTGACGTTCTTGGAAAGAAGCGCCTTAACGGAATCGCACGCGATGTAATAACCCTCTTCGAAGGATGTCGTTGAGAACGTCTCGTTCATCAGGATGAGGCTGTCGCTTGTAACAGCCGTGAAGATCTCCTTGAAACGCACGCATTCTTCGCCCAGACGGCCGAGATCAAGGGTCTTGTCCTCGTCTGCCGGGAAGTGTGTATAGATGCAGTCCACGGGCGCGAATGTGAGTGAATCGGCAGGAACGTACACGCCGCCCTGAGCGAGCGCGAACAGCAGACCGACGCCCTGGGTCGCCGTCGTCTTACCGCCTCTGTTGGCTCCCGTAAGAATATAGATAGTGTGATCGTCGTCAAAGACCAGATCGTTTACGACAAGTTCATGCGTATCTTTAAGGCTGACCGCAAGCTTAAAGTTATAGAAACCCTTCGCGTCCATCGAAGCGCCGTCACCTTTAGAGACCGCCTTTGCTTTTGAAAGCTTGAAGCCCTTCTTTTCGAGCGAGATCATGTACTCGGCGAACCGGATGTAATAGACGAATTCGGGAATGACATCAGCGATGTTTCCGATCGCCATGTCCGAATACTTGTCGAGCGTTCTTCTAAGGTTCTTGGACATGGTATCGAGCATCTTATTAAGGATGGTATCGAACTGTGCCGGCGTGTTCGCGAGTCCGTCGCCTGCGGCGATCGAAGATACCGTCGCATTGCGCATCAGAGGATTCGCATTGGCGGCGGTGTATTTGGCATAGTTGTTCATTATGGCGGAAAAGCTTCCGTCTTTGGCCGCATCGACCTGGCGGTAATGCATGTCGCCGTTCCAGTCGGTTCCTTCCTTGATCTTGTCACCGCCCAGACTGTCGGCAAAATTACCGACGAGGCCGGACTTCTTGAAAGGCTTGTTGTTGACCGAGATGATGCCCATGCTGATAGCTTCAAGCCTCTGGTTCAGGTTCATTCCGATCGTCACGCTCTGGATGTCGGATGTCTCCGTGGTAAGGTTTTCAAGGTCTTTTTTCAGCTCGTGAAAATGAGCATCCGTATATATCTCTTCAATGTATTTTCTGTAATCCTTGAGCCCTTCGGACTTTATCCGCTCGTCGGCAAGGCAGTCCTTGAGCGCATCGACGCAGGTAATGTAATCGCGGTACTGGTTTAAGCGGTGCATGAGGAACCACAGGCCCTCGACTTCATCCTTTGATTTCTTGATGACGCCGTACTGCTTGTTGAATTCGATCTTGTCGAACAGTTCCACAAGCTTCTTCCTTATATCGGGAAGGTTCTTTAAGTCCTCGAAAACATCCTGCCTGTAATTCGTTACCGCAGGATCTGAGGTCATGTTAGCCAGGATCTCGGCAATGACCGTCTGCTCCTTGGGTTCTGAAGTCACTTCCTTGCAGATGAGATCAAGTCCCAGATCGTGAAAAGTGGAATTCTCGAGTTTCTTATAATCTACCTTTGTTCCTCTCGGGAAAAGAAGGCTGAACTTTTTATCGCCGGACATATGCTTTGCCCCCTGTAAATTTGGCGACTGTCCAGCAGGAAAAACTGTCAGGACTTATCAGTCACCCATGCCCATATAATACTCTTCGAGCTTGGGTTTTGCATTGACATAATAGCGCTCGAGTCTCTTGTCGAAATGCTTTCCCATGCTCTCCATCATGATCCTGTCGGCATCGTCAAATGAGAACTTATCCTTGTAAACGCGCTTACTTACCAAAGCATCGTAAACGTCCGCGATCGCCATGATGCGCGCTTCGATCGGAATTTCTTCTCCCTTAAGGCCCTCGGGATAACCTGAACCGTCCCATCTCTCATGATGGTAATGAGCGACATTGACTGCGACTTTGTGGAAAGTCTCGTTATCGGTTCCTTCGAGGATCTGATCGACAATGCGCGCACCTTCAGCTGCGTGTTTCTTCATCTTCGCATATTCTTCATCAGTAAACTTTCCGGGCTTTCTTAAGACGGCATCATCGACCGCGATCTTACCCAGATCATGCATCGGCGCAGCCTGGATCATATTGTTGCAGAACTCTTCCGTAAATCCGTCCTTGCCGAACAGGAGCCTGATGTTCTTCCTGCCGTCAGCGGTCAGCTCGTCTTTTCTGATTTCATCTATCAGCACTCTGACAACATCGCTCGTACGTCTGATGTGACCGCCCGTCGAATTGTCGCGGCTCTCGACCATGGCTGCCATTCCGAGAATGAGCTTGCGGTGCATCTTTACGATGTCCTCGGTCTTCTCCTTTACCTCTGCCGACAGCTGCTCGTTATAGTTCGAGAGAAGCTTCATATATTTACGGGAATCCGTATCATCGGTGATGAACAGCTGATAACCCCTTCTGTGCTTGCCGTCATAAAGATAGCTGATCGTGACGAGATAGATCTTGTCATCGACCTCATAGTAAACATGGTCCTTTGACTCGTCTCTCTTGAAATCATCGATCCACTTAAGGATCGTATTCTTTACGAGCATGCTGCCGGGATGAGAATCTACCTTAATCTCGTTAAATACCGGGAAGACTTTTCTCGCACTCTCATTCGAGCCGAGATAATTGTCATCGAAGTCGAAAGACAGGAAACCCGTATCGCCCTTCTTAACGAGTGATTCAACGCCGAGATCCGTGATGTCATAGAGGCATAACCTGTGCACGATAATGAGATAAATGACCTGTGCGAAACAATAAGAGAACGGCATCGCGTCGATACCCTGCGGCAGGATCTTTCCTGCAAAATAGCACATGAAAGACAACGTCTCAGGAAGCATCAGCAGAAAGATCGTTTTATTGGATACATCCTTCTTCTTGATCAGGCTGTAAACCATTGCGATGATGCCGATAATGACATAGACCGTGATCACGGCATAAGTCATCGTGTGCGCGAATCCGTAAGTCTTGATGAGACGTCCCATTCCCCTGTCGATCTCAAATTCGACGGTCTTATAGAAATAGGGCGCATTTCCCATCGTGAGCGCGAACGCGAAACATATCAGGCATATTATCGTGAGCAACGCGCTCTGCCACCGCTTAATAACGATGTGGCAGAGACTTAAGATGCTCTGGGTAATGAACAGGAGGAGAAAACATCCGCCGATGTACGTGATCTTTGCAGCTGCGAGAGCAGTATCGAGATTTCTCGAATGCGCCATCATGGCATAAGCGAGATTAACTATCGGAATAAAGCCAAAGATCAGCGAGATATGGACATCAAAATGCTTATGCCATATCGCGATATATATCAACGTCAGGAGCACTGACAAACCGAATAATATCTCGTAATACGCTGTCACTTTCTATAATGTCCTCTCTTCTTCTATAGTTCAGATTTTAACACCATAAGGGCTTTGGGTTCTGTCCAGTTTTTTAATAATTTATGTTGCCTGCGTAAACAAAACCTTCTTCATATAACCCTCATAATCTTCCAATCTTTTCAAACTGAAGCCGGGCTCTGACACTCGTCAGGTCAGAAGCCCGGCAACTTACAGTTTTCCTTCTATCCTTATGCTTATTCCAGCTATTCCAAATTTTCGGGACCGAAGCTCTCGGGTAAGAGCTCGCCCAGTGTGAATTCCTGATAGTCATCGGCACTCTTGGCTAGGTATATCTTGAAAGATGGCTTGCAGAATTCTCTCATCACCTGACGGCATACACCGCATGGTGCGCAATACTGCAGTTCTCCGTCTCTCTTACCTCCGGCGATCGCAATGGCTGCAAAATCCTTCCGTCCTTCGCTTACAGCTTTGACTATCGCAGTTCTTTCAGCGCATATGGAGGGGCCGAACGCGCTGTTCTCGATATTGCATCCGGTAAAGATCTCACCGTCGCTTGTCAGGATCGCGCTGCCTACCAGAAAATCCGAATATGGAGCATAACTTTCAGATCTCATGTCGATTGCCTTTTGGCAGAGATCACGGACCGCTTTATTGTCGATCATCTTTAAGCCTCCTTTAAGATATACCTGAGCCGTCAGACAAATGCCTTAATCTATCTCGATATTGCCTGCATCGACACTGACCTTGATGGAGCCGCTGCCGCTGCCCTGTGTGTTGTATTTTCTTCCCAGAGAATTGTGACCGACCTGGACGATTCCCGCATCAACCTTGCACTCGATCGAATAAGAATCGATATCATCAACATCGTGGATCTCGACGTTACCAAAGTCCGAATTTACCTCGATGTCATCAAAGGATGTGCCGCTGATCTCGATGTTACCTGCATCGGTATTGATCTTAAGGATCCTGATATCAGAGTTATCGATCTCTATGTTTCCTGCATCGGCATCAAGATCTGCCTTGCGGAATGTGCAGTTATCAATATTGATGTTGCCTGCATCAAAATCACCGAACAGATAATCGCCTTTTATGTCATCCATGTCGATGTCGCCGGCTTTGATCTTCATCTCGAGATTGCTGAGATCAACGTCCGTTCCGATCGTGATGGTAAGTCTCGGAGCGTTAAATCCGTTAACTCTGAATGAACTGCTGCCCTTCTGTGTTGCAACGAGCTTTCCGTTCTCGAAAGTGATTTCCGGCTTAAGCTTCTTGTCACCTGTGTAATTTACGTCTATCAGGCCGCTGCCTTCCTCGACTACGAACTTAACTGAGCAGGCCTTAAGATCGAGCTTAACAGAATTAAGTTCACCGTTCATTTTGCTGTCCCCCGTTAATTCATAATTGGTTTCCATCGTCTCTACGAACTCATCACCGGAGATAGTGATTCCTGCGATATTCGATATACCCTTGTAAATAGAACTTGCAACACTGATTCCGCCTACCATTACAGCGATGGAAACTGCAACAACTGCGCAGATAATGATGGGCAGCTTGTTGACTTTTCTGTCTGACTTCGGAACGAATTCCTCACTCATCTTACCTGCTTCATTTAGCTCAAGGATCCTGTCATAACCGTTCATCCTGATGTTTGATGATGTGATAAGGAATACGCCTGCAGCGATGAAAAGGAAGAACATGATCGCGCCGAAATCGTTATCGATATAAGGAATGCTTCCGAAAATGATCGGGTTAATAATGCTTAAGATGCAGAGGCCGATACCGAATGAGGACATGAGTCCGTAGCTGGACTTGAAGCTCTTGCGCTCGGCTCTTACATATTCCGCGCCTTCGATGCTGAGTGAACATTCCTTGCGCTTTACTTCAGCAAATTCCTTCTTTTTGATGCCGGACAAAACGAACAGCACTACTGCACCGCCGATGGCCAGGAACATTGAACTAACACCCAAAGCTTCAAGATTTAATCCGGGTATGATATCAGCAAGAATGTTGAATGCCACACTGAAGATGCAGAGTGCGATTCCCAACGGAACGTAGATCGAATGCTTGCTCATCATTGCGAGATAATCCTTGACTCTGTCCATGGAAAGCATCGGCTTTGCTTCGTCAGGATTCTCGGTAACAGCTTCCGAGATTCCGAGTGATTCAGCAAGTTCATCGAGGTTGCCGAATTCGGAAATAACGATTCCGACTGCTTCGTTCTCGCTCTTGCCTTCACCGATCAGCTCCTCATATTTGTCTTCCATCATCTGAAGGAGTTCAGCCTTGGCTCTCCTAACCTCTTCCGTATTCGGAAGATTACGGAACATATTGTCCAAATAATTCTTTATAGTGTTCATACGAGTCTCCCCTCATCTGCAATAAACTTTTCTATAACTTCCTTCGTGAGCGTCCACTCCTCACACTTTGCTCGGTAATGCTCCTTGCCGGCCTGTGTTATGCGGTAGTAGGTCCTCTTTTTTCCACCTGCGAGATCTTCATCTACAAACGATTCGATGAATCCGTTCTTCTCCATTCTTGTAAATGCCGAGTAGAGCGTGGTCTCTTTGATGATGTACTTGTCTTCGGACATCAGCCTGATCTGCTTTGAGATCTCATATCCGTAAGACGGGTCATTCAGAAGCAAATAGAGGATTATTATGTCGTTATAGCCTCTGATGACGTCGCTGCTGATCTCTGCCATAATCTATCTCCTTCCACTTATTACGACTGTCGTTGCTACGGCTGCCGTTGCTATGACTGTCGTACTACGTCTGTCGTGGTAAATATAACACCGTGTGTCGGGAGTGTCAACAGGATATTTGAAATTTTTAGGTTCTATTTGCAAAATCTCACGCAAAAGTCCCGCTGAACGTGAATTTTTGCGTACATTATCCTCGGGAAATGAGTTTTTCACGCTAGGTTTCACGCACCGCGCGACTTTTAACGAGTAATTTTCCATCATGATCCAAAAATCACGCTGGTTTTCACGTAACGCGGTGATTTTTGCGTGGATTATCAATCAAGCGTGATACACGCACTGCTTTTTTCCAGCAGATAACGGGGTTTGATTACTCTCCTTCCCATCACACCTCTCCGAAGAAGTACAACAGATATATCCCAAATTTTTATATACATATTTTTTTCGCGTTGTTATATTAAATCCATATTCAGAAAATACTCCCGCGAAAAGAGGTACTGCCATGGACATTTATGTAGACATCAAAGCACTTAATAATTCTGGTGACGGAACACAGGGCAACCCGTTCGGAACCATTTCCGAAGCGGCGAAAATCGCGCAGCCCGGCGATACGGTACATGTGGCACCCGGTGTTTACAGGGAGTACGTCTCGCCCGTTAACGGCGGCACGGAAGATGCCCGCATAACTTATGTCAGTGACGAGCCTCTGGGAGCAACGATCTCGGGTGCTGAGCAGATCACCAACTGGGAGCAATACGATGGCGAAGTCTATGTCTGCAAGGTCGACAACTCGATGTTCGCGCCTGACTATAATCCTTACACGACTTTCTGCTACGGTGACTGGTATTTCGCAGGCAAGAACAGACACGTTGGCTGCGTCTACATCAACGACAGACGTCTCTACGAAGCAGCTTCGATCGACGAAGTGATCAAGGCTCAGGTCTACAAGTGCTCATGGGTTCCTGAAGAATCCAAATATAAGTGGTATGCGGAAGAGAAAGGCGATCAGACCTATATCTACGCAAACTTCGGCGGTCTCGACCCCAACTCCGAAATGGCTGAGATCAATGCCAGGAGAATGTGCTTCTTCCCGGAGCAGACGGGCAGGAACTACATCACGGTAAGGGGCTTTAAGATCTGTAAGGCCGCTACGAACTGGGCGCCTCCGGCCGCATGGCAGGAAGGCATGATCGGACCTCACTGGTCAAAGGGCTGGATCATCGAAGACTGCGAAGTCTATTTCTCGAAATGTTCCGGAATCGGTCTCGGCAAATACTTAGATCCCGAGAACAACCACTACTTCACCTATGAGCATCTCAAGAGCCCTACACAAATGGAGCGCGACGCAGTCTGCAGAGGACAGTATCACGGCTGGCTTAAGGAAAACATCGGCAGCCACATCATCAGACGCAATAACATTCACCACTGCGAGCAGGGTGGCATCATCGGAAGAATGGGCGCCGTGTTCAGCACGATCGAGGATAACCACATTCACCACATTAACAACATGATGGAGCTTGGCGGCGCTGAAGTCGCAGGCATCAAGCTCCACGCAGCCATCGACGTCCTCATGAGACGCAACCACATTCACCATTGCGTCATGGGAATCTGGACTGACTGGGAAGCCCAGGGCACGAGGATCACGCAGAACCTTCTGCATGATAACCAGAGGCCTGAATTTGCTGCACCTCTCAAGGGCGGCATGGGCAGCGAGGACATTTTCGTTGAGGTAGGTCACGGACCGACACTCATCGACAACAACATCCTCCTTTCTGACGCAACTCTCCGAATCGCTACACAGGGCGTTGCCATGGTCCATAACCTGATCTGCGGCGCGTTCACGTCCGTCGGTGCAGGCACAGACTGGCGCTACACGCCTTACCACATGCCGCACAGGACAGAGGTCATGGGATTCATGACGATCCTTCACGGCGATGACAGATTCTATAACAACATCTTCTTCCAGAAATTCCCGAAGGAGTCGCTGATCTCGAGGTTTGATGACGGCGAGATCTGGGAGGAAGAGCGCGTCGTCGGCACTCACGTCTGGGACCACTACCCGCTCTACGAGGACTGGATCAAGAGATTTGATCTGGACAGCGACACGCCTGACATGATGAAGATCGCGAAGGCGCATTTCGATCACCTCCCCGTCTGGGTCGAGGGCAATGCTTATCTTGGCGGCGCACAGCGTTTCTGCAAGGAGACAAACTACCTCATGGACGACACCACCAAGGTCTATGTCGATGTAAAAGAGGACGGCGACAAGGTATATCTTGACACGAATCTCGCTGAAGCACTCGGCAGCTTCACCGCTTCCCTGATAGACACGGACGTTCTCGGCAAGGCATTCGAACCGCAGCAGAGATTCGAAGACCGTGACGGCAGCGACATCGTTTTCGATACGGACTATTTCGGCGAGAAGCGCTCTGCGATAATCCCCGGACCGTTCGCTTCGCTCGATCTCAAGGGTAAGAACGTAGTACTGTAATATTGTTCAGTATGTGATCAAAAGGCTGTCCCTGCGGGCAGCCTTTTTTCATGAGTCGAGCGGTTTGCTGCCACACTCTGCATGAGTCAAGCGATATTCCATCCCAGCTCTACCCTTCAATACTTTTTCGATACCTAAATCGACCTCATTTATGCTCCGAAAAGGTATTCAGCCGCTTTATTACTTTTTCAGTACCCAAAAACACTTCTTTTATGCACTGAAAAAGTATTCGCCCCATACTAGGCCCCTACTAGCCCATATTTGGTTGTAGTTATTTACTTAATTTATTTTTACCACTCGAAAACCGCGATTTTCTGCCATTTAGCCTTGTCGATTTTGTCGGATTTATTAACATATTTCCGACATTGCCATCGAATATAATCCCCGTATGGAAGCTTTATATAATTTTATTCCAAAGGAATACCTGGAACTTAAGATCAATTACTGCCGGCAACAACTTGATCTATTGCCGGTCGTTAGAATATATAAACATAATTCCGGTGACAAAATTAATAAGAGGATCATTGTAGGCAGTCACAAGTACGACCCGAATTTTGAGAAAAGAAAAGAGTATTACAGGATTTGGCAGCAGCGTGACCTTCTGGAAAGAGAACTGCAATTGTACCTTTCAATCTGGGACTATCATTTCAAAGGGGAACCTGATCCGGATTATATGCCCATGAAAGCAAAACGGACCATATGGGTCGATACCGGCAAGTATTCAATCATGAACAAAGAATACTTTGACAGCCTGAAAAACGATGCGAATACCAAGTATCCCAAACCAAGTAATTATCCGTTCAACGGGATCTATTATCGGTCAGCAGCCGAGCGGGAGATAGCCATCTTCTACTCAGAGATGGGTATCCCGTTCAAATATGAGCCGGAGATAATGCTGAAAGGACTCATAAAACCGGTATATCCGGACTTTGTTCCATACTTCAGGGAGATTGATGCGTGTAAGATACACGAACACTTCGGAATGAAAGATTATTCCGACTATCTGAACTCATCAAAGATCAGATTCAGCAATTATGCGAACGCGGGACTTATCCAGGACCTGGATATCCTGTTTACTCATGATACAGGTGATACATGGTTTGATCCGAGGTATCTGTCTGCAAAGCTTAACGCTGCTATCTACGGAACAGTCTGCATGAGCAAGCAATGATCCAGGTTGCTCCAGAAGTCATCAGGACCTCACGGCAAACTAATCGTCCTAAGCCTCATCGCCGGCAGTCTTATCATCCGAAGTCTTATCATCCGAAGTCTTATCATCCGCAGCAGCTTTACCGTCTCCCCCGGACTTTCCACCTTCCCCATCCTTCTCACTCCTGTCGCCCATCAGCCTGTCGAGGACGCCCGAGAAATAGAAGCCGGACTTCTTGTCGATATCGAAGATCTTGATAACCTGGATGATGATGATCGCAAGGACGGGACCCAAAAGGAATCCGGGAGCTCCCCAGATATAGACGCCGGCTGCCATGGCAATAAGCGTGACGAGAGGATGCATCTTCAACGACTTGCCGAGAACGGCGGGCTCAACGAACCTGCGGATTATCGACATAACTATAAAGCCGCCCAGAAGAATGCATGCCGAAATGTACTCGCCGTGAGCGACCTGGTAGATCATCATGGGGATCATCGTCGCGCTGACGCCGAGGACCGGCAGGAAGTCGATGAGCGCGGTAATTATGCTGAGCACGATCGCATATTCGTGAAGACCTGCGATCCAGAATACGATGAAAGATTCGCCTGCGGTAATGATGAACAGTATGAGATATCCTCCGAGCACGCGGAAGACCATTACCGACAGGTCATTAAGGAGCGTAAAGACGCGGTTGCGGAACTTGCGGTTGGGAGTGTTCTTGACAAAGAGCTTTAATACGGTAGGGCCGTCGTTAATGAAGTAGAAACCGCTGAGGATGATGCTGATGACGAAGAATACTCCGTAAGGGAGATTTCCGACGAGCTTCCAGATAGCGGATAAGGTCGAGCTGACGACCTGGGGAACGCTCTTAACGATCGTCTGGCCCATGTTGTTGACGTTTTCCTGCAGCGAAAGCATCATCTCTTCGGTAATGAAACCGCCGTTCTCGACGCTGAAACGTTCAAGGACCTGGGTATTTATCATCTCGGCCGGGTTTAATGTCTTCGATGCTTCAGCAAGCGAGACAAGAATGCTGTTTACCTGATAGACCAGACCGATGCAGGTCAGGATTATCATGATGCAGACAAAGATGATGAGGATGACATAGATGACAAGCGCAGTCTTGGTGTGAGTCGACTTCCTTCTGCCTGCCTTTATCTTCTTCGGGTCCTGGTCGAAATGTTTTGACAACGGTTTGGCGATCAGATCCGAGGTCTTTGCCATGATGAAACCGATGAGGAACGGAACGAGAATGACAGCGATGATCTTGCCGACATACAGACACGCGACGATGATCACCACCATGAGGATGAATTTGAGCATCGACATGACCGAAGCGCGGTCACGGTTATATCTTTCGATGTCATTTAAACTTTTATTCTGCTTATCCATTCTTATATTCTAATACCCTTGAACAATAGTATCCATAAAGCAGCGCAGATTAAGATCCCCAGCACCAGGGTGATATTCACGCCGGAGAAGATTCCGCCTGCCCTTCCGCCGTCTTTTACCTCGGGCTGTCTCTCGTCGCCGTAAATGTCAGCGCTGTATGCGAAATGGAACTCCCCGAGAGTTTTCTTAAAGAAAGCAAGGAGTATTATCGCGACGACAAGAGCAGGGATAGACGAGAAGTAAATCGTATTCGGAATATCACTAAAGACACGGATCGCAGTAAGATCGAGCTCTCCGACGATGCTTCCGATCAGAATGCCCGTAAGGCGCGCGCCGATTAGGGAAAGGATCGGTCCGTAAATGTTTTCGGTGTGATTTCTTACGATGCAGAGCCACCATCCGATGACGAGTATCGCTATTATGTCGATGAGATTAAAGGAAAAGAGCGCGATGAGCACGGGGATTATCACGAATGCCCAGCGTTTGTTATTCTCGGAAAAGCCCTGCCAGATGACGCCCAGGAAGAAGAGCGAAAAGCCGAACGCAGGAACTATCGTATCAATGAGGATCTCGAGGAGCAGTGTCTGCCCGGTGACATCGTCCATGTGATAGAAAACGGCCGGGAACACGATCGAGCCTCCGCTTTTGAGCCAGAATGCGAGCGAGATATTATGGAAAGAAGCTTTCAGAAGATAAAGCGGCGCGCCCGAAAGAAATGACAGGATGAGCGCCCCAATACCGGTATAACGCCCGGTTATGTAAAGCCCGCCCTGCTCCGCGATAAAGACCGCCGGAACGACGAAAGCGAACAGGATGATCATCAGAACGATGACCGCGCACCCGATCAGTGACGTCGAAGAGAACGGGAAAGCCCCTGAGAACAGGAGCTTTAAAAGCAAAAACGCAAAGGAAAAGCCCAGTGCGCCGTAAAATACGGGAAAACCCCAGTTATATGGTTCCGGGTATTTAAATGCCCTGACTATGTGGTCCCAGACGGACCTAAGAACATCCATCAGAAATACACTCCGAAGATGAGCATGGTCTCGAACATCTTTTCAAAAAAGAAAGGCTCCATTATCGCAAAAACCGCGCATCCTAAAGCAAGGAAAGGTCCGAAAGCCATGTAATCCGGGTCTTCAGCGAAGTGGATGGCCGCTTTCTCCCTTTGGATCTTAAGCTTTTCGGCTCTCTGGTCTTCGGCTTCTTCGATCCTCTTCTTCTCTGCCGCTCTCCTCTTCGTTTTCCTGACAAGAAGCGGGATCGCAAACAAGAGTGCCGAGAAAATGGATACATATACGAGAATCAGGAGGCCGTAGCATCCCGTGATGAGACCCGTCGCGAATAAAAGCCTCATGTCGCCCATTCCCATGCCTTCGCGTCCGAGGAACGTGATGGACAGGAAACCGATGAGCCAAATGACTCCGCCTCCGACTACGGAAGCGATGATCTTATTAAGTACCGGGATCCACCATTTGACGTCAGACGAGAACCATACGGATCCCTCGAAAACATCAGCCAGGATCGACAGAACGCCGCAGCATGCGATGAATATCGAGAACTGGTCAGGAATGATCCTGTTAAGTTTGTCGGCCATCATGACAAGTGCAAGGACCGGTACCACAAGCAGTATTACCGCCAGATGCATGGGCCTGAAGACGTAGAAATACTGGACTCTGCAGAAATAGACCGTTAAGCAGTAACAAGCCGCGCAGAAGACAGAAGCAATAAGGCCCTCCGGAAAAGGTCTCATCCTCTTGGAAGGTCTGTAATCAGGATCATCCGGCGTTACGCCGTAATCCTGAAGCCATTTGTCGGGAAACCTCCCGAACAGATATGTGATCAGAGCGCCTGCGGCGGCTCCGGCCAAAATGGCAAAAACATAATAAAGTGCGTCACTCATAACAATTAGAAGTTTAATATACCGCAGTAAAAAATACAAATATAAGAAACCCTTCTGCAAGGAGGGTTTTTCGTGCAATGTCATATCTGTAAAAAATGCGTTAAATTTCGGTTTTTTATGTCAGTTTCAGGTGATTTCCGTTGTCAGAAAAACACGCGGAAACAATGCTTTTCGGGGTGATTTTGGCGAAAAAATCGAACTTGTGCCAAAAAATTGCGATTGCCACCCATTATTGTTAAAATCAGACGTAATTATTTTGGAGGAAGTAGACGTCTTCTTAGGGTAAGAGAAGCGTCGAAGACTTAAAAAATGGCAACTATTACAGCAAAAGCGCTTGAACAGATGATGCAGTCCCACGTAAGGGCCGAAACAGGCATGAGCCTTGAACAGGCTACACCGCGTGATTACTGGACAGCACTCTCAAAGAGTATCGTTGAGATCATCTCGGAGAACTGGATCGCAACAAGGCACAAGTATAATCAGGGCCGTCAGGCTCACTACTTCTCCGCAGAGTTCCTTGAAGGACGTTCAATGCTCAATAACCTTGTAAATCTGGGCATTTACGATCAGGCTAAGGAGGCTCTCGCCACTTTCGGACTTGATATCACGGATATTCTCGAAGAAGAAACCGACCCGGCTCTGGGAAATGGCGGTCTCGGCCGTCTCGCAGCATGCTTCCTCGATTCATGCGCCACGCTTAACCTCCCTGTAACAGGCTACGGCATCCTCTATCGTTACGGCCTCTTCAGACAGGCCATCGAGAACGGCTTCCAGAACGAATATCCTGACTCCTGGATGGAGCACGGCTATCCTTTCATCCTTCCCAGATATGACCGCAAGGTTAAGGTCCACTATTCAGACATCGACGTCTGGGCTGTTCCCTGCGATCTTCCTATCACAGGTTACGGCACGAAGAACGTTAACCTCCTGAGACTCTGGAAGGCTGAGCCCGCACAGGAATTTAACTTCAACCTCTTCAATTCACAGAGATTTGACGACGCAGTCATCGAGAGAAACCGCGTTCAGGACATCTGGAGAGTTCTTTACCCGAACGACACTTCCTACGACGGAAAGGTCCTCCGTGTAAGACAGCAGTACTTCTTCGTATCTGCTTCCCTGCAGGACATCATCTACAGATACAAGAGATATCACGGCGACGATCTCCACGATTTCGCTAAATACAATTCCATCCAGCTTAACGACACGCACCCTGTAGTCGCCATCCCTGAGCTCATGAGACTCCTCGTTGACGAGAACGGCATCCGTTGGGAAGATGCATGGGAGATCGTTAAGGAGACTTTCGCATACACCAACCACACCATCATGGCAGAGGCACTCGAGAAGTGGGACATCTCCATCTTCCGTTTCCTCTTCCCCCGTATCTACGAGATCATCGAGGGCATCAACAACCAGTTCCGTGCGCAGATGTACGAAGCAGGCCTCTATTCCGAGCTCATCGACCGCATGTCTCCTCTGGGTGACGGCAAGATCCACATGGCTTGGATGGCCATTTACGGTTCACACTCCGTAAACGGTGTTGCAGCGCTCCACACCGACATCCTCAAGAACGAGACGCTCAAGGACTGGTACAACATCTATCCCGAGAAGTTCTCCAACAAGACAAACGGCGTTACCCCCAGAAGATGGCTCAGATCCTGTGATCCTGAACTCTCAGCTCTCATCACCGAGCTCTTGGGCAACGACAAGTGGGTTACAAACCTCGATCTCCTCAAGGATCTCGAGAAGTACAAGGACGATGACAAGGTAATGAAGAAGTTCATCGCCATCAAGAAGAACAACAAGAAGAACTTCTCCGAGTATCTCGAAAAGACAAAGGGCATCAAGCTGAACCCGAACTCCTGCTTCGACGTACAGATCAAGCGTCTCCACGAATACAAGAGACAGCTCCTGAACGCCCTCTACGCTCTGAACCTCTATGACAGGCTCAAGGAAAATCCGAAGCTCGACATGCCTCCGGTAACCATTTTGTTTGCTGCTAAGGCTGCTCCGGGCTACTTCAGGGCAAAGGCCATCATCAAGTTCATCAATGAGATTGCCAAGCTCATCGACAACGATCCTGACATGAAGAACAGGCTCAAGGTCGTATTCGTCGAGAACTACAACGTTTCCGTCGGCGAAAAGATGTTCCCTGCAGCAGACGTTTCCGAGCAGATCTCCACAGCAGGTCTCGAAGCATCCGGTACCGGTAACATGAAGTTCATGATGAACGGTGCCGTTACCCTCGGTACTCTTGACGGCGCGAACGTAGAGATCGCAGAGTGCGTAGGCGACGACAACATCTACATCTTCGGCTGCCGCTCACAGGACATGGCTGCCACAAAGGCTTACTACAACCCGAAGTGGCAGTATGAGAACATCCCCGGCCTCAAGAAGTGCCTCGACCGTCTCGTCGACGGCTCCTTCAATGACGAAGGCACCGGCATGTTCAATGACCTCTTCAACGGCCTCATCTACGGCTCCAACTGGCAGCCCGGCGATCCTTACTACGTATTGGGCGACTTCGACGACTACAGGAAGACCCGCGACCGCCTCTACAAGGATTATCAGGACAACCTCGAGTGGGCAAGAAAGTGCTGGATCAACATATGCAATTCCGGCAAGTTCTCCTCTGACCGTACGATCAAGGAGTACGCTTCAGGAATCTGGAAGATCAAGCCTCAGAAGATCTGATCATCATACGAAAATGTATTCAAGGGGCGTCCCGGTTGCGGGGCGCCTCATTTATTGGGATGTTTGTAAAGCAGTTGCATAGTCTGGAAGAATTAGCACGCGCAGCGACAGCCGTCAAGGCACCGGCTCCGCCTTGCCTTCGGCAGCCTTGACTGCTGCCACTTTGCGCATGCTTTGTGGTGGTCAAGAGTCGGGTTCCCCGACTCTCATCTGACGATGCGGTCGTATCCGTTTTCCGGCTTCAGATATATGCCTTCTTAACCCTTATATCTTGTCGGTTCCTTAGGGGTTTTTGTAAGAGGTTTCAGAGATTCTTTGTTGGTTCTTGTAATATCTTGTAGGTATTTGTTGGTTTTGTTAGAGAAGTTGTCGGAAATCCTGTCGGTTTTTCTTTGACATTGTAGGTATGAATTAAGCCTGAAATCTATCATTTACGGGGTTATTGGGCACTGAGCAATTCATATTATTAATTACCGCATTCACCGGCCAAAATGGCACCGACAATGTCAAATAAAAGCACACAAGAAATCACTAAAGAAATCCGACAAAAACCCTAAAAGCACACACAATATTACAGAAACCTGCAAGAAATATAACAAAACCCCAGAAGAATACCCCTATCAAACCGACAAGAAATAATGGGCCGGGAGGGGCTGGTCTGAGGCGACGGGCGGAAGTAATTTTTATATAAACTTAAACTTAAAATATTATAAATAATGTTTTTCGCGTCATTTTGAGGTATAATTTTCCATAAATCATTTTAAGGAGGAACTTAATATGCCAATATTCCAAGATGCAAAAGGAAAGAACATCGCTAACTTCCAGAAGTCGATCGAAGAAAAAAAGCATACCATCAGTAAGTATTACGATGAGATCGGTCACCTTTATTATGGACAGTACAAGGATGTCAACGTTGACATGACGAAGGACATCAATGCAAGATGCGAATCCATCTCCAATCTCTATATTGAGATCGAAGATCTTAATGTTAAGATCCTCCGCGAGAAAGGACTTAAGAAGTGTGCGATCTGCGCTACGGAGAACAACCTTTCCAACGCATTCTGCTTTAAGTGCGGTGCAAGGTTTGACGATGCTGATGCAGTTCCCGCTGACGTTATCGCATCTCCTAACGCTTCTGCTACTCCCGCCCGTTATGAAACAAAGCCCGCAGCAGCTCCTGCAGCCGCTCCCGTAGTTGCAGCACCTGTTGTTCAAGCTGCTCCTGCCGCTGTTGCACCCGTTGAAGCTGCAGCCGAGGAAGTTGTAGAGGCAGTAACAGAAGAGGGCAAGGAGGAATAAGGAGCAATATGGCGAAGATTTTCGAAGAAGAGTCAAGAACATTTTCGGAGTACCTTCTGGTACCCAACCTTACAACAGAGAAGAACACACCTGACCAGGTCGACCTGTCAGCACCCGTTGCAAAATACAGAAAAGGTCAGGAAGAGTCGCGCCTTAAGATCAACATCCCCATGGTCTCTGCAGTCATGCAGGCCGTAAGTGATGACGGAATGGCAATTGCGCTCGCAAGATGCGGCGGTCTGTCATTCATCTTCCAGTCACAGTCGATCGAATCGCAGTGCGACATGATCAGGAGAGTTAAGAAGTATAAGGCCGGAATCGTTGAATCCGACTCCAACCTCTCGCCCGAGGATACTCTTGAGAAGGTTATCGAGCTCCACGAGCAGACCGGACACGGCACTGCAGCCGTAACCGAGGACGGATCACCCGAAGGAAGGCTTTTAGGTCTCGTTACGACACGTGATTACCGTGTAAGCAGACTCTCCCCTGATACAAAGGTTAAAGAGTTCATGACTCCCATCGAGAAGCTCGTTACGGCTCCCGAAGGAACTTCCCTCAAGGAAGCAAATGACATCATCTGGGATAACAAGATCAACCAGCTCCCTATCGTTAATTCAGAGGGCAGGCTCGTAGGTCTCGTTTTCCGCAAAGACTATGAATTCCATAAGGCAAACCCCAATGAGCTCCTCGACTCAGAGAAGAAGCTCATTGTGGGTGCCGGAATCAATACCAGAGACTATGAGCAGCGCGTTCCTGCCCTTCTCGAAGCAGGCGCTGACGTTCTCTGTCTGGATTCCTCCGACGGTTTCTCCGTCTGGCAGGAAAGAGCGCTTAAGTGGTGCAAGGAGAATTATCCCGATGCGATAGTCGGTGCCGGCAACGTCGTAGACGCTGAAGGCTTCAAGTTCCTTGCAGACTGCGGTGCCGACTTCATCAAGATCGGTATCGGCGGCGGTTCCATCTGCATCACACGTGAGCAGAAGGGTATCGGCTGCGGCCAGGCTTCAGCTGTTTTGGCTGTTGCAAAGGCACGTGACGAATATTTTGAGAAGACCGGATGGTACATCCCGCTCTGCTCTGACGGCGGTATCGTTCATGACTATCACATGGCTCTGGCACTTGCCATGGGCGCTGATTTCATGATGCTCGGCCGTTATTTCGCAAGATTCGACGAATCACCTACGAGAAAGCTCTTAGTAGGCGGCACATACGTTAAAGAGTATTGGGGCGAGGGCTCCAACCGTGCACGCAACTGGCAGCGTTACGATGACGGCGGCAAGGGCGGCAAGATGGCTTTCGAGGAAGGCGTCGATTCTTACGTTCCCTATGCGGGCAACCTTAAGGACGGTCTCGACGTATCGCTTGCCAAGGTCAAGGCTACCATGTGCTCATGCGGATCCTCTTCCATCGAAGAGTTCCAGCAGAAAGCCCGTCTGGTTGTGGTATCATCTACTTCCATCATCGAGGGCGGCGCACACGACGTCATCCAGAAGGAAAACGACAGGACTGCCAGATAATTTTGAGATAATTTTCGAAATATCGATATAAATCTATATAACACGAGGAGACAGAAAATGGCTGAAGAAATCATCAAGAAACAGATTACCAAGGAAGGTTACGACGAACTGCAGAACGAGCTTTCCGAGCGTAAGACAGGCAAGAGAAGCGAGATCGCGAGAAGAATCGAAGACGCCAAGGCTCAGGGCGACCTCTCGGAGAACTCCGAGTACGATGAAGCGAGAGCAGAGCAGGCAGAGAACGAGACACGTATCGAAGAACTCGAAGCTATCCTCAAGTCTGTTGAAGTTGTTGACGATTCTAACCTTTCCACAGATAAGGTTTCTCTGGGTTCTACAGTAACCCTCCAGAACACCGCAACAAAGCAGGAGTACAAGTATAAGCTCGTCGGTGAGTCAGAGATCGACTTCAAGAAGAAGAGAATCTCCGAGAATTCACCCGTAGGCAGAGCCATCTCCAATCAGAAGAAAGGCAAGACAGTTTCAGTCTCCACACCTTCCGGCATCATCAAGTACAAGATCATCAAGATCGAGAAGTAATCCGGAAACCAACAATAATCAAAACAGATAGAGAAGTAACTATGGCAAAGAAATTCGTACCTCAGACAGAACCCTTAAGCGCAGAAGAGATCCAGGAACAGACCAGATTCCGTATGGAAAAGCTCAAAGCCCTTCAGGAAGCAGGCAAAGACCCTTATGAAGAGCTTACTTACGACGTAACCCACCACTCCGTAGAGATCGTAAACAATTACGAGAGTCTCGCAGGACAGACGGTCAGGGTTGCGGGACGTCTTATGTCCAAGCGCGGCATGGGTAAGGTATCTTTCTGTGACCTTTACGACAGAAGGGGTAAGATCCAGATCTTCACCAAGATCGACAACCTCCCTGAGGAAGATTACAAGGCATGGCAGAACCTCGATATCGGCGACCTCGTTGGCGTCGAGGGTGAGGTTTACCTGACTGAGAAGGGCGAGGTATCGATTCTCACCAAGTCCTATAAGCTCCTTGCCAAGTGTCTCCACCCGCTCCCGAACAAGTATCAGGGATTAAAGGATACGGAGATCCGTTACCGTCAGAGATATCTGGACCTCATCGTTAATCCCCAGGTTAAGGAGACCTTCGAGAAGAGATCTAAGGTCATCAAGGAGATAAGAAACTTCTTGGCTGACAGAGACTTTATGGAAGTAGAGACTCCCCTGCTCGTTACCAACGCAGGCGGCGCTGCTGCAAGACCGTTCTTAACACACTTTAACGCTCTTGATATCGATTTAAAGCTCCGTATCTCATTGGAACTCTATCTTAAGAGACTCCTTGTAGGCGGCTTCGAGAGAGTATTCGAGATCGGCAGGGTTTTCCGTAACGAAGGTATGGATACACGCCATAACCCTGAGTTCACGCTCATGGAGCTCTACCAGGCATACACTGACTACAACGGCATGATGGAGCTCACAGAGTCCATGTTCCGCTATGTTGCAGAGAAGGTCTGTGGCACGACTCTCATCAAGTACGGTGACCTCGAGATCGACTTCGGAAAGCCTTTCGAGAGACTTACGATGAACGATGCTATCAAGAAGTATGCAGGCATCGACTTCGATACAGTTGACGGTGACGAGGCAGCGAAAAAGCTTGCTGACGAGCACCACATCGAATATGAGACATGGCACACCAAGGGTGATATCGTAAACCTCTTCTTCGAGGAATACTGCGAGAAGAACCTTCTCCAGCCTACGTTCATCATGGACCACCCTATCGCCATCTCCCCTCTTACAAAGAAAAAGAAGGGCGAGCCCGAGAAGGTCGAAAGATTCGAGCTCTTCATCAACACATGGGAAATGTGCAATGCTTATTCAGAGCTTAATGACCCTATCGACCAGCGCGAGAGATTTGCCGCACAGGATGCTACAGCCGAAGCCGGCAACGACGAAGCTGATCACACCGATGAGGACTTCCTCAACGCGTTAGAGCTCGGTATGCCTCCTACGGGTGGTATCGGCTACGGCATTGACCGTCTCGTAATGTTGCTTACTGACAGTCCGAGCATCAGGGACGTGCTGTTGTTCCCGACAATGAGACCCTTGGATTAATTTCAAATCCGAAGATGCCCTATTTTATTGCGTTTGCGGGTTTGGCAAATCGCTCAGCTTGACCAAAACTGAACCAATACTGAACCAATTGTCCAGGATTTTGACTCAAGTCAGATTTT
>JAEFAV010000022.1 GCA_016288885.1 Saccharofermentans sp.
TATCTTTAGTATTCTTTTCATTGTGACCTCCTTTGTATGTGGTAAATCCCATAGCTTTTGTTTGCAACTTTAAGCATATAGGTAAATCCACGTTGCTACAAATGTGAGGTCATTTCATATTATCTAATGTTTCTCTTAGATAAAGCAATTATACCATCCGGGTGAAGAACTATAAGCAAAAAAAGAAGCTCCCGAATTATCAGGAGCTTCTTAGGTTTTAGCTCATTCGTGAGAGTAATATTGTTTGCGAGCGGTTTCCGCACAAGCGAGCTTCGCGAGCGCGGAGGACCTTAGCGAGCAAATAATATTATTCGTACTCTATGCAATACACCATGTTTACAACTCTATAAGGTAAAACTATGCTGGTTGCTGCCAACTAATATCCGGCTTAATGCCCTTTTTTACGCAATCATCCAAATACATATCTATCAGATTCTGGTAGGGAATACCGGTTTCCTCAGCCAACTTCTTGAAGTAATCAACAGTTGTAGATCTGAGATTAATCGTAACCTGGCGCTTAAGCTTCTCAGCATAAGGATTTTTCCTGGGATTCAGTTTTGCAATATCATAGTTATCTCTCATAATTCACCACCGCCTTGTACACAATAATCAGTATCATAAAATGTAGAACTAGCTTCGCTGAAATCAATTCCGTGTTTTGTGATATTGATCTTGTTTTTGTTTTCGTCCCATTCAAAGGTCATGATGCAAAACCTCCTTTGGCATAATTATATGATAATTATATTCCATTATCAATTATCTGTTAGATAACTATTTTAACTTATGCATTATTGCATGTAAAAGAAGTGCAGAGTACAGATTTTGTTTCTTGACAAAATATATTGTGCAAAATATAATTTCATAAAAGATAAACGATTACTTGAGGTGAACTATGGCACAGGAGTATGAACAGCTTTTATTAAAGAATCAGTTGTGTTTTCCGATGTATGCATGCAGCAGAAAGATCACAGGCAGTTATACGCCTTATCTGAAACCCTTGGGGCTGACATATACCCAGTATGTTGTCATGATGGTTCTCTGGGAGCATGAGAGTGTAAATGTCGGGCAGTTAGGAGATGTCTTAAAACTTGACGCCGGAACACTGACACCGCTTCTTAAGAGGCTTGAGAAGGCCGGATATGTTACAAGAGAGCGTTCCAAGGAAGATGAGCGTATCACTGTCATCTCCATAACCCAGGCAGGAGAAGATCTTAAGGAACAGTGTAAAGACATTCCGCTTAAGCTGGCATCAAAGAGTTCGGCCCTGAGCGAGAAAGAGGCAAAGGAACTATACAGGTTGTTATATCTGTTCCTGGACGGAGAGTGAAAGGAACAGACAAAGAATATACAAAAAGGAGGCAGCAAAATGATCTACGATTTTGAATTGACCACGAGAAAAGGCGAGAAGTTCAGTTTGTCGGATTATAAGGGTAAGGTGATCCTTATCGTCAACACAGCAACGGGTTGCGGCTTCACACCACAATATGAACCCATAGAGAAGATCTATGAGGATTATCACGACAAGGGACTCGAAGTTATTGATATCCCTTGCAATCAGTTTGGCGGACAGGCTCCGGGAAGTGATGAAGAGATCCATGAGTTTTGCACTCTGAACTATAAGACGACATTCCCTCAGATGAAGAAGTCAGATGTTAACGGAGAAAATGAACTGCCTCTTTATACATATTTGAAAGAGCAGAAGGGTTTTGAGGGCTTCGAGGAACATAAGTTAAAAGCAATACTCGAAAACATGTTCAACGCGGCTGATCCCGATTGGGCAACCAAGCCGGATATCAAATGGAACTTCACGAAATTCGTAGTTGACCGTGAAGGAAATGTTGTAGCCCGTTTTGAACCAACCGCAGATATGAGCAAGGTTGAGGAATGCATTAAGGCATTGCTGTAAGGAGAAAGCATCATGAAATATGCAGTAAGATACTACACAAAAACAGGTAATACGAAGAGACTTGCGGAGGCTATAGCAAAGGAGCTCGGTGTCGAAGCTATGCCTATCAGCGAACCTGTTAATGAAGCCGTTGATTATCTGTTTTTGGGAAATTCATATTATGCGTTTAATATTGATCCTGAAGTCAGGGATTTTGTGGCGTCGCTTGATAGGAAAAAGATCGGAAAGATCGTCAATTTCGGTTCTGCAGCAATGCTGAATTCAACATATAAGAAAGTTAAGGCTGTTGCCGATAAAGCCGGTGTTCCCATGGATGATAAAGAATTCCACTGTAAGGGTGAATTCAAGGGCATACATAAAGGCAGGCCTAATGAGAGTGATATTGCTGACGCTGTTAATTTTGTAAAGCAGTATAAGAAATGATGATCTTCCTATTTAATCTTTCAGAATAAAAAAGAAAGCTCCTGTATGACCAGGAGCTTTTTTAGTTATGTCTCATTCATGAGGGTGATATTATTTGCGAGCGACTTTCACAGACGCGTAGCGTCGAGGACATTAGCGAGCAAAAATATCACTCGTACTCTACCGTAGCAGTCGGTTTGGGTGTGTAGTCGTAAAGAACTCTGTTGATGCCGGGAACTTCATGTGTGATACGGTCCGTGATGCGGCACATGAGATCGTAGTCGATAGGTTCAACCGTACACTTAACAACATCCGTTGTATTGATAGCACGTACGATGCAGAGCCACTCGAATGCTCTTTTGCCGTCCTTGATTCCCGTTGACTTGAAGTCGGGAACAACGGTGAAGTACTGCCATACCTTGCCTGCAAGACCGGCCTTTTCGAATTCTTCTCTGAGGATCGCGTCAGATTCCCTTACTGCTTCGAGTCTGTCTCTTGTGATGGCACCGGGGCATCTTACACCGAGTCCGGGACCGGGGAAGGGCTGGCGGTAGACCATCTTGCCGGGGAGACCTAATGCGGATCCGACAACGCGGACTTCATCTTTATAGAGATACTTGACTGGTTCTACGAGCTCGAAATCGAGTTCCGGAGGAAGGCCGCCGACGTTGTGGTGAGCTTTGATGCCCTGTTCGCTCTCAAGGATATCGGGATAAATGGTTCCCTGTGCGAGGTAAGCGATACCGTCAAGCTTTGCAGCTTCTTCTGCGAAGACTTTGATGAATTCCTCACCGATGATATGACGCTTCTGCTCAGGATCTGTAACACCTGCGAGAAGATCTAAGAATCTGTCTACAGCGTCAACATAGATAAGATTTGCGCCGAGCTCGTCTCTGAAGACCTTGCATACCATCTCGGGTTCGCCCTTACGGAGAAGTCCGTGATTTACGTGAACACAAACGAGATTAGTTCCGATTGCTTTGATCAGCAGGGCTGCGACTACTGAAGAGTCAACACCGCCTGAAAGCGCGAGGAGAACCTTCTTGTCTCCTACCTGTTCTTTGATAGCTTTAATCTGTTCGTCGATGAATTGATCAGCCAGAGCTTTGGTCGTTATTCTTTTTAGGGATTCCGGTCTTACGTCTGCCATGGGCAAAGCCTCCTCTTGTATAAAAATTCCACTCAAACATTTTACAATATTGTGAAGAAGTTTGGGACTGTAAATGATACAATCAGGCATAACTTATTTAAGCCTCAAGGAGATTTTACATATATGCGTAAGACTAAGATCATTTGTACGATCGGACCTGCTTCCGATAATGAAGAGACATTATCAAAGATGTGTGAAGCGGGGATGAATGTCGCAAGATTGAATTTTTCGCACGGTACGCATGAGCAGCATCAGGAAAAGATCGATCTCATCAAGAGAGTAAGGACAAAGCTGAATCTTCCGATTGCCATAATGCTCGATACCAAGGGCCCGGAGTACAGGATCAGGACTTTCAAGGACCATAAGGTCGAGCTGAAGGACGGCGCAGTCTTTACGCTTACCACGGATGAGATAGAAGGCGACGAGACCCGCGTGTCCGTTACATACAAAATGCTTCCGGAGCAGCTTAATCCAGGTGACAGAGTCCTTATCAATAACGGTCTTGTCATCCTCGAAGTCAAAGAGATAAAAGGAAATGACGTTATCTGCAATGTTGTTGTCGGCGGCACGTTGTCCGATCAGAAATCAATGAACTTCCCGAACAAGGTCATGCAGGGTGATTTCCTGAGCGAACAGGACAAGAAGGACCTCCTGTTCGGTATTAAGAATGACATTGATTTTGTTGCCGCATCATTTGTTTCTCGAAAAGAAGATATGATCGAAATGCGTAATTTCCTGGATGCCAACGGCGGTGAGAATATCGAAGTAATCGCCAAGATAGAGAACCGTGCGGGAGTGGATAACATAGATGAGATCTCGGAATACTGCGCAGGCATCATGATCGCCAGAGGAGACCTGGGTGTCGAGATACCTTTCGTTGAAGTGCCCAGTGTCCAGAAGCGTCTTATCAAGCGCTGCAGGCTTTTAGGCAGAAGAGTCATTACCGCCACAGAGATGCTTGAATCCATGATAAACAATCCGAGACCTACGAGAGCTGAGATATCCGACGTCGCAAATGCCGTGTACGACGGTTCTTCCGCGATCATGCTCTCCGGTGAGTCCGCTGCGGGCAAATATCCCGTCGAGGCTGTACAGACCATGTCTCAGGTAGCCGAGTTTACCGAGAATCACATCAACTACAGAGAGCGTTTCTTCAAGCAGGAATTCAAGATCCGCAATAATCTCGATGCCATCTCCCATGCAACCTGTCAAATGGCTATTGATGTCGGTGCAAAGGCCATTGTCGTACATTCAAGAAGCGGAGTCACTGCCAGAATGGTATCGCGTTTCAGATGTCCGATCGACATCATCGGCATGACTACTTCGGAGCGGATCTGGAGAAGACTGAACTTAAGCTGGGGCGTTATTCCGATCCTTAACGAGGAATTCACTTCTACGGACGTTATGTATTACCACGGATTCAATGTTGCCAAGGAGATCCTTGAGCTTGAGCCGGGAGATAACGTCGTCATGACCGGAGGCCTCATAAACGGTAAGGCCGGCAATACAAATACCATCAAGGTCGAGACAGTCAGCTGACACTGTTGACGGAAAATCTTAACCAAATTGAAACCCTTTATCCTGACGAGGGAGTATATACTAATACCGGTAGGCGGAAAACCCTTTAAATGATGCCGTTTTGATGCCGGTTTGCCACAGTTTGCACCAAAAAACTGATTAGATATAATATGTCGCGATAGTATAATTTCCCTGAAGTGTGGGGACACTGTATTTTTGAATGGATAATAGGATGAACAAGGAACAATTGAATGACAAGGGTGAAGTTACCGGAATAAGGCCGGGATCTGAAGTTATTCAGCAAGCTAAGACTCAGGAGAAAAAGAAGGCAGTCGTCGTACGCTCCGAAGAGGAGCTTGATCTTGCCATGATCAACAGGCCCAAGCCCAAGAACGTTACTCCTCTTGCAAATCAGAAGCTTACCCCTAAGGACATTCCGGTCTTTGAGGATACTCCCGAGAGAAGGGAGAAACTCGAGGTCCGCAGGAAGAGACACATCAAAAGAAAGATCCGTGACTGGGGTATTTTCACTGGTTATCTTACGCCCAGCTTTGCAGGTGTTCTGGTATTCTTTTTCCTGCCGCTTCTCATGCTCCTTAAGACTTCATTCCAGAAGTCCCCGACCAATTCTGATTTCGTCGGATTCCGCAACTATGAGAGAGTCCTTACCAATGATGCCTTTATCGATGCATCGAGGAACACGCTTACTTTTGCTCTGATATCCGTTCCTCTGGCAGTCATCCTTGCTTTATTCGTGGCACTGCTCCTTAACACGGGTCTTCCCGGAAAGAGCCTGTTCCGCAGTTTTCTTCTTAATCCGATGATGGTTCCTGTCGCATCAGTAGTTCTAATCTGGCAGGTATTCTTCAGCTACAACGGCGTCATAAACGGAATTACGGCACAGATCTCAGATGCCGCCGAGAAGATCGACTGGCTCAAATCATCTTATGCGCAGATAGTAATCATGCTGTTGTTCCTATGGAAGAACCTAGGTTACAACATGGTGTTGTTCCTTGCTGCGCTTAACAGCATTCCGCACGAGATACTGGAATCTGCCGAGATGGATGGCGCAGGTCCCGTAAAGAGATTTTTTGCCATCAAGCTTCATTACCTTTCGCCGACGATCTTCTTTGTCGGAATAATGTCGCTCATCAACTCATTTAAGATATTCAGAGAGGTCTATCTGTTAACGGGTGACTATCCGTTTGACAACCTCTATATGCTGCAGCACTTCATGAACAACTCGTTTACGCATCTGGATTACAGCAAGCTTTCTGCAGGTGCGATAGTAATGTGTATTGTCATGATCATAATCGTCGGCGGTCTGTTCTTCGCAGAATCCAAGTTCGACTCGGATGTGGAGGAGTGACGATGGACGAGTTAAGGCGGATCGAGAGAAGAAAACAGGCGACCCTTGCGCGCCGTCATATCTATACGGAGACGAAAAAACCGGAGACGTTCATTACATCGCTTTCAGAAGAAGCAAGGGAAGCTTTTTTCGCGAGCGAGAAAAAAAGGATCGAACTCAATTTACGTAAGCGCAAGATCGTTAAAGGAATAATAACCGGTTTCGGTGTCTTTGCGGCAGTTCTCATCTCGGCATTGGCACTTGTGCCTATCTTTTTCACGTTCCTCAATTCGTTTATGTCTTCCGAGGAAATCGTAGCTAACTATCAGGTGGTATTCCAGAGCATGTCCGGACACGCGTCACAGGGCGCGACATACATGTCGAGGCCTCCCGTGCTAAAGCTCATTCCGGAAGAGGTTACGATCAACCAGTACACCACGCTCTTATTCATGAATCCGGAGTACCTGTTCAAGTATTGGAACTCGATCATCCTGACGCTTCCCATTGTCGGAGGACAGATGGTCGTGGCATGTCTTGCTTCATATTCTTTTGCCAGATACAGAAGGAAGAGAAGAGAGGTATTGTTCTTTTCTTATATCATCCTGATGCTCATGCCGTTCCAGGTAACGCTGGTTCCGAATTACATGATCGCGGACAGCTTAGGCATCCTCGATACGATCTGGGCGATCATTCTGCCCGGTATCTTCTCAACGTTCGCGATCTTCCTTCTCACGAAATACATGCGCCAGATCCCTTCGGGATACATCGAAGCTGCAACGCTTGATGGCGCTTCAGAATGGCAGATATTTACGAACATCGCTCTGCCTTTGTGCAAGAATGCGATCTTTGCATTGACGATACTGCTGTTTATTGACTATTGGAATATGGTGGAACAGCCTTTGGTGCTTTTGACCGATACGGCAAAACAACCATTATCGGTGTTCCTTTCACAGATAAATGAGCCTGAACTGGGAATAGCATTTGCGGCATCAAGCGTCTATATGATACCGCCGCTTCTGATATTCTTCTGGGGCGAGGATTATCTCGTTGAAGGAATATCAAGATCAGGAATAAAATAATTATCATGTGCTTCAAAGCACATGCGCAGGATACGGAGGAAAAGGAATATGGCAAAGGGAAGCGCTAGGAGAGCAAAGGTTATAAAAGCAATGGTTGCTTTTATAGTAATACTTGCATTGCTGACATTCTTCTCGAACACGATAATGAACCTTACGATACCTAAGGTAATGGGATCATATGCTTCAAGAGGAAATCTTTCGTATTCCAACAGCGCCAGGGGAACGATAACAGTCGAGAATCAGACTGAAGTTAAAGGCCTCGAGGGAAGGACTGTGGATCAGGTCCTCGTATCAAATTATGACAGCGTCGAGGTGGGTGATACCATACTGACTTTAAAGTCATTGGAAGAATCAGAAGATCTCCAGGCCAAGAAAGACCGTCTTAAGGAGCTGGAGCGTGAGGCGGATTATGATTCCAGGACACCATCTAACAACTCTGACTTTACAAATTATTACGATACGATCAACGCTGCCAAGGTAAATCTCTCGGAAGCCGAGGATACGCTTGATAAAGTCTATAACAAATCTTCGGAAGAGGCTGCTTACAAGAAGATCATTGATGATGAATCAGCTAAAGCCGTATCTCTTGAAGCTACCGTAAATGCAGCTGCAAAAACAGTTGAAGACATTAAGAAAGAAATCGATGAGATAGATGCGGCGATTGCCCCCTTACAGTGTGAAATAGACGTTTTTATTGCACTCGGGACACCGACTCCCACACCCGTTCAGGCACGCCCGGAAGAATCCGGATCGTCAACAGAATCGTCAACAGAGCCGTCATCCGATGCTGCATTGCCGGGTGGTTCGACAACTGATGCTGCTACCACGGATACCGACACAACGACTGCCACGACTACAGACACAACAGTTCAGACGCCTGCACCGGTACCGGTTCTTGATGGTGACGGACTGGATATCAATTCTCCTACTTATGAGATGGATAAACTAATTCTTAAGATCAATCAATATGAAGAACGGAAGGCCGCGCTGCAGTCACAGATCGAATCTGCCCAGCATCGCTTGGACGAAGCTTCAGCCAAGCTTGCCGAGTGTCAGGGCAAGATACAGGAGGCGAGGGATGAGATAGCAGCTCTACAGACGCTTCCGTCTGTTGCAGTTGCCGAGAATGCCGTAACCACGGCGAAAAATGCGGTCAATTCCGCGCAGAAAGCTCTAAATGATGCCTTGATCCAGGCCGGCATTTCAGAAGATAAAGCAAAAGATCTTGTTGAAGATCGTGATAAAGAGATCGAGAAGCTTAAAAAGCAGATCGATGACATGGAGAAACAAGCAAAGGTAACGGAGATAAAGGCGCCTGCTGCAGGATATATATATAACATTGCGGTTTCTTCCGGCGATGTCCTTACGGCAAAGACGATCGTTACCTATATTCTTCCTGTTACAGACAGGGTATGCTCGGTATCCTTTGAGTTTAAAGCACAGGCTGTACAGAATATCTGGGTCGGAATGCCTTTGGAAGTAACCAGCGGATTTATTGAAGGATGCACGGTAACCGGTATCAAGCCCGATCCGAATGATCCGAGAGGAACCAGGATAGTCAAGTGCATGGTTGACGGAAACGATGCATGGCCCGGAGAAGAGATCACGGTAAATGCCGGTAGAGGCAACGATAACTATAAATGCGTTGTTCCGAGCAGTGCCGTCAGTGAAGACAATAACGGACATTTCATATACGTAATAGTCGGTTCTTCTACGCCTTTGGGAGATAAGTACGTTGTTAAGAGAGTCGACGTAACTGTCGAAGCAACAGACGGCGCGGCATCTGCCATCAAGGGTGAAGGCCTTGATAAGAACGACGTGATGATAGTCGTAAGGGCCGAGAAACCTTTGGAAGACGGACAGCGTGTAAGGCTTGAAGACTATACTGCGAAATAACATACAGGAAAACGACGATGCAATTGTTCGATAAGACAAAAGAGATTTTTAATACGGAGAAGGAAAATGCCAGGAGAGGGCTCCTGAAATTCATCCTTGCCGTTCCGTTCTGGCTTATCCTCGCAGCTGTCTTCTGTGTTGCTTTCGGTATCGGCAGAGCATTTTATCTGATAGATACAAGACCTGACCAGCGCATTGCCGAGGTGTGGCAGAGCAGTTCAGACACTTCTTTCAGACACATGAGTGTTTATGCCAGCGGTATCAGAGCCCAGGGCGATAAGTCTCCGCTCACATATATGGAAGGCGGAAAGTCCATACATCTTGCCGACATAGCTTTGATGAGAAAAGATCTGCAGGCTTCAGCCGTTACCGGTTCGGCAGCTTCTTCAAAAAGCATATCCAATTCTGACAGCAAGCTCATAGGCTGGGAAGACTGTTATTCATCCACTGTGATCGCGGAATTGGAAGCGATCGAAGTCAGAGAAGGTCTGGAGGTGACTACCGGAAAGACAGATGCCCAGCTTGTTGCCGTCGGGGGCAATTACAGAGCCTTCCATCCTTTCAGATATCTTTCTGGAGGCTTTCTCCCCGAGACTCCGGTTGATGCTAACCAGATAGTCATAAACGATGTTCTGGCATGGAAATTCTACCGTTCTTACGATGTCACGGGAAACAGGATTATAATCAACGGCCAGATGTTTACCATC
The DNA here is from genome assembly GCA_016288885.1 of Saccharofermentans sp. Taxonomy (GTDB): domain Bacteria; phylum Bacillota; class Clostridia; order Saccharofermentanales; family Saccharofermentanaceae; genus Saccharofermentans. Next base: position 10,007 of record JAEFAV010000022.1, read on the forward strand.
ATCGGCGTCGTTGAAGAGAAAAATACGAAAGTCGCTGAACTTGCCGGCGAACAGGATTGCAGGGCATTTATATATTTCGGCGCTTTGGGAACGATTTATGACACAAAGCCGAATAACGGCGATGACGGGGACGATTATAATTTCAGCGGACCTGCCGATTATGCGATCCAGTGTTATGAAGCGCTTTTGCCTGAACTTGTAAAAGGAGTAGGCGTATCCGATTTTAAGAATGCCATGCCTTCTTATTCGTTTACGAATCCGCAGCTTTATGTCGCAGATAATACGGGAAGGTTTGGTTTATTCAGAGTCTTTGATACCGTATTCCCGTTAGGCGAGACCGACAGGGAACGCATGGGCTATGAATTCCCGTACTGGGAGAAAGCGGCCCAGCTCACGGAGGACAGGCTTTTCTACGATTATGTCATCATATTCCTGGGAATCGTTCTGCTTCTGATCGGTCTTGTCATGATAGGACTTAAGCTTCGTGCCCGTAAAGCAGTAGCTCCGGACGAACTGGAATATCAGGAACCGGATGAACCCGCTGAAGGCGCGGAAAAGGGCCTTATCTTAAAAGACTTACCCTGATATGTGATGGAATAATCGATGATTTTTCCTTATAATTCCCTATTAGGTATTACTTGAAGGGATCATTCATGCAAAAAAGACCGGTAAAAATCTTTTTGATCATAATGTCGTTTATTCTTGTCATTTCTTTGGCAGGATGCTTTGATTACACTTACTATTATCCTGATTCCGTAAGTTCTTCCGCGGAAACATCCGGATCAGCTGCTGCCACGACAAGTTATTATGCCGGCTCAGGTTTTGATATACACAGAAATCCCTATTATGCGATGCTCTCGGAGACGGAAAAAAGAGCATATTCGTTCGTATATGAAGAGCTTTCCGAAGGCAATGATAAATTCGAATGTCCGATTACTATAAATGCCGCTCAGTTGGCAAAAGCGGTGGATGCAGTCCTGAACGATCATCCGGAATTGTTCTGGATAGATAACAACTATGTATATTCCTACGATACTTTTGACTACAGCATAAAAGAGGTAAGCTTCAATTTCTTCGATTTTGCAGACACGCCCGAGAAACTTGAAAAAGCAAAATCCGAATTTGAGAGTGCTGCAAGAGTCATAGTTTCCAAAGCTAACAGATATACGTCAATTGCCGAACGCGAGCTGTACATTCACGATTATATTTGCGATAACACGGAATATGATGAGACGGCACCATACAATCAGAGTGCATATTCCGTTATTGTTCTCCATAAATCCGTGTGTGCCGGATATTCAAGGGGTTTTCAGTATCTTATGCAGAAGGCCGGATATACCTGCTACTATGTTATGGGGAAGACAGACACCAACAGAGGTCAGGCGGTCGAGAGCAGTGATCTTAACGGATCACATTCCTGGAATATCGTGCTTTTAGGCGGACAATACTATAACGTTGATTGTCTCTGGGATGATACGGCAAGTGAGATTTACGGCAGCTCCATCTATCCGTTTTTTAATGTTACCGATGAGGCGCTGATACACCACGAGAGGATCCAGATGGCCGTAGATCTTCCGCAGTGCAAAGGCATGGAATATAAGTATTCCAATCAGTTCGGACCTACCATCGAAGCTGACAGCATCGTTTTTTCCGATGCTGCTTAATATATTTATTATTCAAAGGCAAAGCTTTTTGTCGTATAATCTACAAATTGATTTATGTATAAACTCATATCCTAGGAGATGAAATCATGAAAGAACTAATGCTTGGAAACAAGGCTGTTGCCAGAGGTCTTTATGAGGCCGGAGTAGCAGTCGCAAGTTCGTACCCCGGCACTCCCAGTACAGAGACTACTGAAGAAGCCGCAAAGTTCGAAGAAATCTACTGTGAATGGGCACCTAACGAGAAGGTCGCTATGGAGACCGCTTTCGGTGCGAGCAGAGCAGGAAAGAGATCTTACTGTGCAATGAAGCACGTAGGACTTAACGTAGCAGCTGACCCGCTCTTTACGATGAGCTATACCGGTGTCAATGCAGGAATGGTCATTCTTGTTGCAGACGATCCGGGAATGCACTCTTCACAGAATGAGCAGGATTCCAGACACTATGCGATCGCCGCTAAGATGCCTATGCTCGAGCCCGCTGATTCCCAGGAGGCAAAGGACTTCGTAATCGAGGCATATGACATTTCCGAGCAGTTTGATACACCCGTACTTATCAAGATGTGTACGAGAGTAGCACATTCCCAGTCCGTCGTAGAGACAGGCGAGAGGATCGACGTTCCTGTTAAGCCTTACGAGAAGGATGCAGGCAAGTACGTAATGGTTCCCGCAAACGCCAAGAGACGTCACCCCATCGTTGAGGAGAGAACAAGAAAGCTCGTAGCATTTGCTGAGGAGTCTTCACTTAACCGTGTTGAAGAAGGTACAGATACATCAATGGGTATCATTACTTCTTCCACTTCATATCAGTACGTTAAGGAAGTGTTCGGAGATAAGTATCCGGTATTGAAGATCGGTCTTATCAATCCGCTTCCCGAGAAGAAGATCAGGGATTTCGCTTCTAAGGTAGATAAGCTTGTGGTAGTTGAAGAACTTGATCCCGTCATCGAGACACACTGCAAGACATTGGGTCTTGAAGTTACAGGCAAGGATATATTCCCTCTTATCGACGAATTCTCACAGGGTCTTATCGCTGCTAAGCTCGGGCTTCCCGAAAAGCCCGCATGTAAGCCCATCGAAGGACTTCCCGGAAGACCGCCGGCAATGTGTGCAGGCTGCCCTCACAGAGGAATGTTCTATGTCCTTTCAAAACTTAAGCTTACGGTCATGGGCGATATCGGATGCTACACGCTTGGCGCTACGCCTCCGCTCTGCGCTATTGATACGACAGAGTGTATGGGCGCTTCCATCAGTTCGCTCCATGGCTTCAATAAGGCTTTGGGCGCTGATGCCGAAAAGAAGACGGTTGCTGTCATCGGTGACTCCACCTTCATGCATTCAGGTATGACAGGACTTGCAAACATCGCTTATAACCAGACGAATTCAACTGTCATCATCCTTGATAACTCCATCACGGGCATGACAGGCCATCAGCAGAATCCTACGACAGGGTTCAATCTCCGCGGTGATCCTGCAGGAAAGATCGATTTGGAAGCTCTTGTCCGCGCTATGGGCATCAACAGAGTAAGAGTAGTAGATCCTTATAACCTCGCTGAGGCTGAGGCAGCAGTTAAGGAAGAACTCGCAGCTGAAGAGCCTTCGGTAATCATCTCCAGAAGACCCTGCGCACTTCTTAAGAAGGTTAAGCGCGGTGAGCCCATCCAGGTTAACCCCGACAAATGTAAGTCCTGCAAGGCATGCATGAAGCTTGGCTGCCCTGCGATCTCTTTCAAGGACGGACACGCACACGTTGACACTACACAGTGCTTCGGCTGCAAGGTATGCAGCGAGCTCTGCAAGTTCGGCGCATTTGAGACATTGGCAGGGGAGGCGATCACATGGTAACAAGCATAATGATAGTAGGCGTAGGCGGACAGGGTTCGCTCCTCGCAAGTAAGTTATTGGGCAGAGCCGCTATGGACAAGGGCTACGACGTAAAGGTCTCTGAGGTTCACGGAATGAGCCAGAGAGGCGGAAGCGTAGTTACTTACGTTAAGTTCGGCGACAAGGTAAATTCTCCCATCATCGACAAGGGCGAAGCTGACTACATCATCTCTTTCGAGCTTTTGGAAGCTGCAAGATATGTTGAATTCTTAAAACCCGGCGGACAGATCGTTACAAATTCACAGCAGATCGATCCTATGCCCGTAATCGCAGGAACGGCTGAGTATCCCACAGAACTCATCGCCAAGATGGAAGCTTCCGGTGCTAAGGTAGACGCTATCGACGCGCTTACGATCGCTGAGCAGGCAGGTTCATCCAAGGCAACGAATATCGTCCTCATGGGTGTCTTCTCCAAGTACATCTCAGAGATCAGTAAGGAAGAGTGGATCAAGGCTGTTGAAGCTTCTGTTCCTGCAAAGTTCCTTGAACTTAACATGAAGGCCTTCGAGATGGGGCTCGCTGCAGAATAATATGCCGGATTTAGAAGCAGTAAAGAAATTCTTTGAAGGCGACAAGTACGCCACAGAAGCAACAGGAATAGTTATCGAAAAGGCAGAAAAGGGCCACAGCGTTGTATCACTTATGCCTGACGGCAGACATCTTAATGCTGTCGGAGGTCTGATGGGCGCGGTCTATTACACTATGGCGGATTTTGCATTTGCCGTTGCGGAGAACTGCGAACTCGATTCCGGTACGATAACTGTTACACAGGCTACGCAGATGAACTTTTTGAGGTCATGGCATGGCGGTAAGATCACCTGCAATGCCGACATCGTCAAGGACGGAAGATTCATCTGTCTTTATGAGGTCAAAGCCTTTGATACCGAAGGTAAAGAACTCGCTTTAATAATCGTCAACGGTTTCAAGACCGCACGGAAATAAACACCCGCTTAAGGAGGGCGCAATTTATGATTTGGAATGAAGCAAAGGAGTGCATGTCGCGTGACGAGATCGAAGCACTGCAGAGCGCAAGACTCGTCAAGGTAGTTAACCGCGTTTATCACAATGTAGAGTACTACCGCAAAAAGATGCAGGAAGTAGGCCTAGAACCCGGTGACATCAAGGGTATAGAGGATCTGGATAAACTGCCCTATACGACTTATCAGGATCTTAGAGATACTTATCCGTTTGGACTTGCTGCCGTTCCAAGATCAGAACTGGTCCGTGTTCATGCATCCTCCGGTACAACAGGAAAGCCGAAGATCGCTGTTTATACCAGACGCGATATCGATATCTGGGCTGAGTGCGTTGCAAGATGTCTTTCCATGGCAGGAATCACAAGAGATGACATCATCCAGGTAGGCTATGGCTACGGCCTCTTCACAGGCGGCCTCGGTGCACATTACGGTGCTGAATATCTTGGCGCATTGGTTCTGCCTATGTCCACAGGTAATACACAGAAGCTTATCGACATGATGATCGACTGTGACGTTACTTCCATCGCTTGCACGCCTTCTTATCTCCTTCACGTTGCAGAAGACCTCGAGAAGGCAGGCCTCGTTGATAAGATCAAGCTCAAGTCAGCAATCTGCGGTGCTGAGCCCTGGACAAATGAGATGCGTGACCAGATGGAGTCAAGACTTAATATCAAGGCATATGATATCTATGGCCTTACGGAGATGATGGGTCCGGGCGTTGCCTGCGACTGCGAGCATCATAAGGGTCTCCATATCTGGGAAGATCACTTCCTCCCGGAGATCATCGATCCTGCTACATTGAAGCAGCTTCCTAAGGGTTCCGACGGTGAGCTCGTAATCACCAACCTTACAAAGGAAGGCATGCCGCTTATCCGTTACAGAACAAAAGACTTAACATCCATTGAGTACGACAAGTGCGAGTGCGGACGTACGATGGCAAGGATCCAGCGCTTCAGAGGCAGATCCGATGATATGCTCATCATCCGCGGCGTAAACGTATTCCCTTCACAGGTAGAGGCAGCTCTCCTTACTGTAGAGGGAACAACACCTCACTACATGCTCGTAGTTGACCGTGTTGACAACACGGATACACTCGAAGTACAGGTTGAAGTTGCCGAGAATTACTTCACGGACGAGATCCAGAGTTTGGAGAAGCTCTCCAAGACAGTTCACGATAAGCTCAAGATGGCTATCGGGCTTAACGCAAAAGTAAAGCTAGTTGAACCTAACGGACTCGAGCATTTCGACGGAAAGAGCAAGCATGTTACAGACAAGCGTAAGCTTTATCAATAATTAATAGGGAGGTACCACTATGTTCGTAAAGCAGATATCGGTTTTCTTGGAAAACACTGAAGGAAGACTTGATGAGGTCTTGAAGATCCTTGCTCAGGGCGGTATCGACCTTCTTTCTGCAAGTCTTGCAGATACAACGGAATTCGGAGTTCTCCGTCTTCTTTCAAAAGATCCTGAAAAGGCAAAGCAGATCCTTAAGGATGCAGGTTTTGCAGCGCGTATTGATGAAGTGATCGCAGTTGTGGTTCCTGATGCCGTAGGAAGCCTTGCAAAGGTAGTCGGCATGATCCATGCTGCAGGTATCAATATAAGTTATATCTATGGCCTTTCGATCGACGGCGAAGGTGCTCCCATCGCTATCAAGACAAATGACAACGCAAAAGCTGAAGCCATTCTTAATGCTGCCGGCGTTAAGACTATGGGAATGGAAGATCTGCAGTAATTTTTTAGATCGCGGGAAGAGACCAGGTGGATTTGTATAAAGTCTTATACATAGATCCCGGCACGGGATACATGCTGTTTGCTATTCTGATCGGACTTATCGGTGTAGCACGTTTTGTATTCAAAGGTCTGTGGGTGAAGCTCCGTTTTTTCTTATCAGGCGGAAAGCACAATGATTCTTCCGACAAGACCATTCCTCTGGCCGTATTCTCAGATGACAGACGCTATTGGCATATCTTTGAACCGGTTCTGCGCGAACTGGATTCGAGAGGCTTTGACTGCGTATACATGACCATGTCTGATGATGATCCCGGTCTTAAACAGACCGGGATGAAACATGTTAAGGCGGAATATATCGGTCCCGGAAACAAGGCGTTTGCAAAGCTTAATTTCCTTAATGCAACCATGGTGTTGTCGACTACTCCCGGTCTTGACGTGTATCAGTGGAAAAGAAGTAAGAATGTAGGTTATTATGTTCACATTCCGCATTCTCCGGCTGAGATGACGACATACCGCATGTTCGGGATCGATTACTACGATGCTCTTTTGTTATCCGGAAAATTCCAGATGGATGACATCAGGGATCTCGAGAAGATCCGTAATCTCCCGGCCAAAGAACTGGTCCTGACCGGAAGTCCGTTTATGGATGAGAAAAGGAAAAAGTTTAATGAGAGATCTGATGATTCAGCAAAGGCAGATTCAGATTCACGAACGGTCCTTCTTGCTCCATCCTGGGGAAAAAGCAGTATCCTGAACCGTTATGGCGCTGATTTTATCCGCGATCTTCTTAAAACCGGATACCACATTATCGTTAGGCCTCATCCGCAGTCCTTTACTTCTGAGACAGAACTGATGGACAGACTTATGGCGGAGTTCCCCGACAGTGAACAGCTGGAGTGGAACCGGGATACTGATAATTTTGATGTATTGAACCGTTCTGACATCATGATCTCCGATTTTTCCGGTGTCATCTTTGATTTTTCTTTTATATTCGACAAACCCGTTATCTGTGCTGAAACGGAGTTTGATGACTCACCGTATGATGTATGGTGGCTTAAAAGACTGCCCTGGGGTTTGAGTGTCATTCCGAGACTCGGCGCAAAACTTACCAATGAAAACAGGGATGACCTCAAGAACCTGATCGATTCATGTCTTGAAGATGATTCATATACAAAGAGCCGTCATGAGGTTCTGGCTGAAGCTTGGGCTTATCAGGGCGAAGGTGTCAGAAGAATGGCCGACTACATTACGGGAAAATACGCGGAACTGACAAAGGGGACGGAAGCATGATCATTGTCGAATTGTTATATCAATTGATTATCTCTCCGATTACTTTGATGCTTCAGGGTGTCTATTCGTTTTCTTTTTATTTCCTTCAGAGCTGCGGGGCATCCATATTCCCCTTAAGTCTGGTGGTAAACCTTCTGCTCCTTCCTTTTTACAGACGCGCCGATGCCATACAGAAGGAAGAGCGTGACAGACAAAAAGCAATGGAGCCTTTTGTCAGTCACATCAAGAAGACATTTAAGGGTGACGAGCGCTACATGATGCTTCAGACATACTACCGGCAGAATAATTACAAGCCGGTCTATGCGCTCAGAAGTTCGGTGGCGCTTCTTCTGGAGATCCCATTTTTCATAGCTGCGTTTTATTTTTTGAGCAATCTCCAGGACATGAAGTTTTCCGGCTTCGGGGTACTGAATAACCTTGCAAGTCCTGATGCTCTCATATCTGTCGGAAATATCCACATAAATGTCCTTCCGATTCTCATGACTCTTATAAACGTCCTTTCAAGTGAGATATATGCCAAAGGAATGAAATTTAAAGAAAAGCTCCAGCTCCACGGCATGGCGCTTATCTTCCTTGTACTGTTGTACAATTCACCCTCCGGACTTGTACTGTACTGGACCCTGAACAATGTTTTCTCACTGGTTAAAAACATTGTAAATAACAGTAGGGATAAGAAGAGAACGGCATCCGTTGCTTTTTCCGTACTTGGCGGTCTGATACTGATCTATTCTTTTTTCTTCGACGGGGACCCGCTCTCAAGACTGATGATAATTGCCGTCGGAATCCTTTTCCAGATCCCGTTGATATTTATGCGTTCGGAAAAACGAACGGTTAAGTCAGGTGAAATGAAGAAATCTGATAACGCGCTGTTCATTACCGGTGCCGTTTATCTGAGCGTCCTTCTCGGAATACTCATTCCTTCGGCGGTAATTTCGTCTTCTCCTGCAGAGTTCATATTAAGGACGACGGTTCATTCCCCGGTAAGATATATTGTTTTTTCTTTTCTGACGGCTCTTGGTGCTTTTGTTCTATGGGGAGGTCTTTTCTATTATCTGGCTGATCAGAAAAACCGCAAACGTTCTGCTGCGTTTATATGGATCCTGGCAGTAGCAGGGACGGTTGATTACTTTGCATTCGGCAAAAGCGACAGTCTTCTTTCATCCGACCTGAAGTTTGATACCGGATTGTTATTCTCTTCAGCTGCCAAGTATCTGAATCTGGGCATTGTTGTTCTTCTTGCGGGAATAGTGTGCTTCGTCGTAATAAAGCATGATAAGATCATCAGGTTTATGGCCCCTGTCCTCATAGCCGGAGTAACGCTTATCTCCGGGTACAACATTTACAGGATAAGTTCCCAGATGCCGGATATCCGGAGGCTGATCGAAAACAGTTCTTCGGAAACACCGGAGATTTCATTCAGCAAAGACGGGAAAAACATCGTGGTCTTCATGCTTGACCGTTCCATTAGTTCTTATATTCCGTATCTGTTCCAGGAAAGACCGGTCCTTGAAGAGCAGTTCTCGGGATTTACTTACTATCCGAATACGCTTTCATTTGGAACCAGGACCGTTGTTGCGGCACCTGCGCTTTTCGGAGGATATGATTATACGCCGGATAAGATCAACGAACGTTCAGATGAGATGCTCCGGACAAAGTATGATGAAGCGCTCCTTACAATGCCGGTCCTCTTTTCCGAAGCCGGTTATGACGTAACAGTTCTTGATCCTCCGTTTGCAGGTTTCAGCGAGATCCCTGACCTGTCCATATATGATCCTTATCCGGGAATTAAGGCATATAACACCGAAACAGGTTATTTCCGTGATTCGGATGAAACTGATCAGGCTCTTATGCAGACATGGAAAAGAAATTTCTTCTGTTTCAGCCTGATGAAGATCTCGCCTCTAATCCTTCAGCCGGTCATATATACCGACGGAACATATTTTGAACCAATATACAGCGATATCAATATGAATAATGCGAAGGACACCCCAGGAAAATTCACGGTGTCATCAGCTTACATGAACTATTTCAGGGACTCTTATCTGGCTATTAAGGCATTGCCGTCCATGACAGAAATTTCCGGCACGTCTGAAGAAGGTTCTTTCATTCTCATTCAGAACGGAACGGCTCATAATACTTTGCCGCTCAAGGAACCGGAGTATGAGCCTGCCTTTGAGTTTGACAATACCGAATACGATGAGACACATAAGGACAGGTTCACATGTGACGGCAAAACCATAAGAATGGATGATAATTATCAGCTTGCCCATTATCAGTGCAATATGGCTGCATTTATCCAGATCGGCAACTGGCTCGATTATCTGAAGGAGATCGGCGTCTATGACAATACAAGGATAATTATCGTTTCAGATCACGGCTGGCCTTTGGGACAGAGAGATGACATGATCTTATTTGACGGCGTAAGCGATACCATGTACAACGCTGAAGATGCCATGGCATATAACCCTGTACTCTTATATAAAGATTTCGGTTCAGATGAACCGTTTACTACGGATTATTCATTTATGACCAATGCCGATACTCCGTATCTGGCGATGGACGGTCTCCTGGATGATCCTGTTAATCCGTTTATTTCAAGACCGGTCTTCCAGCCCGATGCCAAATACGTTAAGAAACTATACATTATGTACACTGACAATTGGAGTCTTGAAGGAAATACAGATAATGTGTTTACTGATACGCTCTGGTATTCTCTTTCCGGTCAGAACGTTTTCGACAGGAATAACTGGCATGAAGAGACCGGACCGTAAGGCAGGCTTCCGGTATTGAGTATTATTTAGACCGGTTCACCGGGATAAAGACTCCAATTATTCTTGTTGCGGATATCGTCATGAACGGTAAGCCAAAATCCGTTCGGATCTACAAACCGTGTTCCGTTATTCGTATTGACATTTATCTCTTCAGAGGAGTAGATCAATACATTTCCTGATTTGCCGTCCTGATTGATGGGATTATTTGTGAAAGGATTAACGGGATTCTGAACGATGCCGTCAAGTGCAAGAGCAGGTGTGTCAGCATTTGTCATGAATTCCATGGAAGTGTTAAAGCCGGTTCCGTTAAAGTCCTTTACCATTAATATCGGATTCACTGCCTCGGCATCAAATCCAATATCATCCAGAAGAAGATCTTCAAACTGGTTCATGCCAAATCCATGGTCTGAAACAATTATTATTCTGGTATTGTCATACAGACCGTTCTCGCGGAGATAATCAAACCAGTCTCCCAAGGTGATAAATGCTTCCATACTGCACTCATATGCGGCATAACTGAACGCATTATCCATGTTCATTGTTACCCCGTTCACTGTAAATCGATCCTGGTGAGTCATATCATAATCAGTATTATCTACTGAGGGAGCAGGTATATATTCCGGTTCATGAAGAAGGCACATATCATGTGTTGAATTATTTGAAATAATAAACAGACAATTCTTTTCTTCTTGAATAATATCCGTAACATCAATTAATGCGCTTAAGGCAGCATGATACTGTAAATGATATTCATTTACTCCCTTTTGAGAATGCTTTCCTGTAGAATTTCCCAAGTAAACTGTATTATCAGAATCCAACAGGAAATACTCTCCGTTATCGTAAAAAAACGGCTGCAAAACATAGGGCAGGACTTTCATAAAACCATAGCAGAAACAATTCCGATAAAGACGCTTCTCCATTTTATTTCCTGAATCTGTCAAAACCGGTTCCTTATAATTAAATACGCCTTCCATGTGATAGGCATTAATTTCATCATATTTATCGTAAATGCTTAAGTCAGGTTTCCACTGATAATTGGCATAAGAGGGGTCTACTACGTTTACATTCCATCCGTTGTCTGAGAAAATAACCGGCATTGTAAGAAGTGCTTCATTATGTTTATCAACTAAAAGCACATCAGAGCGGGTATTTAACTTCTCGGGAGTATAATCATATCCACCAAATACAGCAGGAACACCGAAATTTGTATATTTGCCAAATGAGACAGTGTTCGGGTAATATGTAAACCCGTCAAATTGGGCAGCAACGTCCGGTCGCTCATTAAAAAGATATGGAACATATGAACCATTCATTTTATCCAACATTATTACTATTACATTCTTACCGGAAGTTGTCAGTTGTATGTTTACTTCATCAGCAGTATTACTATTACCTGAAGTGTAATCTGAAGTGAATAAACCTATTGCTGATACTTTAGATATTGATAAGGTAAAAACCGTAATAAATACTATGGTCATAAGAATACAGGTTATCTTCTCTTTTTTGAATGTGATGAAAGCTATTAAAGAAACGATTGCCAGATCTGTGATCAGATTAATTATTATTTCTTTGATTCCGTAGCTCATTTTGTATTCATAGATCAATTTGCCGGATAAAAAACCGAAATTCCTGTTGAAGACAATATAATTAATTACACTCGCAACTGCTATGCCGGGAACAACAAGTGAAATAAAACGTTTTGTTTTTTTAGTAAACAAATAAAAAACGGGAATCCATAAAAGAAATACCCCCAAAGCTGTAACAGCGCTTATCAGAAGATATAACAAAGGATTATGCGGATTTGGAATAAACACATTGACCATTTCAGCGGGATTTTGAATGATTACGTCTGCAGGGATCAGGATTCCTGTACTTACAGCGAGCACAGCACACGACAGCAAAATGGAAGTGCTTTTTATTTTATTAAATTTGAGAGATTGCTTTACGGCTTTTTTCTTAAGGCGTAAAGCGATCAGTTTACTGACAGCGTTCTTCACTAGTGAAAAAACATTATTTAAAAGCCAATAAAACACGAGTCCGGCAGGTGAACGGTACAATAGAACAAGAAATACTGCTGCCAGACCAAAAACCTGGATTTTTGCCTTTACAGGTTGCCCTTTGGTGTATATGATTCCTGATATTATGTTGATCAATGTCATCAATATAGGCAAGACATTTACAGGCAGATTTCCAATCATAAACAAAGCGTCTTCTCTGCCGAGGTCAGATATAAAACCAAAACTTGTTCCCTGAAGGGCAGTTACACCTGAAAGAAGATTATATGCCGCAATAAAAAAAGGAATCTGCAGGAAAAGGGAAACGGAGCTTTTAAGCGAATAGACAGGTTTATAATTGTTGATCCTGTAGTACTCCTGGATCATAAAGAAACGCTCATCACCTTTGAATGTTCTTTTGATGTGATTGAGCATAGGAGCCATCTTTTCCTGAACAGCCCGGGCTTCCGCCTGGATCTCATCTGCCCGGTTGTACAATGGCAGAATGAGCAGATTGACCGTGAGACTCAAGAATAAAATTGATAACCCGACGTTTCCAACCAGTCTGTTTGCAAGCTCAAATATTCCTTCAAAGAGAAGTTCAATAGGTGAGATTATTAATGCATATAAGATTGATAAAAACGTCACCCCGTTAATTGTTCCTTTCACCACATGATTATAGTTGAAACCTTTGCTTCGGGCGCAGATTTACTCTACTCCCATAACAGTTGATTTAAAAGGGCTATCTTACATAATGATAACTCAAAATGAAGATAGCCCAAATGATAAGTGTTGCTTTATAAATCTATATCAGGTTTCGTCTGCGGGAGCATTCTCGGGAAGTGAATATCTCTTCTCAATCGTGACTTTTTCATCGTAGCAGGAGAAGATGCCGTCGACCTTTTCCTGTGAGAGCTTAGGTGTGATGAGGCTGACGAGAGGCACGATAACGAGACCTGCAACCATGGTGACCGCACCTGCGTTAATGGGAGATGCGATGAACTTGAGGAACATGTTTGCTACCGTAAAGCCTACGCCGAAAATGAAGCATACCCATACGGAGAGCTTTGTTGTCTTCTTCCAGTAAAGTCCCCAGAGGAAAGGCGCGAGGAAAGCACCTGCGAGAGCGCCCCAGGAATAACCCATGAGCTGTGCGATAAACGTCGGAGGATTAAGTGAGAGGATAACGGAAACGAGAATGAAGAATACGAGCAAAAGACGCATTGTGATGAGCTGTGTCTTTTCTCTCTTTTTCTTGTCTTCGTTCTTCTTAGGCTTGATCTGCTCGATGAGGTCCAGTGTAACTGTCGAGCTCGATGTAAGAACGAGAGAAGACAGCGTGGACATTGAAGCGGAAAGAACGAGAACGATGACTACGCCTACGAGGATCGTAGGGAGATTGTCGAGCATCGTAGGGATGATGGAGTCATACATAACGGAACCGTCATCTTTGTAGATAGCAGGGTTGCCTTCGTAAAGTCTGGCGAAACCTCCAAGGAAGTAGCAGCCACCTGCAACGATGAATGCAAAGATCGTGGAGATGATCGTTCCTGCCTTAACGGACTTCTCGTCCTTGATGGCATAGAACTTACCGACCATCTGGGGAAGACCCCATGTACCAAGAGAAGTAAGGATGATTACGCCAAAGAGGTTTAAGGGGTCAGGTCCGAAGAAGGACGTGAAAGCGCCCTGCATACCTGCCGTAACGGGGAGATCGGACTCTGTCTGTGAAAGCGTTGTAAGAGCGCCTAAGAAGCCGCCGTTGTTGTTAAGAACGGTAGCGATTACAGCCGTGATACCGAAGAGCATGATGATGCCCTGTACAAGGTCGTTTACGACTGTAGCCATGTATCCGCCGAGGATGACATAGACGCAGGTGAGAGCAGCCATGACGATTATGCAGATTTTATAGTCGATGTTAAATGCCATGTTAAACAGTCTGGAAAGACCGTTATAGACTGAAGATGTATAAGGAATGAGGAAGATGAAGGAAATAAGAGCTGCCGCAATGCGGAGAGCCTTGCTGTCGAATCTCTTTCCGAAGAAGTCTGGCATTGTCTTGGAGCTTAAATGCTTTGTCATGACTCTTGTTCTTCTTCCCAGAACGATCCAGGCGAGAAGCGAACCGATTACAGCGTTACCGATACCGATCCAGGTGGATGCAACACCGTATTTCCATCCGAACTGACCTGCGTATCCGATGAATACTACTGCGGAGAAGTAGGATGTTCCGTAACCGAAAGCCGTGAGCCAGGGGCCTGCATTTCTGCCGCCCAATACGAAGCCCTCAACGCTGTTAGCCTTTTTCCTCGTAATAAGACCGATGCCGATCATTACAGCGAAAAAGACCACAAGAAAGATGATCTTGATTGCCAAATCCATGTGTAATTGCCCTCTCTTTTTGTTCCTTCCACCCTCTAAATGCAAGGAACGTTTTTATACAAAAATATAGCCTTATGCCTAAAACTTGGCACAAGGCTTACATTTTAAGACTGATTTTCCTGTTCGACAAGTCTTTCGGCACCATATCTCTTACGGAGAACGGGTTTTTCGATCTTTCCCGTGGCGTTTCTCGGAACGTCAGCTAAAATGATCTGCTTCGGTCTCTTATAACGGGGAAGCTGTGTGCAGAACTTCTCGAGCTCTTCTACGGTGCAGTTGCTTCCGGGTTCTATCTCTACGATGGCACCGGTGATCTCACCGAGTCTCTTATCGGGAAGACCGATAACCGCAACGTCTTTGACCTTCGGATATTCCTGGAGGAAGTTTTCGATCTCGACAGGGTAGATGTTCTCACCGCCGGATACAATAACGTCCTTTTTGCGGTCAACAAGGAAATAGAAACCGTCTTCATCCTGACGCGCCATGTCACCGGTGAAGAGCCAGCCGTCCTTTAATGTCTCAGCTGTAGCTTCAGGGTTCCTGTAGTATTCGAGCATTACGCCGGGACCCTTAACGCAGAGTTCTCCGACTTCTCCCTGAGGAACCGTTTTGCCTTCTTCGTCAACGATCTTACATTCCCAACGGTAACCGGGGACGCCGATGGCGCCAACCTTATGAGTATTTTCGAGTCCCAGATGAACGCAGCCTGGGCCGGTTGATTCAGAGAGACCGTAGTTTGTATCGTACTGATGTTTAGGGAAATAATCCTTCCAGTGACGGATCAGTGAAGGAGGTACAGGCTGTGCGCCGATATGCATCAGGCGCCACTGGTCGAGCTTATAATCTTCAAGCTTTAATTCACCGCGGTCCAATGCATCGAGGATATCCTGAGCCCACGGTACGAGGAGCCATACGATTGTACACTGCTCATCGGAAGCTGCCTTAAGAATAACATCAGGCTTTGTACCTTTGAGGAGAACAGCCTTGCTGCATGTCCACAGAGAACCCATCCAGTGGAATTTGGCACCGGTATGATAAAGCGGGGGGATGCAGAGGAAGCAATCGTTCTTACCTGTTTCATGGTGAATTGCTTCCATCTCGGCTGCCTGTGTAAGGCTTCTGTGAGGGTGAAGGATCGCCTTGGGGAATCCTGTCGTGCCTGAAGAGAAATAAATAGCTGCATAGTCTTCTTCAGCAAGTTCGATCATAGGATCCCTGCTAGAGTAATCAGCGACCTGCTGCCAGTAATTTTCTGCAAATTCCGGAGCCTGACCGTCACCGACATAAAGAAGGAGCCTGTCCTTTGTGAGTTCTTCAGCGTTGATATTAAGTCTGTCTACGAATTCGGGACCGAAGAACATAACCGAGATCTCGGCCAGATCCGCACAGTAAGAGATCTCGTTTGCCGTGTATCTGAAATTGAAAGGAACTGCGATGGCACCTGTCTTTAAGATACCGAAATAGATAGGAAGCCACTCAAGGCAGTTAAACATAAGAATGGCAACTTTATCGCCTTTCTTGATTCCTCTGCCCAGGAGCATGTTTGCTACTCTGTTGGACTTTTCATCAAAGATCTGCCACGTGATCTCATGACGGTAAGGCATGGGCTTTGTCTGCTGGACAAGATCGAACTCCTTAAAAGAGATCTTTCTGGTGTCTTCCATTGTGGGGTTAAGTTCTACGAGAGCTACTTCATCGCCGTGTTCACGTGCGTTGCGTCTCAATAAATCCATTACAGGCATGATTATTCCTCCCTTTATGCTTTACTTATTTAAATAAAGCCAAAGACAATATTAACATCACATATGCGGTTCTTCAATAAAAAACTGATTATTACATAATTTTTAAAGCTGTTTTATAATATAAAGGTTGCGAAAAAGGGGAGGATGTTCTCTTGTTTAGAAAACTGCTTAAATCTTTGCGTCAGTATAAGAAACAGTCTGTTCTGTCTCTTATCTTCATCATAGGCGAAGTTGTTCTTGAAGTAGTAATACCGTTTATTACTGCTCAGATGGTAAATAATTTCAGAGACGGTGCGCAGATGGATATGATCCTTCAGACCGGCGGTCTTATGGCCGGTGCTGCCATCCTGTCACTTGTTTGCGGTGCGCTCGCTGGCAAATTCTCAGCCGAGGCTTCCGCAGGGTTTGCGGGGAACTTAAGATCTGATATGTTCCAGAAAGTCCAGAAGTTCTCTTTCGGTAACATCGATAAGTTTTCGACTTCATCTCTTGTTACCAGAATGACGACTGACATTACAACCGTCCAGAATGCATTCATGATGATGATTCGTATCGCCGTAAGAGCGCCGATGATGTTTGTTTTTGCGATCGTCATGGCATATGTTCTCGGAGGGTCACTCGCAACCACTTTCGTTATTGTTGTCCCTATCTTAGGCATAGGACTGATAATCATAGGTAAGCTCGCCATGCCCGCTTTCCGTGCCGTATTCAAAAAATACGACAAGCTCAACGAATCGATCGAAGAGAATGTCCGCGGAATGCGCGTGGTTAAAGGGTTTGCCAGGGAAGCATACGAGCAGGAGAAGTTTGGCAATGCTTCAGATAACATCAGAAAAGACTTTACCAAGGCAGAAAGGATCGTAGGCCTTAACTCGCCTTTGATGGAACTCTGCCTGCATTTTAATGTTGTATTCGTTCTTTATATCGGTTCGAAAATGGCTATCTCCAGCCACGGCGTCGAGATCGATGTCGGACAGATCTCCGCACTGATGACTTACGGCTTCATGGTCCTCATGTCCCTTATGATGGTCTCCATGGTATATGTCATGCTTACGATGTCGATTGAGGCTGCAAAGCGTATCGTAGAGGTGCTTGAGGAAGAACCTTCCATCTCCAATCCGGAGAATCCGGTCATGGAAGTTAAGGACGGTTCCATTGACTTTCAGGATGTTGCTTTTAAGTATTCTGAAAAAGCAGCAAGAAATGCGCTCTTTGACATTGATCTTCATATCGACAGCGGCATGAATGTAGGTATCCTAGGCGGTACCGGTTCATCCAAGACCACGCTGATCCAGCTCATTCCGAGGCTCTATGATGCCACATCGGGTGAAGTCAGGGTCGGAGGAGTTCCCGTAAAGGATTATGACGTTAAGACGTTAAGAGATGCCGTCTCCGTAGTCCTTCAGAAAAATGAACTGTTCTCCGGTACGATTGCCGAGAACCTGAGATGGGGTAATGAAGGCGCCACGGACGAGGAACTTGTTGAAGCGTGTAAGATCGCCCAGGCTGACGAGTTCGTATCTTCGTTCCCTGAGGGCTATAACACATATATTGAGCAGGGCGGAACCAACGTTTCCGGCGGTCAGAAGCAGAGACTCTGCATCGCCAGGGCCCTGCTAAAGCGCCCGAAAATACTGATCCTCGATGACTCGACATCAGCTGTTGATACGAGGACCGACGCCCTTATCAGAAAGGGATTCAGGGAATATATCCCCGAGACTACCAAGATCATTATCGCCCAGAGAATTGCATCCGTTCAGGACTGCGACATGATCATAATCATGGAAGGCGGTAAGATCATGGGCACGGGTACTCACGATGAACTCCTCAAGTCGAGTGATATCTATCGTGAGATCTATGAAGAACAGACGAAGAAGGGAGGATCAGACGATGAGTGAAAAGACTAATGCTCCCAAGAAAAAGATAGAGGCAGCTCCCGCACCCGGCGGAAGAGGAAGAGGTGCCGCATCGATGTCCCAGGTCATGGGATCCATGGACAGCCTTAAGCGTGTATTCAGACTTTATGTAAAACAGTTCCCTGTGCTTACATGGGTAGTTGCTTTATGCATTGTCTACAATTCCATCGCGGCCGCTCTCCCCAGCGTATTCCTTCAGAAGGTTATAGACGTAATAAACCGCACGATCGAATCTGGTGACTGGGAATCTGCAAAGATAGAGATCATAGCACTGCTTATCCCGCTTATTGCCATCTATGCCGGAGCAGCCATCGTCAGCATCCTGCAGACGCAGCTTCTTGCATACATGACACAGAAGTTCCTGGACAAGCTCAGAACGGAGCTGTTCAACAAGATGCAGACATTGCCGCTCAGCTATTTCGATACGCATAAGCACGGCGATATCATGAGCCATTACACCAATGATATTGATGCTTTAAGACAGCTGGTATCAATGGCGCTTCCAAACATCTTAAGATGTGCGGTCGTAGTCATTGCAGTATTCTTCATCATGATCTACTACAGCTTGTGGATGACTCTGATCATGGTAGTGGGCATCATCGCCATGGTATTTGTCACAGGCAAGGTAGGCGCAGGGTCAGCTAAGTACTTTGTAAGACAGCAGAAGGCCGTAGCTGCTACTGAAGGTTTCGTTCAGGAGATAATGAACGGTCAGAAGGTTGTTAAGGTATTTAACCATGAGGGCAAGGTTACTGAAGAGTTCAACAGGCTCAATGACGGTCTTGCCGAAGACAGCGGCAAAGCAAACACATATGCAAATATCCTGGCGCCCATCATCGGAAACATCGGAAACATCGCTTATGTTCTCCTTGCCGTAGTCGGCGGTCTCCTTATCGCTTTCAATGCTCCGAATGTCGCCATCTCAGGAATGCCTTTCGGAATCGACATCATGGTTCCTTTCCTTAACATGAGCAAGCAGTTCATGGGTAATATCAACCAGCTTACGATGCAGATGAATGCCATCGTCATGGCAGGTGCAGGCGCCCAGAGAATATTCGATCTTCTGGATACGGAACCTGAGACAGACGACGGTTATGTAACTCTTGTTAATGCGAATATCGCGGAAGACGGAACGATTACCGAATCTGATCATAAGACGGGACGCTGGGCATGGAAGCATCCCCATAAGGCAGACGGCACCATCACATATACCGAACTTAAGGGTGACGTATTGCTCGATGATGTTGATTTCGAATATGTACCCGGAAAGCAGGTGCTTTTCGATGTATCTGTTTTCGCGAAGCCGGGCCAGAAGGTTGCTTTCGTTGGTGCTACCGGTGCAGGAAAGACCACCATTACAAACCTCATTAACCGTTTCTATGATATAGCTGACGGTAAGATCCGTTATGACGGGATCAATGTAAACAAGATCAAAAAGAAGGATCTGAGAAGGTCTTTGGGTCTTGTTCTGCAGGAAACAAATCTCTTTACCGGAACCGTAATGGAGAATATCCGCTACGGTAAGCTCGACGCTACGGATGAAGAGTGCAAAGAGGCTGCAAGACTTGCAGGCGCAGCAGACTTTATCGAGCGTCTTCCTGAAGGGTATAACACGATGCTCACAAACAACGGTGCCAACTTCTCGCAGGGTCAGAGACAGCTTCTTGCCATTGCCAGAGCCGCAGTCGCGGATCCTCCGGTAATGATCCTTGACGAAGCCACATCTTCCATCGATACACGTACTGAAGCGATCGTCCAGCGAGGCATGGATAAGCTTATGGAAGGCCGTACGGTATTTGTCATTGCTCACCGTTTGTCGACAGTTATGAATTCGGATGTCATAATGGTATTAGATCATGGAAAGATCATTGAACGTGGTTCCCATGAGCAGCTTATAGCAGAGAAGGGTACGTATTATCAGTTGTACACAGGCGCTTTTGAACTCGAATGATGGTAATCATATGAAAAAGTCTTTGGCAATAATCCTGATACTTTCTGTTTTTTCATTGTTGCTGTGTTCGTGTGATACGGGTAAAAAACCGGGCTTTGATGACGACGATGACTGGTCGGCAGAGACTACCGACGGGAGTGATCTTCCGGATTATTCGGTGAGAAGATCACCTTCCCACAATCTCTCGAGGGTTGACGCTACGGAAAATTTTGATCTGATGAATTTTGATTCTGATGATCCGTGGGGCGCTCATCAGAACCTGCGCATGGCGAACGGAAGCATCCATAATTACTTCACGTATTATTCACTGGATGCCTACAATAACAGGGTCAATGAGAATCTCAGCAATGTATCAATGATCAGCAGACCGATAGTAATGGAATATCCTGCAGATGAGGAAGGATACGTTATTTACGAGATTTCTTATTCCCAGATATTTCCCATCAGCGTTAAAGAGTATGGTGATGTTTATACTGCTTTCTTCTCTTATCACGGTGTAGGTTTTTTGGATTATTACACAGGAACGACTTATCCGACTATCAATCTTTCGACTCAGATAGACAGTTATAGTGTTCACGGAGACGTCATCTTTCAAGGCAACAAATATCGTATGAGCTGTTACGAATTCCGTGAACAGGAAGTGTTAAGCAGCAATGTTGAGCAGACAGCAGACGGTGCGGTCATCACGACTGAGACCATCAAGTTGATCTCCACGACCTATTTCATCGTGCCTGAAGGTTATGACGGAATCGTTATGTTTGTATATGTGGCAGATGATTCCAATAAACCTTTAGATGAAGTATTGGCAGAAGACAATCCGTATTTCACGGCTCCCGGAATCTTCGGAGATGACGAGGATCCGAATGATTATGTCTTTATCGGAATAAATGCTCCTCAATGATCAGGAATCACCCGGCCGTTCAAGACCGGAAGTGAGAAGCTTGACTGCTATGGCACACTCGATCCTCTTACGGAAAATGTCGCAGCCCATCTCATAAATGCCGTTGATGTCTCCGGAAGCATGATAGGAATTTGCAGCGCACCCGCCTGAACAGTACAGCTTTGCCCAGCAGTTTTTGCATTCCGGACGGCTGTAGGCGTTGCATGAAGCAAACTTATCACGGAGTTCAAGGTTCCTGACGCCCTCATAGATATCACCCATCTTATAAGCTTCATCACCGACGAACTGGTGGCAGGGATAGAGGTCACCCCAGGGAGTGACAGCCAGGTACTCCGTGCCTGATCCGCATCCTGCGATCCTCTTATAGATGCAGGGTCCGCATGTAAGATCCAGCATATAGTGGTAGAAGGTGAAAGGTCTGCCTTCGTTATAGCGCTTCACCATAAGTCTCGCGAGCTCTTCGTACTGTTCGAAAACAACAGGCAGATCTTCTTTTGTTATGGCTGAAGGGCTGGAAGGGTCGGTAACGACCGGCTCCATGGAGAGCTCGTTAAATCCCAGATCCAGCATTTGTTTAATGTCGTTTACGAAATCAATGTTGTAGTGTGTGAAGGTACCTCTCATGTAGTAGCTGAGGCTGCCTCTTTTTGCAACGAATTTCCGGAAATTGGGAACGATCCGGTCATAAGATCCGTTGCCGGCATAGTCAACGCGGAAACGGTCGTTTACTTCCTTGCGGCCGTCCAAAGACAAGACGACGTTATGCATTTCGCGGTTGGCAAATTCCGTTACCTCATCGTCTAAAAGGATACCGTTTGTAGTAAGGGTGAACCGGATGTTTTTATTGTGTATCTTTTCCTGTTCTCTTCCGTAAGCAACGAGCTTTTTGCAGACCTCCCAGTTCATGAGAGGTTCGCCGCCGAAAAAGTCTATATCGAGGTTCTTGTGGAATCCGGAATTCTCGATGAGAAAATCGATTGCGCGTTTGCCGACCTCATAGCTCATTATCGCGCGTTCACCGTGATACTTGCCCTGGCTCGCAAAGCAGTATGAGCAGTTAAGGTTGCATGTATGTGCGACATGAAGGCACAAAGCCTTGATCTTTATATTCTTTTTCCTGAAATCCTTTGCTAAATGTTCGTATTTATCGGGAGCATAGAGTTTGCCCGCAGTCTTTAAGTCATCTATATCCGCAAGGCACTCTTCGGCATCTTCTCTGGTAATGCCGTGTTTGGCAACTGCTTTTCCGATCACTCCCTCGCCGGGTTCGGTCTCATACCATTGGATCATGTCATAGGCGACAGGGTCAACCATATGAATGGAACCCGAATAGCAGTCGAGTACGATGTTAAGTCCGTCAAATTGGTAGCAGTGGATCATAGGAACTCCCGGTTTTCATAAAAAAAGGTCCCACGTAAAATGAGACCTTAAAGCTTTAGAATTAAACTTTCTTATTTGTTGGAAAGCTGCTCGCAGGGCTGGTTAGCAACACCGCAGGATGTCTTGCATGCAGACTGGCAGGAAGTCTGGCACTCGCCGCATCCGCCTTCCTTAGCTGACTTCTCGAGATCTCTTGTCTCAACTGTAACGATTCTTGTCATATTAAGTAATCTCCCTTGTTTATAATACGTGAATTATACTTTGAAGGTTTCCTGACGTCAAGGTAAAACGGGTATCAGTCCGTTGTAGGCGCGTCCTCCGCCCATCATCAGGCGGATGTCATTTCTTGACAAAACTTTAACGGTATCTTCGGTAATTACTTCACCCGGGATCAGAAGCGGAATGCCGGGAGGGAATCCGTAGATGAATTCGCTGCTTGGAAGTCCTATGGCAAATTCCGGTTCGAGATCTACAGAGCGGCTGCGTGAATTTGCAGCCTCCTGAAGGGTTATCGATAATTTAGGATATGGTCTGGATATAAAATCTGCGGGGACATACTGTCCGTCTATGGCATCATCAGTAGCGGTTACGGCATCGCAGAACCGTTTAAGTGTCTCTTCTGTATCACCGATCCCCGTCATGGCAATGAGGTGTGAAGGGAAGCCGGCCTCACATTCAATATTGAATGTCCCTCTCAAGTACTCTAAAAGCATGTTGCCGTTACCCATAAGTACGAATTTTGAACGTTCCCTTACAGGTGCTTTCCAGAGCCTGAAATTTCTTAATGAACCGAGAGCGTCCTCGGCATAAGCTATTGCGTCTTCCCACGGCTTTAAGATCTTAGGGCCTTTGGAATTAAGCTGCGCAAGACATTTCGAGATGCCCTGAAGGAGTATATATGACGGGCTTGAAGTCTCGAAGATATCGAGACCTCTTCTTATAACCGGTACATCTATGGGGCATCCTTCGTGACGCAGCATGACAGCCGTCTGTGTAGGTGATGAGAGAGTCTTGTGAAGGCTCTTGATCACCAGGTCACCCTTAGAATCGGGGCCGAAGAAATCATTATCAATGCCGAGATGCGCGCCATGAGCGCTGTCAGTGATAAGAACGGCATCATATTTTCGTGTTATACGGAATATCTCTTCCGTATCAGAGATGACACCCTCATAAGTGGGCGATGTAATGACCACGGTTTTTATGGAAGGATCCCTTGCGAGGTTTTTCTCGACATCTTTGGCAGATATGTGTCCTGCGAAAGGAAGTTCCGGATCAAGAGCAGGCATCAGGGGAACGATCTTCGAACCTGTGAGTTCGATTGCATTCCATACGGCAAGATGACAATTCATTGCCGTAAGGATCTTGGCGCCGGGGTTTTGTATTGAAGCACCGCGGATAGCTGCCAGCAGAAGAGCGGTGGAACCGTTTACGGACAGGAATGCATTCTCAGCTTTCCATATGGAAGCCGCGCAGTCTTCCATATCCTTTATAAGACCTTCAGGCGCATGAAGATTATCGAACCCGCCGATCTCGGTAATGTCGCGCATAAAAGCCTGAGATACAAAGTCGGGATTGCGTTTGCCACCCGGCATATGCATCGGAAGAGGATCAGTTCCCAGATAGAGCTTTAATGCTGCTCCAAGCCTGTCGTTATCATATCTCATGTTTTGCCCTTCCTTTTATTAAAGTTAACACAAAAGAAGAGTTTGTCCTAATCAAAAACAGGGGTTGTCATCTGACAGCCCCTGTAAATGTAATTCTGAACTAAGATCCTGATCAGCTTAAGGATTGATTACCGTAAAGCTGTAGCCTGATACAACGTCATTATCCTCATAGATCGTCTTCTGCATCTGGAGAGCAGTAGAGAGGAGAAGTGTATAAGGTGAGAGCTTACCGTTCAAAAGCTCAACGTCTGAACCGTAGCTGATAGCCTGAGCTTCATCGTCTGAAAGCAGCATATACTGTGAAACGAGGAAGAGCGATCTGACGCCTACATTCATGTGAAC
The DNA here is from genome assembly GCA_016288885.1 of Saccharofermentans sp. Lineage (GTDB taxonomy): Bacteria > Bacillota > Clostridia > Saccharofermentanales > Saccharofermentanaceae > Saccharofermentans. Next base: position 34,595 of record JAEFAV010000022.1, read on the forward strand.
AAGCTTGTTGTTAATGGAATAAGTAGGAGTAGAGCTTGTAGATGTGCTTGAAAGTCTGCTGCTGAAGGACAGACCCAAAGTAGAAGTGGTTCCCAAAGAGCTGGTCTCTTCCTGAATGAAGAGAGGCTTTCCTTCGATACCTACCTTACCTACTTCGTGGAAGAGCGCGATGATAATAGCGGATTCTTCATCGAGCTGCGGCATGATGGTATCCTTGATCCTTAAGAGCTGCTTTGTAACGGAAACGCTTCTGATTAGCAATCCCTTCTCGCATGCGAGGGGGCCTTTGATCTCTGCAGGAGCTGTGAGCCAGGAAGTTCTGTTCTCGAGGAAATCAATAAAGTGATCGAATTCAGTCTTTCTCTTGACGATGGCAGCCTTGAGTTGATCATAAAGAGTATCGACGTTGTCCTTGTTTACTTCGATCATCGGCATAATGCCGGCAACCTTATCGGATTTGCCCGTAGCTGCTGCTGATACGGCTGCTGCCTGAGGTGTAACTACAGCAGTATCATTTCCGCCGCCTGCACCTTCATCAGCTGATGTGAATGTATACTTACACTTAGGGCATCTGATAGCCTGATTTGCTATGACCATTCCGCAATCGGGACATTTCTTCATATTTGTGACCTCCTGTATCACGGATGTACAAATGAATCCGCAAAGATAATTACAATTTATTTTACAACTTGATTTTTACATAATCAATAAGAAATGTGTTTTAAAAATATCGATTTATAGTTATTTTTACTATCAAGAAAATTTATGTTATCAAAAAAAGACACTGACGAGGGGGTGTCAGTGTCTTAAGGAGGGTGTTATGAAGTAAGGAACAATTACTTTGAACAACCATATCTTACCATGTCAATTGTTTACTTTAATATTCAAAAAAGGCAAAATAGTGGCAAAGATTGTGATTATGAGAGGATTTTGGTTTTGACGCTTGAAGGAAGGCTCTTTGTTGCCAACAGAATGACGGAGATAAAAGAGGTTACTACCGAGGATACGGATGCCTCATATTCCAAGCGCCTTGAGAAAGCTCTTATAGAGCTCTGTAGGCAGTTAGACGTTCCCGTACCGATGTGGATGAAGAAGAACACCAAAGAGTTTGCGGCTTTCGGCCAGACGATCTTCTTTCGTGAACAGTATACGGATAATGTCAGATTCGACAGGTTTCAGATAAGAGTAATAGAAGGCTGATCTAAGACACGGGGTGCTGGGGTGAAAAAACGCGTAGGTATCATCGGAGGCGGAGCCGCAGGCCTTTTCTCGGCTTGTCTGCTCAAGAAGTTTTCGGGCAATGAAGACATTGATGTAACGATCCTCGAAAAGAACTCCGTACTTGGCAAAAAACTCATGCTGACCGGCCACGGCCGCTGCAACATCACCAACCGTAAGAATGCTTCAGAACTGAAAAACGGTTATCACGAAGCCGGTAATTTTCTTTATCCCGCACTGAAGGAATTTGGACCTGATGATGTCATATCCTTTTTCGAAAAGGAATTAGGATTAAGGTTAAAGGAAGAAGACAATAACAGGATATTCCCCGTCTGCGACAGCGCCGTGGCGGTAAGGGATACGATCGCATCCTATATATCGGACAGAACGAAGATACTGTGTGATTCGAATGTTCTGGATATAAAGAAAACTTCCGGATTCGAGGTCAGCACTTCTCAGGGAAATTATTCATTCGATTACATAATCCTGGCTTGCGGAGGAAAGTCATTTCCAAAGACCGGTTCTACGGGAGATTCATATAGGTTTGCAGAGAGATTCGGCCATTCGGTAATACCTGTCAGCGCTGCGCTCGCATCCGTAAAATCCGATCCCGTGTCAGCAGTGATGACCGGGCGTCTTAGCGGAGTATCACTGACTGCCAATGCCGCGGTTTACTGTAACGAAAAGAAAAAAGCTTCCGTATGCGGCGAAATGATGTTCGCAGATTTCGGACTGACAGGTCCTGCCATCATGGAATTGTCCAGGGAGATACCGCCTGACATAACGGATATGAGCATTTGGATCGAACTTGATCTGATTCCGTCCATGAGTGATGAGCAGTTCGATCTTGAATTTCAGGAATTGATCCGGGATCATCCGGATTCCAAGATCGCTACGCTTTTATCAGGTTATGTTCCCGCTTCCGTTGCTCATGAGATCTGTTCGGCGAGCGGAGTATCGGATCTTTATGCCCAAAGCTTTACAAAAGAGAACAGAAAGAAGACGGTAAAGGAAATAAAACACCTGAAGATAGGCTTAGACCGCGCACCGTCTCTGGAAACCGCTTATGTAACGCGCGGAGGCGTATCCCTCAAAGAGATCGACCGGAAGACATTCTGTTCAAAGCTGGTACCGGGCCTTTATATTATCGGTGAAGCCGTTGATATTGACGGTGTGAGCGGAGGATATAATCTTCAGGCCTGTATGAGCGAAGCTTATCTGGCTACCTTGGATATACTTGGCATGTCATAAAAAGGGCGGCTTTAAAAGCCGCCCTTTATATGTGAATCTGTAATTCAGGATCAGTTGTATTTTTCTCCGGTAACTCTGAAGATCACTTCGCCCGGATAGACCATATCGAGCTGTGCTCTTGCAACACTCTCAACATAGGCATCATCTTTGCCGAATTCTTCCTGAGCTCTGATCTGCTTGAGTTTTTCAGATAATTCCTCAGATTGGGCGATAAGAGATGCGTTTTCTGCCTTGAGACGTTCTTTTTGTTTATGGATATTGGCATATCTGGTAATGCAGAGGATCCCGACAAAAACACAGCAGATGAAGATCATTGCCGTAAGGAAAGATATTCCGCCTGTTCTGCGTCTTACTTTTCGCAAGAAGATATGCCTCCTTATATGGATATACTGATTTATTATTGCTTAACCCCGGATGCAAAACAACAATCCGGGGTTAAACTTAAAGTACTTGTAATATTTCAAGCGATAACGTGGTTATTCGAGCAGTTCGTACATTGATGCTGCTTCTTCTTTTCTGACGGTTTCCGGAAGTGACGTAACTCTGAACCTGACTTCCCCGCTTCCGAAAAGAATGCTTACTTCATCTCCGATCTTAAGCTTCACAGACGGCTTAGCAGGCTTGCCGTTTACGGTAACTCTTCCTGCCTGGCAGACATCATTTGCAACCGTTCTCCGTTTGATCACTCTTGACAGCTTAAGAAATTTATCAAGTCTCATTCTTGTCTCCCGTAAGCATGACACGTCCCTTCAAAGCTGAAAGGAGAGTAAGATCGTCTGCGTATTCGATATCAGAGCCCATGGGCAATCCGGAAGCAAGACGTGAAACCTTAATGCCGGAAGGTCCCAGCATCCTTGAAAGATAAAGGGCAGTAGCATTTCCTTCCGCAGTCTGGTTGGTTGCAACGATCACTTCGGTAACTTCCGGATGATCCGCAAGACGTTTTATAAGATCCGGAATGGTGGTGTCGGATATGCTCATGGACTTCATCGGATTAAAAACCCCGTGCAGAACATGATAGAGCCCCTTATATTCATGAGCTCTCTCAAACGTTGACACATCTCTCGGAGACTCGACAACAAGTATCGTAGTATTGTCTCTTAACGGATCAGAGCAGATAGGGCAGGGATCCGAATCCGTGAAATTCATGCAGCAGGAACATCTTTTGGTGGACTTCCTTGCAGACATGATCGCCGTTGTCAGAGCTTCGGCATCCTTATCATCCATTGCCAGGATATGGAAAGCCAGACGCTGCGCGGACTTGCCTCCTATTCCGGGGAGGCTGCTAAGCTGCGCTATGAGATTCTGGATTGAAGGTGAATATCTTGCCATTATCAGAAGGGCATCTTCATCCCGCCGGTAATCGCATTTATACGCTCCTGGTTGGTCTCATCGATCTGCTTCAATGCCTGGTTAGCTGCTGCGATAATGAGATCCTGAAGACCTTCGATATCATCGGGGTCTACCACGTCCTTAGCTATCTGGACTTCATATAACTGGTGATCGCCGCCTACGACAACTTTAACGAGCTCGCCGCCGGCAGTTCCAGTAAAACGCATCTCACGGATCTCTGCCTGAGCCATCTCGATCTGTCTCTGCATCTTCTGTGCCTGGGCTACCACATGATTCATGTTGCCGCCCATACCCATTCCTCCACGGAATCCTTTTGCCATTTTCATTACCTCCGAATTATTTGGATAAAGTTTTTATTTCAGTCACCAAAATGCACATCAGTGGGAACACCCATATTTCTGGAGCGTTCATTCAGGTCATCAAGTTTCCTGTCAAGTTCGCTTGCATGGTTCTTTTCCATCTGCTTTGTGTATTGTGCCGTCGTACAAAGATAAAGATGTTCAGCCCCGAATTCATCCTTGATCCCTGAAGAGATCTGTCTGAATGTCTGGGACTTTTTGAGGTTGGACAGAAGCTTCGTATCCTTGTCTTCAAATACAATATAAGCCGAATTTCCGTCTTTCCTGAGATTTGTGTGTTCCAATATAAACGCTATGTTGTCATTGCTGTCTTTGAGCTTTGAAGTGACGTTGCTCCATCTTACGGCCAGGTCGGCATCTTCTCCGGTGAAGGAAGGCGTCCTGACTGAATCCCTGGATCTTCCGTCTACGATAAGACCGCTTTTATCTGCCTGCACTGCCAGCTGGGAACGCGGTTTGACGGGAACGTCTGTCTGTTCCTCATAAGTACCGGCATCCGTATCAGTCTCACTTTCAAGATCGTCAAGGAACGAGGAAGAAAGTCCGGAGAATATTCCCTGCGAAGGGGCAGCGTCTTCCTCACCATATGAGAAATATGATGAAGGTGCGGAGTCTTCCTGCTCATCAGTACCGAAACTGAGCTGCTTTTCGGGCTCCTCAGGCTTATATGAAAAGATCGTCGGTTCCGTATGTTCGTTATACGAATCATCGGCTGGGATGATGACATCATCGGGATCTGAGTCATTATCGTCTTCCTGTATTTCGGGTTCTTCCGGTTCATGACTTTCCGCTACGTTATTAACGAATGGGAAGAATGAGCTCTGTCCTGCCGGTTCATCGTTCTTTTCTTCAGTATCAGCCGGAGGAGGTACATCCTTTTCTTCTGATTTATCTTCAGAACTTCTTCCTGTTATCTGAGCAGCAAATAAAGATGCGGAAGAGGGCTTAGGCCTGTAGGGTTCAGATATGGAAGACGGCTTAGGTCTGTACGGCGCCGGCGCGGATGAAGGCTTAGGCCTGTAGGGCTCAGGTGCCGTAAATACAGGTTTTGCTTCCGGAGCGGGCTCTGAGGACTTAACAGGTTCTTCTTTTGGTTCTTCCTTAACCGGAGCAGGTTCTTCTGCTGATATGGAAGAAGCTTTCCCGGCCTGTTTTTTCTCGAAATCCGGAATTACGATCGGAGTAACGGGGAGAGAGGATTTTCTTCCGCAAAGACGCATCAGCATAAGTTCGAAACTCGTCGGGATATCGGGAGATTTACGAAGCTCTGCATATTCTTTGGAAAGATAACTGATATAACCGGTCAATGTATCGGCACTTACCTTGGCAGCCGTCTGATACATGTCCTTAATCGTCTCTTTCGGGTAAGGCAGATAAATGATCGGATCAGCCTTGACCCTTATTATGAGAAGGTCTCTGAAATAAGCGGCAAGATCAAGCGTGAAACGGGCCTGGTTCTTGCCTGAACTGTTCAGTATCGCGCATAGGTCTATGAGTTCGTCAAAGCGCGCATCAATAAGACAGTTAGCCATCTTGAAGAGGAACGAACTGTCAACTGTGCCGGTGATGCGCTCCACGTCCTGTGAACTGATCTCGTTGTCACTGCCTGATATGGCAGATATCTGATCCAGTAAAGACAAAGCATCACGGAGAGCTCCGTCGGATCTGGAAGCGATCAGACGAAGAGCATCATCGGATGCTTTTATCCCTGATTTTCCACATACTTCCCTTAGCCTTCCCGAAATGAGATCTATCGGGATCCTCTTGAAGTCATATCTCTGGCAGCGTGAGATTATCGTTGCCGGAATCTTATCTGATTCAGTGGTCGCGAAAAGGAAGATGACGTGCTTCGGAGGTTCCTCTATGGTCTTAAGAAGAGCATTGAATGCGCCCTTCGAGAGCATGTGGACCTCATCGATGATATATACCTTATATGTTGTTCTTGTAGGTGCGAAATTGACTTCCTGGAGAATGGGTCTGATATCATCCACACCGTTATTGGAAGCGGCATCCATCTCAGTTACATCAAGGATGGAACCGTCAAGGATACCCTTACAGGTCGGACACTCATTGCACGGATTGCCGTTGACAGGGTGTTCGCAGTTAACGCTGCGTGCGAAGATCTTGGCGATAGTAGTCTTTCCGGTACCGTGCTGGCCGCAGAAAAGATATGCATGGGCTAATTTTTTGGCAACGACAGATTGCCTCAGAGCAGTAACGGCGGCTTCCTGACCGACAACGTCGTCAAATGTAAGGGGCCTGTACTGTCTGTATAGAACGATATGATCTTCCATGAGTTAGTTCCTTAAAGCCGAATCGTAAAACCTGAATAAAATAGCCCGTCCCGCCCGAACTGCCGTCGGTAAGGCTTGACCCGCGGCGCACTCCGTAAACCGCTTACTGCTGCTTCCTTCCGGACCTGACAGGGTTCACAGCCCGGAATCGCACGGGACCTTGGCCGGCGGCAGACCGCGCGGGACGAACTAATCAATTACAAAGGAGATTATATCATAAAAGAAAAACAGAACACTTCAATTATTAGGACAACTCATTTTATGAGTAACACATTTCGATGAATTTCTGAGTATAGCCTCCGAGGGTTGCTATGGCAGTGCCTGCGGACCCCGGCGAACTTGATTCGACATAGATGATGATGGCTATGGGCTCCTTGTAATCTACTATTGCGCATTCAAGATATGCTCCGCGGCCTGTGTTTCTTCCCAGCACATGGAGGATCCTTGTGTCTTCGGGAAAAGCGGCGCTTAAGGGTGACTCGAGTTCGCTGTGAGCCATATCATTGATGAGACGCTGGTTTATCTGGGGCGTGTTGATGAACTCGTGGTAAAGATAAGAGATATAATTGCCCATGTCATAACAGGATATCGTTCCCGGAGCACGGAATTCCAGACCGCGGTAATCTCTGTAAATGACCGAATCGTTGTATGAGATGTAATTGCTTATCTCATCTACTGATTTTATAGCTTCGTCAAGTCCTCCGAGTTCATCGATAATGTAATTGAGAGCTACGCTGTCGTTTTTTACTATCGCGTAATTTAAGAGCGTGCGCATATAGAATTCTTTGCCGTAGTTGTAAGTCTTGGCGATGTATGATGAATTGCGTGCGCCGCCGTAATCGCTGTCGAATGTTACCTTTTTTGACAAAGGTCCGGTGACACCTTCTATGCTGTCGTAGTATACGATCTCTATTGGGATCGCCATTGCTCCCGAAGGAACTACGGGATCGAGTTCATCTACTCCGAGCCGTTCACCGGTTGACAAGGAGATGAATTCATAGCAGATCCTCATTTCGGGATGTTTTTTCTGGTATGCTGCGACGTTTTCTTTAAGCTCATCCAGATATACTGCGCGCTCCTGATAGGTGGCGGTCTGGATGCCGGCGGGCTTGAAACTGAAGTCCCTGTCTTCCGTAAAAGGATCCGGAGAATCATTTTGCGATGTGTGGGCAGTCTCTTCAGGATTTGGCGTAGGCGTCGGTGTTGCGGCGAGAATGGCGTGCAGCACCGTGGTGGTAGCGGTCGTCGTCGCCTGGGTCGTTGTTTCCGTCGTGGTATGTACCGGTCTCTGATATGCCGAATATTCGGTCGTGGTACTTGTGGCGGCTCCGATAAGTCCGGGATACATAAGGCGGTAGGTATCCTGAGTGGATGCTATCGAACTTATGAATATGATGGCTGAAGTCAACGCAAGCAATACGAGAATGATAATAAGCGTACGTTTTTTACGGGACGTTTTTATCCCTTCAGCCTTTTTCAGAAATGTCGGATTGGGCCGCTTCATGATCCGTCAGAACAAACCTGTTATTACGCCGTTATTGTCGATGTCGATGTCCATAGCGGCAGGGTGGGGAGGAAGTCCCGGCATCGTGACTATCGTGCCCGTAAGAATGACGAGATATCCTGCTCCTGCTGATAAGAAACAGTCCCTGACGGTAAGCGTGAAGCCCTCGGGATTGCCGAGCTTTTTCGGATCGTCTGACAATGAATATTGTGTTTTGGCAATGCAGATCGGAAGATTTCCGTAGCCCTTGTCCACGAATTCCCTGATCTTTTCCGCAGCTTCGGGAAGAATGTCAACGCTGCCTGCGCCGTATACCTTCTTTGCTACTTTGTTGATCTTTTCCTCGACGGAATCGGTGAGCTCATATGTGTACTTGGGATTCTTGGGATTGTTCTGTCCGAGGATGGCGACTGCCTTATTGGCAAGGTCGATTCCGCCTTCGCCGCCCTTAGCGAAGATCTCGGCAGGTGCAAAATCAGCGCCGGTGGCCTTGCATGCTTCTTCAACGATGGCGAGTTCCTCTTCGGTATCAGTAAGGAACCTGTTTGATGCGACAAGAACGGGCACTCCGAAGTTCTGCATGTTTTCGATGTGCTTTATGACGTTGGCAAGACCGATCTTTACTGCTTCCGGATTAGGTTCGGAGAGGCGGTCTTTAGGAATACCTGCATTATACTTAAGTGATCTTACGGTAGTGACAATTACTACGAGATCAGGCCAGATTCCGAGATCCCTGCACTTGATGTCGAGGAACTTTTCAGCACCGAGATCAGCGCCGAAGCCTGCCTCGGTAACAACGATGTCTCCGAGTTTAAGCGCGGTCTTTGTTGCTATGCATGTGTTGCATCCGTGAGAGATGTTTGCGAAAGGTCCTCCGTGAACGAGTGCCGGAACACCTTCCAGTGATTGGACAAGGTTAGGACACATTGCGTCCTTGAGGCATGTGGCAAGGGCGCCTGTAGCTCCGAGCTTTCCTGCCGTAATGAGATTGCCGTCCGTGTCATATGCTATTGCGATCCTGTCAAGTCTTATCTTGAGGTCATCCATGTCTTTGGCAAGACAGAGGATGGCCATGATCTCGGATGCTGCGGTTATCTGGAAGATCTCGGGACGTGTAACGCCCTTTGTTCCGCCTCCGACTCCTACGGTGACGGCTCTTAGACACCTGTCGTTCATGTCGAGACATCTCTTCCATAAGATCCTGTCCTTATCGATCTTAAGTTCATTTCCCTGGAAAAGATGGTTGTCTATCATTGCTGCGAGCAGGTTGTTTGCCGTAGTGATCGCATGAATGTCACCTGTGAAATGGAGGTTGATGTCCTCCATGGGAACTACCTGTGAATATCCGCCTCCGCAAGCGCCGCCCTTAACGCCGAAGACGGGGCCTAATGAGGGTTCTCTTAAAGCAAGAACGGGCTTTTTGCCGATTAACTTTAAGCCTTGCGCCAGACCGATGCTTACCGTTGTCTTGCCCTCTCCTGCAGGAGTGGGATTCATGGCGGTTACAAGGATAAGTTTGACATCGGGGTTGGAAGGCAGACCTTCAACATAATCCAACGGGAGTTTTGCTTTGTATTTGCCATACAGTTCGAGTTTGTCGGTATCTATTCCCAACTCCTCTGCTACCTTTGTTACGGGGTTGATCTTTGCACTCTGGGCTATCTCAATGTCACTTAGCATATACGGTCACTCCTGTCTGATTTAGTAATATGGATACGATTGTATTGTAAAAAGACAGGCATTTCAATCACGGTGAAAAGCATATCTGTATGTTTTTTTATCTTAAAGAGACTCACCACTATATTTTGTAGGATATGTGGTGTTTTTTTACTAAATGTTGTGTTTTTTCGTTGACAATATGTCAAGGAAATGTTAGCATTGGTGCATGTTGGAAATATTTCCGTAATGTTCCTTTAAGGCCATTGAAATATTTTTCGACCAGTCTCCGGGTGGGGGTATTGAATATGATCATCAGTTCCGATTTGGAAATGTGCAAGGCTAAGTTCGAAGAACTCATCGGCAAGCGTATCGTTTGCAAGACCAATGGCGGCCGCAAGAGGATCATCACTTACATCGGCACAGTTGAGCACTGCTATCCCAATGTTTTTACGATGCTCTGCAACAATGATGCAGGCAAGCAGTCGATCGTATCCTTCTCATACATTGACGTCCTTACGAGGACCGTAAGAGTAGGCATCATGCCGGAGAAGTCTCAGGAAGAAGTTGCTGTCTGACCTGAATATAATATTGAGTTTGTATATGCACTGTCAGAACTGATCCGTTCAGTAACTGACAGTGCATTTTTGTTTCCCGGGGAAACCGGAACGAAACCTAAAAAGTCATTTTCTTTTAATTATTCAATTTATATTGTAAAATTAGGTTACAGACTTCAGCCCGTGAAAAGGGCGATGAATGGAGATCCTGATGGATTCTTACGAGATTACAGCTAATGCCAAGTTAAATCTTTTCTTGCGCGTGCGCGGGATCCTTTCGAACGGCTATCACAGTTTGTATTCGGTAATGCAGGAGATAGATCTTGCAGATACCATTACCATTAATATTTTCCCCGAGCGCGAGAACGGTTTTGATATCAAGTGCATCGGCAGAAATGACATTGATCCCAAGAAGAATCTCTGCAGAAAGGCCAGGGACAGGTTTTTCTCGTCACTGCGAAAAAAAGCTGCTACGGATCCTTCGGTCCCCAATGCCAGACTTTGGAAAAAGGGAAGGTTTCCTAATATCGAGATAGTCCTTACCAAGGTTATTCCCTCCGAATCCGGAATGGGCGGAGGAAGTTCTGATGCTGCGGCAACACTCATGGTGCTTCAGGAACATTTCGGAAATCCCTTTACTGATGAAGAACTTAACCAGCTTGCAGTAAATGTCGGTGCTGATGTTCCGTTTTTCCTTTATGGAGGAACCTGTCTCTGTGAGAGGGTGGGTGAAGACATTACTGATCTGAGTTCTCTCGCCGGAATACCTCTTCTTATCGTAAAGCCCTCTAAAGGAGTATCAACTCCGGAATGTTTTCGGGCTATCGACAGCAAGCCTTTGCCGGAGTTTGATGAAGGCCGCTATTCGGCATATGTTTCCGGTCTGAATGATGAAGATAAAGATCCGCTCACGAGATTCCTTGAAGGAGAAGATCTGCTTACGAACGATCTTGAGATCCCGTCGATCGAGAAGATCCCGGAGATCGGACTTGCGATAAAAGCCCTTCTTGATTCGGGTGCTGCATTCAGCCGTATGACGGGATCCGGAAGTGCTGTTTTCGCTATGTATGAGAATGAGGAAACAAGGGATGCTGCTTTCGATAAGATCAAGAACGATTCTGAGTTCTCCGGGTGTGAAGTATTCGTCTCAAAGACTATTTGACAAAGTTCGCGAACAGTCCTCTCGGGTAACCTCTTGAGTTTTCGGAATCGATCAGTTCAAAACCGCGTTTCCCATAGAATTCCACCATGTTTCTATTTGATGCCGCAGAGTGGAGCAGTACGCATTTCGAGCCCGCTCCGTGCGCGATATCAACCGCTCTGGTGATGAGGTCGATTCCGAGTCCCGTTTTCCTGAAACGTTGTGTTACCGCAAATCTCGATATGTAAAATGAGTGTCCGCATTCTTCAAGAAACCTGCATGTCTTTTCCGAGAAACTATACACCAGAGGGTTAGGGACGGATTTTATGCATATGGTTCCCACTATCTTTCCGCCTGATTCTGCCACAAGGCAGGTCTGCCTTGAGATCCTGTCGGAAACGCTCTCGATGCTCTCGGTCATGGCTTCGAGCATGGTTGAAGGTATTCCCGAATCCGTGCAATAAGTAAGCATCGCGCTCTTTAAAAGGCGCGATACTTCAGCCGCATCGGAGATGCCGGCGGTCCTTATTACGGGTTCGATCTTCATCAGTTAAGAAAACAGTTTACAAGGATTGCCTTATGAGCATGCAGTCTGTTCTCGGCTTCATCGAAAACGACACTCTGTGGTCCGTCTATTACGTCCCCGGTTACTTCATAACCGCGGTAAGCAGGGAGACAGTGCATGAATATTGCATCTGAATGAGCAACGCCCATGATCTTCGAATTGACCTGATATCCCTGGAAGATCTCCACTCTCTTTGCCTTCTCGGCTTCCTGTCCCATGGATGTCCAGGTGTCCGTGTAGATGACGTCGGCTCCTTCTGCAGCTTCGAAAGGATCTTCGGTCATGACGATCTTTGATCCCGTAACCTTAGCGTCTTCATTGGCTTCGATCACGTATTTTTCAGGACATGTGTAGTCCTTGGGGCTTGCGACTGAGATATCCATTCCGGCCTTTGCACAGGCGTGGAGAAGGGAATTGGCCATATTGTTGCCGTCACCTAAATAAGCAAGCTTTAATCCTTTAAGTTCACCTTTGTGTTCCTTGATGGTAAGAAGGTCAGCAAGAACCTGGGTAGGGTGCTGGTCATCGGTAAGACCGTTGATTACAGGGATCTTTCCGTAATTGGCAAGGTCTTCGACATCCTGGTGCTTGAAGGTTCTTATCATGATGCCGTCTACCATTCCCGACAGTACGTTAGCCGTATCGTAGATTGTCTCGCCCCTGCCGATCTGGATGTCGTTGTTGCTTAAGAAAAGAGCCTGGCCGCCAAGCTGGTACATGCCTACTTCAAAAGAGACTCTTGTTCTTGTGGAAGACTTTGTGAATATCATTGCAAGAGACTTGCCTTTAAGAAGGTGATGCTCTATGCCGGCTTTGGTCTTTGCCTTAAGATCGATGGCTGTATCAAGAAGATAGTCAAGGTCCTCAAAGCTTACGTCTCTGTGAAAATCTATATAATGCTTCATTGTTATTCTCCTTAATCTGTTAATCAGTCATCATCTTCATCGATTATGTCTATATCTTTTTTGTCAGTGAGTCCCGCTTCATCGAGCTTGTCGATCTTAGCCTTGTTCACTCCGGAAGCCGAATCCTTTATCTGTTTCTTTGAGGGAAGGGCTTCCTTGATCCTGCCGAAAACGCTCTTCGGTCCGGAGACGTTCTTTAATATCTTATCTAAAGCCTTAATAAACTGATTTGTCTGGGCCTTTGTGATGATGAGAGGAGGCGCGAGCCTTATCGTGGATTTGCCGATAGCGCTGACAAGTATGCCCATTGATAACAGCTGTTCACGCATTCCCTGTGCGGTAATCGTATCATCGAATTCGATACCGATAAGAAGGCCCTTGCCTCTTACCGAACGGATGCAGTTATACTTTGTCCTCATCTTGTTAAGCTTCTCGAAAAGATCATCACTTACATCCTTAACGTTATCTATGATGTTTTCTTCTTCGAAAGCTTCCATTACGGCATTTCCTGCAGCGCAAGCCAGGGGATTGCCGCCGAAAGTGGAACCGTGGTCTCCTGGCCTGAATCCTGTGGCAACCTCGTTTGTGGTAAGCATTGCTCCGATGGGAACACCGCCGCCCAGACCTTTCGCGAGTGTCATGATGTCAGGTGCTACGCCGTAGTTCTGGTAACAGAACATCTTTCCGGTACGTCCTACGCCTGTCTGTACTTCATCGAAGATCAGGAGGATCTTCTTTTCGACGCAGAGCTTCTTTACAGCCTGAATGTATTCCAGATCGGCCGGATGCACTCCGCTCTCTCCCTGGATGAGTTCGAGCATGATCGCAGCGGTATAAGGATTGACAGCCTTTATCATCGCATCGATATCGTTATATGGCACATGAACGAACCCCGGAACGTTAGGTTCGAACGGTCTTGAGAATTTTTCCTGGCCGGTGGCTGCGACCGTTCCCATGGTCCTTCCGTGGAAACTCATATCGGCAGTTATTATCTCGTATTTCTTTATATCCTTATAGTAATAATAGCTTCTTGCGAGTTTGATGGCAGCTTCGTTTGCCTCGGCGCCGGAATTACAGAAAAACACCTTGTCGGCAAAGCTTGCGCGGCAGAGCCTGTAAGCAAGTTCGGACTTCTGGGGAATGTAATAGTAATTGCAGGCATGGATAAGGTTCTTTGCCTGTGAAGTAACGGCAGAAGTGAGCTTGGGGTGATTATATCCGAGGCAGTTGACGGCGATGCCGCCGATCATGTCAAGATACTTCCTTCCCTCGGTATCATATAGATAGCAGCCGCGTCCTTTTACAAAAGCGACAGGCAGGAGATTAAATACCTGAAGGCAGTAATTATAATCGTAATCTCTTATAAGAGTGAAATCATTTTCTATACTCATAATGCTCTTTTTTCTCCTTTACTATCATTGTGCCGATGCCGTTCTTTGTGAATGTCTCAAGGATAATGGAATGAGGTATCCTTCCGTCTATTATGTGTGCTCTGTCGACGCCGCGCAATACCGTATCAAGGCATCCTTCGATCTTAGGTATCATTCCGCCCTTTATGATTCCTTCGTTGACGAGATCCTTTACGTCGTTCTCATCGAGAACGGGGATGATGTAGTCAGTGCCGTCTTCGAGTTTTCTCAAAACTCCGCCGACATCGGTAAGAGTGATGAGCTTCGAAGCTTTTAATGCTACAGCTACTTCCGCAGCGACGGTATCGGCGTTAATGTTGTAGCTCTCTCCGTTCTTGCCGACACCGATGGGCGCGATGACGGGGATGTATTCGTCGTTGGCAAGCATGGAGATCACTTTTGTATTGATCTTTTTGATCTTGCCTACGTAACCGATATCGATCGAATTGCCTTCGGCATCTTCTGTCATCTTCTCAGCTTCGATCAGATTGCCGTCGATGCCTGAGATACCGATGGCCTTGGCACCTTTGCCGCAGAGCGTGGAGACGATGTCCTTGTTAGTCTTTCCGATCAGTACCATCTGGGCATATCCCATGGTCTCCTCATCCGTATATCTTAATCCGTTGACGAAGTGGGATTCTTTATTGACTTTGTTCAGCATGTCGCTGATGTCGGGGCCGCCGCCGTGAACGATGACGGGATTTATTCCGATATATTTGAGCAGCGTGATGTCATCCATTACGGACTGCTTCAGTTCTTCATTGATCATGGCATTTCCGCCGTATTTGATGACGAAGGTCTGGCCTCTCATCTTCCTGATGTAGGGAAGTGATTCGATGAGGATCGAAGCCCTGTCAACGTTGTTTTTCATGTCACCCGTGATAACGGGATTTTCTTTCTGTCCTGCCATAATCAGATACCTCTTACGATATTCTTAAGTCCGGCCGTCTCTTCGAAACCGAACATTACGTTTGCAGACTGAATAGCCTGAAGCGCAGCGCCCTTGCCGAGATTATCCTGAGCGGTGAAGAGCTTGATCATATTTGTTTCCGGATCATATACGCCGTTTACGTCAATGTAGTTGGAGCAAGCGACTGCCTTGACATCAGGTAAAGTCTTTCCGGAAAGGACTCTTACGAATTGTTCGTCCTTATAGAAATCCTTATAGATCTCATTGATCTTTCCGCTTGAAACGTCGGTGAAAGCTGATGAAGGCTTAGCATAAACGCTGGCGAGCATTCCGCGCTTGAACGGAGCAAGGTGAGGAGTAAACGTTATTTTGATGTCACCCGGATTTTTTCCTGCGAGGAAGGAACACTGCTCGGCGATCTCCGTTGTGTGACGGTGTCCTACTGCTCCGTAGGGCTTAAATGACTCATCAAGCTCGCAGAACGCATAAGCAAGATCTGCCTTTCTTCCTGCACCGCTCACGCCCGAAGTCGCATCGATAATTATCGAATCTTCTTCTATAAGGTGTTCCTTAAGGAAAGGAGCAAGAGCGACGAGTGAGCATGTGGGATAGCAGCCGGGGTTTGCCACGAGAACTGCTGTCTTAAGCTGCTCCCTGTAGAACTCCGGAAGACCGTATACTGCATCCTTTAAAAGCTCAGGATTGGGGTGAGTAAGACCATATGACTTCTCATAAGTCGCAAGATCCTTATATCTGAAGTCGCCGCTGTGATCGATCACCTTTGCGCCTGCTTTGAGAAGATCGGGAACTATCTTTGCAGATACTCCGTGGGGAAGAGCAGTGATGACAAGATCTGAATCCGCAGCCACTTCCTCATATGGAAGATCTTCGCAGAGATTGTCCACGATGCCCCTGAATTCAGGATAGATGTCAGAATAAGGCTTGCCTGCGAAAGTCTGGCTTGTGAGATGGCGGAATCTGAAGAAAGGGTGGGCAGCAAAACCTCTTACGAGTTCTGCTCCGACATATCCCGTGGATCCTATTATAGATACATACTTTACTGATTCTTCGATCGCCATTTTCTTTGCCTCCGATTAGGGCGGATAATCCCCACCCTGATGTTTGATTTATGCAATATAATGCATAAATATTCAAAAGTCAACATAAATATTCATAATTAATTACATAATAATATTGTAAGGGCCTATCCCGCATAATATCGCAACGGACCGGAACAGGCTTTAAGAAACTGTTTTGGTAACCAAAAAGTAATATAAACGGAACGAATTTGGGATCGCGCAAGATATATTGCACAATGCCCAAAAAGCCGAAAAAAGCCTCATTTTATTTGATTTGCCGCTTTTTCTTGTACAACACACACAAAATAAATTAAGGGCTTTTGATATATTTACCAAGCAAAGCAAATTACTATGCCAAATTACCAAAACTATTTTTGGGAAATGTGTCATATAGTAAAGAAAATTGCGTTTTGTTACTATTCTCATAGTTATCAAGCCCTCTTTTCGGGTGGGCACATTTTTGGAGGTTAATAAGATATGGCAAGTTTATCTTTCCAGCACGTTTACAAAAAGTATGAGGGCGGCGTAGTTGCAGTTTCAGATTTTAATCTTGACGTAGCAGATAAGGAATTCGTTATCCTCGTAGGACCTTCAGGATGCGGTAAGTCTACAACTCTCCGTATGCTCGCTGGTCTCGAAGATATTTCAGAAGGTGAAATTTACATTGACGATCGTTGCGTAAACGACGTACTTCCTAAGGACAGAGACATCGCGATGGTTTTCCAGAACTACGCTCTCTATCCTCACATGTCAGTTCGTGACAACATGGCATTCGCATTGAAGCTCAGAAAGATGCCTAAGGCCGAGATCAATCGTCGTGTTCAGGAAGCAGCTAAGATC
>JAEFAV010000007.1 GCA_016288885.1 Saccharofermentans sp.
CAGCCTGATTTCTCTTGAGATTGTGGCTGGAGACCTGCAAAGTCTCTTGGCTATGTAAGCAAACGTAAAATCTTCGGCAATGAATTTTTCTATCAGAGCTCTGTCTGACAGAGATAAATGCTTGGACGTATCTGGCTCCTTTCAGGCCGGACAGTACCATATTATTCATTGTTTTCGGTGGGTTTGTAAAACTAAATGTGGGATTTGTAACGGTAAATGTTCAGAAAAACTCTAATTTAGTTTTACATTCAACTGAAGCATACAATACTAAACTGTCCCATTAATCGCTTTAAAATCAGTCCGCCAAATCGTAAAATCTAATCAGAAAGATTTTCGAGGTAGCAGTATGATCAGATTTAAGACTTATAGCGCGATCAGACCTGTTTCGCGTGAAGTTATAGAAGATGCGATAAATGATTCACAAGGCAGGGAGATAATCTTTGTTGCGCCTGAATTTGCTAAAGCCCAGGTCGAACGTGAGGTCCTCGCTGTCAAGGAGAAGATGACTGAAAGTAACTTTACCGTTGATACAGGTGAAGGGATCCTGACTTTGTCTTCTTCTCTGGTAACGGGTGATGTCCTGAGCTTCCGGAGACTTGCCGGAAATATCCTTGATGATCTTGGCACGAATTATGTTGCCGAAGGCGGAGAGATAATGCTCCGAAACGCCATCTATAATATCCTTGCGGGTAACAAAGATAAACTGAAGGCGTTCGGTACTTTATCTTCAAGGATCGACTATATCAACATGATGATCGCTCTCCTCGGCGACTTCTCGAGATACGGTGTCGGCACTGATGATCTGGAAAAAGCGATCAGGAATATCGATAATGCCGGCTCTTCTGTTACATTCGTTAACAAGCTTAAGGATCTTCATCTGATCATGAGCGAACTTGAACATTTGAACGTGGAGTACGGACTTAATCTTCTCAGAGAACCGATAGCACTTGCCTGCGACAGATTATCGTCGGTCACAGCTGAAGCGCTGTCACCCAGGCGTTCAAGCGGTCTTGCCGCCATCCTCAGATCCAGGATCGTCTTTATAGGGTTCGGTTCTACGCGTATGCTGACACCGAAAGAGATAAGGCTTGTCTCGCTTTTGTCAGAACTCGGATGTGATATTGAATTCAATGTTATTACCGGAAAGAAAGATTCGATGTTCTCATCCGTTTATAAGAACGGTGAAGATTTCCGGGCAATGCTCGAAGGCCTCGGTGCTTCAGGATCCTGTCTTCCAGCAGCTGAGAATGACGATGTATTGAGCCTCATCGTTAAGGGGTTTGCCACGGACATCAGGCCGGACGGTCTTGATGCTGAAGGGAAGGTAAGACTGGCAGAATTATCCGGTATTGATGACAGGGTCGGATACATCTTTAATGAGATCATCGATCTTACGAGAAATCACGGTTACAGATATCGTGATATCAGGATAGTATGCTGCAACGAAGATATCATGACCAGGATGCGCAGTACGGCTGAGATATACGGACTCGATATCTTCATCGACCGCAAGATCGCTTTGGGCGGTACGGTTGTTCCATACATGATGCAGATACTTTTAGAGCTCCCGAGAGCAGGCTATACACTGGAGCTTGTCATGAAGGCAATGCGTTCCGGAATGCTCAGGATACCGCCTTATATAGCCGACAGTTTCGAGAATTATTGTTATGCCAGGAATATCACGGATGCAGGCAGACTTTTCGATGAGAATGCTTATGCCGATCCCGAAGACGGTGAACACAGGCATAAGCCAAAACTCTGGATCCTTGAAGGCACTGTTCCTGGACTGAAAGAAGGTTTTGTTGACTGCGGCAGGTTCTTCTACGACTATGTGGTCGTACGCACTTTGATTCCTTTGAGACAGGCGTGTGAATCGGTATATAACGAGAAGACCCTGTCCGGAAAAGCCCGTAAGAGTCTCGAATACTTTAACAATATGCGCGGTTTTATAGAGCCTTTGAGAGATGAGTTCATCGCTAGGGGAGATGATACCGCTGCTGTAGCTCTGGTCAGGGGATATGACGAGCTCATAAACCTTCTCATGTGTTCCACACACGAGATGAATGACTGTGAGATAAGCCAGAAGGATTTCCTCTCGATGATAAGGACTGATATGAGGAACCGCACTGAAGGGACCATTCCGCTGAAGGTCGATTCCATCGAGATAACGACGCCGGAGCATGCGTTTGTTACTCCCTGCAAGGTGTTGTTTATCATTGGAGCGCAGAAGGATAATTTTCCTTATATGAGGATGAGAGAAGGACTCTTAAGCGGAGTTGAACTTAAGAGCTTATCTAATGCATCTGAGAGCATCGAGCTTCCTGACAAAGCGCAGAATAAGATGAGAGAGGAATTTGTTACTGCATGTCTTCTTTTGGGTTCTGCGACTGACATGATCTATATGGTTCATGAGTATGGCAAGTCCAAGAGCCGCGTATTTGAATATCTGGAAGAATATGTTGCACCTGAGTTCCACATGGTTAATTCCTTCAGAAACCCCGTTGCCGGAGAAGCCGTAAAGTTCAGACATCATTGCGAGGATGCGAAGATCCCTGCAGAGGTCATGTCGAGGCTTCTAACGGTTAAGAAAGATGACGGAACAACAGGAAAAGTCATCTATGCCAGTGTTTCTTCCATCGAGCGGTACCGTCAGTGTGCGTTCCAGTCCATGCTTCAGAGACAGCTCAGGATCGAGCCGAGAGAAGATAATACCAAGATCCAGGTCAATTCTTTCGGAAGTCTTATACACGGCATGTTCGAGTCGGCATACAGATCATTGAGAGATGCATCAGAAAAAGATCCTGAAAAGTTCAAGACCATGGCAACGGAGCTCCTTGAAGATCAGGATAAGTACGATGAATTTGCGGATAAATGTCTAAAGAGCGCAGCTTCCTCCAGAGCATTGTTTGGGTCTGTCGATGCTGACGGTAATCCCAAGGATAAAGCCTTTGAGATGGATACATATGCCAAGCTCAGAAGAATGTTTTCCAAAATGTTCAGAGATGTCTTAAGCGATTCGGTAATGACCGGTTTTGTGCCGGAAGGCGTTGAAGAGAAGATCGGTGATACAGGTCTGGTCCTTAATGTTCCATACGATGGGATCGATCTCAGGTTCAGCGGGTTTATCGACAGATATGATATGAGAAAAGATAAAGCCGGCAAGGTTCATTTAAGGACGATCGATTATAAGAGCGGTGATAAAGCTGTTGATTCAGCTGAACTTCTGAACGGAACTCAGATCCAGCTTCCTGCTTATTCCAGTGCCATTTTTGATAAGCATTCCAAAGACGGCAGTGAAGCTGTTATTGATGATTACGGTTATGTTCTCGTAGGCCTTAAGGCAAACGGTGACGGTACTCCGATCGAGTGTCTCCCGAAACTTGCAGGTTACAGTGATGATGCTATGAAGATCGCCATTGATTATTCCAAGCATATTGTCAGGGAAAGCATTGACCAGATAGCTTCCGGAAAAGCGGATGCCATTACTGCCGAACCCAGGCTGAAACTGTGCAGTTATTGCAGTTACAAGGGATATTGCGGTAACGATCCTTCTGATCCGAAGTCGAGGGAACAGACGGATCTAAGCAGTAAAGGCAAATACGGAACAATGGTCAAAAAGTGCGAGGATTTTGCCGAACCGACCAAGAGCGGAAAGCAGAGAAAAGATCCCGGTTACGATGATGTTACCAAGAGAATAGGTGCCGATGAGAGCATGAAGAAGGATGACAGGAAAGCCATCCTTGCCATGAAAGATATACTCGAAGGCAATGATAAGAAAGACGGAAAGGAGGATTAAGTTATGAAGTTTTCGGCTGAACAGGAAAAGATAATTAATGCGGAGCTTAATAACAACCTCGTTTCCGCGTCTGCAGGTTCCGGCAAGACTACCGTACTGACTGCGAGAATAGGCGAAGAAGTTAAGAGCGGAAGGCTTTCAGTGGACGGAATGCTCGTCGTTACCTTTACTGAGGATGCAGCATCACACATGGCCGATAAGATAGAAGAAAAGCTCAGAAGCCTGAGAAATGAAGCTGTTCTGGCACGTGACAATGAACTTGCTGAACGTTTGTCGGCCCAGATAGATCTTCTTCCCAATGCATATATTCAGACCATGCACGGTTTCTGTTCCCGCGTGATAAAGGAAAAAGGATATGTTCTGGAAGACGGTCCCATGGCTGATTTTACCGATCCTTCGTGCAGGATCTTAAGTGACAGCGAGCAGGGCGTTCTGCTTCAGCATGCCGTGGAATATGCGATCAAGGCAATGTATGAAGAGTGCACATCTGAAGATGATAACTTTGTCAGTTTTACAAGACGTTTCGGTGACGGAAGAAGCGATATGTCGCTGGCGGGTATCGTAACAGGCACATATAAGACTTTGCGAAGCCTTCCTGATTATCTGGATAAGTGTGAAGAACTGATAAGCAAGCGGGAAGAGCGTGACCGTATGGGACAGGTCATGTACTTTGAGACCGAAAATGATATTCCTGAGACCATTGCCGGATATCTGAACAGGATAAAGACGATTATCTTAAGCAGTGATTTTGATTCAGTTCTTGCTTCGCACGAGACATATCAGATCGTTGATGACATGTCGAATGAGGAATACATATCAGAAGTTATAAGCGGAATAGACCACGCCCTGGAGCATTATGAGACTCATAAGGGCGCAGATTTCTTCAAAGGACTTGCCAAGCTCAAAGAACTTGGTGAGCTGAAATACAAAAACATTTTCAGGAATCCTGATTTCAGAGGTGATGACAAAGCATTCCTTGCTATTATCTCGCTCAGGCATTTTATCTCGCCGGGCAGCTGGGCAGGAGTTAATTACGACAATGCCCTTGATCTTCCTGAAGAATACAGTGATCTGATCGGATTTGATGAAGAGCAGATACTAGAAAATCAGAAGGAAGGCACTAAAGCCTGCCGTGCATTCGTTGAACTGCTCAAAAAGACTGATGACTATTACATAAGAGTAAAGAATACCATGCATGGAATGGATTATTCCGATCTGGAGCATACCGCTCATGCTATATTGAAGAATCCGGAAGCGGCAGATTATTACCGCGTGAAGTTCGAAGAGATCTTTGTCGATGAATATCAGGACAACACAAGGCTTCAGGATGCGATAATAGCATGTTTTAACAGGGAAACAGGAAATGTTTTCCGTGTCGGTGACATAAAGCAGAGCATATATAAATTCCGTTTTGCAGATCCTAATATTTTCGGCAGCAGAATGGACGATATAAGAAACGGAAGGGAGAAAGGAAATCTTCATTTTCTCAAGGAAAATCATAGAAGTACCTGTGAGATACTGTCGTTTGCGAATTATGTCTTCAGACAGATTATGAGCAAAGATGCTTCCGAGATCGAATACGATGACACACAGTGTTTAAGCAAGGCCGGAGAGACCAGACACGGTGACATACCGAGGATCATCGTTACCGATAAGTCTGTTCCCATAAATGATGACGGTGACAAGACCAAGCCGGAAGTCAGGGCGGTCCTTGCGGCGGTGGAAAGCGAAGTCAGAAGATATCTTGAAGAATGCACAAGGGTTGACGGATCAAGGACCGAATTCAAGGATATCTGTGTTCTTACCGCGTCGAACAATCAGGCAGAGACAATAGCCAGATACCTTAACGGATGTACGCTGAAAGACGGCAGAAAAATAGAAGCTTCCGGAAGGTTTACGACAGATGTTTTCGAGGATCTGGACATTCACAGGCTTATTAATTTTCTTATCTGTCTTGGCAATGAATACAGAGATGAATATCTTGCCGGTGTCATGCTGTCGAATTACAGATTCTCTAATTTCACGATCGGTGAGTTGGCGCAGATACAGGCTTTTATTCATGAGCTTGATGGAGTTTCTCTCGAGAAAGAACCTCTGATGTTAAGGCTCCGGATATTTTTCGAAAAATGTGATGATGAACTCGCTGTCCGTGTCAGAAGGTTTGTTGATGTTTTCGACAAGATAAGGATGAGTTCCATGGTGTCTGATATCGATGACATTATCGAGCTTGTTTACAGAGAGACCGGCATAAAGGCGACTTTGGAAGCCAGAGATGGTGACAGCAATAAATTTGATGTCTTTAAGGATTGGCTCTCTGAAAGCTTTAAGATGAGAGGTTCCGATCTGTCAGGCATAGCAGATGAACTTGAGCAGATGAAGATCCAGATCAAGGGAGCTGACATCGAAGTTACTGATGCCAATAAAAACAAGATCACGACCATGACTGTGCATAAGAGTAAAGGTCTTGAATTCCCGTTCGTGATCCTGGTTGCCACCGGAGGGCAGGATGAGAAAAAAGATACTCTCTCAAGCATCATGTTCGATCGTGATGACGGTTTTATCACGGAAGATTATGATCCCGATCTGGTTATAAGAAATCATTCATTTGAACAATACATCTACAAGATGAAAATGAGACTTCAGACAAATGCCGAGACATGCAGGCTTCTTTATGTCGCGCTTACCAGAGCTGAAGAGAACCTGTCGATAATAACGGGTTGTCATATCGATGATAAGTCAAAATCAAGTCCCATGCGAAAGGCATTTTCACAGGCTATAGACTATAAGGATGTACAGTTCGATAAGAGACACTGGCTCGCCGGAGATATGAAGCTTCCTTATTGTCTCTTCAGTGCTTTGGCAAGAAGCAGAGACGGGGAAAAGCTCAGGGAGATCACGGAAACCGGCGATCTGAAACAGAGTAACATTGTTATTTTTAAGGACCTCGACGGTAATGAAACCAGAGGGTTTGACGTTTTTGAGTTATCTTCAGATAAGATCGCGGAATTGTATGAAGAACAGAAGTCAAGGGCTTCTCAAAAAGAAACTGAGAAAAAGGAAGAAACCAAAGACAAAGAGAGACCGGATTTTGATCCTGACGGAAAACTTGTACTGCCGGAATATAAATACAATGAGAGTACGGATATTCCGTTTAAGTTGTCAGTTACCGGGATTACGGGCGACAGAAAGCCATCAGATACAGTTCACGTGGATCTACAGATAAAGAGCATTGATGATTTTGAAAGTCCGAATGTATCTTTGCTGACTTCTGCTGCAAAAGGAACCATCCTTCACAGGATCATGAGATTCATCGATCTTGAAGGTATAAGGACCGGAAGAGTGGCATTTGAAGAAGAGATCAACGATCTGATCGGTTCTGGCTATCTCAATATCTGTTCTCCTGATGATGCTTTGAAGGTCGCTTCGGAGTTTAAAAACGGAATAATCGCATTCTGCAAAGATGACAGATGTTCTTCAGTTATTGAGAGTTTTAATGAAGGTACGGCACGTTCGGAAAAACCGATTGTCTATGCGGTATATACCCATGGCAAAGAGGGAGATTCCGTGCTGGTCCAGGGCATAATCGACCTTATCTACAAAACTTCAGAGGGATTTACGATCCTCGATTATAAGACTGACCGTTTGGAAGGAATAAATGCTGAAGAGAGGGCAAAAGAAGCATTGGAAAGACACTCGTTCCAGCTTGAGAATTATGCTGCCGCATGCGGGGAAGACGGCATAAAAGTCGCTCATAAGCTTATATACCTTGTCCGTTACGGAGAGTTTGTCGATGTTTAATATCCGGATCTCTTTTTGCCGGCATCACGTTTCCTGATCGCGCGGAAGAAATCGAGCATCATCTGCGAGCATTCTTTTTCCAGAATTCCGCCTTCGAACTCGACTTTGTGATTGTGACCGTGGGAAACATTGAAAATGTCATTGCATGATACGACTGCGCCGCTCTTGGGTTCGTAGGCGCCAAAATAGACTTTGCGTATTCTTGACTGAATTATTGCGCCCGAGCACATGGTGCAGGGTTCTAAGGTAACATACATGTCGAAGTCTTCGAGCCTCCAGTCACCGAGCTTTCTGCAGGCTTTGTCTATCGCTATTACTTCGGCGTGGGCGATGGCATTTCCGCGTGTAAGACGCAGATTGTGTGATCTTACGTAGATCTTTCCGTCCTTTACGAGAACGCAGCCGATGGGGCACTCGCCAAGGTCGATCGCTTTCTCGGCTTCCCTGATAGCTGCAAGCATAAACATCTCCTTGTCATTTGAGGGCTTGAGATCGGGATATAATCTGGAAACGGATCTTGGCACAAAGATACCTCGCTGTTCTTTGGATGTTAGGACAGATAATACAGAGGCTCAGACCGAAGTGTCAAGCGACATATAAATAATGCTTGACGATTGGTTGTTAGCATATTATAATTTACGATTGCTATAAGTAGAACTATGCCTACACAAAGGGAATGCCGTATTTACGGCCCGGTCAGTATCTTTATCCCTGTATCATAGTCGGGTGCATGTTTGCTTAAAGCGCATACTTCAAGAAAAAGGACGAATATTTGATGGCGACTAAACAAGGTATGTGCAGGAACTGCGGTTCGCTGGTTATGTTCGATGACAGGGACGAGCTTTGTGAGTGCGTATTCTGCAATTGTGTTTTCCCTTCCAAGGAAGCGGCAGAGATTCTTGCCAATCCGGACGGATATGAATTTAAGAATGAGAAGTTCGAGAAGCAGGAAGGCGCAAAGCACTATTACTCAAATCCCGTAATGCCCGATCTGGTCGAGAAAGCAGTTCAGAGGGAAAAGGTTTCCAAGACGCAGACAGACAGTGCAAAGCTTAAGGCAAGTGAATTCGAGATTTCTCCTAACGATGTAAAGGCTCCGAAAAAGCTCGTTATAGGAATGATAGCAGGAGCAGTAGTATTCGTTGCTGTAATCCTTGCGATTTCACTTCCTCTCTATTTCAGTCGCAAGGCTTTGAAGGAAGCTATTGCTGCCGATATAGGTGATATCTTCCAGAGCACGGAGACAGATGCCGTGTCTTATACGGATTTTGATTACAAGCAGTTCAATATCTACGGACTTACATGTCAGCATATTAAGCTTGGTCTTTCAGATGAGATTACTGATTCTCAGGCAAAGACGCTGTATTCGAATTATGCGAAGCTGCGTTCTGAAAAACGCGGTGAAGATTCCGGTGATGTCGAGATGTTCATTTATACTCCCGGCACCATTTACCTGGTGAACAAAGACGGTGTTACTACGGATGTTCAGACTCCCGTAGCCATCCAAGAACCGACGGAAACCACCAAGTAATATCTTTACCATCCGTCACAAGACGGCATGATAGCTAAAGCAGACATTTACAATTGATAATCTATGAGGTGATCTAGCAGATGACAGACTTTGAGAAAGCACTGGCGCAGGCAAAAAAATTCGCAGAGAAGAACGACAATCAGATTACTGAGGCAGAATTCGAGACACTCACTGATTCATATAAGATCGAACCGGATGAGATGATCAATCTCAGAGCAGAACTCGAGAACGGCGGAGTCATGATAAGTGATCCCGATCTGGGTGCTGATGATGATGTCGTAGATACAGACGGTGAAGATGCTAATGTGGTCGATGATTCGGTCAAGATGTATCTCAAAGAGATCGGTAAGATAGAACTCCTTGATGCCGAGCAGGAAAAAGATATCGCACAGAGAATGGCAAAAGGTGATGAGGAAGCAAAAGAGCTCCTTATCAATTCTAACCTCAGACTCGTTGTTTCCATTGCCAAGAAATACATGAACCGCGGTCTCTCTCTCCTTGATCTCATTCAGGAAGGCAACATCGGTCTTATAAAGGCAGTTGATAAATTCGACTATACAAAGGGATTCAAGTTCTCGACATATGCAACATGGTGGATCCGTCAGGCTATAACAAGAGCCATTGCGGACCAGGCAAGAACGATAAGAATTCCCGTCCATATGGTCGAGACCATAAATAAGCTTACCAGAGTTCAGCGCCAGCTCGTTCAGGATCTCGGAAGGGAACCTACGACAGAAGAGCTTGCTGAGGCAATGAACATGGAGGTCGCAAAGATCAGGGAGATCCAGAAGATATCACAGGATCCCATCTCGATCGACAAACCGGTCGGTGAGGAAGAAGACAGCCATCTGGTTGATTTCATTTCCAATGATGAACTTGCTGCTCCTGAAGAGGAAGTCGCAAGGATCCTTCTTAAGGAAGACCTTATTCAGGCCCTTAACGGATTGACCGACAGAGAAAGAAGAGTAATCGAATTGAGATTCGGTCTTAAGGACGGAGTGCCGATGACTTTGGAACAGGTCGGCAGAAAGCTCGGCGTTACGCGTGAGCGTATCAGACAGATCGAAGCAAAGGCAATCAGAAAGCTTAACAGATCACCTAAGTCGAAGAAGCTCGAAGGCTATTCAGACTGATAAACCGGGTTCTTTAAGGAACCTTTCGTTACGGGATCAGATAAAGTGGCAGACCGCAGGCTATATTCATTCTACAGAGGACTTTTTACAGGGGACGTTTTGAATTTTTCGAAGCGTTCCCCTTTTGTCAAGGAGATCATGTTTGAGAGGGTATATCCTGCGAAGATCATCCTTCCGATGAAGATGCATTCCGGTGTTCCTGCCGTGCCTGCCGTTAAGGTCGATGACTATGTCAGAGTCGGTCAGTGTGTCGGTGTCCCTGCGAAAGGAACGTTCTCTGTTCCGGTTCACAGCGGTATTTCCGGAAGGGTAACGGACATTTCCGAAATAAGACTTCCTAACGGAATATTAACACCTGCAGTTACTATCAGAAATGATATGAAAAGAACTAGGCTTGATTCCGTCAGACCAAGATCAGGTTTTAAACTATCAGCTCAGGAATCAATAGGCATCATAAGAGATGCAGGCATCTGCGGAATGGGTGGAGAAGGAATACCTACCGCAGCAAAGCTCAGAAGAGCAAGAACTGAAGTCGTAAAAGACTTTCTCGTTAACTGTCTTCAGAGTGAACCCTATTCCACTTCTGATCTCGTGGCTATCACGGAATATCCTGATTATGTTGTATTGGGTTCCTGTGCCTGTGCAAGAGTCGTTGGCGCGTCAAAATGCATTTTCCTTATTTCCGAGAACAGAAAGGAACAGCGAAAAGCGCTTTCCAATTCCATAGAAAAGATCAAAGCAGACTTCAAGGATCTGGAGTTTGAGATAAAGCTGTTCAGGGAACGATTCCCGCAAGGCTATTACAGGCTTGTTGCAAGGGCTTTGTACGGAAAGAATCTTGCAGCCGGTGAGACGATCGAGAAAGCCTGCAAGGCAGTCGTGTTTAATTGTTCCACGATGCTCGCGTGCTGGGAAGCCTTATCGGATAATATCCCGATGATGAGCAGGATTGTATCTGTTACAGGAGATTCATCCGGCGGACATAACATGCTCGTTCCAATAGGAACGCCGGTTTCTGAGATCCTTTCCAATGCCCAGGATATAAAGAACGGAAGTGACATGATCGTTTGGGGTAATTGTCTTACCGGAATCGAGATAAATGATCCAGAGAATACCCCGATAGTTAAGACCACTTCTGTTATTTCTGTCGTAAGACGCGCAGAGGTTCCGAGAACCCCATGCATTCACTGCGGCCTTTGTTCGGAGTGCTGTCCGATGAATCTTTCCCCGAATACGATCTTTGAAATGCTTAACCAGGGATTGAGACAGAAAGCGGCAGAAGAAGGAGCGAGAGACTGCATTGCATGCGGTTCTTGTTCTTATGTCTGTCCTGCAGGCATAAATCTTACTACGGCTATAGCGAGCTTTGCGGGAGAGGGAAGGATCATTGAGATCAATTCGCTTCTTGATAACAGCAGTGCTGAAGACAAGACCTCTGAAGAGATGAAAACATCTTATGTCGGAGAGGCTTCTCTTCTTGAGGATTATGCTGACGGCGATGAGGACAGAAGCGTGAGATCTCCTGATGCGATTACGCTCCCGTTTGAGAAGGATAAAGAAGTATGAGTGTTGATAACAGACATCTTGCACCCTTTATTCACACGGAGAAAAGTGCTCCGTATATTTATATGACCTTTCTTGCGGCTCTGGTTCCCTGTGTCGTATACGCTATGTTTTATTACGGTCTGAGAGCAGCGGTTCTGATCCTTTTCTGCATGACGACATTCGTTCTTTCTGACTATCTTTGTATGAAGGTAACCCACAGAAGGACGGGAGGAGATTACTTCGATTTCAGTTCTCTTGTTGAAGGCTTGCTCATTGCTTTGATGCTGCCCCCGGACACCACGCTCATTACGGCGGCTACTGCTGTCTTGTTTGCTTCCGTAATAACAAAGCAGATCTTCGGAGGGGCAGGCAGTAACATAATCAATCCTGCTTGTGCAGGACGATTGTTTATTGAACTTGTCTGGCCGTCCGGAACCAAGGGTTACTGCTTTGGTGAGGATAATTCGATATTTTCGTTTATGACACTGATCGTTCAGAAAGAACCGGCTGCCCTGCCTTCATATTCGCATGTTTCATTCTCAGAGTTATTGACTGGAAACTATCCGGGTTTACTTGGGACTACATGCTTTATCTGCATAATGGTCGGAGCATTGTTCCTTACGCTTAAGGGCACGATAAGGCTTTATTCACCTGTAACGTATATTGTTACTCTCATAGCTTTGTATCCTGTTTCGATGCTTATCGAGACGAGATCATTCAGTTTTGAAGGAATGATGATATATGTTTTGTCTTCCGGAGCGGTATTTGTAGCCGTTTTCTTCCTGGGAGATCTTACTACCATGCCTTCCAGATTTGCATCCGGAGTGTTTGCCGGAGTTGTCTGTGGAGTCCTGACTTTGATTACAAAACCGTTCCTGAGTCCTATGGTATCTCTTCTGGCTCCTGTTCTTGCGGTTAATTTCCTTTCGTTTGTTTTGGATTTCTTCTCGAAAACCCTTACCAGACGTCAGGTCCGTTCAAGGGAGGTGGATGTATCATGATGACACATGCCCAGCTTAAGCAGTTTATAGCAGAGGCTGTTTTCCTGTTGATCATAGGATCCGTTCTGGTTATCGGCGGGTACTTTATTTCTCAGGATAATGCCAACAAACGTATGCAAAACGAATATCATTCGAGATTCGACGTGGTTTTGGATTCTTACGCTTATGAAAAGGTCAAGAGTAAAGCACTTAATGATTTTCCGGATGTAGAAGGCGTTTACATCGGATTTAATGCCTCAGGAGTTCCGGAAGGATATGTAATCGACCTTACCGTGCAGACTCCTGATTCGAAGGATCTGAGCCTTCTTGTCGCACTTGATTATGAGAGTACAAGAATAGTGGGACTTGCTTTGAATCCGAATGAGAATGATAACGCTTATGATGTCAGTGATGCTGATATGGAACTTGTAAGGGAAAAGCTGATCGGAAGACAGATCCCGGTTGCATTTGTTTCCGAGGAAAACCGTGACGATGACGATAATTCGGATATGCCGACCGTCGCCGGATTACATGACGGTGTTTACTACGCCCAGCGCCTTTTTGATGACAGAAACCGGTATATAGATTATGTCGAGATGGAAGTCGAAAACGGAGTAATTACAAAGGTCAAGTGGGATGCGTTTAGCACTGACAGAACGAACCAGGACAGAAGCAAAGCGTCATTGAGGGGAGCATATGTTATCTCCGGCCTTGATTGGGCTACCCAGTCTTATAATCTGTGTCATGCTCTTCTTGAGTGTCAGGACCCTAACCGTCTGGCTATGAAGTCAGATGGTACGACGGATATAGTTGCCGGCGTAACGTGCGATATCAGACCTTTTATCGAACTCTCGAAAGAATGTATCAGCAACTCTCAGGCGGGATATGACAAAGATGAATATATGAGGGGCCTTAATATGCTTTTTCTTTATCTATATATGGATGAGGCTGAAGAGATGGATGTAATCAGAGACGATGGTCATCTGGTTTTCTCATTTGAAGATACACCTGAGATATATACGATATATAACGAGGATGATGTGTCCATCGGTTACATGGGGGTAAGACAGGCCGTCGCAAAGCTTATGGGAACAGGTCTGCCCGATGACACGACAGCCGATTCGACAGATGATACAGCAGATGTTCAGAGCAATCCGATCAGTGATTATGACTCCAGTGAAGACGGACTGACGTTCAGCGGAAATGCCGATGACCAGATCATTACGGACAGCTTGGATGATCTTCCTATGTCGGAGATGCAGTCATTTATCGAGCCGGTACCTGAAGCCTATGATCTGACAAGAACAGTTATCAAAGCCTGCAACACTTGTTACAAATTCCTCAAGGAATACCTGAATTGGAAGGTGTGATGCATGGGACTGTTTACTGAGAAGTACAATACACCGTTTGATAACGAGCAGACGAGAAGAAAAATAGACGACAAGGTGTCGGCTATTCATATCAAGCCCGCCAGATATCTTACGACCAGAAGTTCTCTGCTCCTTGGTTACTCGGTCATATCTCTTTGCCTGGAATTTCTGATATCCGGGAATGCAATATGGTGGCCTGTCTTATGTTCTCTGGTATGTATTTTGATTTGGTCATTTACTTTAAGAGTGTTCATGCCGCGTAATCTGTCGGTTCTTTCTTTTGCATTTGTTATGGCACTCTTCATTGCTGCCGGAGAGGTCTCGTACAGATTAGGATTTTGCACGCCGTACGCTACCGTAGGCTTTGTTCCAATGGCGATAGGAATAATGTCCCTTGCAAGATTCAAGGAAGACGATTGTGATACATTTACCAAACCTGAATTTGGCAGGGAAGTAATGCTTCCTTATTTCATTGCTTTGGCTTGCTCGCTTTTCGGAACGTTGAGTACTTATATCTTCGAGAAAAGGTATTTGTTCGTATCTTTGCTTGCTTCTGTAATGTTCCTGGTCCTCATGAGCTGGGCTATTTCAAGGGTTACCGGGATACCAAGATGCGCCACGTCCAAGAAACTGACAGAATTCTGGGATATTCCGGTAGCGGACGTCTCGGAACTTAGAAGATTTTCAAGCGCAAGAGCTGAGTTTGCGGCAATTTGCATTGTCTGTACG
This sequence comes from Saccharofermentans sp., assembly GCA_016288885.1. Lineage (GTDB taxonomy): Bacteria > Bacillota > Clostridia > Saccharofermentanales > Saccharofermentanaceae > Saccharofermentans. Next base: position 14,883 of record JAEFAV010000007.1, read on the forward strand.
GTCCTTTTGTATATTCTTAAGTTAATCTGTGACGACAATTGGTTCAGGATCACCGTTATACCTGTTTGCGTATCTGCAGCTTTGATATTAGGTTCTGTTGCTGTTTATTCTGCCAAACACACTTTCAGGAGATCGATCTTCGGTTTGCGGTATTTTATCAGTGAAGTGTCCATTGCAGCAGCATATCTGTCGTTAGTGTTCCTTGTTAACCCGGGTATTCCCAAGATCTCACATATATTAATTGCAATGGTATTTGCATGTGCTACGGATATTGTTATGACGGGTCTTTTGTCAGTTATCAGAAGAAGACTGATATTCGTTTCAAAATCCAAGTATATCGACGGTCTTCCTTTTTATCTGATCCTCATTTCGCTGGTTATAATGCTTGCGGAGACCTGTCTTTATAGTCTTCCGGGTTTGTGATATGGATCAGGTTGAATGGGAAAGACTCTCGCCTGAACAAAAGAGAGTCCAGTTATATTTGAATCAGAAGCAGACACTCGAGGCTTTTCTTGAGCGCGGAGCGATTTCTCAAGCACAGTTTGATAAAAGCCTTGGAGATCTTACTAAAAAGATGGGAATGGGTAGTTCCCGGACATGCTGATGTTTCTATCACATAACTATAGAACAAACCCCGAATTTTCACTATAAAAGTTATCACTACATTGAAGAAGATAAGGAATAACAATGAAACCGATATACAGACCGTTAGAAGATGTTACATATGAAGAAGCATTAAGGATACTTGAATCCGGAACGCTTGAGGAGCGAATCCTCCTGCCTCTCAGGGCTGGAGAAACTATGATTGACTGGAAACAGGCGCAAACAATTTGCATTAAGTCGTTTGATTCAGACGATTATAGAGTCAGGGCAAATTCAGCCTTAGGATTAGCTTATATTGCAAGAACAAAGAATCAGTTGGAGAAGCATTTGGTTAAGCCGCTGCTGATAAAGGAACTGCGGGAAAACACAGAATGCAGATGGCGGATTATAGATGCTATTACTGATATAAATTACTATTTAGGCTGGCATCTGGAAGAAAAGGCTCTCGAAAAACTAAAGACAGAGTAGAAAGAGAAGCATATGGGTGAGTATTACAATTGGGTAAACGTTGATAGAAAAGAGTATATCTGTCCTTCCGATTTCGGTTTGGGCAATAAACTGATGGAAACATCAAATCCTCATAACAGCTTTCTTTGCGCATTTAGAGAGCTGCTTGGAAGTGAATGGCGTGATTCCCGTATTGTTTTTCTTGGTGACTCGAAAGAATTAACTAAAGACGATAAGAACGAAACTCTCAGTATTCTTTACAGGCACTCTGAGGAGAGCGGTCATAAGGGAATCGGTATAGATACGATTTTTGAGACATACACCAATATTTCGAGCTGGTTTTCGGCTACAGAAACCAATGTGCGCCAAGAGATCGAGTATTATCTGAAAGAACTGGAAATCGGTGAGAATGATGCTTTTAATGAGTATTCTATTGATCCTGCCGATCCATATAAAAATCTGTTTTTACGACACGGGAAAGATTACAGATATACCATTAACTATAGTAAGAAGGAATATTTCTCGACTGATGATGTCAGAATAATTCTCTTAAATCCGGTAGTTATCTATGATCCGGATAAACCTGAGAATGAAAGGTTTTCAAAACCGCAAAGAATCGATAACCCGAAGATTGATCCTATTCCGTATTTAATGCGTCACGGGTATGATGGAATAGGAGATTGGGTTGGAGATATAATCGGTGTATCAGATGAAATCCCGGAGAACTTTACGCAGATAACCGAAGTTACAATAGATAATTAACTATGATTATGGTTACTGATGTTTTGAAAAAACAGGCACATTTATAGAATTATCTTACGGGTGCGTAAACGATCCATCTATAATAGATAATATCGGCCAGAGAAAAAAATAAAAAGGAAATCTTTGAATATCTGAAAAGCGGTTTCGCTCTTGCCGCATGTGCCGGAACAGTTAATGATTATATCAATCCTGAAATATGCTCTTATTAAATTACTAGCGCCGACCTTTCTAACGGCGTTGTGTACTTAACTGGTGGTTGAACCGATGGTTGAACTCCATATTAACCATCGGTTCACAAAGCGGAGTAGCCCGGAAATTGCCATCCTTTCATCAGTTTTTTCTTTGAACCGTAGTGCCTAAACCGCTCTAAATTACGCTGTTTACGAATCTCATCTTTGTAGTCTGTTCAATATGTGCTATAATACAAAGCCGAAATTGAACGAGATTGTGTAGCTCAGCTGGATAGAGCGACCGCCTCCTAAGCGGTAGGCCAGCGGTTCGAATCCGCTCACGATCACCAGTAAAATCAAGGGGTTTGGGGTTCCAAGCCCCTTTGTTTTTGGCTTTCGTACTGGTTGTAAATGGTTGTAAATCCCAACTATGCTGACTTTCCGCTATTCAGATTTAGGGTTTCTTTGACTCTTTCGGCATTTATCAAATCACTAAAGGAATAATTCCTCTCATTAGTTTGAATTGAATGTCCGAGAACGAGACAGCGTTCGTTACAGTCGACACCTGCTTCGATAAGTATTGTGTTAAATACGACTCTGAAAGCATGATTATGGGATATTCCGATTTCCAGCGCTTTGCATCTGCGTCTTAAATAGTATTCGTATGAGTCTTTTACGATTGGTTTACCGTTAGGATGATGGAAGAGGTATTCTGATTCGCCCGGGATCTCATTCGCCATATGGAGTGCTGTTCTGCAGTTCTCGGTGATAGGGATGAGTATTCCGCCTTTTGGATTTTCTTTCTCGTTCTTGGTGTATTCGAGATCCTTGATCTGGCGGTTTCTGCATCTTTCATCTTCAAAAACCACGACCTGCTGACGATGGACCCAGATATAATCATCACCAACATCAGATTTCCTAAGTGCTGCCAGTTCTCCAAGGCGCATGCCCGTTTCCATAGCTACAAGAAACGCGTTTTCTGCTACTAAAGAATGGAAGAGGAAAAAAGGGTAGCTGTGTTAAAAGAAGTCTGAAACGTGATATGAAGAGCAATGAATATGATGTGTTTGATATAATATAGTCGTCAGATAGGGAAATTATAAATTTGTTATCAGGTAAATATGGACATTGAAAGGATTAACAGATGGAATAGATTTATAGAGGACATCTGCTTCAAAAATCTTGATGATCTTAATAAGATTCAGAGAATGGCTGTTCTGTGCTTCTGGTATGATTCTGAGATGAATAGTGGTGGGTTTTCCGGATATAAGGATTGCTACCCGGATACTGATCCCGAAGAACTCCGCAATGCATTAATGCAAGTTGGAACTCAAGACATAGCAGATAACTATTTGGAAGCATCAACCATTGGAGAAGACGATGGTTGGGAAAAGACTGACAAAGAATATTATGATTTGACACCTTCATTGGTTGATTGTTTGCAAGAGTTTGTTGAAAAGAACAAGAACGAAATATTTTAATATCTGAGTCTATTAACCATATGAATAACAAATCTACAGAGTCTTTTCCTGATACTTTAAATAACGCTAAAGTGCTTTTCTATACACCCAAAGGCAACTATGGGGATCTATTTTATGATGATGGGACAATAGCTGCATCTTTTTCTTATTTAGCAATATGCAAATACCCTGGCGATAGTGGTTTTTATCTTTTTATGTGCAACGAGAATTATGAAGTTGAGACTGATAATCTGTTTAATTCTATCAATGAATGCATGGGAGCCAAACCTGTAGGCAGTACAGACTCTGGGGAGATTTCTTGGATCAGCAAAACGGACGAAATTTATTCTAACTATCAGTTGTCAGTAGAGATTACTTTTTATTTCGGACAAAGAAAGAATTTGCCAAATACCGGTTATAGACCGGACGCTGTTTTCGAAGGTTATGATGAGAATGATTTGTGGGGTATATATTTCTCTGAACTGAATGTTGACGAATTTGACAAGCCCGTGTTAGCTAAGATGAGATTCTCGCTTCAAACATATCATTTTCATCAAGTGTGGGTCGGCCAGCATTTTACTATTAGAGAAGGTCCCAAAGCTGTTGGTGAAGGTAAAATTGTTGAGTATTTAATTAGTTAAGTGTATAGATGGTGGGAAGCTGTAAAACAATAGAGTAACTTTTTACTTTCTGGATTTTGTTGGAGACAAGCTGCAATGACAGATTTTGGAAAATACGGATATTCAATTATGAATAAAGAACTTGAAAAGTCAGTATGGGATAAGATCTGCAACGAATTCAAGTTTTTCCCTGAGCATAAGGCTGCTCCATACCCCTGGATAGAGCCCCCCGCACCTTTCAAAAAATATCAGCTCGACTTCTCGGCAGTCGGAACCCAATGGGATCGCTTAATGAACTCATTGTTTGTTCAAATGGGAAGCTCTGAACTATATGCATTGGATTGGCAGCATGACAGTTTTGTATTCTCGCCCCGGGACTATTGGAAACTTGTCAAAGAGTATCACGATGATGTAAGGGATTCTAATGTATATTTCCCGCACTTCTATCCTGATGGGGATTATTATTTTTTTGTCGATCCGCAGTGGAAATATGGATTATTTGGACATCCCTGGCTTAAGCAGATCGCGGTGTTTGGAGATGAACTGATTGATCATGTTGACAGACATGCAGAGATGCTGGGAGTGAGTCAGATATCAACGACCAAGAGAACGTAATTGACGAATGAACAGAGGGCTAAGGCTCTGATCGAGGAATTCGGATTTGATTTTGATAAGATCGACAAAAAGCCGATAAACACTTGTTTTTGAAACAAAAAGGAAGGATATACTGATGTATCAGAGCTCACTTTTTATAGAAGAATGCAAGAAAAGGATGCCTATTTTCTAAAGAAGGCAGATCAGTCATATCTTTCCGGAGATTTTGCAAGTGCAAAAAAATAATATTTGCAATATGAGTATGCATTAAATAACCTACAAAAAAGACGACTGGCACGTATTAATAGCATGATTTGAGTTAGTGTTTATTGCAGTTAAACGCACTACCAGGAAGTGTAATTGACAGAATTAATCAATGGTTTTTGGAAGCGGAATAGCAATGAATATGATGAGCTTTGATATAATGAAGGTGTTAGAGCTTTAAATTTTTGCAAAATGTACTATGGGGATAGGAAAAGGGATTAAAAACAATGTTCGGTCAAGAAATGCTCGTTGGGTTGTTTTTAGCAGATGACAAGAGCGAATTCAAAAGCGCAAGCGAATTGGATGACTCCACGTTAAAGAGTATTCGAAAAAAATACTTCAAGGGGACTTTCATTACTTCTTTTATTGTATCTTTAATCTCGGCAGCAGTTGTGAATGTCTGGCTTATCTTTTCTGATACCATTAGCGCGGCATTTGGATATTCTGATCTCTTAGAAACGGCAGTTCTGATCCTGGTACCGCTATGCGGGGCATTGGCGACTGTTTTAACCGTCCGCTGGTTATTTTCTTTGATCATTGTATCAAAGATCAGAAGGAAGAAATTCTTATGGTACTTAGGCTTTATCAGAGGAAAGAATTGGAGATATCCATCATCATTTTCCAGAATGCATAAATACTATTCAGTAGCTGATAAATATTTCGCCTTGCTTTCCGTCAATCCAATATACAAAAAGGGAACAGCAGTTTATTTTTTGTATTTCCCCGGATTGTCGGATCACTCCGGCATCGGAGGAGCAGTGGTCAAGTATGATGATAAATTTATAAAGGAGCGGAAATTATTTAAATGATATTGGTAATTGAAGACGATAAAACAATAAACAATCTTCTGTGTAAAGTCTTATCCGATAGCGGATATGAGACTGACAGTGCTTTTGACGGTGAAGAAGGTCTTTATAAGGCACTTAACACTAAGTGTGATCTGATATTGTTGGATCTGATGCTGCCCAAAAAGACCGGTGAAGAAGTCTTGAGAGATTTCAGAAAGGTCAGCAGCACTCCTGCTATTGTATTATCAGCCAAGGATCAGGTCATTAACAGGATAGAACTGCTCCGTTTGGGCGCAGATGACTATATAAGCAAGCCATTTGATATTGATGAGGTTATCCTCCGCATTGAGGCAGTATTAAGACGCACAAAGAACAGAGCTGATACACCGGTTATTGAATACAAAGATCTCAGACTGGATAAAGAATCCAAAAGGGTATTCTTTAAGAATGATGAGATTACCGTTACCGGCATGGAATACAGCATTCTTGAGCTGTTTCTTGAGAATCCCAACAAAGTGTTCTCGAAGCGCAATCTTTTCGAGAGTATTACCGGTGAAGCCTATATGAGCGACGATAATACAATGAATGTCCATATGAGCAACATTCGAAAAAAGATAGCGAAATATACGGACGAGCCTTATATAGATACTGTTTACGGAATGGGTTACAGGCTCTCAAAGTAAAGATGTTTTCCCAATCTTTAGATTTCCTTAAGGATTGATGAATATAATCCATAATATCTGTTTGTATTCTTGTATCATCAACACGAAAGGAATAAGGAAAATGAGTGATGTAATCTTTGAGGCAAGGAATCTTACCAAGAAATACAAGAACCAGTATGCTCTGGATGACGTAAGCATCACCTTGAAAAAGGACCGGATCTACGGCTTTATCGGTGAAAACGGCGCAGGAAAGAGCACGCTTATGAAGATCCTGGCAGGACTGATATTCCCCACGTCAGGTGATATGACGTTCATGGGTGAGACGGATCCTGCCGCGATCGAGAAAAAGCGCAAAAGTGTCGGAACAATGATCGAAGGCCCGTACATTTATCCGGGTTATTCAGTAAGACAGAATGTCGAGCTTCAGAGGCTGCTGGTGGGCAATCCCGATGAGTCGGCCACGGACAGGATGATCGAGCTTGTCGGACTGTCAGACAGCAGGAAGAAAAAGGCAAAGAAACTTTCCATGGGCATGAAGCAAAGACTCGGCATCGCGATGGCAATGGTGGGGAACCCGAGATTTCTGATCCTTGATGAACCGATCAACGGCCTTGATCCGAAGAATATCGTAACGCTCAGATGCATGCTGAAGAAGATAAATCAGGATAATGACTGCACGATCTTCGTATCAAGCCATATTCTGAGTGAACTATATCTTCTGGCGACGGATTTCATATTCATTCACAAGGGGAAAATAATCGAGTCTGTGACGCATGAGCAGCTGGAGGAGAAATGCAGCCAGTATGTTTTTGTCAGGAATAACTATATCCCTGAGACGGTGACTATCCTGGAAAAGTATTTCCCTGATATCAATTACAAAGTTGAAACAGATGACGCGATCAAGATCTATGGAAAACCCGAGATCATGACTGAACTGTCAGGGTATATGATGCAGGCCGGAATAACTGTATCTGAGCTCTCGGCAAAAGAAATGTCGCTTGAAGAATATTTTATCGGGATCACGGGGGCAGAAAGAAAATGATGAATCTTTTAAGGATCGAAGGATACAAGGCAAGAAGGTTTATACCTTTATATATATGTTTGGGAATAATCATTCTGATGTGTATAGACTGGTTCTGTCAGGGACTGAAGCAGGAAGCAATAGATTACTGGCAATTCGGAACAATGTATGACGGATTTGCACAGGGTGTTCAGGACTGTTCATTCTCTTTTCTGTACGGAATGATCGTAGCGTGGTTTGCAGGAATAGATTTTACGAACAGGACTTTGCACAGAGCGATCGTGTCAGGAAATAAGAGATGGAAGATAATCGTTTCCAAACTAATTTCGACAAGCGTGATGATATTTATCATTCACGCCTTTGAACTTGTGGGACAGACGGCTGTGTTCGGAAAAGTGTTTGGATTTTCTTTTGAGGGTTTCTCCGCGCGTGACTTGTTATGGCTCGGTGTTGTCGCGCTTCAGATAATCGCAATGACTGCCTTCTATCTGTTTATTACCATTATCTGCGGAAATGTTTATACGGCACTTTTCGCATGTGTTACCGTCTCTGCGTTGGGCGGAAACATATTACGGAATTTTCTCGATGGAAATTTCATATACGAGCACTCGTTCTTCTGCCTGGCCAAGAGTTCATCGGCAGCTGATTTGATGCCATGTGCCGCATGTGCCATAATAGCAGTTGTGGTATTGGTGCTGGTTGCATCCTTGGTTTTCAATAAAAAGGATGTAGCTAACTGATTCAGTCTTTAATACGGAGGACCGGGTATGTTATATGTGATCATTATCCTTATAATACTGGTCCTCTTTTTATCTGTCAGATTATTTCTCCTTAAGAAGGAGCTTAAGCGCGTTACAAAAGACATGAAGAATAATCCCGGAAATAATCCGATGAACATAGATTTCATCGACCGTGATCTTCAGAAAATGATTACTGAAGTTAACGCTCTCTATGACCGGATAATGGGCATAAAGGCTGAAGGCAAAGATGAGGAAAGAAAGATCCGCGAATCGATATCGATGATCTCCCATGACATGAGAACTCCTCTGACTTCCGTTATCGGATATCTTCAGGTCGCGGAGAGATCCGATGACAAAGAGGAGAAAAATGCCAACATAAAGATAGCTCTTGAGAGAGCACGCTATCTGAATGATCTTGTTAATGATTTCTTCGATATATCCCTCATAGAATCAGATCAGGTCGATATTAATATTGAGAAAGTAAATCTCCCGGAGATGATCTGCGAAGTAATACTTGCCGAAAGCCACGAGATCGACAAAAAAGGAATCGTGCCGGTATTTGAGCAGTCTGACAATAATATCTATGTAAGAGCCGATAAGAAGAAGCTCTCAAGGGTCATGCAGAATCTTATTTCCAATGCCATTAAGTATTCGGAAGGCAGGCTGGAATTCAGGATCGATGATAATGAGCCCGGAAAGATAAAGATGCGGATGATCACTGATTCCTCCAAGAAAATAGATACGGACAGGATCTTCGACAGATTCTACCGTGATGATCCCTCAAGGAGCAAAGGCGGTGCCGGCCTGGGTCTATATATCTGCAAAAGTTTTGTAGAGATGATGGAAGGTTCGATAACTGCCGAACAAACCGGCAGGGAATTTGCGATTACAATCTGTTTTACAGCTGGAAAAATTTAAGGTGATGTGTTATGAAATACAATTATTCATATAATCTTGATCCGAATTCAAATCTGGTTGCGATAAGCAGTATTGAGTTTGATCCTATAAAGGAAGAACACAGATACATAGTTGAGAAAGAAATCAGGATTTTCAGAGCTAAGCATAAGCGTGAGTTTATTAAGGCAATGATCTTTTCGGCGGTTTTTGTTGTGATGATCATTGCCGGAATAATTCTGGGAATAAAATATTCACTGATCTTATTCCCGGTTTTAGGTGGAATAAGTATAGTTTTCCTGACCATGGCAATTATTTGGTTCTTGTCGAGCACCCGCTTCAAAGTGCTTGGTATCAAAGAAGGTATAGTTACTCATAGGGAGACGCATCAGTATTATATTGACGGTCACAATAACAACATAGAACAAAGATCGTCGGATCGTGTCACTATAAGGATTGCAGATACCGGTAAGGAAGTCTCGATACCTACTGATGCATATACTCAGATGCACTGCGTTCCTGATGACAAGGTATGGCTTCTTAAGACTACATCAGGACCGGTAATATCATTTGACAGGTGAAAACACCCCAATATATCATTCGGCGAGAATCCTCTGATTCAGATGCCCTCTTCTATGTTATGGGGAATGTTTATAGCGGCGGTTTATATGCTGTCTGACAATCTTCTCCTCGTAATGCTGCTTCATGCTTTAAGTGACAGTACTTTCAGATTATTAGACGGATTATTCGGCTATGTGCGTGATGCATCATTATGCCATGCCGTCACGAATGATATAATGAATTAGTCTATTTGATTACGATCAGCCGGCATAAGAAAGAGGATAGATTAATGTCTGAAAACAAAAGTATCATTGGCAGCATTAATGTTACTAGCACGGATATTAAGTGTCCGGGGTGTGGTACTTCGATCGGAATAAGCTTCGATCCTGTTACCGCAAGTTTAAAATGTCCTTTCTGCGGCTTATCCACACAGCTTCCGACACCTCAAAACGGCGCTGTTGCCGAAGAGCTTGATTTCAACTCGGCTCTGCAGCGTGCAAGTGTTGATTGGGGTCATTACAAGAAACTGATCGTTTGCTCCAATTGCGGCGGTCAGTCTGTTTATGATTCAGAACAGGTTACCGGTGCCTGTCCATTCTGCGGTTCGACAAGCGTTACGCCTGCTGCTGAGACAGACCAGATCATGGTTCCCAATGGCGTCATCCCTTTCTCTATAAGCAAAGAACAGACTCAGGATCTGTTTATCAATTTTGCGAAGAAAAAGGGGCTTGTTAACAAAAAGGTATTTGACTGCAAACTGGAACAGGTAGTCGGTTTTTATGTCCCGTACTGGACTTTTGATACATATACCGCTTCGTATTACTATGCATACAGAGACTTGGGCACCGCCGGATATGATCATATCAACGGGAACTGGTATCAATACATCAATGATGTTGCGGTCTTCGCATCTGACAGACTCTGTCATCCGTTTATTAAAAGAATCCAGAAATTCGACTTTGATAAAGCCGTTCCATATTCACCGGAATATCTTGCAGGCATCCCTGCTGAGCGGTATACACTCGGACTGAATGAAGGCTGGGAATGCTCGAAAAAACAGATTACCACGATATTGAAAAAAGCCGTGCACCGTTTTAACCGCCACCTGAGTGTCAAAGAGATCGCCACAAACTATTACAATGTCAGATTCAGATACCTTCTGGCACCCATCTATTTTGCCACATACAAATTTGGCAAAAAGACTTTCCCGGTAGCCATCAACGGACAGACGGGCGAAACCTATTGTGATGTGCCTACTAATATCAAAAAAATAATTTTGTTCGGTACAATAGCCCTTATTGTTGCTGCAATACTCGAATTTTTATTCATCCTGGCAGTCGCCCCTTATATTCCCTGGGGATAACCGCAAACATAATTTAGGAGTAAATGAATGGGAAAGAAATCTGTATTATTGACTGTATCTATCATTTTAATGCTATTGTTTTGTGCCGGATGTGCAAAACAGGGAATTGACGGCAGGGTCAGCGACAGACTGTCATTACTTAAGGAAGTTAAGTTTAAAGGTGATACAATGAGCGCAGAGATGAATAACGGCGAACAATTCGTATTTAAGAGACAAAAGTAACTGATCTATGGGAAAACGCAAGAGCTTTAGTATTTCCGATAAGATAAGCTTTGTGCTGCTGGCAGTGGCGCTCGGCATTTTCGCTACTGCACAGACACTGTTACAAAACCCAAATCCTGACTGTTATTTTCTTATCAGTTACGGGAGATATATCATTAATAACGGGTCTCTTCCTCAAACTGCGTACTGGCTCGTCAAACCGGATGTTCCGACATTGGTCCAGCAGTGGATGTGTGCTGTTGCAAATTATCTGGCTTATTCAGCCGGCGGGTTTGCGGGAATAGTGGCGCTTGGGCTGATATTCAATCTTATATTGCTCGGCTGCCTGTTTGTTTATTGCCGCGAGACGCTGAAAGATAATCAGGTCGGATTTAATACTGCGGTTTTTTGCTGGATCATGTTGTGTGGTTTTTCGACCACAAGACCATATTCCGTTACAATATCGGCTTCGCTTTTGGAACTTGCCCTTTTGCATAAGTTTTTTTCCAAGGAGAAACACACAAGAAAAGAGACTGTTATATTCCTGGCTCTTATAGCTGCCGTATTCATATTCCAGATCAACTGGCAGGCATCAAATATCTTTTACCCGGCTTTGTGGATCCTTTGTTATATACCCGTTATTAAGGCTAAGAGATTCCGGATAGACCTTTATGCTCTTTCTGCGTTGTTCGTGGGCGCAGTATGTTCGTTTTTAAGCCCGCTGGGTATCAAAGGACCGCTGTACATGACCGCTGCGAGAGGAACTGTTAAGATGTTTAACGTTATCGAGATGCTGCCTCCGCATTTCCCGTCACTCTATACCGCATTGCAGGTTATAGTCGTGGCACTGTTTGTATATGCCGTGTTCAAGAAGAAGCTTAACTCCGTACAGTTTTTCATGGCGGCCGGCTGTTTTTTGATGTCATGCGTATATATGCGCTGCTGCTGGACACTGGTCATCCCGATCGGAGCACTCCTTTGCAATCTGGAATTCAACGAGCGTTCGCATAAAATGATGCGCTGGGCTTATGTTGCAGCCGGGTTATTGTCCATACTTCTCATCATGAAATACAATCTCGAAAAAACTGACGACAGAGAGGTAATGATCGCTTCTTTGCCTGCTCCGGATGAGGTAACGCTTTATACTGACTTCAATACCGGATCTTTTTTCCTGGTTGACGGGTATAAGATATATTTCGATGCCAGACCTGAACTATACGGTGAGTGGATAACCGGAGATAATACTTTTATAGAGGAGGCCTACGCTGCCTGGGCGGGAGATCTCGATTATGATGAATTTATTGAAAAATACGGTTTTGACTGGTTTGCCGTAACAGAGGATATGCCTATGGATACTTATCTTAAGGAAAATGAAGATTATGAGTTCGTTTTCTATAACCAAAAGGATGAGATCAATATCTATAAGAAAAAATAAGAAAATATGGCGTTCGAAGAAAAATTGATTTTTGTATTCACATTTTTTGATTTAAGGTGATATAATTATTTAGTCAAAATCTCTTAACTTCGTGCTTCATATTAAGAGATTTTTGCATTATTTACACAAAAGTTACCCAATTTATAAGGCTTTCGACTTATAATTGGATAATAGGGTCTGTTTTTTGGACCGGTGTATTTATATTACTTTTTTGGGAGGCTTTTATGACGCTCGAATCACTATATGATGGCGCGAATATCCAGGATTACTACATCGGAAAAGTTACACAGGTTTACAGAAGTAATTGTACGGCTCAGATCGATAACCTCCAGCTGATGTCTGACAGAAGCAAGTTCAATTCTTCTTTCCTTCCTAACACCATCAATTATTTTGTTCTGATCGACTCGGTCATTGGTGTGTTCCTTGGCGAAGTATTTGAGAATAAGGCTTCCAGAAAGAGTATTTTTGATGTCGCATCAAATGATAAGCAGATCAATGATTATCAGGAAATCCTTATAGACACGATCGCCATAATGACGCCTAATTCCAATAAATTTGAGCTTGCCGGCTTCAAGACTCTTGGTATTACCGATAAAGTCTATCTGGCAACAGATAAGGTATATAAGTTATTCCTGCAGTCTCTTGAGTTTGCCGGAAGTGATGATGAAGAACCTCTTCCTCCGTTTGCGACATATCTCAACAGATCCCAGGCTGACGTATCACTTAAGCCGAGTACTCTTTTCAACCGTCACCTTATGTGCATAGGCGCTACTAACAGCGGTAAGTCCACTACGGCTCTTGCCATCCTTGATAAAGTGGTTTCCACAAGACGTAAAGCTCTTATCATCGATCCTACGGGTGAGTACAGAAATGCATTTACCGAAGAGGAGATCACAAAGCTTACGCTTGGTATCGATACGACTGTTTCACCGGGTAAGATCTCAATGGAACAGTGGGAAAAGCTTTTCGAGACTGAGAACAGCAGCCAGGGTGCCGTTCTTTCCGAGGCCATTACCTCACTACGTTATATGAAGAAGATCGGTGAAGACACATATTATCCTAAGGTAGGTGAGGATATCGAGGAGATTCAGGAGAATCTTGCATCCGTTACCAAGGATGACACCGATTTCAATCTCGAACTGCTCCCTGAGCAGATCCAGGCTGAGTCCGTTTGTGAGCCTGACAGAGACAACAACTACAACTTTAAGTACCGTTACGACACTCTCAAGGCAAACCTCAATGCTTCTCTTGTCCAGAAGATCCAATATCAGATGACGAACACAAGATTCCTTTCATTCTTCTCGAATGATCCGAATATGTTCAACCTTCTTGATGTCATTGACGAATTCGTTCATCTTCCTGACGTCAGCCTTTACATCGATACATCACAACTCGGTGCTTCAGAAGGTATCGGAGGCATGGTAATCGACCTCGTAAGTACTTTCATCATGGAGATCGAAGAAGTAAATCCGTTCGTATTCTTCATTGACGAGGTACACAGATATGCCAAGTCCAGATATTCAGACAAGGAATATCACGGCGGTCTGACACTTCTTGCAAGAGAAGGACGTAAGAAGGGTATCTTCCTTTACCTTACAACCCAGAACCCTAAGGACGTTTCCCCGATCCTATTCGGTCAGGTCGGTACGATGCTCATCCACAGACTCATGCTTAATGATGAGATCAGGACGGTAGAAAGCCACCTTGACGATTATGCGATCAAACACGTCAGAAAGCTCAATCAGGGTGAGGTCATCCTTACAAGCGTTAACCTCCTGCATAACATGTTTATCCATGTTAACAAGAGTAAGAGAACGCAGCACAACGATACACCGTTGCTCTGATATATATCAAATAATCTTGCTATTAAAGCCTGTGTCCAAATAACACAGGCTTTTTTCTTGACCGCAACGGATCATGATGGTATTTTATCCGTGCGCGAAAATCACGCCGACAGTTCGTTTGTGCCATCCTGTCGTTAAACAAAACCAGGACAATCATTTGAATCATTATCTTTTTGTTGCTGATTTGATTAAATGTGGCTCCTGTTTTTGGGAGCCTTTTTATTTGGAGATTTTTATGAACGAGACTAAAAACGTATCAAGACTGTTTATGTGTATCGGCATTGTCTTTGTGACCTGCCTTCTGCTTTCGAATCTTGTGGCAGGGAAGATGTGGGCTGTCACGGACAGCATTACGCTTCCTGCAGCGGTCATTCTTTTCCCGATGACTTATATCATCGGAGACGTATTTACCGAAGTTTACGGATTCCGGAAGGCGAGGACCATTATCTGGCTGGGATTTATGTGCAGTTTCTTTGCAGTAGTCATCTATCTTATAACCATAGCTCTTCCTCATCCCGGTTATTGGGAGGGTCAGGAGGCATATAGCACCGTATTGGGAACAACGCCCAGAGTTGCTTTAGCATCCTTTGCCGGATATCTTTTCGGAGAATTCTCGAATTCGATCATATTATCCAGATTAAAGGTTATAACCAAAGGAAAGAATCTCTGGATACGCACCATTCTTTCCACTGTGATCGGAGAAGGTCTGGATTCTGTGATATTCATCATGATCTCTTTCTGGGGAACAATGGATAACTCTGTTGTCCTTCAGATGATCCTTTTCCAGTATCTTTTCAAGGTATCGTACGAAGTCCTCTTTACTCCTGTAACTTATCTGGTTGTAAAGCTCGTCAAGAGGGCAGAAGGAATAGATGTTTACGATGCCGGAATCAAATATAACATTATAAAGGGGTGATCTTATGCGCGAAAAGGAAAACCTTACGAAGCTCGGAAGTAATGGAACGATATACAGTCAGGATTACGATCCTCAGGTGCTTGAGACGTTTATTAACAAGCATCCGGATAATGATTACTTCGTTAAGTTCAATTGTCCGGAATTCACCAGTCTTTGTCCTATTACCGGACAGCCGGATTTTGCCACGATCACCATATCATACGTTCCGTCAGAACGTATGGTAGAGAGCAAATCCCTGAAGCTATACCTGTTCTCATTCCGTAATCACGGCGATTTCCATGAGGATTGCGTGAATATCATCATGAAGGATCTGATAAAGCTCATGGATCCCAAATATATTGAAGTCTGGGGCAAGTTTACGCCCCGCGGCGGAATATCGATCGATCCGTACTGCAATTACGGCAAGCCCGGCACAAAGTGGGAAAAGGTAGCTGAAGACAGACTTTTCCACCATGATATGTATCCCGAGAAGGTAGATAACAGATAAGCAGGGCTGATCAGGAATGATACTTGTTTGAAAGCGCATGACGGGATCTGCTCTGCAACCCCTTTCTCCTCATGCTTACGGTTCCTCTGATAAACGAAGCGGATATTCCGGTCTTTGCACGGAAATACGTCTTGTACCTTATCCAGGCGGTTACGCCGCTAAGAAGCCATACCAGACCTGATGATATCCATATTCCTGCTTCACCATATCCAAGATAAGCTGTGAGAAGAAGCGGGATGGTGAATCTTCCGATGACTTCGATTACACCGTTAAACAAAGCGAAGAAAGCGTCTCCAAGACCGGTTAAGACTCCGCGCACGACGTAGATCATGCCGAGCGGTAGATAGAACATGCTGGTGATCTTAAGGCCTTTTGCACCGAGATCAATGACGCTTTGGGCTATGAGGTCTTCATCGGATACAAAGAAACTTATCAATGTTCTGCCGAACAACTGCATTCCCAACATCAGGATGACCGTTAAGGATACCATGATAATCAGCCCTTTCTTATATCCTTCCAGTACACGCTCGTTCTTATTGGCACCGAAGTTCTGGCCGCTGAATGTAGCAAGGGAGGAGGCGAGAGTCATATACGGCTGATGAATGAACTGCTCGATCCTGTTGGTTGCGGTGAAGGCCGTGATAGCGGTGGTGCCGAATCCGTTAACAACACGCTGGAGTGCCATTGAAGATACGGCGATCAGGGCGAACTGGAGAGACATCGGCACACCGAGACGTACTATCTTTATGATCATATTTAAGGAAACGGAGATGTCTTCACGGCTGATGCGGAAGTAAGGATTCATTTTATATGCGTATATACCGCTGAGAAGGACGGAGATAAACTGCGCGATGACAGTTGCCAGTGCAGCTCCCATAATGCCCATAGGGAATACTACGACCAGAAGAATATCCATGATGACATTGATAATGGTCGAAATTATAAGAAAATACAAAGGTGATCTGGAATCACCAAGTGCTCTCAGCATAGAGGATAGGAAATTATAAAGCGAGACAAAAAGAAGTCCGACGCTCATAAAGCGTGTATAGAGGACCGCATCGCCCATAATGGCTTCCGGTGTGTCCAGTAGCCTTAAAAGGAGCGGACTTAACGTAAAACCGAGAAAACCGAATATTACCGGAACGATAAGCATGATGATACCGCTGTTTACTATGCATTTTTTGACGTTCCTGTCGTCACGGGCTCCGTAATACTGGGAAACAACGACACCTCCGCCGCTGCCTATGCCGTTACAGAGAGCAAAGAAAAGGAAGGTGATCGAAGATGTGGCTCCGACGGCCGCAAACGCATCAGAACCGACATAATTACCGACGATTATCGAGTCGGCAAGATTGTATATCTGCTGGAAAATATTGCCGATAAGTGTCGGCAGCGCAAACAGCAGGATATGCCTTGTAGGGCTGCCTTGCGTCATGTCAGTTATGTTGCTCTTCATTCTTTGCCTTCTCCGTTTTCGGGTTTTGACGGAAGCGATTATAGTATTAGTTAAAGGATCAGCCTTCTCATGAATCGCCATGTGATTTATCATTTTTTGACATAACGCAGTAAAAACAAAAAGTGGAACAATAAATGACACAATTCTGAAAGCCTTGAAAATGTGGTAATAATAAAATAATTAAAAGGCAGGGCAATATAATGGATTACAGTAATTACGAGATATACGATTTTGATCACGTAAGTGCCTTCAATATGTCTACAGGCTATAAGGAAAGAAGCTATCAGGCGCATTGGCATTCTTATGGTGAGATCCTGCTTGTAGGTCCGGGTAAGACCAACATTTATTGTGTAGGTAAGAATACTTATAAACTCGTCCCGGATGATCTGGTCCTGGTCTGGCCAATGGAAATGCATTCCATCGTTGATGCTAACCGTGAAGATTCATTGGTTATACAGTTCTCAAGCGCTTTCATCAATTCGCTGTTTGATCTGCGACGTATTATGCATATGTACCGTAACCTTCATATCATCTGTGTTCAGACGCATCCTGAACTCGCAGCCAAGCTTAAAGCCATAACCTATAAGATGAAGGATATCTTCTTTTCGGAGAGGCCTGACAAGGAGATCAGATGCTGCATGCTTCTTATGGAATTCATGCTTACGCTGCTTGAATACAGAAAGGAACTGGATCCGGAGCTTAACGGCGACGATCAGTACAGACTTAGTGATGATGTCATGAGGCGTATGATGACGGTTACTGATTACATAAAAAATAACCTGACTGCGGATGACCTGTCACAGGGCGCCATGGCGGAAATGGCCGGAATAAGCCGCGAATACTTTTCGAGGATTTTCAAGAATGTCACGGGCATGAACTACAGCAAATGGCTGAATATGATAAGACTTGAGAAGGCTACTGAACTGCTTGCCGAAGACGGCAGGACGCTGACTGAAATAGCCATGTTGTCAGGCTTTCAGAGTATTCCGAGCTTTAACAGGGTATTCCGTGAGGAAAAAGGGCTTGCCCCGGGTGAATACAGGGCATTGTTTGTCAGCAATCAGAAATAAGGAGGCGTGAACATGGAGAGATCAAAGGTGTATTTTACGGATTTCAGAACAGGTCTGGGAACGCCGCTTACGGTTAAACTCCAGAAGCTGATAAAGCTCGCAGGGATCAGTTCGATCGATATGAACGGAAAGTTTGTAGCGATTAAGATGCATTTCGGAGAACTCGGAAACCTTGCATACTTAAGACCCAATTACGCAAAGGCCGTTGCTGATGTGATAAAAGAAAACGGAGGACTGCCGTTCCTTACAGACTGCAATACACTATATCCCGGAAGCCGCAAGAATGCTCTGGAACATATGGACTGCGCAAATATTAACGGCTTTAATACGGTTACTACAGGTTGTCAGATCATTATCGCTGACGGTCTTCGCGGAACTGATGATATCATCGTTCCGGTTCCGAACGGTGAATACTGCAAAGAAGCTTATATAGGACGCGCAGTTATGGATGCGGATATATTTGTTTCTCTGACACATTTTAAAGGCCATGAGGCAGCCGGATTCGGAGGAACGATCAAGAATATCGGAATGGGCTGCGGAAGCCGAGCAGGCAAGATGCAGCAGCATCAGAGCGGACATCCGCATGTTATTACGGATATATGCAGAGGATGCCGGAGATGTTCCAAGGAATGCGGTTCAGATGCTATTAGCTACGATAATAACAAAGCGTGGATAGATCCCGGTAAATGCAAAGGCTGCGGCCGTTGTATCGGAGCTTGTGCTTTTGACGCTATAGAAAACGATAACTGGGATGCACCTCAGATGCTCGGATGCAGAATGGCTGAATATACAGCTGCAGTCGTCAGCGGAAGACCCTGTTTCCATATAAGCCTGATAACTGATGTTTCGCCTAACTGCGACTGCCATGGTGAGAATGATGCTCCGATTCTTCCTGATATCGGAATGCTTGCTTCATTTGATCCGGTTGCACTTGACCAGGCATGTGTTGACCTTTGTTCGAAAGCCGAACCCATCAGAAACAGTCAGCTTGGTGACAATATGGCAAGTCCTCATTTTCACGATCACGGTGACGTATGGCATAACAACAATCCCAATGTCTCATGGGCCGAGACGCTCGAACATGCCGAGAAGATCGGAATAGGTTCGCGTGAATATGAGCTTGTTAAGATGAAATAAGGGCAGTTAACGTAACTGCGTTTCATGAAAGGTTGTCTTCCGGGGCAACCTTTTTACATACAATGTACACGAATTGTTTTCTTTATGATGATATCTCGAAAACATCCAAAGAATAAAATATAAGAATAAATGTACATTTAGGAGGCGGCTATGAACGACCAGACAAAACAGGTAAGGACATGGAGAGCTATTTCTGCCGTTACCGCAGTTATTGCTTTGGCGGCGATCATTGGAATCGTGGTCATTACATTCAGAAATATAATACCGGCCGGAAATAACGGCAATGAAGTTGAAGTTACTGTTTCTTATGTTGAAACAAGCGAGGAAAGTGCAATCACTACCGTTCCTTCTGAAGAAACTTCTGCGACAACGGAGACATCGGCTGAGATCACTGGAGCGGTAGAAGCGGATCCTTTATCCTTATGGACGGAAAATGCGCCAGCCAAGAAGGCTTTGATCTCTTATATGGATACGGTAACGGATGAAGGCAGTGCGGACTTTATTCCTGTTGAAAACAGAATAGCGGTATTTGATATGGACGGAACGATCCTCTGTGAGACAGATCCTTACTATTTCGATCATATGATCCTTGTATACCGTGTTCTTGAAGATCCCGAATATAAGAATAAGGCTTCAGATTTTGAGAAAGATGTAGCAAACCGTCTTCAGGCCAAGTTTGACGGTGATAAGAGTGTCGAAGTATCAATGGTGGAACACGGTCAGGCAGTTGCATCCGCTTTTGCAGGCATGACGATCGAAGAATTTGAGAATTATGTAAAGGAGTTCGCAAAGCAGCCTGCACCCGGATATAACGGAATGACACGCGGTGAAGCTTTCTATAAGCCTATGCTCCAGATCATTGATTATCTTCAGGCAAATGATTTTAAGGTCTATATCGTAAGCGGTACAGACAGACTGATCGTAAGAGGTCTTATTCAGGATGTCATTGATATCCCGAGAAACCAGTTGATCGGATCAGATGAGACTCTCGTTGCAACGAATCAGGGAAATGAAGATGGCGAAGTGTATACGTTTACTGATAAGGATAAGCTTGTTACCGGCGGTGATTTTATCATTAAGAATCTTAATACTAATAAGGTTACCGTTATCATGCAGGAAATAGGCATCCAGCCTGTTCTCTCATTCGGTAACAGTACCGGTGACGCAGCCATGGCAGAATTCACAACTACGGACAACAAGTATAAGAGTCTGGCATTCATGCTCTGCTGTGACGATCTTGAGCGTGAGAACGGAAATGCCGATAAAGCAGATAAAATGGTTAAGCTTTGCGATGAATACGGATGGATCGCCGTTTCGATGAAGAACGACTGGACTACTATCTACGGCGAGGGAGTAACAAGAAAGAAATAACATGGCTGCCCCAACTTAAACAGAAAAAATATATCGAAAAACGATAAAAAGCTCTTGAAAAACAAAAAATGCTGTGTTAGTATGCTGAGTATAAAGCATGCTTAATCTGTATTTGGAGGAAATAGTCTATGCGATATGATGATGTTGTCATTAGATGGGCAAAGATCGCGACGATCCTTTTTACCGCAATGGCTGTGGTTGCTGATATTTTCGGAGTTGTAATAACAAGGTATATTGCGTATTGCTGGGCTGAAGTCTTTGATCTTCCCAGGGTTATAGCACTCATAGTTGTTTTCTATCTTGGAACGATAGGCGGTTATACGGTTCTTATACCGTTGTTCAAGATGTTGTCCAATATGAGTAAAGACAAGGTTTTTGACAGAGAGAACACAAAGCTCATGATGATCATTACAGCAGCTTTGACGGGAATTGCAGTAGACTGCATCGTCGGCGGATTTATCTGGAACGGCTGCTGGATACTGGCAATAGTTGCACTTTTCATGGCATTGGTAGTTCTAAGCATAAGAGTCGTTTTTGTCAAAGCGATCACTATGAAAGAAGAAATGGATCTTACGATCTGAAGAAAGGAGGAGAAGCATGATAGTCGTTAATCTTGATGTTATGATGGCAAAGCGTAAGATCTCCTCCGGCGAACTGGCCGCGAAGATCGGAATCACACAAGCCAATCTTTCAATACTTAAGAACCAAAAAGCAAAAGCTGTAAGGTTTTCCACTTTAAACGATATCTGTAAGGCACTGGACTGCCAGCCGGGAGACATTCTCGAGTTCAGAGAGGACTGATCACAAATGGACAAAAAAGTAATATTTCAAAGGCTGGGAATCATCCTGGCCTATCCCTTAGCATACGCTTATATCAGGTTTATTTTCAATTTCGATGAGATCTCGAAATCCGGAATTACCATCCTGGACGGAAAGCTGACGATAGCGGTTACTTATCCTGTATTTGCACTCATGTTCATTCTTGTAAATGAACTGATCAGAAGAGGCAGAAGAAATGCCGGAAGCCTGCCATCCAAAGAAACATTATTCTGGTATGTCATGACCGTTCTTGCAGGGTTAACATCCACGATAGGTCCGGAGCTTGAGTTATCCCTGTTCGCAATGCACCTTTGCGGAGTATATTCTGTCCTGACCTCCAATGATCTTCTTCTTGGCGGAAAGACATCGGGATTCATACCGGCAGACCTTATACACGGCTTTTACGTAAAGTCATTTGCGGGTTTTCCTAACTTTATTATCGATTGGAAATGTTTCAAAAAGCCCGTGGCAGAGGAAGGTGCTCCTGCCGTTAAAAGGAAAAACGTTGCAGGTGCCGTCATATTTATCATTGTAATGATCGTGCTGCTGATCATATCAGTGAGCCTTATGTCATCCATAGACGAAGATCTTGGCATGTTCTTTAATGATTTGTTATGGAATATAGAAGACTATCTTACAGATCTGGAACTCTATGAGATCATTCCGAGGATTATCTTTGCGATACCTGTCTGTTTCTATCTGTACGGTCTTATGTCCAGAAGCGCGAAATCAGACGGAGCAAAGGAAAAGCGTTTTGCCTCATGGCTTAAAGGATTCATGGGAAAAGGCAAGACTGCCTCATCAACTGTCGTTTATATAGCTGCCGGAGTGTTTGTGCTTGCGTATATTCTTTTCTTCATCAAGCGTCTGGCATATATGATGGGCGGCTTTGTAGGCGATGTACCTGACGGCATGCTGGTATCGCATTATGCCAGAGAAGGTTTTTTCGAACTCGTGGGAATAATGGCTGTAAATATGTGCGTATATCTGGCGATAATCCTTTTCGGAAAAACGGATCAGGATGGAAAGTTCTCGCTTCCCGCAAAGATACTGGTTACGTTGCTGATGGCTGAAAGCATCATCTTTGCGGTCATTGCAATGAGCAAGCTCGGTCTTTACTACAGCATTTACGGTTACACGCCTAAAAGGATCCTTGCCATGTGGGCTACGCTGGCTTTGGGATTTGCTGCAGGAGCAACCGTAGTGACTGTTTACCGCGGCAAGCCGCACTTCAGGGTCGGCGTGATATTTACTTCGATATCTTATATAGCGATATGTATTTTGTCAGGCGTTCTGGTAGCCATAGGTGCATAAATGATCAAGGGGTTGTTTTCCGACAACCCCTTTTTATTATTTCCAAACCAGCGGAAGTTTTTCAAACTCTTCGAGAGGAACAGGCTTTGAGAAGAAGTAGCCCTGGAAAAGCTTACAGCCCATTTCCTTAAGCATTTCGAACTGTTCCTTTGTCTCGACGCCTTCAGTTATCTGCGGCATATCCAGATTATTTGCCATGTCAACAATGCTGTTTAATATGATCTTGGATTTCTTGTGATCATCGGTCTTTCCCAGGAAAACCATATCGATCTTGAGGACGTCGACCGGCATGTCCTTGAGCATATTGAGCGAAGAATAACCGCTTCCGAAATCATCCATCTCAACCGTAAAGCCATATTCACGCAGGTTATTGATGGTCTTTATATGTTCCGTAGCATTATTCATGACGGAGGATTCCGTTATCTCAAGGTGAAGGTGCTTCGGATCAACTTCGTGTTCTTTTACCAGTGAAGTGAGTACTTCATAAATATCCATGAAGTAGAAATCCTTGGGGGAGATGTTGATGGACAGATTCAGTTTCTCGTGACCGTCCTTCTTCTCAGCCCAATCCTCAAGTATCTTGCATGCTTCGCCCCAGATATATCTGTCAATTGTCGCGATCATTCCGTTTTTCTCGAAAATGGGGATAAACCTGAATGGAGGAATAAGACCTTCTTTCGGATGCTTCCATCTGACGAGGACTTCTCCGCCTTCAAGATGTCCGTCAGCTCGGTACTGGGGCTGAAGATAAGGGATGATATTTCCGTTTTCAAGAGCAGTTTCAAGTTCGCTCGTGATCTGCTGTTCCCAAAGCTTATCTTTTCTGAGCTTATCATCATAGTATGCAACGCAGCGGTTATAGTCGTTTTTTATTCCGGCTATCGCGAGCTGTGCTCTGTCTACCATGGCGCTGACAGAAAGATCTTTATCGTCGGGCGAAGGCTCGAAAATACCTACATGAATAATGACCGGAGAATTGATGATGTCTGATGCGCCCCAGGTATCTTTGATCTGTTTTTCCATAGCTGCAATATCAACAAATGACTTTTTTAAGAAAGAGCAGAAGATGTCTCCTCTCCACCTGCAGAATGCGGAGCCGGGATGCGCGAACAGTTCGAGATCTCGCGCTATCTTAATGAGTATCTCATCTGCTTTTTCTCTTCCGAAAATGTCATTGATAAGCTTGAAATCGTTGATGTCGGAAACGATCATTAAATACTGTTCATTGGGATTGGCTTTAATGATCTCACTTACCTGATCTTCAAAGCTGAGTCTGTTCGAAAGACCTGTCAGAACATCATGAGTGGCTATGTATTTTCTTTCAGCATTGAGCTTAACCTGATCCGTATCGTCGTGAATGGAGAAGAATGAGCCGACATCTTTATTACGCTGATCCTTCATCAATCGGTGAGTGATGCGCAGATAAATGAATTCACCATTATCGTCTCTGAATCTTGTCGATATATCGAAGTCTGCGCCAAGATCACCACCGCCCATGACTTCAATGAGTTTATCAGTGCATTTGTCAGGATTTCCGGATGCGATCTTCAATATCTCATATGCCCTGTCGTTGGCATAAATGGCATTAACGTCAGTGTCATAGAAGATTATTCCGTCGATATGGTTTTCTACGACTGAGTCTGCAAGTCTTCTCCGGATAAAGAGCGGTCTATAAATAAATGTAAAGATAAAAAGAAGCAGACCGCAGATAAGATAACCGATAAGTGATTTATTGACCGGTCTGTCGGAGAATGAATAAAAAAGGAAAGCCATGAAAGTAACAATGGCGAAAATAATGACTATGTAACGTTCATGATAGGCAGAGGAGATCTTCAAGCACTTGTCGATCAGTACCGCGATAATAAGAATCAATATTGCCTGAAGAAGACAGAATCCCAAAAGCTTTCCCCATCCTGATTCCAGCCCGTAATAAGTGCTTCCGTCGGGAAGGGTAATGGACTTGGTTGTGAACAAGTGATGGAAAAACGGATTCAAAAATACGGAGATTGCTATCGCTGATAATAATGCACCAACAATAATCTGAACAATGGAACGCTTGAACCTGAATCCGCAGTAATCCATTACGAAAATGGTCAGATTGTATAGCAGGAAGCAATCACCCAAAAGCATGATGGTATAGCCAATCTCAGCGACTAATTCAATATCGGAGAAAAAGGCCAGCATATTACCGGATAACGGGACGATTATCGAAAGATAAAAATTTAAAAGGCTTTGTGCGGTTTTCTCGAGGAAATTTCTCCGTTTAAACATAGTAGCAATTATCATTGCCACCAAAAACAAGGATATAACGATCAGTTCAAACAGATATTGTATCCTCATAAAGACCTCGGATATTTGATTATGGAATTATTGTATCACATATGAAAGCTCAAAAATAAAACTAAGAAATAATTAGCAAAAGATATATATTTATACTATATTATATATTGAATTATATAATTGAGGTAAAAACAAGTTATTTTCGTTAAAACCCCAATATATAGAGAAATGTCATAAAAATATTGTTTACTTCTCCCGGAAGAGGTGGTATGATTACCACATAAGAAAACGGACATTTGTTCTATTGTAGCAGATGTGAAGAGTTGTTAGGAGTATATTTTATGATTGATTTTAATTGTACCGTTAAAGACCTTTTCAGAAGACGCGACATGATCACTAAGGCAGTATGGAGTTTGGCTGATAACGGCTTTACTGAACATGCCTCGACTTATGCCCTTGTAAGGCATAATCTGTACAAAGCCCTGGCTTATGCTGCCGGTAAGATGAGAGATTACGAATACAGGGTGGCCATAGCCTACCTTGAATCAGCTGATTCAGAGCAGGAGGTGGCACTAAGGATGTTTTATACACACAGGACCATAAGACGTTATGTTCATAAGGCTTGTGAGTATGTTGGTGAATATTTTGCCAATGAAGTGGGAATAAGATTACTGCCGATTGATACCAGATCGGTCGAATGCATAGTTTCCGGCGGAACATTTTGGGAGAAGACAGACTCTCTGATGAATGGCAGCATTGAGAATGCATGCGTTGTCATAGCTCATTGTCATGAGCATATGTCTGTAAGCTCCATCTGCACTAATTACGGAATGGGAAGTGAGAAAGTAAAGAAGATAATCCGTTCGTTCGGATCCGTTATTACTGTTTATAACATTCCTTCACCGAAGCGCAGCGCAGTATGACATATTATTAACCTCCGTATCGTTAAGACCGGGCATTTGTATTGAAGCTGATGCCCGGTCTTAATGTTATAATCTGATAATGAATTAACAGATAATGCATTTTGGAGGATGATCCTATGACGATAGTATTTGATAAACTCCCGGAGAATCTTGATGAGCTTAAAGCCATGCCCCAGGCTTCGCTAAACGAGCCTGAATACGGAGCTGCGCTGTTCCTGGCTGTAATGATGCATTACAAAACCAATAAAGAAGAAACTTATGAGATGCTCGAGTTCCTTAAAGGACCATATGGATTATCTACATATGAGAAGCAGTTTCTGGCTGACAGGATGGCGGATGGTGAACATGTGGTCCGTTCATTCTTCAACGGCACGTCACCTGAAAACGACTATACGCCTTCCATCCCTTATACGATCGAGACTGAAAGAGGTTATGCCCAGGAACTCGATGGAAGGATGAAGATATTCATTACTTCTTCAGGTGCAGATACAAAGCGCCACATCCTTCTCCGTCATAAAGTCTCCACCAATCAGTGGTTTGTCGAAGACCAGATGCTGCTCAGCCAGATAAGGACTCCCAAGTCCCAGGACCCATGGGCATGATGAAAGGTTTCTGGCCAATATGAAGTCCGAGAGATCATATCCCAGAGTCAGCATAACATCGAAGGCCGCAAGGTCTTTGAAGAACGGGCATCCCTGGGTGTACGGTGATGAGATCATCTCGTCTGAAGGTGAACTCGTTGACGGCGGCATTGTTGACTGTTTTGAAGGTTCGAGCTGGCAGGGATCAGGTTTTTATAATTCCAATTCCAAGATCGCTGTAAGGATCATCTCACGCAACAGCAATGACGTCTTTGATCAGAAGTTCTGGTACAGAAGGATCCTTTATGCGGTACAGTACCGCAGGACAGTTATGCAGGGTGATGACTTTAACTGCTGCAGGATCGTTCATGGAGAAGCGGACCAGATCCCGGGTTTTACCTGCGACAGATATGGTGATATAGCTGTTACACAGATTGCTTGTCTTGGCATTGAGCTTATAAAAGACGATATCTACAAGGCTTTAATGACGGTTTTCGAAGAGATAAAAGAACCTCTGAAAGGTATTTACGAGAGAAATGATCTGGCCTTAAGGAACAAGGAAGGGTTGGAGCTCTCTAAAGGCTGGTATGATGGCAAGGATTATCCGGTGATAACCGAGATAAGGGAAAACGGGATCAGATATTCCGTTGATGTGGCAAATGGTCAGAAGACGGGCTTTTTCCTCGATCAGAAATATAACAGGCTTGCGGCATCGAGGATCGCTAAAGACAAGAATGTTCTTGACTGTTTCACACATACCGGGTCATTCGGTCTTAACTGCGCATTTAACGGGGCCAGGCATGTAACGAGTGTGGATATCTCTTCACAGGCCATTGAGATGGCAAGAGAGAATGCGTTAAGAAACGGTCTTGCCGATAAGATAGATTATGTATGCGAGGATGTTTTCGAGATGCTGACCAACATGGCAGCAAAAAAGGATCATACATATGATTACATTATCCTCGATCCGCCTGCATTTACAAAATCAAGAGATACCGTTGATTCGGCCGGAAGGGGATATAAGGAGATCAATCTCAAGGCAATGAAGCTGCTTCCGAGAGGAGGCTATCTGGCAACCTGTTCATGTTCTCATTTCATGACGGATGATCTGTTCAGAAAAATGCTTGCATCTGCAGCAAGAGATGCAAGCGTAAATCTGAGACAGATAGAAGCCAGGACACAGGCTCCGGATCATCCGATCCTTTGGAATGTGCCCGAGACGGATTATCTCAAGTTCTATATTTTCCAGGTGGTTTAAGCTTCAGCTTTCCACAGTCCGTGAAGATTGCAGTATTCGTATGCTGCAATGACCTTCTCGTCTGCGCCAATAGTAAAGACTGCGACGGGTTCTTCTCCGGGTTTAAGCTGTCTTACGATAGCTCCTTTGTCAGTCTCCAGGGCTATGAAAGTGATGTAATGGGCATCCATCATGGGATGAGCCACTTCGCCGACTTTAACAGTGATTTCCTGACCGTTAACTTCGATTACGGGTACGTGCTTTTCGCCTGCGGCATCAGTAGTATTGGGGATAAGTTCTTCAAGATGACCTCCTTCACAATCGGTCTCGAAAAGCTTAGTTACAACTGTTCCGCACTTGCCTTTGAAAAACTTCATGGTGATATTCCTCCTACTGAATTTTTGGATATAAACATTATAACATCTTATGCGATTTTAACCCGTACCCCGGTGAATTGAAAATCATTACCGGTGCTTTATTTACAAACGAGATTAATTCTTAATGGAAACAACACAGGAAGTACCCAAAATGCCCGAAAAGACAAGCGTTTTTGATTTTATTCGGTATTAACTGTTTTGTATAATCACGGGCGGAGAGAAAAAACTCCGGCCAAAATAACAGTAAAGGTGGAATAGTTATGGCTAACATTTTTGATTTTACGGGAAGGGTAGCGGTTATTACAGGCTGCTCTACGGGACTCGGTGTTCAGATGGCAAAGGCTCTTGCAAATCAGGGCTGTGATATAGTAGCCATTGCACGCCGCCAGAATCTGCTCGAAGAAGTTTGTGCGGATATTGAAAAGAATTACGGTGTTAAGACACTTGCAGTCCAGCTCGACATTACTGATACGGCAGCAGTTGACGCTGCAATCGATGAGATCATTGCCAAGATGGGAAGGATCGACATCCTTGTCAACAACGCAGGCACAGGTGCTGTAGCACCCGCTGAAGACATCACGGATGAGCAGTTCATGAACGAGATCGACATCGATCTTTTCGGTTCTTTCAGATTGGCTAGAGCAGTTGCCAAGAAGGCAATGATCCCTGCAAAGTTCGGCAGAGTTATCAATATCTCTTCCATGTATGGTCTTGTCGGAAACAAGGTTGCTCCGTGCTCACCCTATCATGCTGCCAAAGGCGGCGTTGTTAACCTTACAAGAGCGCTCGCTTCCGAGTGGGGTAAGTACGGTATTACAGTCAACAGCATCTGCCCCGGATATTTTTACAGCCCTCTTACAAAGGAGACGCTCGATTCTGATTTCTTCCAGGCTAATGCAAGGACTATGATCCCTCTCGAGAGATACGGAAATGACGGAGAACTCGATACAGCAATATGCTTCCTTGCTTCTCCTGCCACAACATATGTCACAGGTGTAAATCTTCCCGTAGACGGCGGATATACCTGCATGTAATAAACGGTTAGTTCCTACTGTAAAGTTTTATAATATAAAGAACTGCGCAAATGATTGAGAATTTGCGCAGTTTTTTGTTAGAATAAGCACCAAACGGAGGGTGACTTTTGAATAAGGATAACGACAGATTCGTTTTCTCGCGCAAAGAGCTGAAATACAATGCAAGACAGAATTTTAAGCATCATTATCTGATGTATGTCGTTGCATGTCTTTTCGCATTGATAATGCAGGCGGAGTTCCTTACTTCAGATAACCTCATCAGCGTTAGAAGACAGGTTATTGCCGATGCTTCTGATGCATATTATGAATTTACGGGGGATCAGGATTTTAAGCGGATCGAAAAAATATATAAAGAAATGGACGAGGATGCGGATTCTTTATATACAGGAGTAGAGCTTGCTTTATATAACAAAAGCTTTGAAAACGAGAATATAAATGAAGTCTTCGGAAGGACCAGGGGAATCTTAAACCAGCTCATCAATTATGTTACCGAAGACACCATAGTATCGAATATCTATTCCGTAATTACGCAATATGCCTTATCTGAGAATGCGGCACAGATCCTGATTACCACCCTGATCCTATTCTTTGCCGGGTTTGCCTGGCTTTATGTCCGTAATGTTTATGTAGCTGCCAGCCGAAGGATCTTTCTTGAAGGAAGGATCTACAAGAAGGTTCCTTTCTCCAGATATCTGTTCCTCATAAGAGTGAAGAGGTGGACGAGAGCTTCGCTTGTTATGGCTCTGAAGACTATCTTTGAGCTTTTGGGGATGATGACGATCGTTTTGTTCCCGGTGATCCACTGCGGACTGATACTCGTACCTTATATCATAGCCGAGAATCCTGATGTTAAGCCGGTCGAGGCTTTGCAGCTGTCCTGGAGAATGATGAAGGGTAACAAGAGAAAAGTATTCAAATTATTCATGAGCTTTATCGGTTGGTATATCTTGGGTTTCTTTACTTTAGGTGCATCGAACATCCTCTTCTCGAATCCTTACATAGTCTGCTGCTATTCTGAGTTCTATGCCAAGATAAGACGGTATTCCAAAGAAAAGAAGATCCAGGGAACAGAACTTCTTAACGATGAATATCTGTTTGCAAGAGCTGATTCCGATTACCTGAATGAAAAGTATGCAGATGTTTTGGAAGAGCTTTCCAAGCCTGAATATAAGATCGAAGGACTTGAGGGAAAACGTGAGAAATTCTTTGCCAAGAATCTCGGTGTAGTTCTCTGGAACAGCAAGGATGAGATCGAATATGAGAATCATGAGGCCAGAAAAATGAAGATGCTGGCTTATGAGAATGAAGCCAAGGGTATGGTATATCCTTCCAGACTTTCGCCGATCCCGGATCAGAGGAAGATACCGTCACTCGAGAGCATTCATTATCTGAGGCATTATTCGGTATGTTCACTGATAATGCTGTTCTTTATCTTCTCTAATTTCGGATGGACTTGGGAACTTCTTTACTACTATTTCATGAAGGGCAAACTGATCAACCGCGGAGTCCTGCACGGACCGTGGCTTCCGATCTACGGCTTCGGAGGTCTGATCGTGCTTATGTTACTTGCAAGAGTCCGCAAAAGACCATTTATCTTCTTTATCTCGTCAATAATACTCTGTGGAGTTGTGGAGTATTTCACCGGATGGTATCTGGAGACGGTATTTAATTCCAAGTGGTGGAATTATGACGGATACTTTCTTAATCTTGACGGAAGGATATGCGCTGAAGGCCTGTTGGTATTCGGAATATGTGCGTTGGCCTTTATCTATGTACTCGCGCCGCTCCTTGATAACCTGATACGCAAAATAAACAGAAGGGTACTGCTGACTGTAGCAGTAACCCTTCTGGTCCTGATCGTGGCTGATTGTGTTTATTCGACCATCGCGCCGAATACCGGTTACGGAATTACCGGTAACTTTGATAATGACGAGGATCCTGTTGTGATCGAAACGGTTATCGAAGAAACGGATTGATTAATAATTGAAAGATTCGATGGCACCCGTAAACATAGCAATCGCAAAGATTACCAGCGCAACAAGACATACGATGATCGTGTAGCAGAAGTAAGACCTGGCGAAGTTTTTCTTGTTTACGTTCTTAGCGCCGATCGCAAAAATGATCAGGCAGATAAATCCGATAATCGGGATAGAGAACAATATCTCATATCCGAAGTAACCCCACATCGATATCGGACGGTATTCCTCAGGTATATTGCTGTTTTCCATTTCAGATTCCTCCCTTATGCAGAATGAATGAAAAAGCTATAGCTTTCATCAAGCGTAATATAGCACATATCCCTTGTTTTTCACCCGATAAAATGTTAATTTACCTCATATTGTTTTTTAGAGGAAAAGAATTATGGAGAAGAAACCGTTTGTAACCAAGAGCCAGATCGAAGAGATTGCCAAGTCACATCACACGCCTTTTTATATTTACGATGAGAAGGGCATTCGCGAGAATTGCAAGCGTGTAAAGGAGGCTTTTGCCTGGAATAAAGGCTTTAATGAGTTCTTTGCAGTTAAAGCGACACCTAATCCGTACATTCTTGACATCATTAACGATTACGGATTCGGTTTTGACTGTTCGTCCGAAGCTGAGCTCATTCTTGCTGATGCCGTAGGCGGTCCGATCATGTTCTCATCAAACGATACTCCTGCCAGAGAGTATGCGCTCTGCGCCAATCTCGGAGGAATTATCAATCTTGATGACATAACGCATATTCCTTTCCTTGAGTATATTCTCGGACCTCAGTTTCCTGAGGTTATGAGCTGCAGATATAATCCGGGCGGAGTATTCAAGCTCAGTAACGGTATCATGGATAACCCCGGTGACTCTAAGTACGGAATGACAAAGGAGCAGCTCATTGAAGCTTATACAAAACTTAAGGGATTTGGCGTAAAGAAGTTCGGTCTTCACGCTTTCCTTGCAAGCAATACCGTTACTAACGAGTATTATCCTACGCTTGCAGGCCAGCTCTTTGAACTTGCTGCCGAGATCTCAGAGAAGGTAGGAATAGAATTCGCTTTCATCAACCTCTCAGGCGGCGTAGGGATCGGTTACAGACCCGAAGATTCCCAGAACGACATTATGGCGATCGGAGATGGAGTCAGAAAGCAGTTTGAGCGCATTCTTGTTCCTGCGGGAATGGGCGATGTGGCAATCTATACCGAAATGGGCAGGTATATGCTTGCTCCTTACGGAATGCTCATTACCAAAGCTATCCATGAAAAGCATATTTATAAAGAGTACATTGGTGTCGACGCATGTGCAGCTAATCTTATGAGACCTGCCATGTATGGCGCATATCATCACATTACCGTTCTCGGCAAGGAGAATGAGCCCTGCGACCACAAATATGATGTAACCGGTTCGCTTTGCGAGAATAATGATAAGTTTGCAATAGACAGAATGCTGCCTAAGATCGATATGGGCGATTATCTTGCGATACACGATGCAGGAGCACACGGATTTGCCATGGGCTATAACTATAACGGCAGATTATGGTCAGCAGAACTCCTTCTGAAAGAAGACGGTTCCGTGGAAGAGATAAGAAGAGAACAGACGCTTAATGATTACTTTGCTACATTCGATAATTCCAAGTACGCAAATAAGCTTATAAGCAACTGATTTATTGTTTTCTGACTATTTGTCATATTGATTGTTTCCAAGGTCTTGTTATGTGCAACATGCACAAAAACAAGACCTTTCAATTATGCAAGTTGTTTAACAAATCCATTGTTTGGGACAGGGAAGAAGTGTACCATTAGGCTGTCCAAAGGGAAAGCCTTTGGGGATAGTAAAAAGGACAACATACCAATTAAGGAGGTATTAAATATGAAAGCATTTTATTTAGACAACATTGATGTTGCAACACTTATGAAGGCACTTGATGAGTGCAAGGGAAACGTAATTCTTCTTACTGATGAAGGTGACCGTTTCAATCTTAAGAGTAAGCTCAGCCAGATCACAGGCATCATGAAGCTTATCGAGGGCGGTATCGTATGCAATGCTAAGATTTCCTGCTCTGATCCTGATGACGAGGCAATGCTTTTCAGACTTAACCTTTTCGGAAAGGTTGAAGACGACGCAAAGGCTTGATCGATAGCATAAGTTTTTGGGTTTAATTTACAGGAGGTGTCTCAAAAGAGTGAGACACCTCTTTTATTTTGCGTGGTGACAAATGGATTCCGGTACAGTGAAGGACAATTCATCAGACATATATGACAGCAAGCTTTTTAAGATGCATCTTGACACAGTGTCAGAATACAGATACAATTATTCTGACACTATGTCAGAATACTAAAACTGAGGATACTTATATGCCTAAAGGTTCACCGGAATTAACAGCGGCAAGGAAAGAAGAGATCATAAATGCCTGTGAGCAGCTCTATAAGTCAATGAGCTTCAAGGATATCACCCTGAAAGAGATCGGTAATGTCACTTCGTTTACGAGAACTTCGATCTATAACTACTTTCAGACTAAAGAAGAGATATTTCTCGCGCTATACGAGAGGGAATATGTCCGCTGGAATGCTGATCTTCAAAGCATCCTGAATGAGAACGGCAAACTCACAAAAGCTCAACTTGCGGATAAGATCGCTTCCTCGATTGCGAAAAGGGAACAGCTCTTAAAGCTTCTCTCCATGAATAATTACGATATGGAAGCTAACAGCAGGCCGGAACTTCTGGTGTCTTTCAAGGTTGCGTACGGTGAATCCATAAAGAACATGAACAGGCTCCTGACAAAAAACTGTCCGGATATGTCTGAACAGGATATCAGGAGCTTTATCTATGTGTTTTTCCCGTTTATGTTTGGAATCTATCCATATACATCAGTGACGGAAAAGCAACGTGAGGCGATGAAAAATGCGGAAGTGGATTTTGTCTATCAGACGATCTTCGAGATAACGTACAACTGCATCTTAAGACTTCTCTAAAAAAAGGAGCGTGGAATATGAAATATACAAAACTCGGCAATTCAGATCTTAATGTATCCCGTATCTGCATGGGCTGTATGGGTTTTGGTGAAGCATCAAACGGTCAGCACAGCTGGACTTTGGATGAGGAACATTCCAGGGAGATCATAAAGCGCGGTCTGGACCTAGGCGTTAATTTCTTTGATACAGCAATAGCTTATCAGAGCGGTACAAGTGAGCAGTATGTGGGAAGAGCACTCCGTGATCTTGCAAAGCGTGAAAATGTGGTCGTTGCAACCAAATTCCTTCCGCGTACTCAGGATGAGATTGAACGGGGCATCTCCGGTCAGCAGCACATCGAGAACATGATCAACACGAGTCTGACTAATCTTGGTATGGACTATGTGGATCTGTACATATACCACATGTGGGACTGGAACACTCCTGTATACGATATCCTTGAAGGGCTTAACCGTGTTGTTAATGAAGGAAAAGCCCGTTATATCGGTATCTCCAACTGTTTTGCATGGCAGATCGCAAAGGCAAATGCCATTGCTGAGAAAGAGGGATTTGCGAAGTTTGTTTCAGTTCAGGGTCATTACAATCTTATCTTCAGAGAAGAGGAACGGGAGATGGTGCCGTATTGCGAGGAGGAGAATATAGCTCTCACCCCATATAGTGCCCTTGCGAGCGGACGTCTTTCGAGAAGACCCGGAGAAGGAGATACAAAACGCGCAGCTGAAGACAGTTATGCGAAGTTTAAGTACGATGCGACTGCTGATACTGACAATGTGATAATCTCACGTGTTGCAGAGATCGCGGAAAAACGCGGAGTTACGATGACAGAGGTATCGCTTGCCTGGCTTCTTACTAAAGTAACATCTCCTGTTGCCGGAGCAACGAAAATGCATCACATCGAAGGTGCGGTGAAAGCAACGGAACTGGAACTCACGGCAGATGAGATCTCGTATCTTGAGGAACCTTATGTTCCGCATCCGCTTGCAGGAGTGATGGCTCAGAACAAAAGGTCAGATTCCCAAAAGAAACACGTATGGTCAACCGGAAGTCAGAAGATAAAGGAGGATAACTGATATGAGTGAAAAGATAGTACAGACGGCAGGCAGAGAACAGCTCGGTGAGTTCGCTCCGATGTTCGCACATCTTAATGATGATGTCCTTTTCGGTGAAGTCTGGAATGACGGAACTATTGATACTAAGACCAGATGTATTATCACAGTAGTGGCTTTGATGGCATCGGGGATCACAGATTCTTCTCTTAAATATCATCTTCAAAATGCGAAAAACAACGGCGTGACTAAAGAAGAAGCCGCAGCGATTATCACTCATGCGGCTATGTACACCGGATGGCCCAAAGGCTGGGCTGTATTCCGCCTGGCAAAAGATGTATGGAATGAAAACGGGCAATGAACAGCCCAAACCGGTTGGCAGCGAAGAATACTGAAAACCGGGATAAACAGTTGAAATATACAGTAGAGATAAAGGAGTTTAATAATGAAAAAAACAGTTTCGATAATGACTGCCGGAATGCTGTTATTAGGACTTACTGCCTGCAGCGGCAATACAGCCGCCCTCTCTCCGGCAGTTTCCGAAAGCTCAGAGTCAAAGGAAACACAAGCAATTGAGACAGGATCAGGTAATGACGAACCTTCGGTACAGACAACGGTTATGGAATCTGAAGAGTCAGTTCAGGACACAACAGCCGGAACAGGCAAAGATGTTCTGGTCGTTTATTTCTCCGCAACCGGAACAACCAAGGGCGTGGCTGAGATGATCGCTGATATTACAGACGGTGATCTTTATGAGATCAGGCCGGCTCAGGAATATACCGAAGCTGATCTTAACTGGAATGATCCTGACAGCCGTTCCACAAAAGAGCAGGATGATAAGTCCGCGCGTCCTGAAATAGGAAGCGATCCTGTATCTTTTGACGGATATACTACGATATACATCGGATATCCGATCTGGTGGGGAGAAGAACCCCGCATAATGGATACTTTTGTTGAAGCTCATGACTTCAGCGGTATAACCGTGATCCCGTTCTGTACTTCAAGCAGCAGCGGCATCGGCAGAAGCGGTACAAATCTTGCTGAAAACGCCGGAAGCGGCAACTGGCTTGAAGGTCAGAGGTTCGGCGCAGGAGCCTCCGTGGATGATCTTGAGTCCTGGATAAGCGGATTGCAGTAATACTTTTCGAGAATTATAAATGGAGGAAAGCCGTATGCAGACAAAGAACAGTTTGATCATAAAAAGAACCGTGGATGTTCTTATGACTATATTAATGCTCTGCCTTATGGCTTTCCAGGTGACCGGAAATCTTCTCCATGAGTGGATAGGGATCGGAATGACGATCCTTGTCATTGTTCATCAGATCCTTAACAGGAAATGGTATGGCGCGGTATTCAAGGGAAAGTATAATGCGTACCGTGTTATCAATACCGTTCTTACAATGGCTGTATTTCTGTCATTTATGTTTACTGCTGTATGCGGAATGTCGATGTCTGCCCATGCTGTTCCGTTTTTATACGGGATACTGAAGGTTTCCTTTGCAAGAAGGATGCATCTGTCTATGTCCCACTGGTCATTCGTGCTGATGGGGCTTCATCTCGGACTTCACATTCCTTTGATCGCCGCAGGCATCAAAGTCTCCGGAAAGGCAAAGATCATACTGAACATTATCTTTTGTATTCTTGCGGGAACCGGTCTGTTCTTTTTTATCAGGAATAATATGCCGGATTATCTGTTTTTCCGTGCGGCTTTCGCATTTATTGATTATGAGAGATCTGCGTTCTTAGTGTTCGGCGAAAATATCCTGATCATGCTGTTCTGGGTATTTGCCGGAGCGCACTCGGCTCTTCTGTGCAGGAAGAACAACGGTAAGGACGAAGGAAAAAATAATGCTCTTTTGTCTGTCATCTTTGTAATGGCTGCAGTGATATCCGGTCTGGTGATCAATATGGCAGTCCCGTCTGAACAAAAGCAGGGTTTTGGAAATGCAGACTGGAGCAGCACGGCAGAAACTGCGGAAATTCCGGAAACTGTTTTCGCGGAAACTACTGAGAGTTCTATGGTGTCAGAAGGAGTGACAGAGAAGTCTCCTGAGGATAAAACCAATGTGGAAGTCAATGACGGATTTATCTATGTAAACGGCGGAACGTTCAAGATGGGAAGCCCTGAGTCAGAGAACTGGCGTATCGATGACGAGGTCTTGCATGAAGTTACTGTCTCTCCGTTCTATGTAGATCCATATGAGACGACTCAGGAGGAATATGCCCGCCTGACGGGAAACAATCCGAGTATGTTCGAAGGCGGAAATCTTCCTGTTGAGAATATCTCATGGCTTGATGCTGTCGTTTTTGCAAATGCAAAGAGCGTTGATGCCGGACTGACACCCGTATATACCGTTACAGGTGAAGGTGTAAGTTGGGATACAGGTGCTGACGGATACCGTCTGCCCACTGAAGCGGAATGGGAATATTTCTGCCGTGCGGGAACCGCAACACCGTTTAATACCGAGAGATCCATTGATGCTGAACAGGCAAATTTCTATGGTCATTATCCCTATGAGATCGAAGAGAATTATTTTAATGATTCAGTGCTGGAGGCAAGACCCGGTGAGTACAGACAGACAACTGTTGAGGTCGGAAGTTTTGAACCAAACAGATGGGGGATCTTTGACTGTCATGGAAATGTAAATGAATGGTGCTGGGACTATTATGGTGAGTATCCCAAAGACGCTTTGACCGACCCGTCGGGCGCTGCTACGGGCACCAGACATGTTTACCGCGGCGGCGGATGGAATGATTTCGCGAAGAATATGAGAAGCGCATACCGTGCGGCGGGTGAGTCGGATCTGGCTACATTTAACCTTGGAGTAAGACTTGTAAGAAACGCCGGAAATGAGCGCAGCGGAACCGTTACTGCAGGTGAGAAGACGCCTTCTGTTCAAAACGGCGGAAAGATACTTATCGTATATTTCTCGTGGGGCGGCAATACAAGAGGGATAGCGCGTGAGATCGAACGTCAGACAGGTGCCGATATTTTCGAGATCACGCTGGTCCATCCCTATTCAACAGATTATGAGACGGTCCTTATGGAGGCTCAGGAGGACCAGCATAACCAGGCAAGACCGGAGATAGCCGGGCATATTGACTACATGGAAGATTATGATGTTATCCTTCTTGGCTATCCTAACTGGTGGGCATCAATACCCATGCCGATAGCTTCATTCCTTGAGGAATACGATCTTGCAGGGAAGAGGATAATCCCGTTCTGTTCACACGGAGGAGGAAGATTCGGTCAGAGCCTTACGGCCATCGCAAAACTTGCTCCGGATTCGGATATAGGCGAAGGTTTGTCAGTTCACTATTCCGGAGGTTCAGATCTGCCGGATGATGTAAGCGCATGGCTTGCCGCAAACGGGATAGGAGTATAGTTTTCTTACGAAAAAACTGTACGGATAGATCTTACCGGATTATTGGGTCAAAGATCAGCTGC
This sequence comes from Saccharofermentans sp., assembly GCA_016288885.1. Taxonomy (GTDB): domain Bacteria; phylum Bacillota; class Clostridia; order Saccharofermentanales; family Saccharofermentanaceae; genus Saccharofermentans. The sequence continues at coordinate 53,748 of JAEFAV010000007.1, forward strand.
GCTCATCGATAGGCAGATATTCAACTCTATCCTGAACGCTCTTGTAAGCAGGGCGGATGATCTTGCCTTTGCCGTTAAGTTCTTCGAGTCTGTGTGCTGACCATCCTGATATCCTTGCGATCGCAAAAAGAGGAGTATAGAGCTCCATGGGGATTCCGAGCATTGAATATACAAATCCGCTGTAGAAGTCGATGTTAGCCGATACGCCCTTATAGATCCGGCGTTCTGCAGCAATAAGCTCAGCGGAAAGCTTCTCTACCTTCTCATAGAACTCGAATTCTTTTGTGCGTCCCTTTTCGGCAGAAAGGTCTTTTACGTAACGCTTGAAGATCTGGGCTCTCGGATCCGAAATGGAATAGATGGCATGACCCATTCCGTAGATAACGCCGGTACGGTCGAAAGCATCCTTATGGAGGATCCTCTCGAGATAAGCGAGGATCTCATCATCATCGTCCCAATCTGAGATGCTTCTCTCGAGTTCCTTGAACATCTTGACTACCATGATGTTTGCACCGCCGTGTTTAGGTCCTTTGAGAGAGCTTAAAGCTGCGACAACGGAAGCGTAAGTGTCAGTGCCTGAACTTGTGACGACGTGAGTTGTAAATGTCGAGTTGTTACCGCCGCCGTGTTCAGCGTGAAGCATGAGTGAAACATCCAGTATCTTTGCTTCCAGAGGCGTGAACTTATTGTCCGGCCTTAACATGAAAAGGAAGTTTTCTGCTGTGGACAGATCAGGCCTCGGTCTGTGAACTACGAGAGAATCCCTGTCAAGGTAATAACGCATTGCGTTGTAGCTGTGTACGGCAATGCTCGGGAAGATCGATATCAATTCCAATGATTGTCTCAGTACGTTAGGAATTGAAATGTCTGCTGCCTGTGTATCGTAAGCATAAAGATTAAGAACGCCTCTTTGGATATTGTTCATCAGATCTGATGAAGGTTTCTGCATTATTACGTCCCTGAAGAAATTCTTCGGCGTTTTCGAGCGCGATTCGGCAAGGAGACCTCTGAAATCTCTTAATTCCTGTTCATTCGGAAGCTTGCCGAAAAGAAGCAGATATGTGGTCTCTTCAAAACCGCAGTGCATGTCTTCAGGCTGACCCTTGATCATCTCTTTGACGTTGATTCCGCGATAGAACAATTCACCGGGAGCAGGAACAGCTTCTCCGTCAATGATCTGTGTGGCATTGACTTCGGAGATCCTGGTCAGTCCTGTAAGAACTCCCTTACCGTTAATGTCTCTCAGGCCGCGCTTGACATCATAGGTGGTGTAGAGCTCAGGATCTATGGCATTAGACTTACAGATCTCGGCAAGACGCATGATCTCGGGGGTGATCTTTGAATAGTTATTTGTGGCCATAAGTCCTCTCCTTTCTGAGGCATAATGATCGTGTCTGATAAAGACACGCACTTAGATATTCTAAATGATTGAAATTGACAATTCAAATAAAGGCATACGGGACTTTAGATCAGATGAGAAAGCCGCCGTTTACTCCGATGATCTGTCCTGTGATGAATGAAGCCTTCTCGGACTGGAGGAAATACAGAGCCTCGGCGACTTCTGAAGGATCTCCGAGTCTGCCTTCCGGAGTCTCTTCGCAAAGAGCTTTTTTGTCTTCATCCGTAAAACCGTTCATCATGTCTGTTTCGATGACTCCCGGTGATACTGCATTGACTCTTATGCCTGAAGGTCCTAATTCCTTGGCAAGTGATTTTACGTATGAATCGACAGCGCCTTTGCTTGCGGAGTAAAGTGCTTCACATGAAGCTCCGATCTGTCCCCACATAGAAGATACGGCAAGGATAACTCCGTGTCCCTGATTTACCATGTGGGGAATAACTGCGTTTGTGAGATTGAAAAGACCGCCGAAATTAGTGTCCATTACGTCTCTGTATACTTCAAATTCAATGTCCTGGGCAAGTCCCACTACGGAGATGCCGGCATTGGAGATAAGCACGTCTATTTCGCCGTTTTTCTTGATGGCGGCTTCAACGGCTTTGTTTACATCATCAGGATTTCTGACATCGCATTTATAATAACTGACGCCTTTGGCTGCTTTGTCCGGCTTGCCTAGACGGCTGAGTGACGATACTTTGTATCCCTGGTCGGCGAAAAGCTTTACGCAGGCTTTGCCGATGCCTCTTGTACCACCTGAGATCAAAAGATGCGGCATGTTCATATCCCCCTTGATGTGATTCCTATGCACATATTGTACACGATTCCGGGAGAGCTTGCTTGAGTTTTCGGTTTTACAATCGCGGAGTTTATCTTTATAATAAATAGGTTAAACGGGAGGATTCCTATATGTCTGATACCAAAAAAGAGAACAAGAAGGCTTCTCAGAACAGTGAAGTGATCGTCGAAAAGTCCGATGAAATGCTTGATGAAAAGGCAGAAGAAGTAATCGATGAGACGGTCGTAGAAAATATTGAAGAAACAGCTGAAGATATGACCGAAGAAACAATCGAAGAACCGACCGCGAAAAAGGTTGAAAAGAAAGCTGAACAAAAGGCTGATGAATCCTCTTCCAATGAAGAATTCAGAAAGCTTCCTTTTATCGAAAAGTGCAAGAAGGATCCTATTATTCCGGTATCTTTGCTTCTGGCATTCATTGCAGTCATCGTTGCTGCAATCTATTTTATGCTGCCCAATGCAAAGACGCCTTCCATGGGTATCACTCTTACAGATTTTATACATGACTTCAATAACGGTGCCGTAGCGACATCACTTATGGACAGCGGAGCCGACATAGGCTTCAGAACGCCTCCTTATGTTGATCCCGACAGCAAACCGTCCATGATCGGTGATAAAGCGGTTATTACCGCAAGCAGATCTTATGCTGATTTCTTTGCTGGTCCTTCGAAATATTTCATAAGTGCGGGAATTGAGGGTGCGACCCGAAAGAATGACAACACTCTTTCATATGTAAGGATCTGGGTTCAGTATTCCGATCTGAGTGAAGAAGCTGATTTCAATACCGTGTGGATGTATTTCTCGAATACACTGAATGCGCTTTATCCTGATCTGAGCGTTTACGAAGCAATGGGTCTCGCCATGGAAAAGATGGGCGAATTTGACGGTGACGCCAGATTCTACTGCAGAGGCGATTATTGTTTCAGACTGGTGCCGGTTCAGAAGGAAGATATCACTTACATTGTGATCGACGTGGTTCCTAAGTCAGCAATAAATGATTCGCAGATCAGACAGACTCTGGAAGTAAATCCTGATCCGAATACTTTGGAATCGGTTCCTGACGAGTCTGCTCCGGCATCAACATAAATTACAATTCAATTAAGTTTATTGGGACAATTTTTCAAAAAAATAAGGGGCTGTCTGAAATGACAGTCCCTTTGTTTTGGCAGGGGAGACACGATTTGAACGCGCAACCGGCGGTTTTGGAGACCGCTGCTCTACCGTTGAGCCACTCCCCTTTGTTGCAACGAACAGTTTAATCGTTGGTTTGCACTATGTCAAGGGTAATGTTAAGATTGAGACGCTTATATTTTAATAAATAAGGAGCGCGATTCAATGAAATTAGCAGTTATCGGTACCGGCAATATGGGTAAGGCCCTTTTGGGAGGTTTTGTTAATGGCGGGATCATCAAGCCTGAAGAAGCCTGGTGCTTTGATGTTTTTGAGGAAGCTTGTGCCAAGTGTGCCAATGACCTTGGCGTAAATGCCGCTTCATCTGCAAAGGAAGCTGTAAAGGATGCAGATTATGTCCTGATGGCAGTTAAGCCGGTTCATTTCGATGATGCTTTGAGAGGGATCAAGGACAGCCTTAAGCCTGAAACGATCGTTCTTTCGATAGCTGCTGCAGTAACATGTGACAGGATCGGCGGGATCCTCGGTTCAGGCAGGAAATTTGTAAGGATCATGCCTAACACGCCTGCCCAGGTGGGACTTGGCGTTTCCGCAGTATGCCCCGTCGGATTAAGCGATGAGGAATCCGCATTTGTTCTTAAGCTCCTCGGTACCTGTGGCGAGACTATCCTTTGTGATGAGAATACTTTGGATGCCATTGGCTGTGTATCAGGCACCGGACCTGCTTATGTCATGCTGTTCATAGAAGCCATGGCTGATGCGGCAGTCAGTCTCGGCATCAAGAGGGCAGATGCTCTTAAGATCGCTGAAGCGACGGTAGCAGGATCAGGCAAGCTTGCACTTGAGACCGGAAGACATCCTGCAGAACTGAAGGATATGGTATGTTCTCCCGGCGGAACAACTATTGCCGGCGTCATGGCTCTTGAGGAGAACGGCTTAAGGAATGCAGTAATAAAGTCCGTTACCGCAGCTTATGATAAGACTCAGGAGATGAAGGGCAGGAAATAAGCCCTTTTGCGGTTTTCATGGCAGTTATTACCGAAGTTACAATTTATACTGACGGAGCCTGTTCCGGTAATCCGGGGCCTGGCGGCTGGGCTTCTATCCTTATGGCCGGAGGCGTTAAGAAAGAGCTTTCCGGAGGAGAGCCGGACACTACCAATAACCGCATGGAATTAATGGCGGTCATAGAAGGTCTGCGTGCTTTGAAGCGTCCGTGCAAAGTGGATATTTACAGCGACAGCGCTTATGTTGTGAATGCTTTCAGCCAGAACTGGATCGACAAGTGGGTCAGGAACGGCTGGAAGAACAGCGCAAAAGCTGAAGTGGCCAATTCAGATCTTTGGAAGGAACTGATAGATCTTACTTCAAAGCATAACGTTACTTTTCACAAGGTAAAGGGTCATGCCGACAATGAATTCAATAACCGCTGCGATGAGCTTGCAGTAGCAGAGTGGAAGAAGATCAGCGGAGAGTAAAGTGAGGATAAATGGGTAAGATTAATTGCAATGACGATATGCTTTTCGAAAAGACGGTTTCTTCGAGAACCGTTTTCGAGGGAAGGGTCTTTGACGTAGAGATAAAAGACATTATCACGCCTGAAGGAAATAAAAGTACCAGAGAGATCGTAAAGCACCCGGGCGGCGCATGCGTTCTTCCGGTAGATGATGAGGGCAATTGTTATCTTGTTAAACAGTTTAGAAGCCCTTTTGAGAAAGTAATGATAGAAGCCCCGGCGGGCAAGCTTGAAAAGGATGAAGATCCTCTTCATTGCGTGTCACGCGAAATAACTGAAGAGACAGGCTTTACTGCACAGAACATTGAATGTGTCGGTGCCATTGCCGCCACGCCCGGTTACTGCAGTGAGATTATTACGCTTTATATCGGGACCGGTCTTGAGTATAAGGGAGGCAATCCTGATCCGAACGAATATCTCGCTATCGTAAAGATGCCTTTGAAAGAAGCACTTAAGATGGCTGACAGCGGTGAGATAAGAGATGCCAAGACTTTGGTTTTGTTATATAAGGCTTCCAGGAGGTTAGGGATTTGAGCAGGGATACTTCACGTAAAGAGGCTGCCGGGATCGTACTGTTCTTTGTAGCGATCGCGATCATCCTGATCTTCTATCTTCCCGTAGCGCTTACCGGCATCATCGGGGCTGCGGTAAAGAGCTTTTTCCTTGGTCTTATAGGTGTTGCGGCTTATGCAATTCCGGTCTATATACTCTACGTTGCACTGGATGTTTTTTTCGAGAAAAGACAGGGCGTATCCGGAATCAGAGTCAGAAGCATAATTCTTCTTCTTGTTTCCGTATCAGCGCTTCTTGCACTGGTATCGATGAACATGGATTATTTCGAGACCTTATGCATGAATGCCGAAGGAAAGACGTCTGCCCTTAAGGCGCTTTCTCTTTTGTGGGAGTCCGGAGCACAGGCAGAACTGATAACTGATCCTGCAAGTTCATCGCCCGTACTTACCGGAGGTATCGTCGGAGGATCCATTGCCGTTGCTCTTTACGAAGTAACAGGATCGCTTATCGGTATCCTGGCGATAGTTGTTTTCCTGCTTACGCAGATACTGCTCGTTTTCAGAGTATCGCTCAAGGCAACGGCAAAGAAGACTGCTCACGCCATCAGTACTGCATCGGGAAAAGTTTATAACAGTGTGGTAAGCCATAGGAATCAGAAGCAGAATGATCCGAATTATCAGATCTATTCCGGAAACGGTTACGAAAGAACCAATCCTCAAAGACCTGTTCAGAGAAATACGGGTACTACCGTTATCACTTACGGTGAGAACGGAATGATCCCGCAGAATAACAGAAATACCGGTTCTTCGCCTTTTGTCCAGAGCGGTCCTCATATGTCTTCCGAGAAACAGGGACCTTTCATGACCAACATGCCCATAGATGGAGAAACAGGTTTTACTGATGTTGAAAAACTGACCGGCGGACAGATTCATGCCGTATCACAGGATCCCGGTAAACTCACATATAACGAGAAAGAATATGATGTGTCCGGGCAGACCGGTTCAGAAGCTGATTTCGGATATATTACCGATCCTTTGAATGTTCCTAATGCAGCCAAGCTCAAGAAAGAAAAGAAAAAGATCTCTTTCCTTGATCCGAAGAAAAAGGATGATTTTTATGATCTCACACCGTCTTCAGACAAGAGAGTTGAGTATCATGAAAATGATACTGATATTTACAGCGGAACAGAAGATCCCTATGAGGTCAGCGAAGATGCGCAGGGTTCAGGATATGATTATTCCGAGCTGGGCCGCTCTGTAAGAGAACCCAGAATAAAGCTTTCGATGTATGACAGGCTCGGGGGCGGTAGTGAACAGCCTGCTGTCCCTGCAGCAGTTCCGGTCAATGGTGCCGAAAACGGAAAGATCACCATTAACGCCGGTAATGACAATACTGAAGGATATAGCGTTACTGAAGGAAGGATAATCAAGACTTCATCCCGCAATTCCTCTGTACAGCCGGCTCCGGGAATCGAGTTCGCTGAAGAGACAAAGCGTCATGAGGCTGAAGTGCGTGTCCAGAGAAAAAAGCTCAGAAACTACAGACCTGCACCGACAAGTATTCTGGCACCCGATATCAAGCAGCGTGCCGATGCGGATATTGAGAAGAAGCTTAAGGCAAAGGCGCATAAACTCGAAGAAGCTCTTAAGAGTTTCGGTATCAGTGCCGAAGTCGTAAACATTACCCATGGTCCTTCGATCACAAGATTTGAGTTAACGCTCGAGACCGGTACTAAAGTATCCAGAGTAACAAATCTCCAGGATGACATAATGCTTGCCATGGCGGCAATCTCGATAAGGATTGAAGCCCCAATTCCTGGTAAGAGTGCCATCGGTATTGAGATCCCTAATGACGTTACTACCGCGGTCCAGTTAAGAGGTCTTGTAGAGACCAAGGAATTCAAGGCCGCAACGCCGCTTACCGTTGCTCTCGGAAGAGATATTCCGGGTAGACCTATCTACTGCGACTTAGCGAAAATGCCTCACCTCATGATCGCAGGTTCCACGGGTTCCGGTAAGTCGGTCTGCATCAACTCGATCCTTACGAGTATCCTTGTTCATTCTTCGCCTGAAGAAGTGAGGATGATCCTTGTTGACCCCAAGGTCGTAGAGCTCTCCGTATATAACGGTGTTCCGCATCTCATAATGCCGGTAATCACCGATCCGAAAAAGGCAGCCGGTGCTCTTAACTGGGCGGTTATCGAGATGCAGAGAAGATATAAGCTTTTCGAAGAAGGACAGGTAAGGGACATCAAGGGATTTAACGAGAAATACAAGAATGATCCTCAGGTCGAGCATCTCCCGCTCATTCTTATTGTAATCGACGAGCTCGCAGAGCTTATGATGGTCGCTGCAAAGGAAGTCGAGACATATATCTCAAGACTTGCTGCGCTTGCCAGAGCTGCAGGTATCCACCTGCTCATAGCAACTCAGAGACCTTCTGTTGACGTCATTACAGGTGTCATAAAGGCGAATATCGGTTCGAGAATAGCTTTTGCCGTAACCTCAGGCGTTGACTCAAGAACGATACTTGATTCCTATGGTGCTGAAAAGCTGTTAGGTAAGGGAGATATGCTTTATGCTCCGATGAGTGCTCCCCAGCCTGTAAGAGGCCAGGGCGCATTCCTCAAAGACGAAGAGGTTGAAGCTGTTGTTGACTATCTTAAGAAACAGTACGGTGCCATGTATGATGACGCTATCATCAAGGATATCGACAGGGTTACCGCAGGAGGTGATCAGGCATCCGGTTCATCTTCCGGCGGCGGATCAAACGGCGGCGGTGGTTCAGATACTGATGATCTGTTTGCTCAGGCTGTCCAGACGGTAATCGAAAACGGAAGCGCGAGCGTATCTGTTCTCCAGAGAAGACTTGGAATAGGTTATCCGAGAGCAGCAAGACTTGTTGATGAACTTGAGAAGAAAAAAGTCATCGGTCCTTTCGAGGGAAGCAAACCCAGAAAGATACTTATAACTGAGACAGAATGGCTGGAAATGCAGGCAAGAAATAATGAATGACCTCGTCTTTGATGAAATCTTTCTGAAAGCCGGTGAGCTTATCGATATATCCTCATTTGAAGGCATTTCATTCGGATTTGCCGAGAGCCTTACTGGAGGATTGATCGCGGCTTCTGTTGTGAATGTTCCGGGTGCTTCCAGGGCATTTAAAGGAGCGATAGTATCTTATACGAATGAGGTCAAAGAGAATGTCTTAGGTGTTCCTGCCGAGATAATCGAAACATATAACGAAGTGTCCGGTGAATGTGCAAAAGCGATGGCAGAAGGCGCGTTTTCCGTTCTGGGTGTGGAGCTCTCGATTTCCGTTACGGGAATCGCAGGACCTTCGGGTGAGCTTCCGGGAAAGCCAGTCGGAACGGTCTATATGGGATATTGCTTCAGACCTGATCGTTCATCAGATTGTATTTCCGGAAGTGTAAGGCTGAACTTCACAGGCGACAGGGATACCATACGCACCAAAACGGTATTTGCTGCATTGAACTGTGCCATATCGCTTATTAGGGATGGTAAGGTCTAAATGACTGATAATAACGGTGCAGGTGCAAAACAGGTTTCATCCCCGTCAAAGAAGAAGGGGATGGGTTTTGCTCTGTCTGCGCTGATCGTAGGCCTGGGTCTCATCATTACCAAATGTTCCGGACTCCTTCGTGACATTATCGTATCGATGAGGTTTTCCGAAGATCTGTTCCGTGACGGGTTTACGCTTGCATTTACCATTCCCGATCTGTTCTACAATCTCCTTGTAGGCGGAGCCATCTATTCGACCGTAGCACCTTACATGAGTGCACAGCTCGCGGTTGGCAAGGAAAAACAGGGTGTCAGGACTGTCAGTATCTTTATCTCGGTAGTCTGCGTGGTAATGCTGGTATGCTGTGCATTCGGTTCGATCTTTTCGGAGCCGATCTATGCCTTATATGCTTTGAATAATGATAAGATCGATCCTCAGGTTCTTTCGCTGGCAGCTCAGGCTTCGAAAATGCTTTTCCCTCAGATATTCTTTATCATGCTGGCTGCGTTATGCAACGGTATTCTTAATTCATACAGGAAATTTACGATCACGTCATTTGGTCCCGTTCTATATAACATTCTGGTTCTTGTTGTCATTTATATTTTTGCCGGAAACTCTCTTACCAAGCTTGTAATGACGACGGGAGGAATTCTTGTATCGGCAGTCATTTATTTTGTTTTCCAATACTCTTTAGGCTTTAAGCAGATGAAGCAGTTCAGGTTTATCTTTAAGCCTGCGGACAAAGAATTCCTGATGCTTTTCAGACGTGCGATCCCTATCCTGATCTCAGCTTCGATCACGCAGATCAACGTTGTCGTGCTTAACCATTTTGCTCTTATGTTTGACCAGGGAAGCGTATATGGATTCAGAAACGCATCGACCATATGGCAGATACCTTATTCTGTTTTTGTAGTTGCCATCACCACGGTAATGACTCCCGAACTGGCCGGCGATTATGAATCGAAGAAATATTCAAAAGCATCAGACCTTGTCTCAAGCTCGATGAAGAGCGCTTTATTTATGACTATTCCTTCCGCAGTATTCATCGCTGTTCTGAATCTTGACGTGGTAAAGGCGATCTATCAGTGGACATCTGCATATACTGACCGTAATGCGCAGACTGCCGCGACATTCCTTCTCGGATTCTGCAGTGCCATTATCACTGCCACCGTCATCCATGTTTTCAATCAGGCTTTCTATGCGATCGGCCAGACAAAGCTTCCTTTGGCCGCTGGTATTTTAGGACTTGTCATTAACCCGGTTGCCTGCCAGATCATGGTCTCTTTAGGCGTAGGACCATTATCGCTTTCGCTGGCATACTCTTTTACCAATGTATGTCAGATGATAATGCTTGCGGTTGCATATTGCAGACGCAAGGAACTGGCACCTCACGGTATTATCGGATTCCTGTTAAAGAGCGCCGTCTGTGCCGTTGTTATGGCAGGAGTGGTTTATGTCGTTGATATGTTCGTTCCGGCACAGGGAGGCAAATTCATACAGCTTGCTATAATCGCTACGAAGGGTATCGTAGCAGTCGTTGTCTTCTTTGCCATGGCGGTCATTCTGCGCATGAAAGAAGCAACATATTGGATCGAGAGATTCAAGCGGCTCTTTAAAAAGAGATCTTCAGTTAAGGGGTAATGATATGTGTTTGATCTGTGACCGAATCGAAATGATAAAGAACGGAACCAATCCTTATTTTGTAAAGGAACTGGAGACCGGATATGTTGTGATAGGCGACAACCAGCATTTCTATGGATATTCATTATTCCTTTATAAAAATCATGATTATACGGAGCTCTTTCAGCTGGATATGGAAGAGCGGACGAAGTTCATGAAGGAGATGTCCATAGTAGCTGAGGCAGCTTCAAGAGCATTTCATCCTGAGAAGATGAATTATGAACTGCTTGGAATGGGTGATGCCCATCTTCATTGGCATCTTTATCCCCGTCGCAAAGGCGATATAGAAGATTACGGTCATAACGGTATCGGTCCCGTGTGGTGCTATCCGATGGAGAAGATATATGCGGATGAATGCCGTCCTTCTACGGAGGAACTTGAAACCATGAAAGCTAATCTTCTTAAGGAACTGGATCAGTTATTGAATTGACTGAAAAACGTTCCTTGTTTTAGAAGAATCCATATCAATTGTGATATACTTAACTATTATATAACTCACACTTTGGTGTGTAGAACAAGGAGGTATTCTAATGCTGAATATCAACAAGACGATCACTGACGGCAAGGCTGTTTTTGCATTGGAAGGAAGGCTCGATACAAATACTTCCGTAGAACTTGATGCAGCGCTTAGTCCTGTTCTTGACGGTATCAATGAATTGGTATTCGATCTTGGTTCACTTGAGTATATTTCATCTGCAGGACTTCGTGTCCTTCTCTCAGCCCACAAGAATCTTTCCAAGAAAGGCGGAATGAAGGTTACAAATGTTAATGAGATGATCATGGAGATCTTCGAGGTAACCGGGTTCGCCGATATTCTTGCGATCGAATAATAAATGACCAGAAGAAAGAGGCTGTCTCAAAAAGTGATCCACTTCAGAGACAGCCTCTTTTTTATGGTTATTTGTGACAGGTCAATCGAATGACTTATAGATCGTTATCTCCACACTGGAATTGATTATGTGAACAGTGATATCGTTGGCAAGGTTGGCGACGATGGATTTTTCCAATTCGTCTTTGGCTTCCCTGGCTTCAGTTTGTATGTTGTATGCTTTGTCGACAGATGCGACGTAAGTGCTCATTGCCCATGAGTAAGTGCCGGCATAAGATCCGATCTGACCGCCTAAAGCCATTATGCCCAAAGCCTGATCGGCCATGGCTTTTGTCTCGGGATCTTCGGGAAGTGAAGCCGTGGTGATCATTTCGCGTATCTTGCCCATAAGACCCTTGGCTGCGGCATTCTTGCCAGAAGAAGATACGGAGAGGAGCTCTTTCCGCGTTTTCAAGTCCATCGGAATATCAGTCTTTAAATGAATCTCGACCTTATTGTCATTTGCTTCGAGCCAAAAGTCACCCAGGAGCAGGTCAGTAAAGGAACGCATGAGCTCAATCAATTCCTCGGAGAGCAGACGAAGGCGAAGTGCAGACTTATGATCAAGACCGCAGAAAGCAGCGGTTTTTTCAGTAAGTTCCAATGCCTTGTCCATACCCGTTCCGTTAGGGGAGATATTGATTATTTCAGTCTTCATATAATCCTCCGGAAAAACTCTATTTATTGATTATACCACTGCGGATAATGCTCTTAAATCTGTTGACACCGTCCTCATATTGGTGTTCACATGATGAAGTGGCATTCTTAATGATTGATGCTGAGATCTCGTTGCCGTTTCTGACCGGATCGAAGCTTTCACCTTTATACGTTGCCTCGAATAAAATGCTCCCGTCTGCCTCGGAGTATTCGATCGTGACATTTACAGGGTATACATTTTCGCGTTCCGCAAGGCCTTGTTTTACGATTTCCTCGAAGACCAGCTGCAGATCCCTGATCGTCTTTGCTGAGATTGCGTTGTCCTTGCCGAACAGTTCTATGCGGGATATGCAGGAAATATAGTCGAAGTCCGCATTCTTGATAACGAACGGGAGCTGCTTCAGACGCTTGATGAAAATCCTGGTCTTTTCCTTTTTCGGCGCTTCAAAGATCTCCGCAGGAGTGCCTTCCTCATAGATTCCGCCTTCATCCATATAGAAGATTCTGGTGGAAACATCGCGTGCGAATCTCATCTCATGGGTAACTATCATCATCGTCATGCCTTCCTGGGCAAGCGAACGTATTACCTGAAGAACTTCACCGACCATTGTAGGATCCAACGCGGACGTAGGCTCGTCAAAAAGGATCATTTCAGGTTTCATCGCGATTGCGCGGGCGATGGCGACACGCTGCTTCTGACCGCCGGAAAGCTCATCCGGGAAGTTGTATGCTTTTTCCGCCAGACCAACGCGCTTCAGAAGAGCCATGCCTTCTTTGAATGCATCTTCTTTGGACATCCCGAGAAGCTTGACCGGCGCATTTGTGATGTTATCGATTATGTTCAGGTTAGCGAAAAGATTGAATGACTGGAAAACCATTCCCATCTTCTGTCTGACCTTTTCCATTTTGCATTTCGGATCCGTAATGACTTCTCCGTCGAATGTAACAGTGCCTGATGTCGGCTGTTCGAGCTGGTTAAGGCATCTTAAGAAGGTGGATTTACCGGTTCCTGAAGGCCCGATGATGGAGATTACGTCCCCTTTATTAATCTCGCAATTTACATCTTTTAGAGGTATTACGTTGGGATACTCTTTACGGAGGTGTTCAACCTTTATCATACTCATACTTCAGTAGCCTCCTTTTCTTTTGCCTTAGCTCTCTTTGCCTTCGGATCTATCTTGGAAAGGATCAGGTTCAGTACAAGAGCGATTATCCAAGCAAGGATGAAGTAGATGATGGCCGTTGCAATGAGAGGAAAGAATGCCTCGTATGTACGGCTCCTTATGATGTCGCTCATCTTGGTGAGATCCTGTATCGCGATGTATCCGACGATGGATGTATTCTTCATTAGGGAAATGATCTCGCCTCTGTATACGGGAATCTGTCTAACTGAAGCCTGAGGGAATATGAACTTGAAGAATGCCTGATTCTCTGAATATCCGAGAGCCAATGCTGCTTCTCTCTGGCCTCCATCGATGCTCTCTATTCCGGAACGCAGGATCTCGGATGTATAAGCAGCGAAGTTAAGTGAGAATCCGATTACGGCTACCCATATGGCATTAATGCCTGATTTTCCGAAAACGACATAGTACAGGATCATCAGGAGAACGACCATTGGAGTGCCCTGAAGGAGTTTGACGTACAGATTCGCGATCTTGTTTGCCAGAATACTGTCAGTTCTTCTGAAGAGGCAGATGAAGAATGCCAGCAGTGAACCGAATATGACGGAAAGACCGGTAATTATGCATGTCGTTCCGATACCCTGGAGAATAAGAACATATCTGGATTCTGTAATGAAGTTCTTTACGAAGCTTGCTTTAACGGATTCAACAAATGATGTTTTTTCTGCTGAAGAATTACCTTCTGAATTAAGATCGGAAGTTCTTGCAATGACAACAACACCACCATTGTAGAAAACATCAGAATAATCAATGCTTTGAGCTCTTTCTTCTGTATATGAAATGCTTCCGGCAAGTATGTCGTACTTACCTGAAGTAAGACCTGCAATACCCGCTGAGATCGTAGCCTGTTCGAAAGTGACGTCATAGCCGTATTCCTGTGCAAAAAGATATGTGAGTTCTACAGCAAGACCTTCAAGTTTGTTATCAGAAATATAAGAGAAAGGAACAAGATCAGGTAAGACAACAACCATAAGATTTCCGTTCTCACCTGTAAGGTCATATGAGTCGCATTTTTTTGCGGATGCGTCACCAGCAGTCCATTTTTGCTTCAGTTCATCAAGTTTTCCATTGCTCTTGAGCTTAGCAAGGAATTCGTTGAACTGCCCCTGAAGGCTCAATGAACGCGGTGTGCCCTTTTGGAAACAGAAGCTGTAATCGTCATCCATCAGCGGTTGTCTGATATAGTCAACATCAGGTTGTTCGCCGTGAATAACAGCAGCTACCGGCTCATCTTCAAGAAAACAGTCTATCTTATCTGATTTAAGAGCAGTTATGAGATCGCTGGATGAATCAAAATAATAGTACTCGGCATTCGGATAAAAACTTAAGGTTATAGGTTCAAAGCTTGAGCCTGTTTTTATACCGATACGCTTACCGTTGAAAAGGTCGTATTTAGGTGCGCTTGCAGAACCTGATGTGCCGAGATCCTCTGATCTGGCGACCATTACAACACCGCCGTTATATATTACATCGGAGAAATTGATGATCTGACTGCGTTCCTCAGTATAAGAAAGCGTTCCTGCTCCGATATCGTATCTGCCGGATTGAATTCCGGCGAGCATTCCGGGAACAGGTGTCATCTCAAGCTCGTAGTTATATCCGTGTTCACGGCAGAAGATCGTCAACAGCTCAATGTTGTAACCTGTCATTTCATTGTTGGAAATGTATGAGAAAGGAACCTTATCGGGTACGACAGCAACCATTATCGTGCCATTCTCACCTGTGAGCCCAGATTTGTCATATGTCTTGACAGATTCATCTTCACCCATCCATTTTGCCTTCATATTATCGAGTTCGCCACTCGATCTGAGATTGGTAAGTGTTTCGTTGAATTCTGCACGTATCTTGTCAGATCTGTCGGAATCTTTATTGAAGCCCCAGTAATAATCGTCGTCCACGAGCAAACTCTTCATATAGTCGACTTCTTTGTGCTCTATATGAATCATTGCTGACACAGGTTCATCATCGAGGAATCCGTCGATCTTATTACTCATAAGAGCAGTAATCAGGTCGCTGTCAGTGTCGAAATATGAGTATTCACTGTCTGGGAAGTGCTCGAGAGTCAGAGCTTCGAAGCTGGTTCCTGTCCTTATGCCGATCCTTTTACCGTTGAAGGATTCGTAAGAGACATCGGTTTCGGTTTCTGTTGTTTGCACGGAATTACTGTTTTTGGTGATATTGCTGCCGAAAATAAATAAAACAATACCTATTACAAGTAGCAGTATGATCGAAATAATGATGTAATCGGTCTTTTTCAATCTTTTCATTACGCCCTCCGGTAAATATCAAGAATGATTAATAATTAAATTCAATGATAGTTTTCCGTATCATCCATTTCAATAACTTAAAACCAATATTCACAAAACATAAAAGTTTTATTCATAAAAAATAAAGATGAACACACGAACGGGAAAATAATGTTATTATGTCCTTAGATGACCCTGACAGAGAGATAACCGGATGCTTAAAAGAATTGCATTAAAGCTGATCACCCTTGTCTTAGCAGTTGTAACTGTTTTGTCTATGGCTGTAAACGCTGCTCCGGTACCGGTCATTGCTGATTCTTTCGATGAAGATGAATTGACTGAAGAAGATATAGATCCCAAACATATTCAATTTGTCGGCAGGCTTTATGCGATCGTCACCCGTCAGATGCATGCTGATGAGGAAGAGAAGCTTAAACTGGCAAAAAGCCTCGACAACGGAATATCTGCAGCTTATGACGTGATGTTTCATTTCTATTTTTCTGACGAGTACAAAGAACTTGGGCAGAGTGATGAACAGTTCGTGGAAGATCTGTATGCCGGTGCCCGCGGAAGATATGCAGATGAAGGCGGCAAATACTACTATGTTTCCATGCTCGAAGACGGATACAGCAGATATCTTGTATTCAGGGAATGTCTGTCTTCGAATGATTTTGTAAGGCTTTGCCACGAATATAACATTTCCGTAGAGCAGGATATTTTAGGCGATACTGAGGATCACGATTACGGAATGACATGTATCGGTGAAGACTATTATGATCTTGATGAAGACGGTGATCTCGGCTGGTGTTATAAGGGTGCCGCCAAGCATGTCCGTTGTATTAACGAAGAATTTTATAACAGCGAGACTCCATATTATATCTTTGCCGATATCGACAATTGTTACATCATGATATTCACGGGAAGTGTTTATCAGTGGTCTTTATACAAGATCTATCCGATGTCATGCGGCAAGGTCGGGAGTTCCACGCCTAGAGGGGAATTCGAGGTAACTGGAAAGCTTCCATACTTCTATTCACACGGTTCTCTCTGCTATTATGCGACCCAGTGGAACGGCCCGTATTATTTTCACAGCGTTACGTATAATTACAACGGAACGATCCAGAATCCGACCCTCGGAGCCCATATCTCAGCAGGTTGTATCAGACTTCATATAGATGTAGCCGAGTGGATCTATGATAATATCCCTGAAGGAACGAACGTGAAAACAATATAATTATTTAAACGGCAGGTTTGTTTACGGCATGTTTTTAAGTTTCTGAGACGAAAATTATAATTGAAAATTTCGTGTCATCTTTTGATAGAATAAAAATGAACAGAGCAAACAACTATTATCTGGTTTCCGGTGGAGGTAAACATGAGTTATTCAAATTACGAAAAAGCGATGGCACTGGCTCCGAGCTGTCAGTATTATACGACTGCCGGCGGAAAATCCGAAGAAGATATCAAAAAGGCTGAAGAGATGCTTGGAATCAAGTTCTCCAGACAAATGACGGATTTCTACAGTAAATACGGATATATGTCTTTCTTCGGAACCGAGATCTTCGGTATTGATCCTGATAATTTAACCGTATTAGAAGGCAATTCCGTTGCTTATGCACTTAATGACAGAATAGAATATTTACTTCCGAATGAATGGATTCCCATATATAATTGCGGCAATGGTGATATGGTCTTCCTCGATTATTCGAATCTCAACCCGGATGGTGAGCCTAAAGTTATCCTGGCATCCTGTCAGATGGATACATATGAGCAGATTGATACTCTTGCAGATGATTTCGGAGATTTCATCCTTGAGTTAGTTCAGGAGATGTCAGGGGAATAAATTCCCGAAAAAACATGAAAAAATCTAACCGCCCGCTCTGTTCCGGGATATTATCAATGGTTTTATTTCTGGTGTTGATTATCGGAACTGTTACGGCATGCGGCAACAGCAATGGAAAACCCGGAACGCGGATGACTGGATCTGCTGTGGTTTCCAAGAGAGAAAAGGAATCTGAATCTGATACTGAGACATCAGTGCAGGACAATAACGACATATCTGACTGGAATATTTCGGAAAGAGAAAAGGACGGTATCAGCTATCTTCAGATCTCCAACAGCGGATTTCACGGACGAACGTCAGAGATCGAATATCTGACTTTTAAGGTCTACGGATCCGAGGAAGATGCCCAAAAAGCATACAGGGAGTATTACGATAAATCCAAGGACTTCGACAAAGGCCTCCACTGGGAAGAAGGAGATAACTGGTTCATCTCAGATGAGTGGGGAGTGACGGATGCATCTATCGTTTGGATGGTCTGCCGCGAAGGCAATATCATCATCTCAACAAATCTCGCCATAAACGGTAAATGGATTGTTTACGGTGAAGACCAGGGTGCATCACAGTCAGATGCAGGCACATCAACATTCAAGGAATATATTTTGGAGAATACCGAAGAGATCATCAGATTCGTAAATGAGGAACTCCTTGATGAATAAGAATAATTATATTGAGTTTGATAAGGAACTGGATGTAAGGGATGCGATCAGATTTGCGGAAGATCATTTCCGGAATTTTTTGCATGCAAGGGAAAATCCGCATAAAGTCAAATATACTACTGCAGCGAACTGGCTGGGCATCGAATCTCCCAGTCTTGTGGATTACAGAGTCATAGGCGGTCATACCAGAGGCCGTGTACTGAAAAAAGCAGTCAAAGACGGTGACAGATATAATGTGATCGGATATGACGCGGAGGAAAGACCGCTTTTTATTACTCATGTAAATGAATTTGGAAGACGGGAAACGAAATTTTTCTTTGATCTTCAAGGATACAGGTGGGCTATGGAACTGCATGAGTCCGATAATCCTTTTTATAACGGAAAACACCGGTATGGTGATGTATATAAGTTCAGGTATGATGAACTTGGAAGAATCGTTTATTTTGCAACCATAAACCCCGGCCACAGCAGCCGGACTGAAAAATACGAATATATGGATGATGCTTCGATCATATGTCATATGTATTATTACATTCCCGGACGAAGCGGTTCGGATAAAAGCATACCGTCCGGTTTCAAAGGATCTCCTATGGATGAGTACAGATATGAGATATCTCCTGAACTGGACATAAAAGAATTTGTCAGGAAAGGAAATGATTATTCTTTTATCAGGGAAATAAGGAAATCCAAAACAACAGGCGTTCCGAAACCTGCTGCCGGCAGCTATGAGAAGTTTGAGACATGGCTGAACGGAGTGCTTACGGATAAAGAGATCCCAACAGGTGGCGGCATTCTCTTCTTGCTTTTCGGTCCCAATGAAGATGGTATCGGAGTTTCTTTGGAAGTGTGTAAGACCTTTGATCCTGATAATGATGATTGGGCTTGTGATCCTTATTTTTCCTCCCCTATGCATATGATCGGAACTACGGGATTATGTGAGCATGAGAAGGCATTGAAATCCGTAGCTTCGATGATCAGAAAATATAAACGTTCAGGAGAACAACGCCTGGTTCTGAAAAAGTATTCGGGAATAGGAGCCGGATTCTCTGATGGGGATATTATCATTCCGTAGACTGTTTTATCCGCACTTTTATGTTACATGTGATTCTTGGTATAATTATCCTGTAGGCATAAGTGATTTGAATAATATGGGGATCTGTCTATGACTAATGAACAGCGCGCGGAGAATTTAATAGCCGAGTTGGGCTTTGATTTCGGAAGGATTTCAAAGGACTATATCATTTCTTTATTGGAAGAAGAGATTTCCAATTATCAGGAGGGCAGTTCAGAGTATATTCGTTTGCTCTGCGGATATTTATTCTGCCTGGGTGATGCTTCTGATGTTCCCTTGTTGAAGAAAGCAAAATACGGTATCAACATGGACGTAGGCTGCATGATTGATGAGGAGTGGATCGCGAGCCTGGAGAACGGCGGAAAAGCAATCGGGAACTTCCGCTCACGCGATCAGATAATAGACAGCTTTGTCTACTATTATCAGAACTTTGATTCGGAAGACTACGACGATTTCTGATTTATAAAAATCTGAGGAGGACAGTCTATGGGTAAGGTATTAAAGAAAGTTATATCTGTTGTTCTTTTGAGTTCTATGGTCCTTTCCATAGCGTCATGTTCCGGCGGCGTAAAGAGCAAGACTTCAGATCAGTTCAAGAAGGCTATTCTCGATGCCAAAGTCGGAGCTAAGAATAATGATTTCTTACCCATGGACGGAACAGTTATTGACATCGGCGGAACGGATGAAGATGCCGGGACAATGAAAGGACTTCACTATGGCTATGATGTAACTGTAAAAAACGGGAGTTATATGAACAGTTTAGAAGCCGTCATATGGAACTCGGATGATATCAGTAATGCAGAAGGAATGTATTCCACACAATATAAGAAATATGTTGAGTCCGGTATTTTTGATGGAAAGATTACAGATATTTCTTCTGACGGATATAAGTATTTCACTCTTAACGGAAATCTGAATGATGATATTATTGACGGATATTGTTATGGCGGCTGGTATTATTCCGGTGATACATACATTTACGTCTACACGATCAAAGATGACGATGCGTACAGAGACAGAGTAGATAAGATCCTGAAAAAGCTGGGTTTTCCGACACCTTAGTAAAAAGATATATCCGCACAGCGTTTTTTCCGCTCGCTGAAATTTGTCGGTTTTTGTCGGTTTTTGTCATTTTTACCGCCGCTGTTTGAGCGGCGGTATATTTTTTGTTGATCGAAAATCCCTATTTATAAGGCTTCTTTGGGGGTCGCGTCCGATTAAATGGACTTGTCGGTATTTGTTCTAATTTGTAAGCTTTATTTTGTTGACAAAAGTGTATCATAAACATAGAATTAAACTCATAAATAAGAACAAATGTTCAACAACATTCAGGAGGACGATATGGCTAAGAGTAAGAATGCTGCCAAAGGATCGGTAGCCCAGTTACAGGACAAAGATGAGAGAAGGAAAGCTCTTGACGCCGCCATGGCGCAGATAGAGAAGCAGTTCGGTCAGGGTGCGGTTATGCGTCTGGGCGACAAGGCACAGGTAGAGATAGATACCATTCCCACAGGTGCTCTGACACTTGATATCGCACTTGGTATCGGAGGATTGCCAAGGGGAAGGATCATTGAGATCTACGGACCTGAGTCTTCCGGTAAGACCACGGTAGCGCTTCACTGTGTTTCTGAAGCACAGAAGATGGGAGGCACATGTGCTTTCATCGATGCAGAGCATGCGCTTGATCCTGTATATGCCGGTAATATCGGTGTAGATGTCGATAATCTCCTTCTGTCACAGCCTGATACAGGTGAGCAGGCATTGGAGATCTGCGAGACTCTTGTCAGAAGCGGATGCATTGATGTTGTTGTTATCGACTCTGTTGCTGCACTGGTACCGAGAGCCGAGATCGAAGGCGAGATGGGTGATTCCCATGTAGGCCTTCAGGCAAGACTTATGAGCCAGGCCTTGAGAAAGCTCGCGCCTGTAGTCTCCAAGTCTAATACCATATGTATCTTCATTAACCAGCTTCGTGAGAAGGTCGGTGTCATGTTCGGTAATCCCGAGACCACACCCGGCGGCCGTGCTCTTAAGTTTTATGCATCAGTAAGACTTGATGTCAGAAAGGTCGAGACGCTCCGTAACGGTACGGATGTAGTCGGAAGCCATACAAGGGTTAAGGTAGTTAAGAATAAGGTAGCTCCTCCGTTTAAGGAAGCCGAATTCGATATCATGTATGGTAAAGGCGTATCTTCCGAAGGATGTATCATTGATCTTGGTGTTGAGAATAACATCATTGATAAGAGCGGATCATGGTTTGCTTATAACGGAGCCAAGATCGCGCAGGGAAGAGATGCTGCAAAGCAGTTCCTTATCGATCATCCTGATATCAAGGAAGAGATCGAAGAGAAGATCAGAGAGTCCTACATGCCGGCAGACGATGATGCCGATGAGGTTATTTCAGGCGGTGCGGATGTTGAAGCACCTGAAGAAGACTCTGATGATGACGATATCTTAGGAATCGATGTCTGATAATAGATTGACCAAGGAAGCCGTGACCTGTGCGATCAGGCATATCGGTACCGGTATATATTCTTCAGGTAAGATCAGGCTTTATCTTCTTCAGAAAGGCTTTTCTGAAGATACGGCAGACAGTGCCGTAACGAATCTGGTCAGTTCCGGATATATCGATGATATGCGTGCATCGCGCAAGGTTCTCGCGGTGCGTTCAGGCAAGAAGCAGGAAAGCCGGCAGTTCATATTCCAACGCCTGCTTGAGGCCGGAATCGATCCGGATTGCGCAGACGAAGTCGTTACGGGATTAGAAAGCGATGTTGATACCTGCAAGATGCTCTATGAAGCTAATTTTGGCGAACCGCAGGATGATTCTGCTGACAGGGAAGCTGAATATATTAAGCTTGCTCAAATGAGAGGCTATAGTCAGGAGACTTCAAGGTCTGCGTTCAGGCAATATCTTGATCAGTGATATTTACTGTTTATTTTATGAAATAAAGGCTGTCTATTAAGACAGCCTTTTTTATTGACTTTTCTGGTTTTCTGAATTAACGCCAAGTGCCACAGATTTAACTCAGATAATGATGTTTAGGCTGTTGAAACCTTATATGCGAAGTGATATTGTAAGAATAGTTTGATAATCAAAATATTTCTCGGTGATTGGAGAACCACAGATGGATGACGGGAATTCGATAGGATATCATTTCGGGCAGATCATAAGGATTACATCTGAAAGAATGAAGGCGGTCTTTACTGAACGGGATCTTGCAGTTCAATGCTTGGTTGCCTTGCTGTATCATGTGTTATTCATAATACTTGCTTTCATTTATATGAGATCAGAAGACGAAACATTATTTATGTGGGGATTTATACTTGCGCCGGTATATCTGATCTCGGCTTTTGTCTATAACTTTAAGAAACACATTCCTTGGCAGGTCCTTCTTGTATTTACTGCAGGTGCTGCAATGGAATTAATCCTCAACGCGACACATATTATTCCCAAAGATGAGGGGATCGTATTAGGAGGTTTTGGGCAGTCTTTATGGTGTGCTTATATTGTTCTCCAGGTTATTGTCCTTTTCCTTTTAACGCTTATAACGTATATTGTTTACAAACATAAAATGAAAGTGTCTGTTAACAAATGAATAAGATTACACCTGACAATAAGAACATCAAGATCACGCTTCTGGCTTTGGGATGCTCGAAGAACCTCATCGACTGCGAGAATATGTCCACTGAGCTCAAGAATGCCGGGTACAATGTTATCAACGATGTTGCAGGTTCTGATATCGTAGTGATCAACACATGCGGATTTATTGAATCAGCCAAGAAAGAAGCGATCGATGCCATTCTTGAGTGTGCGGATTTTAAGGTCCCGAACGGAAATGTAAAAAAGATCATTGTCTCGGGCTGTCTTTCGCAAAGATATCCTGAAGACATCCTGAAGGATCTTCCCGAGGTAGATGCCGTATTGGGAACTGCCCATTACGGTGACATAGTCGACGTTGTGGCAAAGCTCGTTTCTGAGATCGATAATGAGAATTCGGATAAGATTAACCTTACTTCCGGAGTAGGCGGTTTTGCGCATCTTGTTAAGGACAGGGATCTTTCGACAGAGGCATATGCATGGCTCAAGATAGGCGAAGGATGCCGTCACAGATGCAGCTTCTGTGCGATACCGCTCATTAGGGGAACTTTTGTCTCCCGTCCGATGGAAGATATCATCGAAGAGGCAGAGATCATAGCGAAGAAGGGCGTTAAGGAGATAGTTCTTGCTGCCCAGGATACGACTAATTACGGCATAGAGCTTTACAACGAGAGATGCTTATCCAAGCTCCTTAAAAAGCTTTCTGAGATCGACGGTATCGAGATGATCCGTGTCATGTACGGATATATGGACGGAATTACTCCGGATCTCATTGAAGAGATGGCTGGTAATCCCAAGGTTGCGCATTATCTTGACATTCCGATCCAGCATGGTTCGGATAAGATCCTTAAGGCCATGTACCGCAGGGATAATGCCGCACTGATAACGTCAAGGCTTGAGATGATCAGAAAAGCCATGCCTGACTGCATTATCAGAACGACGGTAATGGTAGGTTTCCCCGGCGAGACCGAGGAAGACTTTAATAATCTGAAGGAAAACCTCCGCAAGTGGAAGTTCGACAGACTCGGATGCTTTATCTTCTCACCGGAAGAGGGGACACCTGCTTATGACATGCCTGATCAGATTGATGACGAGACCAAGCTGAGAAGATATGACGAGATATATGAGCTTCAGAAAGAGATATCTGCGGAACAGTCTAAGAAACGGCTTGGTACGGTAACCAAGGTGAATATCTGTTCGGTATCTGATGACGGCATATTCTATATCGGCAGAAGTTACGGCGAATCTCCTGAGGTGGATCCGGTGATCTATATAGCTTCACAGGATGGTGAGCTTAAGATAGGCGACTTCGTTGAGGCTAAGATCGTCGATTGTTCGGATGAATACGATATGACTGCCGTTACGATTTGACGGATAAGTAATTTTGTATATTATTAGTATGATTTTCTTTAAAAAGAATTATTTATTGTAAAGGAGCAGGCAGGTCATGAATCTTCCCAACAAGCTTTCGATCTTGAGGATAGTACTCGTACCGGTAACTCTCCTTTTCATGCTCCCGGTCAATATATTCGGATGGCAGCCTGAAGGATGGAACAGCTTCATCAATTCAAACGGCATGCTCGTAGCCGCAGGTGTTTTTATCCTGGCATCACTTACGGATGCGGCTGACGGCAAGATCGCCCGGAAGTATAACCTCATTACCGATCTCGGCAAATTCCTTGATTCGCTGGCTGACAAGATCCTTGTTATAAGCATTATGCTCGCTTTTATCGCGTTGGGAAGGCTTTCCGCGTGGGCCGTAATGGTCATTATTCTCAGAGAGTTCGCGGTATCCGGGCTTCGCATGATAGCCGCTGCCAAAGGTGAAGTCATCGCCGCCAAGATGATAGGCAAGATCAAGACGGTAACGCAGATGATAGCTCTAATCTATCTTATGTTTGAGCCTTTGCTCATGAAGATTTTCGGTCTTGGTTTCGATGGATATCCGTTAAGATTGTGCGTTGTTACCGTAATCGGAGATGTCCTTTTCGGAATATGTGTTATTATGACGATTGTATCGGGGGTTGACTATCTTATTAAGGGAAAACAATACCTGAAGGGGTAATTGTCAAAGAACTTCGACAGTCAAAATAGCCTATTGACAAAAACCTTAACTTACATTAAAAACAGTTTGTGGATTTATTTAGAATCGTACGGAGGTACTTATTATGACAAATGAAGAACTTTTCAACTCGATTAAGCAGATGATAGTTGATCAGCTCGGCGTAGATGAGGATACAATTACTGAGGATTCCTCTTTCGTTGACGATCTCAACGCAGATTCTCTTGATATGGTTGAGCTCGTTATGGCTATGGAGCAGGAATTCGATATCGAGATCCCTGATGATGTAGCTGAGAAGGTTGTTACCGTCAAGGATGCAGTCGAGTATATTCAGAGCCTTACAGAGGGCTAATATACCGGAGATCTTAAGATCTCTGAATTAACTTTGAAGTTTGACGGCTGGGTGCGTTTTTATGCATTCAGCCGTTTCTCGTAAATATATCTTGAGCGATTATTACTATGACTGATTATTCAAAATTCGAAAATGATCTGGGATATACCTTTAAAGACAAGTCGCTCCTGGAAACGGCTTTTACTCATACGACCTACGTTTTCGAGTCGGGGAGAGGACACTGGGAATCCAACCAGAGACTGGAATTCATCGGTGATGCGGTGCTCGACGTTGTTGTAGGACAGATGATCTACGAGTTAAAGCCTCAGGCTGACGAAGGATATCTCTCGAAAATGAGAAGCGTCTCCGTCTGTGAGAAATCTTTTGCCGAGGTAGCCAGAAGGCTCCATCTGGGAGACTATCTGCTTCTTGGCAAGGGTGAAGCGCAAAGCGGGGGCAATGACAAGGATTCGACGCTGGCTGACTGTTTTGAGTCGGTTATTGCGGCAGTATATTTTGACGGCGGATTCGAACAGGCTAAGAAATGTATCTTGAAAAATCTTACCGAAACGGTAAATAAGGCAGTTAACGGCGAGATTTTCCTGGATTACAAGAGCAGGCTGTTAGAGCTCGCGCAGACAAGAGGGTTCCAGCACACGATCAGATTTGAAGTGACAGGCGAAAGAGGTCCTGCACACATGAAAGAATTTGACGTTAGTGTCTACTCGGATGACGTTCTTCTTGCAAGCGCGACCGGCCACAGTAAAAAGGATGCCGAGCAAAAGTGCGCTGAGAAGGGCTTAAAGGAGTATATGCGCCTTTACCCTGAAGGATGTTAAGCAGATTGTCCCACAAAAAGACCTCGTTTGAGTTATAATGCTTGCGTGAAATTTAGGATCAAGACGGAACTGACCGGAGAATGTATTTAAAGAAACTGGAGCTTCAGGGGTTCAAATCGTTCCCCGAATATACTTGTATCGACTTTGACCGCGGTCTTACGGCCGTGGTTGGTCCTAACGGAAGCGGAAAGTCCAACATCAGTGATGCGGTCCGTTGGGTATTGGGCGAACAGAGCGTCAAGCAGCTCCGCGGCGGCAAGATGGAAGACGTCATCTTTAACGGCACTTCAGCCAGACGTTCCATGAACTATGCCGAAGTATCCATTACTTTCGATAATTCAGACGGTTATATCGATTATGCCTTTCCTGAGATCTGCATTACCAGAAGGCTTTACAGGTCAGGTGAATCAGAATACCAGATAAATAAGGTCAATTGCCGTCTTAAAGACATTACGGTCCTTTTCCTTGACACCGGACTGGGACGTGACGGCTATTCACTGGTCGGACAGGGCAGGGTCGATGATATTCTCTCTACCAAGTCTGAAGACAGACGCCGTGTCATTGAGGAAGCATCAGGTATCGTCAAGTATCGTGTCAGGAAAGACGAGGCACAGAGAAAGCTCAACAATACCGAGCAGAACCTCGTAAGGATCAATGACATTCTGGGCGAACTGGAGACACGCAAGGGTCCTCTCGAGGAGCAGGCCGGCAAAGCCCGCAAGTTCAATGAGAACTATGAGGAATTAAAGAAGCTCGAGACTTCGCTCCTCGTTCATAAGATCACTGAAGCCAATAAGGAGATGGGCGATTCGGCAGGCCTTAAGGAACAGCTCGAGAACGAGATAAAGGAACGCGAAGACGAATATCTTAAGCTCAGGAAAAGCCATCAGCAGATAATAGAGAAGAGTGAAGCGCTGGATAACGAGATCGAGGACAGAAGGCAGGATCTTTCTGACCTTACCGAGTATGAACACGAGGCGCAGACGGATAAGAAGGTCTCGATAGAAAGACTTAACCAGACTAATCAGAGGATCGAAGAACTCAAGTCTGACATGGAGTCCACGGATGAGACAGTAGAAAAGCTCACTAAAGAACTTAATGAGAAGAAGGCCAAGGCTGACAGTCTTCTTAAGGAAGCGGATGAGGCCAAGACCCTCAGCGAGACACTTGACAAGGAACGCCAGGCGAAGTTCGAGGAGTATGAGAACAGCCGCAAAGAAGCAGGCAAAGCTGATTCCAAGATAAAGGCTAAGACCGAAGAACTTTTCGAGACAAGAAAGAAGATAACCGAATGTCAGGCAGGAATATCTGCCCTTGATGACAAGATCAAGGATATGCAGGAAGCCAGAGCTGCTTCCGAGAGCGGAAAGACCGAACTCAGCACAGCTCTTGTAGAGCAGGAAAAGGCTCTGAACGAGATCAGAAAGATTAAAGGCGATGTTTCCAAGGATATCGAAGTCAGGAATAAGAAACTCGAGGAACTGAGGGGACGTCAGGTCGAGCTCAATCAGTTTTTCGAGATCAATAACAGAAAGCTTTCTGCCGAAGAATCAAAGCTCAAAACATTGAAAGACATCGATAAGCGTAAAGAAGGTTATCAGGAGTCCGTAAGACGCCTTATTGAGCTTTCCGAGACTGACAGGTCAGTTAAGAAGCTCATGGTAGGCATTCTGGGTGACCTGATCGAGACAGACGGCAAGTATGAGACCGCTATCGAGACGGCTTTGGGAAATGCACTTCATAATGTTGTAACCAAGAGTGAAGCGGATGCCGCTGAACTTATCGGGATCCTTAAAGAAAAGAGACTTGGAAGGATCACGTTCCTTCCTATCGAGAACATAAAGGCCAGATACATTGACGAGGATGATCTCCGAAAGGCTAAGGGCGTAAAGGGATATATCGGTGTGGCTTCCGAGCTTGTTAAAGCGGACCGCAATCTTGAAGATATCGTATCAAACCTTTTGGGCAGGATACTTGTTGCGGATGACCTGGATTCTGCGAGGATCATAGCTTCCAGGACGGGCCGCTCATATAAGGTAATGACGCTTGAGGGTGATTCGGTAAATCCCGGAGGATCGCTTACGGGCGGTTCTTTGAGAAAAACCGGAGCCGGTACGGGAATCATCGGTAGGAAGGCCGAGATCGATTCGCTTACAAAGGCGGTTGCCGAATTAGAGGCAAAGCTTGCTGATTCCGAAGATCAGCGTCAGGAAGTCGACGACGGTATCGGTACCATAAAGCGCGAGCTAGCTCAGCTCGGTGAACAGCTCAAGTTCTATCAGCTTGAAGAGGTCAAGGCCGAGGGCGAATATAACAATACCAGGACGAGACTGGACGAGACTGAAGAGACTCTCGCACATTTCGATGAGAATATGCAGACGGTATCCAAATCGAAATTAAGACTCGAAGAGGATATGGAGGAATTTACCCGTATTGAGGGTGAGGTAAACGGCGAACTGGCTGATTACCAGGAAGAGATCGAAGAGCAGCAGAGGCTTTCCGAAGAGCAGGCAGTTAAGCTCGAACAGGTCGTAGCCAAGGTCAGGGAGGCTGCATCCCTTGCCGAACGCAAACTCACCGAAAGAAGCGGTATCCTTGATCTTGCAGGTCACATCAAGAAGCAGATCGAAGAGGCCAAGCAGGGAAGAGACAAGTTCGATTCGGCAATAAAAGAAGCGAAAGAGACCGTTAACAGCATTACCAGGGAGATAAACGGACTGGATGCAAAGCTTGACGAAAATGCCAAGCAGCAGAAAGTGTTGGAAGATAAGATTGCAGAACTCTTTGAGAAGAGAGCTGCCGTCTCTGGTGATCTGTCATCATTTGGTGACAGACTTGCTGCAAGCGGAAATGAGATAAGTGAGCTGCAGGCAAAGCTTAATGCCCATGTTTCGAAATATGACAAGATACTTTACGAGATCGACCAGAACAAGAACAGGCTCTGGGAAGATTATGAGACTACATATGACAACATCAAGGATTCCGTCGAACCGGTAACAAAGATCGGTGAGCAGACTAAAAGGATCCAGACATTAAAGAATGCCATCAAGGCGTTGGGTCCTGTTAATCTGGGTGCACTCCAGGAGTTCTCAGAGCTTTCTGAAAGACTCGATTTCATGACAAAACAAAGAGACGATATCGAGGCTGCCAAGAAGGATCTCGAGCAGGTAATCGAAGAACTCCTCACAAAGATGAGATCCGAGTTTACCGAGCATTTCGATACCATCAACAAGAACTTCGGTCAGGTCTTCACGGATCTTTTCGGAGGCGGTACGGCAGAAATAATATTGGGCAACGATTCGGAGGACGTTTTGGAATGTGCCATTGATATCAAGGCACAGCCTCCGGGAAAGAAACTCCAGAATCTCTCGCTCCTGTCAGGCGGTGAGCGCTGTCTTACGGCTATAGGACTCCTTTTCGCCATTCAGGAACTGAAGCCTTCTCCGTTCGTTATTCTGGACGAGGTCGAGGCGGCGTTGGATGACGTTAACATCACGAGATTTACGGACTTCGTAAGAAGACATTCGTCCAAATCTCAGTTCATTCTTGTTACGCACCGTAAGGGTACCATGGAAGCCTGCGACCAGATGTACGGTGTTACCATGGCCGAGCGCGGCGTATCAAAGATCTTATCTATGGAGCTTAAATAATGGGACTTGCTGATCTGTTTAAAAGAGGACTTGAGAAGACAAGAAACTTTTTCGCCGGAAGTTTTACAAAGCTTGCGGCTAACAGCGGCCGCTTTGATGAGGACATGCTCGATGAGCTCGAGGAACTTCTCATAAGGGCCGACTGCGGTGTCCCTGCGAGCGAAGACATCATGGAGAGAGTCAAGGATAACATCAGGAAGACCGGTGATGACAGCCAGGAAGCCGTTCTTGCTTCAGTCAAGGAGAGAATGCTCGAGATACTCGGAGAACCTCAGACTGTTGAGATAGTTCCGGGAAAACTCAATATCATCCTCATGATCGGAGTAAACGGGACAGGAAAGACCACCACTTCAGGCAAGCTTGCCGCCAGGTATAAGAAAGAGGGGAAAAAGGTTCTCATGGCTGCGTGCGATACTTTCCGTGCTGCAGCAGTCGGCCAGCTCAAGACCTGGGGTGAGAGGACCGGAACGGCAGTTATTGCCCAGGAGCAGGAGGGCGCAGATCCGGCTTCGGTCGTTTTCGATGCGATCCATGCTGCCCAGGCACGCAACACGGATGTTCTTCTTGTAGATACTGCAGGCCGTCTGCACAACAAGAAGAATCTCATGGAGGAGCTTGCCAAGATCAGGCGTGTCATCGAGAGGGAAGCTCCGGATGCGGTTATCAAGTCACTTCTTATAATCGATGCTACCACGGGACAGAATGCCGTCATCCAGGCTGAAGGATTCGGCGAGGTCACGGGTCTTGATTATGTCGGTATCACCAAGCTTGACGGAAGCGCAAAGGGCGGTGTCGCCATTGCCGTTGCATACCAGTCAGGTAAGCCGATCGTGCTCGCCGGTCTTGGCGAGAGCGTGGAAGATCTTGCCGATTTTGACCCCGATCTGTTCGTGGATTCTCTCATCAGGGAATAATCTGAAAAAATCCCTGTTTTATACGGAAAAAACCGTATTGTTTTGATTGCCAAAGAAAATGTTTATATGTATAATCTGTTGGGTTTAAAACAGAGTGTGGGTTTACTATGCCCGTAGCTTTGCAAATCTATAATCAAATTTATTAAGAGAGGGGCCCGGTTTATGTCTTTATTAACGACTTCCTGGTTAATCGTACTCGGCGTAGTATTCCTTGCACTTGTCTATGTCGCGTTCAATTACTTCCGTATTAAGAAGATGCCCGAAGGAACTCCTGACATGATCGAATTGTCAGGCATCATCCGTTCCGGCGCGCAGACATTCCTTAAGACGGAGTTCAAGAGCATCGCTATGGTTGTTGCCGTTGTTGCTGTTATCTTCACACTCTTTGTTGAAAAGACCAGCGGTATCACATTCCTTATGGGTGCCTTGATGAGTTCTATCGTATGCGTTCTCGGTATGCAGAGCGCAACTTATGCTAACGTTCGTACTTCGAACAAAGCAAAAGAGAGCCTTTCGATCGGAGAGACAGTTAAGGTTGCTCTCTGTGGCGGTTCCATCAGCGGCCTTGCAGTTCAGGGCTTCGGTATGTTGGGCTTCCTGGCAGTTCTCCTTTGCTTCGGCGGTGTACAGCATGACGCTCAGAGCCAGGGTTTCATCCAGCTCGGTCTCATCTGCAATCCTTACATCATGAGAATCTCAACATATTCTCTCGGCTGCTCCATCGTTGCAATGTTCAACCGTGTAGCAGGCGGTAACTACACAAAGGCTGCAGACATCTCTTCTGATATTCTCGGTAAGCTCAGACATGACCTTCCTGAGGATGACTCCAGAATCCCTAATACTATCGCAGACTTCATCGGTGATAACGTTAACGATATCGCCGGCAACTGCTCTGACCTCCTTGAGTCATTCGTTGCTACAATGTCCGCTTCTCTCATGATCGCCGTTACGCTTTATCAGACACACGGTGAGACAGTTTCCGATGCTACATTCAATGCTACGATCCTTTTCCCGACGATCCTCGCAGGCTGCGGTCTCGTAGGATGCCTTATCGGTCTTGGACTCGCTAACATTAAGAAGATGGGTGACAACCCGTCCAAAGAGCTCGACCTTTCCACATGGATCTCAGCAGGCTGCACGATCGTATTCGGAGGCGTTGCTGCTTACATGATCTTCAACGGAACGGGCGTTTCCGCTTCTGATCTTGCAACATACGGTTTCAAGTTCGGATGGATTTCTCCCTGGATCTCTTCCGTAATGGGAATCGTTGCAGGTATCGCAATCGGCATAATCACAGAGTACTACACCTCCACAGATCACAAGCCTACGCAGAAGCTTGCCGAGATGTGCACAGAGGGTGAGGCTTTCGTAGTTACGAAGGGTGATGCTGTCGGTTCGAGATCAGTTCTTCTTCCTGTATTCGTAATCATCGTTGCACTTATCGTTTCCGGTGTTATCTGCGGTTCTTACGGTATCGCGATCTCCGCTCTCGGTATGCTCGCATTCGTTGGCGCTACGGTATCCATCGATGCTTTCGGTCCTATCGCAGATAACGCAGGCGGACTTGCAGAAGCTTGCCACCTCGCACCTGACGTTCGTAAGATCACGGATAAGCTTGATGCAGTAGGTAACACAACAGCTGCTATCGGTAAGGGTTTTGCCATCGGTTCTGCAGCATTCGCTACAGTTTCCCTCATCATGGCTTACGTTGGTAACTACACAGAGATCGGACAGCCCCTGCAGCTTAACTTCGCTTCATTCTTCGTTGTAGGTGGTGGTATCCTCGGTGGCGCACTCGTTGAATATTTCTGCGCTATCCTCACGGATAACACGATCGATGCAGCCAAGATCATGGCTGATGTCGGCGACAAGCAGATGACACAGGAAGTTCTTGACGGTAAGGCTAAGCCTGACTACAACATGATGATCGCCATGGCAGCTAAGGAAGCTATCCACAGAATGGTTCTTCCTTCTGTCCTCGCTCTCCTTATCCCTATCATAGGCGGCTTCATACTCGGTGTTGAATTCGTAGGCGGTATCCTCGTAGGCGCTACGATCGTTGCTATCCCGAGAGCTATCTTCATGGGTAACTCCGGCGGTGCTTTCGATAACGCAAAGAAGTACATTGAGCAGGGTATGCTCGAGGGTCACGGCAAGGGATCTCCTGCGCACAAGGCATCCGTTACCGGTGATACGATCGGTGATACACGTAAGGACGTTGTAGGCGTTGCTCTGGACATCTTCATCAAGCTCATGTCCACAGTTGCAAATACTATCGCTCCTATCATCAGAAACTTCCGCATCTTCGGTTGATCTTAAGGTGATAAATTAAAGATTACGGCGGCCGTCTTGAAAAAGGCGGCCGCTTTTGTTTTGAATATCGCCAATACCTGTTGAGTACCTAAAACTGCTAAAAAAAGTATCAATTTGTGCATTTTGAACTCATAATACTTTTCTGGTACCTTTTTTATCAGGTTCAGGTATTATTTTGGTATTCTTTCGAAAACTCTGTCCGAATGCCTTTACAATCCGGGATTCAGATGGTATCATCACCAAGTTGCCTTAATCGCAGTTTTGCGGAAGACTCCGACCCTTATCTTCGATTTTGGCGTATTTATTCTAAAGGAGGAAAGATTATGTCAGCATCTTTCGACAAGCAGGCTATCATCAAGGAATATGCACTCTCTGAGGGCGATACAGGTTCTCCTGAGGTTCAGGTTGCACTTCTTACTTACAGGATCAATCACCTCACAGAACACCTGAAGACCCACAAGGGTGACCACCACAGCAGAAGAGGACTTCTCATGATGGTTGGTAAGAGAAGAAACATCCTTGATTACCTTGCAGCAGTTGATATCGAGCGTTACAGAACACTTATTGCAAGACTTGGTATCAGAAAGTAATCTTTCAAACAGATTATTGCAAAGAAGCGGTTCCTTACGGGGCCGCTTTTTCTTTCATTAAGTAAAGATGCTATAATTAATAAGTTATGACATTCCGGGAGGTATTAATATGCTTGACGGTTTTATCAGAGTAGCGGCGGCAAGTCCGAAGGTCAGAGTCGGAGACGTTGATTATAATGTCAGCCAGACTGTTGAGTTCGCTAAAAAGGCTGCAGATAACGATTGTGCAGTTGCCGTTTTCCCGGAGTTAGGATTAACCGGATATACCTGCGGCGATCTTTTCCTGCAAAATGCTTTGCTTGATAAGGCGATCGAAGGCTTGTACGATCTGGCAGAGCAGACCGCAGATCTGAATACCGTGATCATCGCCGGTCTGCCTTTTGTTTTATCCGGTAAGCTCTATAATGTTGCAGCCGTTATCCATCAGGGTGACATAATAGGCATCGTTCCGAAACAGAATATTCCGAACTACTCTGAGTTTTATGAACTCAGGCATTTCATGCCTTTTGAAGATGACGGGATCGTCATGACTGATGATGATATCTGTTTCGGAAGGGCAGTGTTCAGTTGTGACGGATTCAGCTTTGCGGTCGAGATCTGTGAAGATCTGTGGGTTGCAACGAGTCCCTCTGTTGATTATGTGAAAAGCGGTGCAGAGATCATTTTTAATCTGTCCTGCTCGGATGAGATCATAGGTAAGGCGAAGTTTCGAAGAGATCTTGTTAAGATGCAGAGCGCTAAGCTTATGGCGGCTTATGTATATTGTGATGCAGGGTTAGGAGAATCAACGCAGGATCTTGTTTTCGCCGGGCATAATCTTATCGCTGAGAACGGCAAGATCCTAAGCGAGAGCAAGAGATTTGCCAATGATAATGATGACGATGCGATCATTTACGCTGATATAGATCTGGAGCGCATCGAGGCAGACAGAAGAAGATCTAATACTTTCGCGGCAGATAATACCGGATATTACGGTGTGGATATAATTGAATTTGATGCTGAATTCCCGGATATCACGCCTCAAAGGAAGATCAGCAGAACGCCTTTTGTTCCAAAGAGTAAAGACGATCTTGCAGCAAGATGCGAGGATATCCTCAGCATGCAGGCAGCAGGCCTCTATACCAGACTTAAGGCTATAAATTGCAGTAAAGCAGTCATCGGTCTTTCGGGCGGACTTGATTCCACGCTCGCTCTCATAGTTACCATCCATGCTTTCGATAAACTTGGTCTTGACCGCAAGAACATCATTGCTATTACCATGCCAGGTTTCGGCACGACGGCAAGGACCAAGAACAATTCGATAAACATAGCTGAAGAATACGGCTGTACATTAAGGGAGATCCCGATCTCCGAGTCAGTCACTCAGCATTTTAAGGATATCGGCCACGACATCGACGTTCACGACGTCACATATGAGAATTCCCAGGCGAGGGAGCGTACTCAGATCCTTATGGACGTTGCAAACCAGGAGGGCGGCATAGTCATTGGAACGGGCGACCTTTCCGAACTCGCTCTCGGATGGGCTACTTATAACGGCGATCATATGTCGATGTATGGAGTTAACTGTTCTATCCCGAAGACTCTGGTAAGGTATCTTGTATCTTATGAATCAACACGCACGGCAGATGTTAATCCGTCGCTTTCCAAGGCGCTTGCGGACATAGTTGCTACGCCTGTTTCGCCCGAGCTCCTGCCTCCGACTGAGGACGGAAAGATATCTCAGAAGACCGAAGAAACAGTCGGACCTTATGAACTCCACGATTTCTTCCTTTATTACATGATCAGGTACGGCTTTACACCTTCGAAGATATACCGTATGGCGCTTACGGCTTTTGACGGAACGTATGATGCAGATACGATCTACAAGTGGGAAGAGACTTTCTTAAGACGTTTCTTTGCACAGCAGTTCAAGAGATCCTGCGTTCCGGACGGTCCGAAGGTCGGTACTGTATCTCTGTCTCCGAGAGGCGACTGGAGAATGCCTTCCGATGCATCCCGAAATGTATGGCTTGATGACTTAAAGACAGTAAAGGAATGAATATGAAATCAGTAGTTTGTTTTGGCGATTCAAATACTTATGGACATAATCCGGTAAACGGCGAAAGACTTTCCGAAGATATAAGGTGGCCTTGCGTTCTCCAGAAACTCCTTGGCGATGAGTTCAAGGTAATTGAAGAGGGACTTAACGGCAGGACCACAGTTTTCGATGATCCTAACGACGACTGGAAGAACGGTGTTGATTACATAAAGGGTATACTGTGCACGCACAGGCCCGTTGATTATCTTGTCATCATGCTCGGGACCAATGACATGAAGACCGTGTATAATGCTTCCCTTGATGCGATATCTTCAGGACTTAATGAGATCGTCAACAAGGCTGAAAGCGTTATGAATATCAAGCAGGGATATGTCCCGAAGATCCTTGTCGTATCACCTCCGGAGATCTCTCCGGATGTTCTGAAAGGACCTTTTTGCGATTCTTTCGATGAAGTATCCATAGATAAATCCAAGCGTCTCGCAGAATACTATAAGAAAGTCGCAGACAAACACGGATGCATGTTCCTGGATGCTAAGCTTTATATCAAGCCTTCAGTCGAGGACGGCCTGCATCTTGATCCTGCGGGACACAAGGGTCTTGCCGAGGCAGTTTATAACGCGCTTAAGGGTTTGTAATTTGTCTTATTGCGCTTTTAGTATATAATTATTAAGTTCGAGAAGGAGTGTAGTGTGTAGATTGACTGCCCGAACATCGAGCTTTGTTTTGCTCGGACCGTGAATCTACGAACTACCTCCTTTAAATAAATTCTATATTTCATAAAGGAGATTCAGATGGAAAAGATTTTCAGAACTGAAATCGCCGGCAGACCGTTGGTAGTCGAGACCGGTAAGATCGCGCAGTTTGCTAATGGTTCCGCACTCGTAAGATACGGTGAGACAACCGTGCTTTCCACAGCAACTGCAAGTGCCACACCTCGTGAGGGAATTGATTTCTTCCCGCTTTCAGTAGATTACGAGGAGAAGATGTATGCGGTAGGTAAGATGCCGGGCGGCTTCCTTAAGAGAGAGGGAAGACCGGGCGAGAAGGCTATTCTCGTTTCCCGTGTTATCGACCGTCCTATCAGACCTTTGTTCCCTAAGGACTTAAGAAATGATGTCTGTGTCAACAACCTCGTTATGTCCGTTGACCCTGACTGTTCTCCCGAGATCACGGCCATGCTCGGTACATCCATTGCTATCGCTATTTCCGATATCCCGTGGAAGGGACCTGTCGGAGGCGTCGTTTTAGGACTTATCGACGGCAAGACTATCATCAATCCTACGCTCGAGCAGCGTGAAGTATCACAGATGTACGTTACTCTTGCAGGTACCCTGAGCAAGATCTGCATGGTAGAGGCAGGAGCTAACGAAGTACCTGATGACGTAATGCTGAATGCTATTGCTGAAGGTCACGAAGTCATTAAGCAGATCTGCGAATTCATTAACAGCATCGTAGCTGAGATCGGTAAGGAGAAGTTCACTTACGAATCTGCTGACGTACCGGAAGAGATCTTCGAAGCAGTTAAGGAATATGGCTGGGATAAGATGCGTGCAGCAGTCCTTTCCAAGGAAAAGGAAGTAAGGGACGCTAACGTTGCAGCACTCCAGGAAGAGGTTGCTGCTCTCCTCGAAGAGAAGGAAGAGGGCCTTTCCAAGTGGGCTCCTGATGCCATCTATAAGCTCGAAAAGAAGGTCGTAAGAGATTACCTCTTCCGTGAGCATGTCAGAGTAGACGGCAGAGCTTTGGATGAGATCAGACCTTTATCCTGCGCAGTAGGCGTTCTCCCGAGAGTTCATGGTTCGTCATTCTTCCAGAGAGGCCAGACACAGGTAATGAATATCTGTACATTGGCTCCTCTTGATGACGCACAGAAGCTCGAAGGTCTTGATGAGCAGACATATAAGAGATATATGCATCATTACAACTTCCCGGGTTATTCCACAGGTGAGGCTAAGCCTTCCAAGTCACCCGGAAGAAGAGAGATCGGTCACGGCGCTCTTGCCGAGAGATCACTCATTCCTGTACTTCCTTCTGAGGAAGAGTTCCCTTACTCGATCAGAACAGTATCCGAGATCACGATGAGTAACGGTTCCACATCACAGGGTTCAGTCTGCGCTTCAACGCTCTCACTTATGGACGCAGGCGTTCCGATCAAGAGACCTGTTGCAGGTATATCTTCAGGACTTATCACGGATCCCGACAATGACGACAACTTCCTCGTATTCATGGATATCCAGGGCATCGAGGACTTCTTCGGCGATATGGACTTCAAGGTTGCCGGTACTACAGAAGGTATCACATCCATCCAGGTCGATATCAAGGTAGAAGGTCTTACGTTAGACATCATCAAGGCTGCTTTCGAGATGACACACAAGGGAAGACTCCATATCATCAATGACATAATTCTTCCCTGCATTCCTGCACCCCGTGCAGAGCTCAACAAGTGGGCTCCCAGAATCATCTCCATGCAGGTTCCCGTTGACAAGATCAGAGAAGTCATCGGTTCCGGCGGAAAGGTCATCAACAAGATCATTGCCGATACCGGCGCTGAGATCAACATCAACGATGACGGTATGGTCTATATCTCCACACCTGATCTCGAAAAGGCCGAGAAGGCAAAGATGATCATCAACGGCATCATATCTGATCCTGAGGTAGGCACAGAGTACGACGGCGTTGTTACAAGACTCATGGACTTCGGTGCTTTTGTAGAGTTCCTCCCGGGTAAGGAAGGTCTCGTTCACATCTCCAAGATGGCTTGGAACAGAGTAGAGAAGGTTGAAGATGTACTTCATGAGGGTGATAAGGTTCACGTTAAGCTCATTGAGATCGATTCACAGGGAAGACTTAACCTCTCCATCCGCGACTGCTTACCTAAGCCGGACGATTTCGTAGAGGAAGAGCCCAGAAGAAGAGAGGGCAGACCCAATCGTGAGAGAAGAGGCGGATTTGCCGGCAGAAACGGTGGCAGAAAGAACTTTGGCGACAACGACGGCGAGCAGGCTCCCGAGAATCCCAAGGGCAGAAGAAGAGAATTCTGATAAATACTTTATAAAGGGGTGACACTATGGCAGAGAACATGGGAAACACAGAAGAACAGATGGAAGTCGTTACTGCGGCTCAAACCGAGGACGTAACTGACAAGAAGTGTCCGAATTGCGGCGCTACGGTAGTTTACGATCCTGACACTCTGTCCATGACTTGCCCGTTCTGCGGCTACTCAA
This sequence comes from Saccharofermentans sp., assembly GCA_016288885.1. Taxonomy (GTDB): domain Bacteria; phylum Bacillota; class Clostridia; order Saccharofermentanales; family Saccharofermentanaceae; genus Saccharofermentans. The sequence continues at coordinate 92,389 of JAEFAV010000007.1, forward strand.
GGACACTTCCCAAGCCTGAAGACAACGGACAGGACGTAGAGGAACTGGATTTTGCTTCTGCCAAGAACCGTGAGAGCCTCGACTGGGGTAAAGAAAAGAAATCTCTGGTCTGCAAGAACTGCGGCGCTGAGACGATCATGGATTCCGCTGACACGGCGCAGTGCTGCCCTTACTGCGGTTCCACCCAGGTAATGCCTGTTGACAACGATGATGACGTCGTTGCACCGGGCGGTGTCGTTCCTTTCGAGATCACGAAGGAAAAGGCTGCACAGCTTTTCAAGAGCTGGATGAAGGGTAAGCTTTTTGCACCCAAGGAAGCCAAGCAGAGCTGTGAAGCAAAGAACTTCAACGGTGTATATCTTCCTTACTGGACATACGATTCACAGACAACGTCTCCTTATGAGATCAAGCTCGGTTTCAACAGCAAGGATAAGGACGGCAACACAGTCACAACGTACAGAACATACCGCGGTATCTATGAGCGTTTCATCGATGACGAGACCGTCTATGCCAGCAAAAAGACTACGAACCGCTTTATCAAGCAGGCGTCGGTCTTCGATTTCTCCAAGCTTCGCAAGTATTCACCTGAGTTCATCGCAGGTTTCCTTGCAGAGCGCTACACCGTAGGTCTTGATGAAGGCTGGGATATTGCCAAGGATCAGATCAAGGATAAGCTCAAGAATGAGATCTCCAGCATGGAAAGAAAGAAGAGAAAGGCTGACAGCGTTTCAAAGCTCACTTTCAATACGGCTTATTCGAAAGTTACCTATAAATACGTTCTTGCTCCTATCTGGATCGCAAACTTCAAGTTCAAGGATAAGCTCTACAATATCGTAGTTAATGGTCAGACAGGTCAGATCAAGGGCGAGGCTCCGGTATCTCCTATCAAGGTTGCAATTGCAATCGCTATTGCTATCGCAATTCTTATCATCCTGTACCTGCTTTTCAATAATTAACATATTTTAAGTAAGGCTGATAAAAGGCTGTCTCATGGTGTTTTCGCTTGAGACAGCCTTTTTTGATGACAAATTTGTGGTAATTTGTTCAAATTCATTTGAATCTCTTGAAATTTTTACAATTTGTTCATAGAATTACGCTGATAAAATATTTTTATTTTTTAGGAGTTTCTATGTTCAATATCGCGAAAAGAGCAACTTCGGCAATCGTGGCATTTGCAGTAGTACTTGGAACATTGGCCTTGGAACCTGTCTTCACAGGCAAAAAGAACCAGGTAAATGCTGCAACAATATATGATTCAGCGAGTGCCATCAACTACGCAACGATCCTTGGAGGCGCGGTCGACTACGGTATCGTAGCTGAAACGGTAGTACAGCGTAACCATACAGAGACTAATTTCGCGACCAATCACTATATTCATGAAAAAGATAATATTGACGTAGATTTCATAGATTCGACTGCTCTTTTCCTGGTAGGTAAATATACTCCCGGTCAAGGAGATAATGCTTATATCAGATTTGGCAAAACGACTGCCAGCGCGATTTATTTTGAAGCTCCGAGTGATGTGTTTGGCGGATATGATCCGACTATAGCCGCTAAGTTTAATACAACAAACGGAAATATTAAGTTCGAAGGCGGATATACCGATAAGCCTTTTGTCCAGGCTATCAATCCTAATGCCAGCGTAAACGTTAACCGTCTTCTTAACAGAATCTGTTCAGATAAAGCTGTAGAAGATGCGGAAATGGGCTGGTCATATTTCCTTCAGGCAAGAGCTGAATCTGCTGATTATTGCTTAGAAGCTTCTAAAATAACCAATTCTAATGGATTTGTTACTATCGATGCTACGGATTCCAAGTACGACGGAAAAGTAGTTTACGTTAATGTCACTCCCGAAATGCTTCCTGCTCTTGCTTCATCCGAGCAGTTCAGGATAAGGAAGAATCCTTCTTCTGTTGTAGTACTTAACATTAATGGCGGTACAAATAAAGGTTCGGCATTGCGTCTGTCACAACCGAGAGTAGAGGTTAATGGAGTAGGTAATTTCAAGGGTCATACTTCTTCAAACGGTTCAGATTTAGATAAGGCCAGAGCAATTCAGGAGAACTATAACCAGACTGTCATCTGGAATATCATGGGAACCGCAGATGTTGAGCTTCAGTGTACCGGTGGTGCCGTGCTTGCTCCTAATACTAAAAACGTAACTCTTGTTGACGGTAACTCATGCGGTTGGGTAGTTACAAGAGGTACATTTAACATGAATCAGGAATTCCATTTCCTGTATTCCGGTTCAAGCAGAGACAGTTACGGCCAGATGCATTTCGCGCTTACAAAAGCATTTACAAAGAACTATGCTCCTCACGGTTCCGTTAAGCAGGATACAACAGTAGATATCCTTAATGACAGCACATACAGCTTTAATTTTGTCGAATATGACCGTCCTGCTTCGGGCGGCGCAGAATTCCAGACTATTCGAAGCGGCGGGATCAACAAAGTTGTTTATGCCAAGAAGGACGGTACAGTTACGTTCCCGATCGTGAATTTTACATGTTCCGGTAACGGGGATTATTATGATGTTCCCAAGGGTCAGGAGAAAATGTACTATTTCAGGGTAACTGAAAACAATGCATTAGCTACTCATCAGATTTCTGCTTCTGACCAGCGTTATATTGAAAATTCAAACGGTTACATCGACATGAGACTTAAGGTCGCCGTTGATTCCAAGGGTAACTTTACATATTTCGTAGATTATAAATCCGTAACGGGTGACGGCGTGGTCTTCAGAAAATATCAGGAAGACTACAAGGACTTCATTAAGATGTCAGGCGTCCAGTTTGACCTTGGCGCATTCTATAATAAGGTAAGAGATACAGAACCTTTGTATATAGATATAACCAAGACATTTGGCGGCGGTGTAACGGAAGATGACCTTAAGTATCTTACATTTGAGATCTATGAGGTTGATAAGAGCGGTTCTTCAGCTCCGAAGGTTGTTGCCACATATAATTTCGGAACTGATTTCGAAAAAACAACAGATGCTGCAGGCAAAGAAATATATAAGCTTAAGCATATGTTTGCGGCAGATGCCTCAAAGACATACTATGTTAAAGAAAGCAATTATAATATAGCTACAGCCGAGATAGTAGTTGTTACTTATACGCTTCCTGACGGAAAAACAGGAAATGTTACCAATACAGGAATGACAGCTGATTTCCAGGTCGATACAACCAACAATAGTAATAATCCTTATGTAGTTGCATTCGATAACCAGTATACCCTTTATCAGGGAAAGATCGTCTTAACTAAGACGATCGAAGGTCCTGTAACCGATAAGGATATCGAAGGATTAACGTTCGAAGTTTACGAAGAAGGCACAAACAAACTTGTATGGTCCGGATCACTCAAGGATACAAAGGGTTCGGCTCCTAAGTTTACGGTCGATTCGAATGGTGTGTATACATCTGAAGAGATAGGTGTTCCGCGTGGTACTTATTATGTTGTGGAAAAGCTTACAACAGATGCAGGAACCGTTACGGTAACATATAAGATCGACAATACCGACGGAAAGCCGGTTGCTGATTATGACAATAAGAAAGTACAGACTTCTACATTTGTTGTCGATAACAATCAAAAAGTACAGCTTGATTTTAAGAACATCTATACCGGCGGAAGCATCAAGCTTCTTAAGACATATGAAGGTGAGATCAAATCAGGTGTTACTTCATTCCCTGCAGCCATCAAAGGCAATGATGGTAAGTATTATGATGCTAAGGGCAATGCTTATGATTCAGAGAAGCTGATCATGGTTCCTGTTGATACGACAGGTATCACGGTTGATAATCTTCCCGTACAGACTTATACGGTTTATGAGGTAGATCCTGAATCCTATGCGGGAGAAGGTTACAGGCTCAGTGCCAATTCAGTAAAGAGTGCGTCAGTTACCGTAACTGCCGGAAATGTGGCAGAGCTGACATTTAACAATATTTATGAAGTTGCTCCCGGCTCGCTTACCATCTCAAAGACGATCAGCGGAGCACCGTTGAATGATCTTGAGACCATAAGCTTTGTTGTAACTGATGAAAACGGAAAGACTCTTTCAGTACCTGATCTTACATTCGCCAATGTTGAAGCAGGTATATGGAAAGATGACGGAAAAGGAACATATACCTACACAATTCCTGATCTTGTTGCCGGAACAACTTATACTGTAACTGAGAAATACAACGGAACGGAGAATAGTACGAAGTATACTCTCAGCGCTTCAAGTACGACTGACGGCAGCGGAACGATCAAGGCAGGCGGTGAAGTAATCGTTGAACTTACGAATGTCTATGAGGCAAAGACAACAGGCAGTCTGAAGGTAACAAAGACCATCAGCGGAGCAGAGCTTAAGGACTTCGAGAAGATCACGTTCACGGCAACGGGAGATAAGGGTACGACACTTACCATCCCTGATCTCACGCTTGAAAACGTAAATAAGGGAATCTGGAAGGACGAAGGCAACGGTACTTATTCTTATACTGCTGATAAGCTCCCTGCAGGAGAAACGTTCACAGTAACCGAGACGCTTGACAGCTTCCTCGGAACTGCAACGACACAGTATGAGAAGGATACCTCGAACTCTTCTGATACCGCCAAGGCAACGATAGAGGCTGATAAGACAGTTACTGCAGCTCTTACGGATACTTACAAGACAAAGACAACACCTGTAACAACAGGCAGTCTGAAAGTAACAAAGACCATCAGCGGAGCAGAGCTTAAGGACTTCGAGAAGATCACGTTCACGGCAACGGGAGATAAGGGAACAACGATTAACATTCCTGATCTCACGCTTGAAAACGTAAATAAGGGAATCTGGAAGGACGAAGGCAATGGTACTTATTCTTATACTGCAGACAAGCTCCCTGCGGGAGAAACGTTCACAGTAACAGAGACGCTTGACAGCTTCCTCGGAACTGCAACGACACAGTATGAGAAGGATACCTCTAACTCTACTGATACCGCCAAGGCAACGATAGAGGCTGATAAGACAGTTACTGCAGCCCTTACGGATACTTACAAGACAGTAACGACTACCAGTACACCTGCACCTCAGCCGAAATACGGTTACATTGATATCACGAAGACATTCGGCGGTTATGTAACTGACGAAGATTTTGATAACCTTACTTTCGAGATCTATGAGGTAGGTAATCCGACACCAGTTGCCACATATAAATTCGGAACAGACTTTATGGAGAGTTCAGAAAATGTGTACTCTCTTAAGACAAAGTTCGAAGCTGATCTGACAAAGGAGTATTACGTCGTAGAGAAGAACTATGATGTTAATGCCCAGAAGGAAGTAAGTGTTTCTTACTCACTTGACGGAGGTTCAAAGGCGGATGGTGCCACGACGGATACGTTCAAAGTAGATTCGACCTGCACTGAAGCATATCCTTTTGTTGTCGCTTTTACCGATGAATATACGCCTGCTTCAATGCTGAAAACGACCGGTGATCTGACAATTGCCAAGGCAATCGGTCCGAATGCTCCTGATGAAGCTTATTCAAAGAGTTACACATTCAAAGTAACCGGTCCTAACGGATTCAGCGATACTGTTACCATTACCGGTGAGAACTCCGTAACTCTGACGGATCTTGAACCCGGTAAATACATAGTTACTGAGGATCCGACTTCAGCAATGATCTCCGGTAGTGATCTCATCGTATCCGGAGATAACGGAGTTGAGGTGGAAGTAGTTGCCGGAGGAGATACTACTTGTGCTGTTACTAATACGTATATTGACAGTTCATTGGTATCACCGATATCTTTGTCAGGTTCTCTTACGATCTCCAAATCTTTGGGTTCAGGATCTCCTGACGAAGCATTTGGCAAGATCTATAAATTCACGGTAACCAGCACTGACGGTTATAAGAATACGGTAACAATAACCGGAGCGGATTCTGTTACTCTGAGTGATCTTGTACCCGGAACATATACGGTTACAGAGGATGAGACAGGTGCAGCCATAGCTGACTATGATCTCACCGTATCCGGTGATAATGGAGTTGCTGTAAGCGTAAAGGCAGGAGAGGCCTCCACATGCTCTATTATGAATAATTATGAGTATGACGAGGAGTACACTACTCCGGTCGAGCCTACACCTACGACAAAGCCGACACCTACAGACACACCTACAGACACACCTACGCCGGTGCCTACAAACAACCCGACGGATACACCTACTCCGGTGCCTACGACAGAACCAGTTAACACTCCTACACCGACACCTGATTCCGGTCTTGAGCTGACGTTTGAGAAAAAGGACGAGTTAGGTTCACTGATTGCCAACGCGGTACTTACGTTAACGAGTGAAGACGGTTATGACATGTCCGGCGTCACTGTAACCCAGAATGGTGTTGCAATAGAGGTTACGCTTTCTGATGATAAGACAGCTATCTCATTTACTACGGCAGATACTGCTCCTTCGATCGTCAGCGGCCTTAAGCCCGGAAGTTATGAGCTGAAAGAAACTGTAACACCTGAAGGATATCTGACAGCTGACAGTATTCATTTCGTTCTGTATGATGACGGATCGTTCAGCGAGGACGGAGCATCGGTAACTGTTGCCGGTTCGCCCGTAGTAATGGTAGATAAGGCAGATCCGACTTATGATCGTGACGGCAAGATAAGACCGACGGATACGGATACGGATATTGACATAACGCTTCCGAAACCGAAACCGAATACAGACACGAATACTAACACGGATACAAATACGAATACTGATACCAATACAGACCTGGATGACAGAAATCCGCCTGTAAAGAAAAACAAGCCGTCCGTTCCGGCTACCGGCGAAAAGAAGAGCTATTACGCTCTTGCAGGCATTTCGCTTATGGGTTTGTGTGCCGCGATCGTAGCAGGTTTGGGAATTTATCGTAAAAAGAAGTCAGAAGACTGATTCCGGAAGATTAATTGATTTAACAAAGGGCTGTGTAAGATTTGATTTCAAATTGTTACACAGCCCTTAGTATTATTCTGATTTATGCACGAAATTTGCCCGGATGATTTCGGCACAAAAAAAGCTGTCCCAAACAATGTCTGAGACAGCTATTTATTGGTGCGGCCGACGAGACTTGAACTCGTATGGAGTTACCCACACGCCCCTCAAACGTGCGCGTCTGCCAGTTCCGCCACGGCCGCATATACCGCTTTAAAAGCAAGCCTTGTAATTATAAGGTTTGAGTTTTTTTGTGTCAAGTGCCTAACGCAATTTAATGTTATATGATTTCAGAGTCTTTTCTTCGCTCGTAATAGAACATGAACTGTTGCATGATCCCTGCCGTGCCCGGATAGGGTGTACAGTCGAAGTGACCGCCGTAGTATTTGTCCTCGATCCTTTGGATCCAGACATCTACCGGGAACCTGCCGGTTCTTGCAAAGGCGAAAAGCATTATGCAGTTTGCGACCTTGGTACCGACTCCGTACATGCTTATCAGGGCTTTATAAAGGTCTTCGTCCGAAAGGCTATCTAAAGCGGCAGGATCGAGTTTGCCGTTTGCGAATTCCTCTGCAGCTCTTGAAATGTAAGGCGCGCGGTATCCGACTCCGGTATCTTCAAGCATTTTAAAAGAAAGGCTGTTCAGGTCTTCCGGCGTGGGAAAGGCATAATATTCATCGCATAGAGGTTTTACAAACGGTTTTCCGAGTTTTGGCGCATCGATCTTCTTTCCGCACAGTCTTGAGATGCGTTCGACGGAAGTCGTGATGGAAGGGATGGATCGCCTTTGTGAAATGATATAGCTTATCGTGGTCTCGAAGATCTCCTGCTTAAGGATCCTTATTCCGCAGCCGAATCGGGCTGCTTCCATAAGATAATCATCATTTTCATCGATTGAACGGACTATGGCTTCGTAATCACGATCGAGATCGAGATAGTTCTTCCATATTTTTCCGAATTCTTTTTCGGTGCATGAGAAGGCATAAGTGTCTTTGCCGGCACTCGCGATCTGAAGGTACCTGTCGTATGCGACAAGCTCTACGTGGCTGTCATCTATAACCTTTATCCTGAAGGCCTGACCGGAATCGGCGATCTTTGCCGGATCGAAAAAAGGGATCTTAACGGTTACCATGGTTCTTTTCACCCAGTTTGAAATAATTGCTCAATGTACATACGATGGCACCGTTATAGAGCTTGACTCGCTTATCGGGCTTATATCCCGTTGCATCTTCGAAAGCGTTCTCGGGAGTGATGACGGAGAGTCTCAGCCCCTTTTTGCAGAAACCTTCTCTTGTAAGGTAATTATGTCCTATAAGCCTGTAGATCTTATCTGCATCTTCCGGTGTCATGAGACGTCCGCCGTAGGGAGGATTGGTGATTACAAGCTGTCGGGGCAGGGAAGTGAGCTTTTCGAGATATTCGGGAGTCATCTTGGCTGCGTCAGCCAGTCTGAACTTCACAAGGCTTCCTACGCCTGCCGCCTCTGCATTCCGCTTTGCCGATTCGATGGCTTTGGGATCGATATCCGAGCCGTAGAAATAACAATCGTCCATTGGTTCCGTATCTTCGTTATCAAGTGCTTCCCGGAGTGCTCTCTGATACGGAGCCTTTCCTATGTAGGGAAGATCTTCATAAGCATAGTGACGGTCCCTTCCCGGAGCGATTCCGCATGCTGTCCTTGCTGCTTCTATAACGATCGTTCCTGAGCCGCAGAAAGGGTCTACGAGGGCTTCGTTGCCGTAAGGGCGGTATTTAGCGTATGTGAGCATTCCGGAAGCCAAAGTCTCTCTTATAGGGGCTTCATGCGTCAGAGGCCTGTAGCCGCGTTTATGGAGTCCTGCGCCTGTTGTATCTATCATGAAGCGGCAGGTATCGTTTACGATGCCGAACTGGATCTTTACGGTCCCCAAATCCTCGTTTTCGTTGATAACGGTATCTGCGGAAAGTCCTCTTGATACTGCAAGGCTTTCGGCGATGGCTTTCTTGGCCAGTTTCTGAAGGGCGGGGATGCCGTAGAGTTTGGACTTTCTGGAGAACCCGTTTACGACAAAAGCCCAGTTCGCGGGAATGTAGTCAGCCCATTTGATCGCCCTCGCACCTTCGAAAAAGGCATTGAAATTCGTATCCGCGTCATCAGAAACCCCGCAGTCGAATTCGCCGGTCTCGAAAAAGACACGCTCGGCGTGCTTTGTCCACATATTTACGCGGGCAACGTCATAGAAATCTCCTTCGAGGGTAACAACTCCGTCACTGACAAGGATCCTGTCCTTATCGTAGCCCCTGTCCAGAAGGTCGCCTTTCGTGGGTGATTCGAGCCCGAATAGTGTTGTAATGATTATTTTCATAGGAAAAATTATAACAAAGAAATGGAGCAATTTGATGGGGTCTGACCCCATCAAATATTATGCAAGAATTGCTATTTTGCTTTCCTTGTCAAAAACTCTTGTCAAGTGGCAATTTCATTTTTTTACTGTATTTCTCTCGTGGACACCTATTTCAGAACAAAGGTTCAATATGCCCTGAAACGCCTTAATTCATTGACTTTCAGATTTTATCTAACATTTTGTAATTGTTTTGTCAACAAACGGTAACAAAATGGAAAATTCAGTATTTATCGGGGCTTTCGGCATTTTTAAAAATGAAGTGTTTGTTTTTATAGTTATCAACAAAGTTTTGAACATTATGAACATTTTTGTAGATTACGAGTTTGCGTTCGGAGGGCATTTTCGGGACGGAAATTAACCTATTTTTGCTAAGTTTTGTTATAATTTGCACGACAAAAAGAAATTATAAGGAGGATCTTATGTCCGAACTCCATGATATCGCGAAAGCTGCACGTGAGGCTTCTTATGTCATGGCTTCTCTGGGAAGCGACGTGAAGAATAAGGCTCTCGCCAATGTCGCTGCCAGCCTTAAGGATTCCAGGGACGAGATCTTTGCAGCCAATAAGACTGATCTTGAAGAAGCTGAGAAGAATAATCTGGAGGCACCGCTCCTTAAGAGACTTAAGTTCAATGAAGCAAAACTCGATGATGTTGTTTCGGGTATCGGGAGCCTTATCGGTCTGAATGATCCTGTCGGCAAGGTAACATTAAGGACAACGCTCGATGACGGTCTTGAACTTACACGTGTTACATGCCCGATTGGAGTTATCGGAGTTATTTTCGAGAGCAGACCGGACGCTTTGGTCCAGATCGCATCTCTTTGCATCAAGAGCGGTAATGCAGTATTCCTCAAGGGTGGCTCTGAAGCCATAAATACCAATAAGGCTTTGGCTTCCGTTATAAGCAGGGCAGGTATCGAGGCAGGACTTCCAGAAGGGTGGCTTAATCTTCTTACGCTCCGTTCGGAGATCGCCGACATGCTGAAGCTCGATGAATATATCGATCTGATAATCCCGAGAGGATCTAATTCCTTTGTACAGTACATAATGCAGAATACGAATATCGCTGTCCTTGGACATGCTGACGGTGTCTGCCATACATATATAGATGCGGATGCCGATCCCGCAAAGGCTCTCAAGGTAGCTGTCGATGCCAAGACCCAGTATGTGTCCGTATGCAATGCCACCGAGACATTCCTCGTAAATGAGTCTTTGAAGGAGTCATTCCTGCCTGAGTTCATCAGGACTCTTCAGGAGGCAGGCGTTGAAGTCTTCGGCGACGATTACGTTTCTGATAAGTTCGGCACGGGAAAAGCAGAAGAATGGCACCATGAATATCTTGCCATGAAATGTTCCGTAAAGATCGTAAAGGATGCAGATGAGGCCATAGCACATATCAACCGCTACGGTTCAGGCCATACGGATGCCATTATCACTGAGAACAAGGAGACGGCTGAGCGTTTCATGATCATGGTGGATTCAGGAAGCGTTCTCGTTAACTGTTCCACGAGATTTGCCGACGGATTCCGTTACGGATTCGGCGCAGAGGTAGGTATTGCCACGTCAAAGATCCACGCCAGAGGTCCGGTCGGGCTTGAAGGGCTTGTATCCTATAAGTACCGTCTTGTCGGTAACGGCGATATCGTAGGTCCTTATTGCGACGGCTCAAAGAAGTTCAAACATATTCATCATGAGATCTAATAAAGGAAAGAGGCAAAGAAGATGATAGTATCAATCGCATCAGATCATGCAGGTTATGAGTTAAGACAGAAGGTAATAAAGCACCTTGAAGAAAAGGGCTTTGAAGTTCTTGACGGCGGTGCGCCGAACGGTACGGATTCATTTTCGTATGTTGATGCCGGCATCAAGGTCGCTGAGGACGTAAAGAGCGGCAGGGCCGAAAGAGGCATTGCCATCTGCGGAACCGGAATCGGCATTTCCCTTGTCTGCAATAAGTATAAGGGCATCAGATGCGCTCTTTGCAGCAATGAGTTTATGGCCAAGATGTGCAGACAGCACAACGATGCCAATATCCTGGCGTTCGGTGAGCGTGTTGTCGGTCTCGGCGTTGCTCTCGGCATGGTAGATGCCTTCTTTGAAGAAGAATTCCAGGGCGGAAGACATGCCGACCGCGTTAACGGCATCAGGGCAGTCGAGGACCGTAATTTCAAACAAGACTGATTTTTTATATATTTTTCGAAATATAGGCGTAAAATGTCTTTATAAATATGAAGGGAGCTTGAGGATAAACTATGATGACTGCATCAGTTTTTCTGGTATGCTCGTGGTTCTCTGAGTTCTCGGCGGCATTTGCCGAGAAATTTGCCGAGAGGTTCGATGTCGCTCATAAGAATATCGGTGAAGAGATAAGCGAAGCCATAATGCAGGTGCAGATGTACTTTAATGCAGGAGATTATAAACTCCTCATTACTGATGCCGTTCTGGTCACATGGATAGCCGCGGCGATCATGGTCATCATTGTAAGCATCCTTGCAGGAAAACCTTCTCCCGATCTTAAGCTCACCAAGGGACAGGCATTGCTCGTATCTTTGACTGAACTTGTTATTACTACTGCCATGAGCTTCGGAATGAACCGCAAACAGGCAGAAGAAGTTGCTCCAATGATCATGACATTCGGTCTTGTAATTACCGCATGTAATTCGATCTCATATTTCCATCTTCCCCCGCCGGCCAAGAATGTCGCATTCCCGGTAGGATGTGCCATTACCGCGATCATCTACGTTATCGTGATGTCGATCAAGTTCGTCGGCTTTAAGGGTTTTTGGATAACGCTTACCACTCCTATAAGCATAATGCTTCCGTTTAAGCTCCTCGATTACGTCGTTAAGCCTTTGTCGCTTTCGTTAAGGCTTTTCGGTAACGTTTTCGCAGCTTATGTATTCATGGAATTCCTCTCGATAACCGTGCCTTTGATCCTGCCGGGTGTTGCAGGTCTCTGGTTCGACATCATAGACGGAATCATTCAGGCCATAGTCTTCTCTTATCTCACGATGTCTTATATAGGCGAAAATGTTGAATCAGTTCACGAATATCTTGCACATCCGGAAGATCATGAGAAGAAAAAGAAGAAGTCAAAGAAGTCTGAAGCTGTAGCAGCCTGATCAGATAAAAGCAGATACTTATTTTAGGAGGAATATATATGAACGGCATTCTTATAGCAGCAATACCCCTTATAGCTGCATTGGAGACAAGAGGAATTGCAGCGATCGCAGCTGCAGTTGCCATTTCCTGTGGCGCTTTCGCATCAACATTTGCGATGGGCAAGGCCGCAAGTACTGCGCTTGAAGCAGGTGCCAGACAGCCGGAGGTCATAAGCAAGCTCCAGACAATGCTCCTTCTCTCCATAGTCTTCATCGAGTCAATCGGTATCTATTCACTCGTTGTTGCATTCCTTTTGATCTTTACAGTCAGCTGATTATCAGGAACCGACTTAATTAAGGGAGCATAATTGTATGTCAGATATACCGATGCTGCTGTTGCAGGCAGAGACAGAGTCAAATCTCTTCTCACCGGATCAGTTCGCAGGTTATGCCGTAACTGCGGTCATAACGATATTCAACATTTTGCTGGTATTCGTTATTTTCAGGCTGTTCGCTTATAAGAAGATACTCAAGCTGATCCATTCGCGTCAGGAAGCTCTTGACGCCGAGCTTGATGCGGCAAAGAAATCAAGGGAAGAAGCCCAGGCTATAGTTGATTCTTCCAAGCAGACCGTTGATGATGCAAAGCGGAAAGCTGCAGAGATCATGGAAGAAGCCAAGAATAACGCTGAAAAGCAGAGTCAGGCTGTGATCGGGCAGGCTAATGAAGAGGCCAAGCAGATCATTGCCAGAGCTGAAGAAGATGCTGCCAGAATGAAGAGAAATGCTTTCGAGACCATGAAAGATGACATCGCGGACCTTTCCGTTCAGATCGCAGGTCACGTCATCGGCGAAGCAATATCAAAGGAACAGCTTAGCAAATCTGCTGCTCAATACACAGAAGAGATCCTCAATAAAGAGGTAGCCAAGAGTGAGTAATAACGCAGCTGACAATAAAGAAAACAAAGCTCCGGGCAGGGGAAAAGGTCCCAGCATCCGGATACAGACTGCAGGTGATATCCCTGAAGAAAAACTAGTCAGGGTTGCTTCCAAATTTGCCGAAGCAAATGAGATCGAAGATTACAGACTCTCTTTCGAACTTAAAGAAGATCTCATAGGCGGTTTTATAATTTATTACCAGGGAAGCCGTTACGACTATTCCGTAAAGGGACAGCTCGGAAGGATCAGTTCATTTATCAAGCAGACACGTTCGGTCAATACGTTCGGAGATGCCAAAGCTGCTCTTTCAAAGGAAGAATTCCCGTCAACAAAGATCAAGGAAGACCTTGAGGAAGCACTGGAACAGTTCCCGGAATCTTCAAATCTAAGTATCGATAATGTCGAGCTCACAAACCTTAAAGATGACGAACTCGATAAGCGAATGACGAATATCTTTTTCTCGCCTGAGCTTAAGGATGAGATAGGTAAAGTATCCGCAGTATCAGACGGAGTCGCTTCTGTTACGGGCCTCCGGAACTGCATGCTCAACGAGCTTATAGAATTTGCTTCAGGTGCTACAGGCATCGCAATGAACCTTGAAAAATCCAAGGTAGGCGTTGTCCTTCTTACCGGAGAGGATACCGTTGTTGAGAATATGAGTTGTAAGCGTACTATGCGCACATGTTCTGTTCCGGTAGGCATGGGCCTTCTGGGACGTGTTGTAGACGCTTTGGGTCATCCGATAGACGGCAAGGGCGTTATAAGGTATACGGAAGAAAGACCTATCGAATCCAATGCTCCTACGATCATTGAGAGAGCACCGGTAAATACTCCGTTATTCACGGGTATTACGGCTATCGATGCGCTTACTCCCATAGGAAGGGGTCAGAGAGAGCTCATCATCGGCGACCGTCAGACGGGAAAGACATCCATAGCATTGGATGCGATCATCAATCAGAAGAATGAGAACGTAATATGTGTTTATGTTCCCATCGGTCAGAAAATGGCCAATATCGTTGCCATCTCGGGTCTTCTGGAAAAAAACGGTGCCATGGATTACACGGTAGTCGTTGCCTCTTCGGCTTCAGAGTCAGCCGCAATGCAGTATATTGCTCCTTTCTCCGCCTGTGCCATAGCGGAAAAATTCATGTACGACTATCACAAGGATGTTCTGATCGTTTACGATGATCTCTCAAAGCATGCCCAGGCATACAGAGCGATCTCATTGCTGTTAAGAAGACCTCCGGGACGAGAAGCTTACCCGGGTGATGTTTTCTATCTGCATTCAAGACTTCTGGAAAGATCCGCAAAGCTTTCAGATGAATTGGGCGGAGGTTCCATTACCGCGCTTCCGATCGTTGAGACGCAGGGTAATGACATCTCGGCATATATTCCTACAAACGTAATCTCGATTACGGACGGACAGATATATCTTTCGCCCGAATTGTTTTTCTCAGGTCAGAGACCTGCAGTAAACGTCGGTCTGTCTGTATCGCGTGTAGGTGGTGCCGCCCAGACAAAAGCGGTTAAAAAAGTAGCCGGACCTTTGAGGATTTCACTGGCTCAGGCCAGGGAGATGGCTGCTTTTTCACAGTTCGGCTCTGATCTTGATGAGAATACGCAGCTTCAGATCAGGAGAGGTACCGTTCTTAATGAAGTTCTGAAGCAGGAGAGATTCTCTCCTCTTACGATGGCTGCAGAGGTAATCCTTCTTTACTGTGCTACTTCTGATAAGTTCAACTTCCTTGCTACGGAAGACATCAGCGAATTTTATACGGATCTTTTTGCCGACATCAGACTCCGCCATCCGAATATCTTTGAAGAGATTACGGACGGACAGGTATTTACTGACGAGATAAAGTCCGAGATCGATTCAGCTTATGAGGAATTCAAGGAAGCATTCCTCGCAGAGCATGAGGAGTACGTCGAGGACTACTGATCTTATGGAAAGCTTCAGCACGATCAAGAAAAGAATGAAGAGTGTCAATGACATCAGTCAGATGACTAATGCCATGCAGCTTGTCTCGAGCGCGAAAATGCGCCGATCACAGCTTCTTCATGATTCAATGTATCCGTTCTTCCTTTTTTGCGTCGAGAGCATGCAGGAGATGATCCGTAACAACGAGCATCTTGATAATCCGTTCTTTGTCCTGGATCAGAAACAGGAAGGCGAGACCTGGAAGATCGGTTATTACGTATTGTCCGGTGATCAGGGCCTTGCAGGTGCTTACAATAACAACATGGTTAAGATCACCGAAGAACACATAAGACAGAAGATCATGGAGAATTCCCGGAAAAACATTTCCACGTCATTTGAGCTGAATGTTTTCGGACGTCTGGCCAGAGAAAAGCTCGTAAAACAGGGATATAACGTAAATACAAACTTCTCATTTCCGATCTCTGAACCTACATATGTCGATGCGAGACAGGTTAGTGCCATAATGAGGAACCGTTTTCTCAAGGACGATTATGATCTCGTGTATCTGCTTTATACGCGAATGGAATCTCCCATAAAGATGGAACCTGTTGCATTAAGACTTCTGCCGGTTGACATAAAGTCCATATCAAGGCTTCTGCCCAAGGATCTGGATGACGCCGGAATGGCCATGCAGAAAGGCAATGAGCTTGAATATTTCCCGAATTCTGATGCGGTATTCAGTTACCTCATCGATTCATATACAAACGCGATGGTTTACGGTGCAATGGTGGATGCTTACGCCAGTGAGCAGACTGCAAGACTCACCGCGATGGAGAATGCGACGGACAACGCAGAAGAAATGATGAAAAAGCTTGAATTAATGAGCAACCGTGCACGTCAGGCGAAGATCACTACGGAACTGACGGAGATCGTAAACGGAGCCCAGCAGGCAGACAAGATGTGAGGATAAAGATATGGCTTTAGGAAAGGTAATACAGATAATAGGACCTGTAGTCGATTGCGAGTTCTCGAAAGATGAGATTCCTAAGATCAATGAAGCGATCAGGATCATCAGAAAACCTTTGAGCCTTTCTGCTGACAGCAATCTGGAACAGGAACTTGCAAAACATGATGACGACGTTTATGTTGAAGTACTCCAGCAAAGAGGCAGCGGTGTCGTAAGATGCGTTTCCTTCAATGCCACTGAAGGTCTTACAAGAGGTCTTATATGTGAGTCTCTTGGCTCTTCCATCAAGGTCCCCGTCGGCGAAAAGATCACCGGAAGACTTTTCGATGCTATAGGGCATCCCATCGATAACAAAGGTGAAGTCGAAAGCGATGCTTTCTGGCCTATTCACAGGCGTGCTCCTTCATTTACGGAACAATATCCTGCAGAAACGATGCTTGAGACCGGCATTAAGGTAATCGACCTCCTCGTACCGTTTTCAAGAGGCGGTAAGATCGGTCTTTTCGGAGGTGCCGGAGTCGGCAAGACAGTCCTTATCCTTGAACTTATCAGGAATATTGCAAGTGAGCACGGCGGTTATTCTGTATTCACCGGCGTCGGCGAGCGTTCCCGTGAAGGAAACGATCTCTGGAACGAGATGAAGGCTTCCGGCGTACTTGATAAGACGATAATGGTATTCGGTCAGATGAACGAGACATCTGGCGCTAGAATGAGAGCTCCGCTCACGGGTCTTACGATGGCTGAATACTTAAGAGATGAGAAGCACAGGGACGTGCTCCTTTTCATCGATAATATCTATAGATTTGTACAGGCAGGTTCAGAAGTATCAGCTCTCCTGGGCCGTATTCCTTCGGCCGTCGGTTACCAGCCGACGCTGACTGGAGAAGTCGGTGAACTTCAGGAGAGGATCACTTCAACGAAGAACGGTTCGATTACTTCCATTCAGGCCGTTTACGTTCCTGCTGACGATATCACGGACCCTGCTCCCGCAACAACGTTTGCACACCTCGATGCAAATATCGTTCTTTCACGTGCCGTTGTGGAACTCGGTATCTATCCTGCGGTAGATCCTCTTGAATCTTCTTCAAGGGTCCTTACTGAAGACGTTGTAGGAGTCGAGCATTACCATGTTGCCCGTAAGGTGCAGGAAATGCTTCAGCGCTATAAGGAACTTCAGGACATCATTGCCATTCTCGGTATGGAGGAGCTTTCCGAAAAAGACAGGCTTATGGTATCCCGTGCCCGTAAAGTCCAGAGATATCTGTCACAGCCTTTCTTTGTCACAGCAGATTCCACCGGTTTTGCGCCGAGATACGTACCTGTCAAAGAAACGGTCAAAGCTTTCGGAGAGTTGATCTCAGGTTCATTGGATCATATCCCCGAACAGTGCTTCTTCATGAAAGGCGGTCTCGACGACATCATCCAGGCTTATAAAGAGACTTCTCCCTGATAACGCATATGGCTGAAAACGAGAAACACAAGATAAATCTGCTTATCGTTACCCCTTATGAGGATTTCTTTGAGGGGCTGGTTGACAGCGTAAGGATCCCCACAAGCGACGGTGAATTCGGATTCATGGCGGGGCATACTCCTTTTGTAGCTGCCTTGGAGCCCGGTGCCTGTGCGCTTACCGTTGACGGTAAGACAAAATACTGCATGCTCTCGGAAGGTTATTGCGAGATCAACGGCATGCTCGCACTCATTGTATGTAATTCAGCAGAGTGGCCTGAAAACATGAGATTGAGAAGAATAATCAGTGCATATAATTCTGCAATAGAAGAGATAAAGACCCACCAGGACAAGAACGGCAGACCGGTTTTTACCGAAGACAGCATTGCCAAGGGAAAGCGTGCTCTTGCCAGGATGCGTTTTATCGAGCGTTACGGAACAGACCAGCAGAGGGAAAGGCTTGCGGGATATAAGAAAAGCGATTTTCCTGGCGGTGTTGTTCCGAGACTGCAGTAGATTTATTATATTCGTCAGTACATGTTCCTTACCAGTTTTTCCGTGCTGAACCGGAAATCTATGTCACCGAAAGTAATCTTCTGACCTGTCTTGATCTCATATGATCTTCCGTTTTCAACGGGTGAATCTTCCAGATATGTTTTTCCGGATCCTTTCGCAGGTTCCAGATAGAAGGAGCCGTTTGACTGCTTTATGACAGCATGAAGAGGCGCTATCTCCGGATCATCTAGGACTATGTCTGACAGAAAGCAGTCCGAACCGATATTTGTCTCATCCAGATATACAGAATAGTTCGGATTGATTCCTTTGCTGTCTGAAATAAGCGTAAGTTGTCCTGAAAAAAGCGGTTGGAACTGCGGCTTGTTAACTGACTGATCATTTGTATGGGATGTGTCAATATCTTCTTCAGTCAATGCAGATTCAGAGAAGAGAATGGAGCTTCTTTGTCTGGACTTTTCCTGTGACTCTTCCTTCCGGATATGAGCCTGTTTCTTCTTCCGGTTCAATAAAGAAACAGTCAGTATCACGACAGACAGAAAGAAGAAAAGAAAGCAGGGAAGAAGCATTCTTCCGGCCAACAATACAAATGAAAAAAAGGCGGATAAACAAGCGATAAGAAGATCCTTTTCTTCCTTGGAATATGAGTTGAGACCTGCAGGCTTTTTGATCCTTGTTCCAGTTTTCTCTGCATAGAACACAGGCAGCGATTCAGGTTCTTCTTCATTGGTTCCCCTGATCATTTCAGCCGTTTTTAAAAACCTTTCTTCATTGTTCTCTCTTACGCTGTATACCAGGGCATTGATCTCGTCACCGGTCAGGATGCTCTTAAAGAAATCACAGTTCAGGAGTTTTTCGAGTCTTGCCGCATTAAGCGAGGAAAGACACAATTCTTCGGGAGTGATCTTTAAAGGAAGACAACAAAGCTTTAAGGTGATCCCTTCAGGATCAGTAAAGACCATGTCAGGATCAAGTACGATGCAGGATGGTGATACAAGGTTATCAAGTAGTTTCACAAAAGTATAAAAAAGGTCCCCGACAGATCTCCGCCTCAGGCTCAGATTCTTTAATTCTTTTTTGTGAGAGGCGTTTCTTTTACCCGGAGAAAATACGGAAAACTCCGGATCTGTAATCTGCATAAAACCTGAGAACTCAAAACAACACATAACGCCTGAACCGATGTATTCCGTGCTCGGCTTAAGATAGAAGTCTGATCTGTTTCCGGCAATTACCTCTTCGGCATAAGTGCATAATCTTTCCGGACTGTCAAACTTTTCCAAAGCGTAGTATCCGTAAGGTCCCTTTTTTATCTGCATTTTATTGTTCCTTTATTCAGATAACTCAAAAACTAATTCATGTTAAAGAAAGATCAGAATGCGTCTGCTATCTTAGAATCGTCAAAACAGAAATCCATGACTTTCTGTCCGTATTCCATAAGTCCCGCTCTGAAGAGAAGGGCCAGTGCGACGAGGACCGCGATGATGATTACTATCTCTACGGTTCCCATGCCTTTCCTGTTGTGCCGTTTTGCTTTTTTTCTCATAGTCGTTTCCTCCTTTATATGCCGAGTGAGATAATTGCGGGTGTCATAGCGACCATCAGGACACTTACGAAATCAAGTGTCATTGGTATGATCATTCCGAGTGCTTCGCGTTCCTGCCTTTTTCGCGATGCGTTTCTGCAGAGATTCCAGCAGGCCTGTGCCTGAAGGTTAAGCATGTTCAATACTTCCGCCGTTCCGAGCCTTCCGTATCTTGCGATGAGCAGAAGTGCTGCCTGGGCTTCGGGGATCTGAATCCTTAATGAAAACTTTTCCACTGCATCAGAAGCCGGGATTCCGCTCAAGATCATGGCTCTTAAGTTTTTGATCTCAAGTGACAGGCTCCTGTTTTCTTCGAAAGCCTTCGAACAAACGGAAATGGCTTTCGGAAGCTGCATACCTGACTCAAGGAGTGTTGATATGAGGCACATGAACAACGGTATGTCGCTCATAAGATCCTCTCTCTTGCGCTCGACATCTGATCTGATCTCACATCCGCCAAGAATGAATACCGCGGCCGTTATCACGAGCGCAAAGAGAGGGTTTTTATTAAGGGTGACAAGTATCGCAGTGCCGAGGATGAACGATGCTGCTCCGCTTATCAGCTGTTTCTTAAGGTACTGTTCATAAGTGTAATCCGGGTTTATAGAAAGCTCGTTGAACAGCTCATGCCTGGCCGTAATGAAACTTGCAGGGAATAGTTTTTTCACGAGTCTTGTAAGTGGCATTTTTGGTATCTTGTTTCCCGAAGACATGTTGACCGCAAGTTCTGATTTATATGCTTTTCTTCCTTGTTCATGTGACATGAACTTAAGGAGCATCGCGCATGCGACGGTGCAGATCCCGAATGCTGCCGCAAGGAGAACTGAACCTGTTCTTGTGTTTCTTGCCATGTCAAGATACTCACGGCTCATGTAATTAAGCGCGAAAGTTACACCGAAGGGCATCGCGCACAGGATCGCAGCTTCAGCATTCTTTCCTGCATTGGAAGCGGCGATCTCGCCCTGGACAGCATTCAGTTCTGCGAGCATCTGACATGAGCTTCTCAGTATCGACAGCGTGTTGTTCCCGATCTCGCCGGATATTGCCAACGCATGAAATACGGGGATCGTCTCAGGGAATCCGATCTGCTGGGCGAATATATCAAGAGACTCTTCTAGACTTACGTGAAGCTTCAGATTATTCTCCAGATTGATAAGCGGCTTTAAGAGCATTGATCGTTTACCGAACGTCTTCTCGATGACAGGCCTTATGAGGAGCAGTGATTTCTCAATGGAATATCCGCCGGACACACTCGTGCAGAGCACCTGCAGAAGGACAAGCAGCTGGGTTCTCAAATGCCTGTAATTATTCGAGTAGATCTTCTTCATGGATTCTTTCCACGGGAAGATACTGAGAATGACGGCAAGAATGAGCCTGATGACTTCAGAACCTATAAACATGCCTGAAGCAAAATAAACTGCCGCCACGAATATCGGATAGATCCACACTGTTTTTGCCAGGAATACGGGGAAGGAGTGCAGTCTTTTACGCCCTGTATGCCATTGCGCTTTGGATCTCTTCAGTGCTTGCGATACGCTCAAGTCCGTCACCTCCTTTGTTCCTGTATAGAGTTTTCAGTCTGTATTCGTGATCTGACGGAGGCATTACCTCGCAGATCTCATCGATGTATCTTTTGCCCTCGCGGCTCCTCATGATGTGAATCACGATGTTGATCCCCATAGATACCTGTGTAAGGATCGCATCATAAGGAAGGCTTGAACCCGAAAGTATCATTGCTGTCAGTCTTTCCATCATTTCAAGACATGAATTGCTGTGTCCTGTGCTCATTGATCCGGGGTGTCCGCTTGTAAGACATGACAGAAGATCTGCGCTTTCTTTTCCTCTGACCTCGCCGACGATGATCCGGTCCGGTCTCATTCGTAGTGATGCTCTTATCATCATTCCGATGTTTACTTCACCGGTTCCGTCAGGCCCGGGGAGCCTTGCCTCCATCCTGACGAGGTTTTCGATGCCCTGAAGATTAAGCTCGGCTGAATCTTCGATCGTAACGATCCTTTCGGTCTTCGGAATGAAACTGCTCAAACTGTTCAAAAACGTTGTCTTGCCCGAACCCGTACCACCGCAGATGAATATGGTCCTTTTATTCCGGACGCATTCTGCCAGAAACCTGGCGGCTTCTTCGCTTATGAATTCCTGTCTGATGAGCGAGACGATGTCATGTGTTATGCCCGTGAACTTTCTGATCGTGACGGTGGTCTCCCGTGATATCGGAGGGAGGACTGCATTGGCTCTCGAACCGTCCGGGAGTCTGAGATCGGCTATCGGATTTGCTTCATTGAGAGGTCTGTTCTGATTTGCGAAAAAACATGAGATGCATGTCTTAAGTGATTCTTCATCCCTAAAGGCAAGATCAGACCTGTAAAGTTTTCCGCCCCTCTCATAGAATATCTTGTATGGTCCGTTTACCATGATCTCGGTAACGGAAGGATCTTCCATCAAAGGCTCTATGACATCAAGACGGCGAAGGGAATTGAATACTGACTGGGCCATCTCGCGTTTCTGATCAAGGTTCATCTTATAAGACGTATTCTCTGAAATGACATCCGAGATTATCTCGCGAAGTTTCTCGTCCGAAGGATCTGTTTCTCCCGATATAGAGTTAAGGACGCAGTAAGTTATCTGTTCCTTGATGTCTTCAGTTCCGGTCTTGGTAGGTGTCATACTGCCAGTCTCCTTCGGATGAGGCTGTCCTCATAATTCTCTTCAGGTGTATGATCATCCGGGTAATATACTTCCAGCCTTTCACGTCCGAGAACCTTCGTGAGCATTTCTATAAGGTCTTTGGAACCGAGATCCTCGACCGCATTCTTTGCAGGTAAAAGGATATATACTTTATCGCATTCTGTAAGAAGGTCGGGAAGATCCTTTGTCCGGAATCCTTCCAGGACGGCAAGAATGTTTACTGATCTTTTGTCTGAATGGGCCAGTCCCGCTGCATGATGCATCAGGGTGACCGAACGGGATATTCCGAGATCGTTTATGTCATCGTAGTCGGCAGTGCTCCCGGGAGTAAGAAAGCCGGATCCGTCCATGTTGCAGTATTTGAGTATGTCATCCGGTTCGAATTTTCTGGATCTGCAGGCTTCAAGAAGCGATGTCATATTACATCCGGATCTTGAATGCCAGGATGATCTTAACTTGCTTGTAAAATCCAGTCTGATATTGAAATCCGTCTCTGAAAGACCTGATGAAAGCTCTCTTATGAAACTGTCTCTTACATCCGAATAGACAAACGGAATGACGGCGGTGAGGCAGCCGCTGACGGTTTTGGAAATAATGGACGGTTTTTCTGCGGGTCTCAACATAGAGATCAATCTGGCACAGTCTATAATGCCGCCGTCTTCCGTAAGTCTGATTGGTGAGGAGAGATTCGGAGAAATGTCTTCTTCGTTTATGTCTTCAGGATCGAATAAGACACGCGTGAAATCGCTGAATCTGTCTTCGTAATCCTGTTCATCGAAAAAGGGGTCTACTATGTAAGCATCAGGATAGAAGCAGCTGAGTCTCTTTTTGAGAAGCGAGTAAATGTATTCGTTCTTCTCATAGATCTTTATGGTGAATGCCATGCCTTAAATCCTCCTTTGCGAAGTGTTGTTCTTAAGGCGGATTGTAAGGCCCTGAGAGCTTTGATTAAAGCGACAAAATCCGACAAAAACCGACAAGAAAAAAGCCCGGAAACACCATTTCGGTCAGGGTAATAATTAATTTATATTATTAACAAATTGCGCTTTTGGATCATTTTTCTGAAAATCTTTTTGGCAAAAACGGGTATCGCATACTGGTGATTGACAAAGAGGTAACGTATAAGTACAATCAAACCACTACAATTTAAGTTCATTGCTTATCAAGAGTGACTCGAGGGACCGGCCCGTTATCAGAGTCCGGCAACCGCGGAAAGCAGCGGTGCCAATTCCGGCAGGGAAACCTGAAAGATGAGGATCGTATATATATGACGTCGGCCTTCTCCTTTCGGGGGAAGGTTTTTCTTTTAATCAAAGCATTGAACGGAAAGGAAAGACAATGAGAAATAAAAAAGGAAATTGGCTGTTCACTTCTGAATCCGTTACGGAGGGACATCCCGACAAGATCTGCGATCAGATCTCAGATGCTGTGCTCGATGCTATCTTAGAGCAGGATAAGACCGCGCGTGTCGCATGCGAGACATGCACCACGACCGGAATGGTGCTCGTTATGGGCGAGATCACTACATCTGCTTATGTAGATATCCCTTCGATCGTAAGAAATAAGATCAGGGAGATCGGTTACAACTCCAGCGAGATGGGTTTTGACAGCCATTCGTGTGCAGTTCTTACTTCGATCGACGAACAGTCTCCCGATATCGCTATGGGCGTTAACGAGTCTTATGAGGCACGTCACGGCGGCGAGAAGGAACTCGATACCGGTGCAGGCGATCAGGGAATGATGTTCGGATATGCAAACGATGACACGCCGGAGCTTATGCCTATGCCTATCTCACTTGCACATAAGCTCACTATCCGTCTTACTGAAGTACGTAAGAACGGTGCTGATTTCTTAAGACCTGATGGCAAGTCACAGGTTACTGTAGAGTATGAGAATGACAAGGTAAAGAGGATCGATGCAGTCGTTATCTCTACACAGCACAGCGCTGATGTTACTCTCGAGTACCTTGAGGAATACATCAAGGAGAACGTTATCAAGGCTGTTATTCCGGCTGGTCTTATGGATGAGAATACTAAGATCTACATCAACCCTACAGGCAGATTCGTTGTAGGCGGTCCCCAGGGTGACTCAGGACTTACGGGAAGAAAGATCATCGTAGATACTTACGGCGGTTTTGCACGCCACGGCGGCGGATGCTTCTCGGGTAAGGATCCGACGAAGGTAGACCGTTCAGCATGCTACATGATGCGTTATATCGCTAAGAATATCGTCGCAGCAGGACTTGCTTCCGAGTGCGAAGTCCAGGTCGCTTATGCGATCGGAGTTGCAAAGCCCGTATCTGTAATGGTGGATACTTTCGGAACGGGTAAGATCGACGAAGAAAAGATCACAGAGATCGTAAATAAGGTCTTTGACTTAAGACCTGCCGCCATCATCAGGGATCTCGATCTCAGAAGACCCATCTATTCCAAGACCGCAAGCTACGGTCACTTCGGAAGAACGGATATCGATCTTCCCTGGGAGAAGACGGATAAAGCCGAAGAGATCAGAAAGCTCGCCGGGATCTGATATCCCGTTATTAGGACAAAAAAGTCTCAAATGCCCGGTTAAAGTCTCATCTTTGGCCGGGCTTATTGTTTTGTCCTTTTATGTTTGTTAGCATCTTGAAAAGCCTGGAAACAAAAAAAGTAGATCATGAAAAAAGAGCCTAAAGACAATAAGGATTTCTCGTTGTCGGTATCAGATATCGGAAGCGAGATCGAAGATGCGAAAGTCACCTGCATAAAGGTGTTCTGCCCGAGAAAGGCGAATAATTTCGTGTCTTTTCTTTGCAGCGGAAGATTTACCGTTGCAGGCAGATCCAAAGTGGATATCGTCGAGGGCGGAACGTACATTATCTCCGGCAAGGTGACCGAGTGGAACAACAGACCCCAGGTCACGTTAAAGAAGATCCGTGTTGACGAAAGTGCAGGTGATACTCTTCTCATAGCTTCTTTTCTGGCAGATAACATAAGCGGTCTTGGAAAGACCACTTCAGAAGCCCTGGCGGAAAAATACGGCAGGGATGTGCTTAAGATATTGACTGAGACACCGGAGCTGGCGTCATCAGAAGTAAGCGGATTGTCGTCATCAAGAGCCTTGGCGATTTGTGACCAGCTTACGCAGGAATCGGAATATTTCAGACAGGGTCTTGAAGCCAAGTTGATGGGTTTTTCGCAGGCGCAGATAAAGATCTTAAAGAATCTGGACCGCCTGAAATGCGAGGAGATCAGAAAGAGTCCCTTCGATCTTATGGGACACGGAATCGCGGGGTTCGAACTTCTGGACAGGATAGCCCTGGGGGAAGGAGTATCTCCTGCAGCGCCCGAAAGGATCGCTGCCGCGCTTTATCAGTCCTGCATGTATCTGCATGAAGATACGAAGTCCACGTCGCTGATGCCGCAGGATGTCAGGCGCAGGGCATTGGAATACGTAAATACGCATGAATCGAAGCTTACGTCCGAACAGTTTTCGGAGGTGTTCAGGGCAGGAGTAACACTTGCGATAGAAGAGAAGAAGATCGCGGTGTATAAATACGATTCCGGAAAGTGCGCTGCGTGTGACGCAGAAGATCCGGAAGCAAGATTTGCCACGATGAGCTATTTTGCTTCGGAACTTGCTATAGAGAGACGCATCAATGAGATGCTCAAGACAAAGATAAAACCTCCTGCAAGAGATGAGAGCGACAGGATAATGAAGGAGGTCGCATCTGATCTCGGCATCATTCCTGATAAGTCGCAGCTTGAGGCGCTTTATCTTTGCATGTACAGCCCGATCAGCATTATCACGGGCGGTCCCGGAACCGGAAAGACCACGATAATGGGTATCCTTGGCGAATACTTCAAAAGAAATAAGATAAGCTGCGTCTTTGCTGCTCCGACGGGAAGAGCTGCGAAAAAGCTTTCGGAGGCATGCGGAAGCGAAGCTTCGACCATTCACAGGCTCCTGGGAGTCAGAAGGACCATTAATTCAGATGA
The DNA here is from genome assembly GCA_016288885.1 of Saccharofermentans sp. Taxonomy (GTDB): domain Bacteria; phylum Bacillota; class Clostridia; order Saccharofermentanales; family Saccharofermentanaceae; genus Saccharofermentans. The sequence continues at coordinate 118,861 of JAEFAV010000007.1, forward strand.
TGAAGATCTGCTGCCGGATGACAGGGCCGGACAGTATAACAGTCTTCTTTTCGTGCACGGCAAGGATAATCCTATCGTGTGCAGGGTAATAGTGATCGATGAGATGTCCATGGTCGATACCATGCTCTTCAGACACCTTCTGGATGCAGCTGATAAAGGAACTTCGATAATACTTGTTGGTGATCCCGACCAGCTTCCGTCAGTAGGGTGCGGAGACATCTTAAGGGATCTCCTGTCCTGCAAAGCGATACCTGCTATAAGACTTGATGCTCTTCACAGGCAGGCTGACGACGGTTCCATTGCCGAAAACGCGAGACTCATTCTTGAAGGTAATGAACCTAAGAAATCCGGAAATGATTTCGAGATAATAAGCTGCAAGAGTGAGGATGAAGCACAGGAGACGATCGCCAGGCTTGTTCTCGAGCACAAGGATGAAGACCTAATCTGCCTAACTCCGACCAAGAATGAGAATGTCGCTCTTGGTACTGTGCAACTCAATAAACTTATCCAGGCACTTGAAGTAAAAGATGATCTGAAGGTGCTTAAGAGAGGGCAGAGTCTGGTCCTTCACATAGGCGATAAGGTGATGCAGAACAAGAATGATTATTCCACGGAATGGATAGACCCCGTGACAGGTGAAGTCCTTCAGGGAATATTTAATGGAGAGCTCGGGGTAATAACGGATATCGATCCTTTAAAATCCAGTGTTACCATAACTTTCGATGAAGGCAAGACTGCAGAATACAAGGGGAAACTTTTGGAGAATATTGACCTGGCATATGCGGTGACCGTGCATAAGTCACAGGGCTGTGAATTTGACAGGGTCATTATTGCTCTGGGAAAGATGAATGCTCTTTTGTATAAGCGCAGTCTGCTCTACACGGCTGTTACGAGAGGTAAGATAAACGTCACGATAGTCGAATGCGAAGGAACGCTCGGAAAGTTTTTAAGAGCTCCAAAAGGCGACATAAGAGAAACGTGCTTAAGAGATCTCCTTAAGACAGTTGATCATCGAAGGTTAAAATGATGGGAGCGTCTGTAAGGAACACAGATGTATCAACATTTCAAAAAGGGATAAGGGAAGCTTTTAAAGATGCTTTTGATCTCATCCTTCCATACAGATGCGCAATATGCGGAAATGCATCTGATACCGAAGACCGATTCACAGGTTACAACAGGCTTTATAAAGATATTTACGGTGTGGATCCGGAGCTTCATATATGCGGTAAGTGCCTGTCTTCATTTAACATTCTGGAGGAGGATAAAAGATGGTCATTATGCCTTTCTGATCCCCGCGAAAATGATGCTTGTCCGGGGCTTGCTTTGTATATGCCTTTTACTTATCAGGGAATAGCCGGACGTGCCGTTCCAAGGATCAAGTTCGGGAAAAAGAAAGAACTTGCGAGATTTCTGGGATGCCTTTTGGGTTCCTGCATATATGGTGAAGACATTAGGGCCGACCTGATGGTTCCTGTTCCGCTGTCACCCGAAAGGCTTGCCGAACGCGGATTTAATCAGGCGGAAGAGATAGCGTATCCTGCTTCAAGACTGAATGACATTCCGTTTGCTGATGACCTGCTTACAAGAATCAAGGATACGAAGAGACAATCTGAACTCAGAGACAATACTGTACGTTCAAAAAATGTCGCAGGTGCTTTTGGGGTAAGCGGACTTTGGGATGTTACAGGAATGACGATCGTAATCGTAGATGATGTCGTTACGACCGGCGCGACTTTGCATGAGGCGGCGGAAGCCTTATATAAAGCCGGAGCATCCAAAGTGTTGTGCATCGCTTTCGCGGGAAACAGATATATCAAGAATGCGGAGCCGTTCTGATCAAATTCTCATTTGCAGATTGCACAAATCAGTTTTTATAAAATTTAGCCGGTTAAAGATTCTTATTTCTGTTTTGAATAGTAAAATGCAATTGGGATAATAAGAATATTTAGTGGGGACATTTTTATGAAAATAATCAAACCTCTTGCTGTTACCATGGCTGTCATTATGCTGATGCCTATGCTCATGTCTTGTTCGTCTGCAAAGAAAAGTTCCAATGTGGTCAAAGAAGATGATCCGTGGTACGAATCGAACAGGTTCGAACTGAAAAAAGATATGCCGGAACATCCGAGTCTGGGAGCCGTTTCTGTCGTATGTGCAAGCAATGACAGGTTCTTTTCGCTCTATTGCTATTCCACTGACATGTGGGCTTCAGCGAGAAGCGTAATTGATACGTATGATTATGACGGCAATCTGGTTAACCGTAAAAATATAACCTGCAATGATGATTACTATGTTTCCGATATCTATTCTGTCAGTCCCGATCCTGAAGGAAAAACCATAGATGCGATCGTTTACGTCAATTCCAGGTCTAAGCCGGGCTGTCAGGCATTTGCCTCCATTGATACGGAAACCGGAACGGTATCGGATATAAAAGAAGTGTTCGGCGGTGAAGCCAAAAAGCTTAAGAAAGCAGAGTACGGTGTTTATTCGCTTTCCGGCATAGGAGATTATACTGTAGCATTGCTGCAAAATGATGAGTTGTTTTTCAGTACCATGATCAGTGATTGGAAATTGGCATTGTTTAAGAACACTGAGTTTGTCACTGAATTGGATCTGTCATCATTAAATATCAGATACTTTGAAGGGTTTACACTTAATTTACCTGAAGATTCCCTTTATGCAATCGGTCTTGAAAAAGAAGATTACATTGTCATGGAATTTGACATTAATAACGGGAGACTGAAGAGTAAAAACTCTTTTCAGGATCTCTCTGAAAGGGAAGTGAATTTTGCTGAATACAAGGCTACGGATAACGGTGAGATGTGCAAGATCGATTCGTTTGGAAACGTCATGAAGCTTGATGTTAACACGATGACTTCTCAAACCGTGATCGACACCAACTGGTATACCCCTTATTTTTCCCCGGAGTATTCGGATGGTAATTATTCCGGTTCGTCGGTAATGAGTTATACCGAAGACAGAACGGTTTTCCTGGATTATGAGACAAAATCATATGGGTGTGATGAATACGTCTATACCGAGTATGTCAGGGTACTCAAAAAAGCCGATAAGAATCCTAATGCCGGCAAGAAGATCATCGAACTTGCATTACCACCTAATTCGGGTGTTACGGATTATCTGGCAAGAGCTATTTATGAATTCAACAGAACAGACAATGAATATCTCATAAGGGTATGGGACAAATACAAGACCGGTTTTCTAGTCGGAAGAGCCTTTGGAAACGTTGATGAGGACGATCAGAAGGTCTTTAAGATGATACAGGACCTTAAAGGCGACGACGCGCCGGACATTGCTGTCGGCATCCAGAAGAATTATGCGATGCGGGATGAGATCTTTATGGATCTTTCGGAGTTTCTTGATCCGGAGGTTATGAATAAACAGTACAGTAATATCATCGAGGCAGGAAGAATAAACGGGAAGTTGTACTTCCTTCCGGTAACACTTGAAATAGAAGGTCTGGTTACTAACTCAGAACTGTTGAAAGACGGTGCCGTGGGCATTACCTTTGAAGAATACGGCGAGCTTGTAAACGAAGCGATGCACGGCTTCTCACCATATGATTATCCCGGTTCACGGTTCTATAACAAACAGGATTTTTTATTATCCTGTATAGATACGAAGAGCGCCATTGATGGCGAGACGGTAGAATTCGGAACAGAACAGTTCCGTGCCGCAGTAAAATACACAGGAGAAAACTTCGAATATGATGATGAAAACAGTATACCTGATGAATACATATACGATCTGAACAGGTACAGGGGTGAGTGTTATTACGCACAGATCGATGATTATCTTGATTATGTACATGCCTGCTTCAGGGTTAAGGGACGTTATAATATTATCGGGACACCTTCGGCAGATGCATCCGGTCCGAGATTCAAAGCAATTGAGACTATATCTGTATCAGTAACTACGGATGTGGAAGACGGCTGTAAAAAATTCCTGAATTATCTGTTTTCCGGTGCAGCTTTCGATTCTACAGAATGTGAATTCAGGCAGATAGTAACAAACAAGGAGATCATGAGTAAAAACATTGAGACCCTTACCGTGATAAACAACGATACATTTGCCCGGTACAGGAATTCGGTTGAATCAGGGGCTTTAATACCTGCTCCCGGCATAGATAAGTTATATGGAGATAAGAACGCAACGGATGATATGCGTGACAGCTTCCTGAACAGTCTTACTACGATCTCCACCTATTATTATGAGGATTACACGATCGTACAGTTCACGCTCGAAGAGCTTGCACCATATTATGCCGGTGACCGTTCGCTTGACGATGCCATAAAGTACCTTAATGACAGGACAACCAAATATGTAAGGGAGATGTAGGGGATTCCGGTCAGATCAAGCAGATTCAGACAACGCCTGTAACCCTCAAAAGAACAGAGGCAAAGATATAGACCAGATCGATGATCAGGGCTGCGAGGACAAGTGTCAGCCATACTTTCTTGACGCTGAACTTTCTGTTCTTGCGCAGTTCGTCATGGAGAGGCGTCGTTATGCTCCTGAAAAGGATGATCTTTCTTTTTGTCAGTCTTCCGACAGTGATCTTTAATATCGAGATGCCTCCGTCACAGAGGAAAGGAAGACCGACTATGAAATAAAGGAAAGGGATCCTGCATAAGATGAGGAAGAAAGCGATGAAAAATCCCAGAGATCTTGATCCGGCATCGCCCATCATCATTTTCGACGGATTGAAATTAAATATAAGATAAGCGGCAAGGGCAGGGACGAATGCGGCCGTAAGAAGTGCCGGATTGCTGTCAAAACAGGTGCCTGCCAAAGAAGCCATAACCAATGTCGCGACTATGGAGATTACGGAAAGAGATCCGGAAAGTCCGTCGATACCGTCCGTGGCATTCGTGGCATTGATGGATACGACCAAAAGCAATACCGCAAGGAAATAGTAGAGCACGGGATTGATGTCGAAATATGTTCCGGTAATGGCCAGGTAGACCCTTGTCCCGAAAAAGTGTACGCAGATGAATGCTCCGACAAGAGAAACTGCGACATCCAAGGCACCCTTAACATACTCGTTCCATGGGTTTTTAGATCTGTCATCGAGCCAGCCTGTTACCATCTCGGCCAGTACGGCAAGGAGCCCGAAGCCGAGTCCTGACACCACGTTTCCGCTCTCGAAGATGCCTTTGTCAGAAACGACGGGATTTATAAGGAAGCAGAGAACGCATGATACCGCCAGAAATACCAGGATGAAGTAAAATCCTACTCCTGTGGGCTTTCCGATGTTAACTTCGGAGCCCTGCGCAAACTTGCGGCCGCGGTCATGGCCCAATAAGACCTTCTCGCCGGGCAGTAATCTGAGAAGTATATATGTAATGACAAAGGCTGCTATGCAGCCGACAGCCATCTTAAAGACAAAATCCATTAAAAACCCTCGCTCATAAGGTTTTATATAACAGAAGCATTATACCTTAACGGTATATAGAAAAAAATCATTAAATCGTTCAATAAATCAACCTGATTTGCTCGTCAGTATTGGCCAAATATGTTAACATATTCACTTGTAATAAGGAGACGAAGATATGGATTACAAAGATTTGATCGCTTCTAATTTGAGCAGTTGTACGGGCCTTGATAAAGAGCAGGTGGCAGGTTTCATAGAGATTCCGCCGAAGCTCGAACTGGGTGATTATGCTTTTCCCTGTTTTGTGCTCGCAAAGACACTTCACAAGGCTCCGCCGGTGATAGCAAACGAGCTTAAGGATTCTCCCGAACTCGTCAAAGGCTTTGACGGGGCGGTAACCGTAGATACAGCAGGCCCTTACATTAATTTCAGGATAGACAAGGGCGTGCTCGCGAAGACCGTGCTCTCCGAGATAATCTCAGAGGGAGACCAGTACGGCAACAGAAATATCGGAGAGGGAAAGAACGTAATAGTCGAGTTCTCTTCGCCTAATATCGCAAAGCCTTTCCATGTCGGTCATGCTTTTACGACCATCCTCGGCAATTCGCTTTCGAACATCTATTCAAGACTCGGATATAACGTTATCAGATTCAATCATCTGGGCGACTACGGCACCCAGTTCGGCAAGCTCATCACCGCTTACAGGCTTTGGGGTGACGAAAAGGCCATGCAGGATAATCCGATCGACGAGCTTACCAGGATCTACGTCAAGTTCCACGATGAGTGCAAGGTAAGCCCCGAACGCGAGAAGGATCTTGAGGATACTGCAAGGGATAACTTCAGAAAGCTCGAGGAGGGTGAGGAAGAAGAGGTCGCTCTCTGGAAGCGCTTCAGAGACTTAAGCCTCGAAGTTTTCGAGAAGACATATAAGAGAATGGGCATTAAGTTCGACAACTACAACGGTGAATCTTTCTATTCATCAAGGATTCCCGCTGTTGTTGAGATGCTCGAAGATAAAGGGCTTTTGGAAGAGAGTGAGGGCGCTAAGGTAGTAAAGCTTGAAGATGAAGGTCTCCCTCCGTGTCTTGTAGTAAAGAGCGACGGAACGACCATCTATGCTTCAAGGGATCTTGCAGCAGTCCTTTACAGGCACGAAGAGTTCAATTTCTACAAGAATATCTATGTTGTGGGTCTTCCGCAGCAGCTTCACTTCAGACAGGTCTTTGCCGTTCTTAAGAAGGCCGGTTATGACTTTGCCGATGACTGCGTACATGTCGGATTTGGCCTTCTGAAGTTTAAGGATAACACTGCTTTCTCCACCCGTTCAGGCAACATCATCAAGCTTGACGAATTCCTTGATAAGGCTACGGAGAAGACTGCCGAGATCATCAGAAAGAACAGCGAGCTCAGGGGCGGTGACATGACAGACGAGCAGATCGCGGAAGTATCCGAGACAGTCGGTCTCGGAGCCGTCACATACACGTATCTCAAGGCCGGCAGGGAGAAGGACATCTTTTTTGACTGGGACGACATGCTCGATTTTGAAGGCGATACCGCGCCTTACCTTATCTACACTTATGCGAGGATCAAGTCGATCTTAAGAAAGGCTGCAGACCAGGGCTTTTCCGGAGATATCGGGGCAGCAGATAAGCTTGTTGCCGAAGATGAATATGCGGTAATAAGAAGCCTTGCTGATTTCAAGGATGCCGTCGTTAAGGCTGCCGAGAGCTATGAGCCTTTCATGATCTCGCGCCAGATCGCTCTTATCGCAAGGAATTTCAACCGTTTCTACAATAACTCGAGGATACTTAATGCCGACAGTGAAGATTTAAGGGACGCCAGATTAACGCTTTGCGAGGCTGTTTCTGACTGCCTTAAGTCAGGACTTGATATGCTCGGCATCGGCGTAGTCGAGAAGATGTGAGTTTGGAAAGGCAAAGGCTATGGATAATACGGCGAACAGCTCAGTACCGGATTTCAAGGATCTGAACTACACAAGACCGGATCTTGACAGGTTTACCGAGATAATCAAGAACGTAAGGCTAAGACTCATGACCGCCAAGACGATCGAGGCGGCAGACGAAGCCTTGGGCGAATATGAGATCGCCATCAGTTCTTTTGATACGCAGTATGCTCTCTGCCAGATACTCCATGACCTTGATACGTCCAATGAGTTCTATAACGAAGAAATAGAGTTTTTCGATGAGGCCGGCGCCAGGGTCCAGGAGCTTTCTTCGGCAGTTCTTTCAGGCCTTCTGACATCGCCCTGTGCCGAAAGTCTTAAGGAAAAATACGGTCCCATGATCTTCCGTAAGGCGAAGAACCAGAAAGAGATCATTTCGAGCGAGATAATAGATGATCTGACTGAGGAATCCAGGCTCGAAAACGAGTATTCGCAGAAGCAGTCCGAAGCCGAGATCCCGCTTGGAAAGAAGACTCTGAACTTAAGCCTCATCCAGCCTTATCTCCAGTCGACTGACAGGAATGTCAGAAGAGACAGTCATATCGCACTGGACCGCTATTACATGTCCCGCAAGGAAACATACGACAGGATCTATGACGACCTGGTCAAGGTAAGGACCACGGCTGCGCAGAAGCTCGGATACAACAACTTTACCGAGCTCGGATATAAGCGCATGGAGCGCTACGATTATACGAGGGAAGACGTTGCCGCATTCAGGGACAACATCAAGAAATACATCGTTCCGCTTACAACTCAGATAAGAAAACTCCAGCAGAACAGACTTAAAGTGGACCAGCTGATGTTCCACGATCTTCCGTGCCTTTTTGCCGAAGGCAATCCTACGCCGGTAGTAAGCAAAGAGACGTATGAGGAAGCTGCAGGAAAGTTCTTCAGGACCATGTTCGGCGCGACGCCGAGCTTCTTCGATGTCCTGTCCGATCACGGATATACTGACCTGTTGTCACGCCCCGTAAAGTCCACGGGCGGCTACTGCATGTATCTCGAGGATTACTGCATTCCGTTTATCTTCATGAACGGCAACGGCACATTTGACGATGTCGCTACGGTAGTACACGAGGGAGGCCATGCTTATGCAGCATTGCAGGGCGCAGAATCCTCGCCATTTGTAGAATGTCTTTCTCCTACTCTCGAGACATGCGAGATACATTCAACTTCAATGGAATACATGTCATATCCTTTCATGGATATCTTCTACGGCAAGCAGGCTGAACAGTACTGCGAACTTCACATGACTGACGGATTGTTGTTCCTTCCTTACGGATGCATGGTTGATGAGTTCCAGCATATCATTTACGACAATCCCCGCATGACGCCTGATGAGCGTCATGAGATATGGAAGATGCTCGAACAGACATATCAGCCTTACATTAACTATGATGAGAATGATACGCCTTTCCATGCCATGGGCGGTGCCTGGATGAAGAAGGACCACATCTTTACGACGCCGTTCTATTACATTGACTATTGCCTTTCACAGATATGCGCGCTCGAGCTGTGGGATGAATCAAGGGCTGATCTCAAGGAAGCCCTCGAAAAGTACAACACGCTCTGCCAGCTCGGAGGAAGCGATACTTTCCTTAATCTCATCAAGCATTCCGGACTGGAATCTCCTTTTGATGTTAACGTGATAAAGAGACTGGCATTCAAGTGCGCAGACTTCCTTAATCTTTGAGGTCGACATGAATCTTCCCGGAGATTTTATCAATGAGATGAATGATTTCTTCTCGCGTCAGACTGACGTGCCTTCAGAAGGGTTCTACGAAAGTTTTGATAAAGAGCCTCTTAAAGGCATCAGGTTTTCGCGCTCGAAGATAAAAAACGAGGATGAAGAACACCGCCTTCTGGAGGATCTGGGCGAAGATCCCGTCCGCGTCCCGTGGTGTTCCGGCGGCTACTATACGAAGAACGAATCCAGCGGAAAAGAAGCGCTCTATCACGCAGGGGTCTACTATCCGCAGGAACCTTCTGCCATGCTGCCTGCGCAGATCATGGCCGCCAGACCGGGCGAGATAGTCTTAGATCTGTGTGCCGCTCCGGGAGGCAAGGCCTGCAGGCTGGGCGAAGACATGCACGGTGAAGGAATCCTTGTTGCCAACGAGATAAGTTTCGAGCGATCGAAAGCATTGCTCCGTAATATCGAACGTTCAGGCATAAGCGGTCTCGTTATACTTAATGAGACACCGGAAAACATCGCGGATAAACTGCTACTGTTCTTTGATAAGATCCTGATAGATGCGCCATGCTCAGGTGAAGGAATGTTCAGAAGGGACAGCGGTGCTGTAAAGAGTTATATGAATTATGGCCCTAAGGTCTGTGTCCCTCTTCAGGAATCCATCCTCGAAGCAGCTCATAAGTGCCTGAAAGACGGCGGTTCAATAGTTTATTCCACCTGTACTTTCTGTATCGGTGAAGATGAAGGACAGATCGCATCTTTCATATCGCGTCACCCCGAATATCATGTTAAGGCACATCCTGAGATCTCAGGCGTGACACATGCCGGAGAAGGTTCCGTTCTGCCCGGTTCGATGAGGATCTGGCCGCATCTGTCAGACGGCGACGGCCATTTCTGCGTTCACCTGATCAAGGGTGAGGAAAAAGAACTCAGATCGGCTGAAGATATGATTTTCAGGGATGAAGACAGGCGAAGGGATAAGAACACGGAAGCGGCTTTAAGCGTATTAGGTGAAGTCTTATCTGACAAGGGAAGGGAAGGACTCCTTAAGGGAAGATTCGTATCACACGGAACGGGTCTTTTTAAGATGACTTTTGACGAGAAGATCTTCAGAGGGCTCAAGGTCGTAAAGACCGGTCTATATGTAGGTGACATCAAGCCTTTGAAGTCTGGAAAGACCGTTTTCGAGCCGTCAAACAGCATTGCTCTGGCGCTTGACAGGGAAGCTGTAAAGGATGATTCTTATCTGGCGCTTTCAAGAGGCGACGAAAGATTACTGAAGTATCTGAGGGGCGAGACCATTTCGATCACTTCAGATGACGGACTAAAATCTTCAGGCATGATCCTGACCGGAATCGGCGACTACCCGCTTGGCTTCGCCAAGATAAACGGTAATACCGCTAAAAATATGTATCCGAAAGCATGGAGGCTCATATGACAGAAGAATTCAAGCTCATTCTCGCAACGTCCAACAAGGATAAGGTAAGAGAAATAGGTGAGATATTGAAGGACACGCCTTTTAAGGCAGTGTCGATGCATGACGAGGGCCTGGATCCCGACATCGTAGAGGACGGCACGTCTTTTGAAGAGAATGCTTTGATAAAGGCACGGGCAGTACACGGGCTCGCAGAAGGCGCATACGTAATGGCTGATGATTCGGGGCTCTGCATAGATGCTCTGGACGGCGTTCCGGGAATATATTCCGCCAGGTTCTGCGGTGAAGATTCCACATATCCCGAGAAGTTCGCGAAGATCTTCGAGATGCTTAAGGATGTCCCTGAAGAAAAGCGCACTGCAAAGTTCGTCTGCAGCATTGCAGTCGTAAGGCCTGACGGCAGTGAATTTACCGTTAGGGGAGAGGTTTGCGGAGTTCTTCATGAGAAACCCATGGGTGACGGCGGATTCGGATACGATCCTATCTTCTACGTTCCCGAATTCGGCATGACCACTGCGCAGATGACAAAGGAACAGAAGAATTCGATCAGTCACCGCGGGAAAGCATTGAGAGCAATGGCTGAGAGGCTTAAAGAAGAGATTAATTAAACTATGATGAGTTTTCCCATTGTTTCAGTGGCACAATTTCGCGCAAAAAAACACGCTGGTTTTCACGCACTGCGCGATTTTTGACGTGAAATTTACTTTATGTGAAGGAAAATCACGCTAAATTTCACGTCGCGCGTGAAAAACAGCGTGAAATTTCAGGCTGATATCATAAGAATCAACCTGAACTTTGAATGATATACAACACTTCGAATAAATCAGCATAAGTATTTCTTATTTACATTGAAAACCCCTTTTAATCGTGATAATATTTTCAGGCGCGTACAAATGTCCGCCACAGGAAGTATAGTGGCGGCGCGAAAATTCACAGAAAGGCCTTAAACTTATGCATCAGGATAACCCCGAATATTTCCTCGTTGATAAAAGAGTTTTGCCTGAAGTCTTCATTAAGGTGATGGAGGTTAAGCAGCGGCTTAACACCGGAGAATCCACTTCGGTAAATGAAGCCGTAAGGAAGACCGGCCTTTCGAGAAGCGCTTATTACAAGTACAAGGATTCTGTGCTGCCGTTCTATGAGGCGGCAAGCGGCAAGAAGGTAACCTTGCTGCTCTCTGTCGAGAATTTCCAGGGAATCCTGTCTGAGATCATCAGGACGATAGCAGAATCACGCGCAAATATTCTGACCATCAATCAGAATATTCCGATCAACGGCCTTGCTGACATTTCGATCTCAATAGAGACCGTGTCAATGTACGGTACAGTTGACGATATAATCAATGATATCTCCAAGCTCGCGGGCGTGCGCAAATGCATGATCCTGAGCAGGGAATAATGAAAGGTAAGGAAAAGCAGAAATGGCAATCAATGTTGCAATAATGGGTTTCGGCACTGTAGGTTCAGGCGTAGCCGAAACGTTGGATATAAACAAGGATCTTATCACCAAGCGTGTCGGTGAAGAGATCAATTTAAAGTACATACTCGATATCAGGGATTTCCCTGAGAGCAGATTTGCAGGACTGGTAACTCACAACGCTGATGAGGTTTTCGACAGCGACATACTAATTGCTGTCGAGACGATAGGCGGAGCTAGGATCGCTTACGAATACACGAAGCGTGCCCTGTCCCTGGGTATCAGCGTCGTAACTTCAAATAAAGAGCTCGTATCCACGAAGGGTCCAGAACTCCTGAAGATCGCGGCCGAGAACAATTGCTGCTATCTTTTCGAGGCTGCAGTAGGCGGCGGCATCCCGATCATTAGACCGCTTTATAAATGCCTTGCAGCCAACAAGATCACAAGGATCGCAGGCATCGTCAATGGTACGACGAACTATATCCTCTCTCAGATGAAGGATGAGGGGATCGACTTTGATACTGCCCTCAAGCAGGCCAAGGATAACGGTTTTGCAGAAGCTGATCCTTCTGCAGACATCAACGGTATCGATGCGCAGAGAAAGATCTCTATCCTTTCGACGATCGCAAATGACGGCGATTACATCTCTCCTGACCAGATCTCAGCCGAAGGTATTTCGGCAATTACGACTGACGATATGGAATTTGCGGCTTCCATCGGCTGTGATGTTAAGCTCATTGCACTCTATGAATCAGGCGAAGATCTGCCGGTGGTTTATGTCGCGCCTTACCTGGTAGATAAGAGCAATCTGCTGTATAACGTCGGCGGCGTGTTCAATGCGGTCATGGTCGACGGCAACAGTTTAGGACAGGCAATGTTCTACGGTCAGGGAGCCGGTACTCTTCCCACGGCATCCGCCGTATGCGGTGATGTCATTGAGGCAGCTCTCGGCAATCCCGCTGAAGCAAGGGCATGGACTGAAAAGAGCGTTAATATCACGCCTTACGATGAGATCGCAGCTGATATCGTCATAAGAGCCGATGTTCCCGCTAAGGTCATTGATGCTGCTGAAGGATATGCATGCGAAGTGTTGTCTGATGAAGCAATCCTCGTAAAGTCCATAAAGCATAAGGACATCGATTCACTGGTCAGCAAGGCTGAAGCCAAGTCCTGGATGCACTATCTCAAATAAGCAAAAACGAAATAATAACTTCGGAGGAATAGTTAAATGAAGGTACTCGTAGTAGGCGGCGGCGGAAGAGAGCATGTTATCTGCTGGAAACTCAAGCAGGATCCCAGGGTAACGGATCTTTACTGCGCTCCCGGTAACGGCGGTATCGCTTCCATCGCTACATGTGTCAATATTAAGGCCACGGATATAGAAGGCATGGTCGAGTATGCGAAGAAAGAACAGTTTGATCTCGTCTTCGTTGCTCCCGACGATCCGCTCGCAATGGGCATGGTAGATAAGATGGAAGAAGCGGGCCTCAGGAGCTTCGGTCCCAAGGCTAATGCTGCGATCATCGAAGGCTCAAAGGCTTTTTCCAAGCAGCTCATGAAGAAATATTCGATCCCAACTGCAAAGTATGAGATCTTCGAAGATGAAAAGGCTGCTCTCGATTATCTTGAGACACAGCCTATGCCTATTGTTATCAAGTGCGACGGTCTTGCATTAGGAAAGGGTGTAATCATTGCCCAGAACCTCGATGAGGCTAAGCAGGCTGTAAAGGACATGATGGAAGATAAGAAGTTCGGCAGTGCCGGATCTACGATCGTCATCGAAGAATGCATGACAGGTCCCGAGCTCACAGTCCTTGCTTTTTCTGACGGCAACACCTGTGTCCCGATGGTATCTTCAAGAGACCACAAAAGAGCATATGACCACGATGAAGGTCTAAACACAGGCGGTATGGGCGCTGTTACACCCGGAGCCGACATGACGGATGAGCTTAAGGCACGCATTCAGAACGAGATAATCACGCCTACAGTCGAAGCGCTCAAGAAAGAGGGAAGACCGTTTAAGGGTGTCATATATTTCGGACTAATGCTTACACCTGAAGGCCCGAAGGTGGTAGAGTATAACGCTCGTTTCGGAGATCCTGAGGCTCAGGCTGTACTGCCCCTCCTCGAAAACAGTCTCCTCGATATAGTCGATGCTGTCATCGACGGCAAGCTCGACCAGGTCGACTTCAAGTGGAAGAATAAGTGTTCCTGCGTTGTTGTAATGGCTTCCGGCGGATATCCGCAGAGCTATGAAAAGGGCTATGAGATTACAGGTATTGATACCTGCGGCAAACTCGTGTTCCAGGCAGGCACCGCGCTTAAGGACGGTAAGCTTGTTACGAGCGGCGGACGCGTTCTCTGCGTATACGATGAGGCAGATACACTTGACGAGGCTATCGACGGCGCATACGAAGGCGTCGCGAAGATCTCCTTCAAGGACATGCATTTCCGTCACGATATCGGAAGGACACTCGGATAATAAATGAGGATCGGTATCTACGGAGGATCGTTCGATCCGGTTCACAACGGTCATATAGCAATGATAAGATCCGCTTTAAAAAGCGGATTTATCGATTGTGTGATCATAATCCCTTCGGTCCGCAATTCCTTTAAACTCTATGCCAACAAACTCCCGCCTCCGTACCGTCTTTACATGATGAAGGAGACGGTGGATGGTCTTGGACTAAAGAACTGCTATGTAAGTGATATCGAATACGATATTGAAGGTGTCAGCTATACTGCGGTCGTGCTTGCAAAGCTTACTTCAGATGAATACATCAGGGCTTTCCTTGCCGAGAACGGCGTTAAGCGCAAGAAAGCAGAAGAACACCATGAATTCTTCTGGATCATGGGTTCTGACACTTTAGGCACTTTCGAGACGTGGTATAAGCCGGGTGAGATCCTTAATTACGTGACTCTTCTTGCGGCAGTAAGGCCCGGTGATGATACAGACATTGATAAGGCCAAAGTTTCGATCGAAAAGAATCTCGGAGGCAGGGTAGAGATTTTCAGGCTTAACGGCGTTGAATGTTCATCTTCTGAGATAACAGACAGTGGTGATTTCTCGGAGGTTCCGGAACCTGCGGTTGAGTTTATAAAACGGCACGCTCTTTATACAGAAAACACAAGGCTTACGGGCGTTTCTGACGAAGCAAGGAAACAGTTTTTCGAATACTCTGTATGGATGCACCATTATCTTGGCGCTAAGAGGCTTCTTCATACGCTCAATGTTGGATATCTTTCTGCGCATCTTGCGGGTCTTTACGGCGCAGACAAGGATAAGGCCCTGATAGCAGGCGCTCTGCATGATTGTGCAAAGGAGCTTCCTCTTGATCAGCAGCTTGAGATGGCGAAAAGATATACTGGCGATCTGTTCACGGAAAAGAAGATAATCCATTCATCTGCCGGAGCGACTTTTGCAAAAGAGGAACTTGGAATCGATGACAGTGAGATCCTTGATGCGATCTGTTATCACACGACCGGAAGAGGCGGAATATCCGTTCTGGAGAAGATAGTCTATCTTGCCGATAAGATCGAGCCGGCAAGAAACTATATGGACCTGGCGCCTATCAGGGAAGCCGCAGAGAAGGACCTCGACAGTGCCGTGCGCATGACTGCCGTAGCCATAAAGGACAAATTCGTGTCGCAGGGAAGAGAGATCCATCCCGTTACGGCAAAGATGATGGAAGAGCTTGGAATATAGTACGCAAATATCTTCACTCTCGCTTTAAGGTATTTGTTTGTGTGATATACTAAAAACATTAGAAATCCAAAGGAGATACATGATGGACACAAAAGAATTAGCCGCTAAGATAACCGATATACTTGATTCCAAGAAGGGTATCGACATTGAGACGATAGATCTGACCGGGAAGACGGTTCTCGCAGATTATTTCGTTCTTGCAAGCGGTAATTCCACTACTCAGATCAAGTCTTTGGCAGATGAAGTCGAGTATGTTCTTAAGAAAGATTACAACATCGTTCCCGATCACATCGAAGGCCGTTCCGGAGATAAGTGGATCCTGTTGGATTACAAGGATGTTGTTGTTCATGTTATGGGCAGGGAAGAGCGCGAGAATTACAATATCGAAAAGTTCTGGGAGACCAAGCGCAGAGAAGGCGAAGCATAACGGGATAATTATTTAAAAGTAATGTTCAGGACCGGCAGGGATCATCCTTGTCGGTTTTGTCGTATTTTGTCGGAAAAAACCGACAAGGAGCGGTGATATGCTTTCTCTATGTTGAAGAAGAGCACGACCAGAAAAATCAAGAGCATGATCTATCCGTTGGCATTCATTCTGATCATTCTGCTGAGTGCCTTGTATAAACTTGTGTTCAGGGGTGACGGCTCGTTTTCGGTTCGTGCTTTTAAGAGCGGGAAGATTGCCTCGGTTACTGAGGTCTCTTCGTCTGAAAATGTTATGCCGCAGAATTCTTCGCCCGCTGATACTTATGTGCCGGAGCCTTCTGAGACCGTTCAGTTCATCAGCATTTACATCTGCGGGGAAGTTAAAAATCCGGGGATCTACGATGCTCCGAAAGGAGTAATGCTCAATGACATTATCGAAGACGCAGGCGGTCTTACCAAAGATGCCTCGGTAAACAACATTAATCTTGTTTACCAGATCACGAACAATATGTCGATCTATATTCCGTCACGGGAAGAGATATCACATGGCTTTACGGGCGGGGATATTATCCGTCAGGACGGTGTCTATGTCTGGGGCAGCTCTTCGGGAGGAACATCTGACACGGGAACCGGCACCATTATGGTCAATATCAACACTGCGTCGGAAGATGAACTGAAGAGCCTTCCGGGCATAGGCGACGTGACTGCCCGGGCAATCGTAGATTACAGGAAGGACACGCCTTTTGATTCGACTGAAGACATCAAGAATGTGACCGGTATCGGTGATGCGAAATATAACAGGATCAAGGATTACATCTGTGTCTGATCAGGTATAACCGTAAAGGCCTCTGACGCTTACTTCACCGCTTTTCAGATCTTCGACGGAACCGTCAGCGAATTCCACTTTCAGGGAGAAGTCATCATTGATCGAAATGGCAGTGCCTGTGCGTCCCTGACCGTTTTCGGCCATGCGCGGGTATGCCGTGATCATGCTTCCCGTTGTGATATTCAGATCACGGTACCGGTCAAGATAATAAGATGATCCCGGCCAGTCAGAGGCAAGCTTATCCATTGATCTTATTATCTCTGAAGCGAGTTTTGCCCGGATAAACTTCATGCCGCCGTTCTCGATAGAGATCGAAGTGGCGATTTCTGATATCTCTGGCGGAAATTCTGATTCATTGACGTTAACGCCGATGCCTATGATGCAGGTATCGATAAAGCCGCTCTCGCCCTCGACGGACACTTCCGTAAGGATCCCGCATATCTTTTTCCTGTTCATGAGAAGGTCATTGACCCATTTGATCTGCGTATCAAAGCCATAGGCGTTCTTGATCGCATCAGCTACAGCCACGGCGGTCCAGCTGGTAAGATCGGAAATCTTATCAAAGCCTGACTCCGGCTTAAACAGGTAAGACAGATAGACTCCTGCTCCGGACGGCGAGGCAAAGCTTCTTCCGCGCCTGCCTTTGCCGCCGGTCTGATGGTCGGCTATCACTACGGTGCCTGACACGGCACCCTCGGAGGCAAGGCTCTTCAGGACATTGTTTGTCGAGTCGACGGAATCAAAATATAAGAGGTTTTCAGCTCTTGTATCGGGAAGAAGGGCTGATATTGAGCCTTTTGAAAGAAGATCAGGGCTGTTTTTTAGGAGATAACCCTTGTTCGTGGAGGACGTTATCTCGTAGCCGTCCTCTCTGAGGGCTTTGACGGCAGTGTTGACGGCGGCACGTGAGACACCGAGCTTATGACTTATCGTCTCCCCGGAAATGTAATCGTTTTCTCTTAAAATAAGCTTCAGCACGTCGTCTTTAAGCATTTTCGGGCTGTTCTCCTTCTGTTTGCATAAAAATAACACTTTCGATTTCTCTTTTTTAAAAAATAATAACACTTTGATTTGATTGTGCGGTAAAATACTATTGGTAAGGTGCATAATTTAATAAACAAGGGTGACCATGGGTATCTATTCGACTATTCTGGCTTCAGTAATGATTCTCAGTATGCTTTCCACGTTCGCGCTCGTACTCTTTTCGAGACGGGGCTCGAACACTCTTGAGATACTCATTTCCGTTTGCGTCATGTTAAGCAATATCGGCTACTTTATCCTTTCATGCTCCAGGAATCTTCAGGAGGCCGTCCTTGCTAATTCATTATCCTATCTCGGTGGAGTATTCCTTCCGCTCCTCATCGTTTATGTGCTTATTGACTGTTCTGATTCGAAGATCCCGACATGGTTCTCGATCACCATTCTTCTTATCAATATAGTTATCTTCCTGTCGACAATGGTTACCGACAGATTGCCGTTCTTTTATTCATCAATAAAATTCATTCAGGGTGATCCGTCCCAGCTTATCAAAGAACCCGGTACGATATATTACATAAGGTATATCGTGTTGGCGGTTGAGGTAGGTCTGGCGGCGTTCTTTACCATCCTGACTTATCTCGGCAAGAGAAATGCTTCCTTCAGGATCATGATGATCTATGCCGGTTCGTTGTTAGGTGTTATGCTCGTATATCTTGCAAGGCGCATCTTCAATATGAAGTACGATCTTGTCCCGTTCTTCTATCTTGTCTGCACTTTGATCCTTGACTATGTTGTCGCCAGATCGACGATATATAATGTTACATTGAGCGTCCAGGAGAAGATAGATGAGCTGAGTACATACGGTTATCTTGTTTTCGACAGGAAGTTCAGATATGTGGGAAGTAACCCTGCCAGCGAAAAGTATTTCCCCGAGATAAAGAATGTAAGAATCGATTCGAAGATCATTGCAAAAGACTATGCAATGAAGCAGCTCCTCAAGTGGGTCATCAAGAATGCTACCGAATCTGCAGAGGCAAAGAAGACCCAGGGTAAGTTCAAGACAGAGATCACAATTAACGATAAGAGCCCGAGCGAAAGAAGATATCTGGAGTGCGAGATGAGCTTTATCCATTTCGGATGGGATAATCACGTTTCCGGTTACCTTGTCGAGCTCAATGATGTTACAGAGCAGCATAACATGATCGAGACCATGAGCTGGAAGGGTGAGTCTTTGAGGCGTGAAGCCGAGAAGCAGGCAAAGAGGGCAAAATCGATGCAGATGTCCACCATTCTCGGAATGGCAGCCATGATCGAGTCCCGTGACAACTCCACCGGAGGTCACATCAACAGAACGTCCGAGTGTGTTGCTCTCTTTGTTAACCGCCTGCGCCAATTGAAAGACGACTATAACATGAGTGAGAGCTATTGGGATGCCGTTATCAACGCAGCTCCTCTCCACGATCTGGGTAAGATCACAGTTGATGATGCTATCTTACGAAAGCCTACCGGTCTTACCGATGACGAATATAACCAGATGAAAGAGCATGCCGCCAATGGTGCGAAGATCATGGAGAAGGTCCTTGAAGACGTTGATGACAAGGAGTTCGTCAGTGTTGCTACCAACGTTGCCCATTATCATCATGAGAAATATAACGGTACGGGTTATCCGGACAGGTTAAGAGGCGAGAACATTCCTTTCGAGGCCAGGATAATGGCCCTTGCCGATGTATTTGATGCTCTTGCAAGCCGCAGATATTATAAGGAACCGATGTCTTATGACGAGGCGTTTGAGATCATAAGACAGGAGTTGGGACACCATTTCGATCCTCATCTCGGACGCATTTTCATATCGCTTAAGAGTGAGATCATTCTTCTTTACGAGTCATTCGAATCTACTGACTACGCAAGATAAGATCATTCTTCGGGTTTGTCGTTGATTATGTTCCTGACCCACTTATACTTCCGGTAATGTATGAAGACAGCCGGAAGTTTTATTATCTCATCCAGATTTAAAAGGAAGTAAACGACCATTACAGGCCAGTTCAGTACGAAAGCCGAAATGAAGCCGACAGGTACTATGAAGGCCCACATCGTCAGGGTATCGCAGATGAATCCGAACTTGGTATCACCTCCGGCAGAGAAGATGCCGCCGATAAGGGTGGAGTTGATCGATCTTCCGAGAATGTAATAGCTGCACATCAGGAGCATGATGAACAGGTAATGCTCGGCCTGCTCCGTAAGATTAGTGAAGTTGGTGATCAGAGGCGCAGATGCCGCAACGATCAGTCCGAGGATAATGCCTGAGATTATGGTGATCTTAAAGAGCTTGTCTCCATACGACTTGGCAATGTCAAGATTGCCTGCGCCGAGTTCGTTTCCGATGACGATCACGCTTCCGCTGGCTATTGCATAACAGAGACATGATGCAAGGTCTTTTACTATTGCGGCAATACCGTTTGCAGATGCCGCGTCAGTACCGAGGTGTCCCATAATTATTGTTATCATGGCAAAGCCGAAGCCCCAGAGCAGCTGGTTCAGGAGGAAGGGAAGAGAATACTTCGAGAACCTCTTCCTGAATTCTTTATCCACATGGAAAACATTGCTGATCCTGAGCCTGAATGAAGTCAGCTTGAGGTTGAAGAACAGGCAGAGGAGAAAGCCCGTGAGATTTGAGATAGTGGTGGCGAGAGCTGCTCCGGAGATTCCCATTTCCGGTGCTCCGAAAAGACCGAAGATGAATACCGCATTCAGAAATATATTGAGGAAAACGATAACGATGCTGGCTACCGTGCACTGCTTGACGAAACCAACGTTCTTAAGGAGCGTCTCGTAGATCATGGTGAGCGTCATGAAGACATATGAGAAGGAAGCAAACCTTAAGTAAGGTACGCCGCCTTCGATTAATTCAGGCACGTCAGTGAAAACGTTCATCGTAGCAGCCGGTGCGAACATTGCGCAGCTGAAGAATACGATCATGACGGGGAGTGAGAGTGCGAACATGTAGCCGAAGAGCTTCTCTATCGATTTGGTGTCGCCTTTACCCCAATACTGTGCGGCGAAAATACCTCCTCCGGCTGTGATAGCGTAGGTGAAAAGAGACATTACAAAAGGAACCTGTGTAGCAAGTGATACAGAGGTCATGGCTTCCTGCGAGAGGAAGAGCAGCATTATTGCATCCGATACCGGGACGAGCGCAAATACAAAGTACTGCAATGTCATCGGCAGTATCAGAGAGATAAGCTTTTTTCTGAATGTCGTATCTTTTACCTGTTCCATATTTATATAAATAACAAAATCATCCTATTTAACCGGCAGACAGGCATTTTACTCCGAAAGGATAATAAAATCAATTGTTCCGTTATGGTTATAACTTGCATAAGTGTTATGTATAAGTGATAATTTTCCGTAATCTTTGATTGTTTTATGCGTTGTTTTCGAAAAAGGGGATAAAGATCGTGCAGCAATTGACAGGACAGA
This sequence comes from Saccharofermentans sp., assembly GCA_016288885.1. Classification (GTDB taxonomy): domain Bacteria; phylum Bacillota; class Clostridia; order Saccharofermentanales; family Saccharofermentanaceae; genus Saccharofermentans. Next base: position 140,173 of record JAEFAV010000007.1, read on the forward strand.
AGAGAATTAAGCCGTGGATGGGGTTCGTTCTCTTCTTGGTCGTCGTCGTACTGGTCATATTTGTGTTAGATCCGGTTCAGGAAGCCTGGAAAGTAAAAGGTCTGATCGCGACAGAGGCTTCGTTTCTCGTTCTTGCGATAGCTTATGCGCTCCTGTTCAGGATACCTTTTAAGGAAATGTTTCCGGTCAGAAGGTTCTCTGCCCGTGACCTTTTCGGCTCAATGCTTCTTGTTACTGGAGGAACTCTTTTCGGACTTGTCAGCGTTGCTGCCACAGGCATAATCTTTCCCAAAGCGCTTGAAGGGAGCGATCTGCAGGCGATCCAAAACTATGTCAGCGGTGGTACAGGATATCCTTTATTGATGTTCGCAATGGCATTCATGCCTGCTGTCTGTGAGGAGGCATTACATCGGGGTGCGATCATTTCGAACTTCAGAACGATAAAGAAAGACTGGGTTATCGTTCTGATTATGGGACTGTTATTCGGGATCAATCATCTGTCCGTATTAAGATTTGTCAACACGGCGGTCATGGGTGCCTGCCTGACATATATTGTCGTAAAGAAGAACAACCTGATCCTTTCCTCGCTCATGCATTTCATGATCAATTTTACTTCAGCATCAATAAGTTACTTCAGTGGGGCGTCATCAATTCAGCTGACGGCTGAGAGGATGAGGGGTGCTTTGATCGTATATCTGTTTTTGGGACTTGTGGCACCGTTTTTCATCGTCATAGGACTTATGCTCCTGAATCCTCAGGCTCATAAGAATATTAGATTTGTTTTTGCGGGAATCATAACGGCGGTCATGCTAATAAGCGCATTTGCTTTGATGTTCACTAATCCGGCGGCCAAAGTGATCGCTCAGACGAACATCAGCTATACGGTCGAATCAGAGAACATTGATTCACCGCCTGTAAGTTTTACTGTCGGGACTGAGGGTGAATATACAGTAGATGTAGTCATCATGAATGCTTCGGGCAGCTATTCCGTGAGGATAGAGAATGCTCAGGGAGATACCGTAGCAGGCGGATTAATTACTTCAAGTGCCTTTAAGGTTTATAACAGACAGATCGGGCTTGAACCCGGAGAATACAGGATCTATGTTGTGAACGGCATCGGAACAAAAGGCGAGAAACCGGTAATAAACGTGCAGGTTACATCGAACTGATCAGAGTTTGTTCTTTATTCGCAGACACGCTTCCGTATGCATTATCCAATGCCTGGAAAAAGGCATCTGAATAAGACCTTTTATGTCTTTTCCGCACCAGTAATCTATAAGCCATATAGCGCTCTCATCGCTGCTTACGACACCTGCTTTTGAGAGGCGTTCTTTTCGATCTTCCGTGATCTTGTTCTTCAGATCAGCGTAGGGAAGAGCTTTGAGCATTGATTCCGTAACTGCCTTAACATCGCTTATGTATGAATAAAGTTCATCAATGTCGAGCTGCTTCGTGAAATCGGATATCTGTTCCTTAACTAGTTCGTTTCCCGTGGTAATTATCGGCGAATGTGTCCGCTTCTGATAATCCTTTGCGAAAAAGATTTCTTCATCACCTTGTATTAGTTCGTGAGCGACGATGTCTTCTATCCTGAAGATGTGCCAGAGCGAGTATGCAATATTTTTGCTGTGGTAACCGTCCGCGTTTATATATGGGAGAGCATCGAAATCATCACGAGTCAGATCATTTCTAAATGAATTGACGGTCGTCATTATCTGATCACGAAGCTCAATGAGAGTATCGATACCATCGCTGTAAGAGTCTTTCTTCTTGATCTGAGTCTGGAGAGTCTTGTTAAGTTCTGACCATTCTTTATTCATGATGACACCTCCGCCTTTCCGAATATGATAGCAAGAGTTGTTGGTGCCAACAAGCGGTGATTTTGCTGCGGCTTTTGGGGACGGATACCGACTAAAATGCGATTTTTAGTATTTTAGTCGGTAAGGGGGAGGGGGTATATAGGCTGTTTTTCAGGCTGTAAGTGGGGTTGCGCCATTGAAAACGAAGGCTTTTTCGCGATAAAAGCCATTAGCAAGGCTTATTTTTCGCGGACCAGGGAATATATTCTCGAAAACATACCGACTGTTATGAAATGACCTTTTGTCAAGTAACAGTTTACCATTTATCTCATATCAATTCCTTTCTGCTTTTCTAACAACATTGGGAAAGAGCCAATATAACAG
>JAEFAV010000054.1 GCA_016288885.1 Saccharofermentans sp.
AGCCGGTTTCTTCGCCGATTGCCGTGATAATGTTGACAAACGGTGCATATATGAGCGCTGCCATGCTGATCAAATTATACGTTTGAAGGCTCATTCCGGATTTCGCGAGTTCTTCAGCAATATCCACACCGGACGACTCCGTTGCTGCAATATAATACGATCCTGTCGTATCAAAGAACTGCGGGAAGATCAGGAAGAAAACGGCTGCGCCCGCCGCTACAACTGGAATTACTCCATATGCCGCGAAAAAGAGCCATCCGATATTCCCCTTAAACTTCGGCTTCCATCCCATGCCCTTAAAGCCCGCTTTCGAGATCAATGCCGCAACAAGCGGAGCAAACATGCAGACTGCAAGACCCATCTGGAAGACCGTCGTTCCTGTCATTCCCGGGTTGTTTACCTTATAGAGCGATACGGCGATCTGTATCGTCCACGCTATAAGGTATGTAATAACTACAAACTTAATTACTTTCTTTGTATCCATATCCATCCTTCTTCCATTTCGCTTCATACTTTGTATGCTTTGTATTAGTTCTTGTAATACAAAGCATACACATGAAAATTTGCCGTGTCAATATATTTCGAAAGTGATTCGTTCTCGAAGACGCGGTTAGGTATCTATTACATGTGTATTGATGATCTTCCTCTAAGAATATTAATTAAGCCTCGCTAGTGCGAGGCTTAGTTCGTTATATTAAAGATTTAAAAGCTCTGTCAGACTTTGTATCGTGTAGTCCTGGCCGTAGTTCTTTTCTTCATCTGTGCGGTTGATAAGAACTGATATGGCACCGGCATTTTTGGCGCACTCTATATCCTTTTTCTCATCGCCGACAAAAGCGATCTTTTCGATCGGAACATTCATTTTCGAAGCGATAAAGAGCAAGCCGTTTTTGTTAGGTTTGCGGTAGCCGGTATCGTTTGAAGTATAAGGAAAATCGATCAGGTCCACGACTTCGGAAATGTCGTCTAATGCGTACTTGTTATCCATTCCGTACGCGACATCAGAGAGCGTGGCTGTAGGGATGTTTCTTTTCCTTAATTCCTTGAGCGTGTCTTCCACTTCATCGTACACTACGACATCACGGCGGAAGAACAGATAGAACTCCCTCTTAATGTCTTCGATGAGATCAACAGGCAAATTTGTGCCTCCGATGATCTCCTTGAAAATAATGTCTGATGACACTTCCTCTTCTCTGGGGTTGATCCTCGTATTGTATTTTCTGAGGGTCGCTCCTATATGCTCAAATTCCTCTTCAGAAATCTTAAGATTCAGCTTATCCTCAACGTGCTCGAATGCCGGACGGTATAGTGCCGACCAGTTTAAAGGGATCGGATAATATGCGAGCGTCTGACCTATATCAAATACTATAGCGTCCATCGGGTATCCTCTTAATCTTCTTCCATATAGCAGTCGTACTCAGTTCCCCAAGGCGTTTTTACACGGGTCGGCTTCAATTTAACTAAATAATCTTCCGGTTCAAATGCCCAAGTGCGGCCATAGTCAATGAAACGGCAGACAAAGAAATCCGGACCGGGAACACCAAAAACATACATGAATCCGCACTCATCGTCAAAGAGCCATTCGGAAATTATAATGCAGTCGTTTACTTTCTTTTGCATTTCATCTCCATACATACGGCAGAATGTCATTACGTTGCCGTTATTCTGAGCGGCTTTCTCTTTGAAGATCCTCTTTATGTCGTTATTGAACTCTAGAAGATCGCTGTAAGTCTTTTGTTCGCCCAAAACTTTAGCAGTCACCTGAGCACGCTCCATCTCTAACAAAGAGGCTGCTTCTTCAGGAGCAGAAGAAAACTTCTTGCCTTCTTCCGTTAATAAATAGCTGGCATAAGGCGGCAAATTCGGTGTGATCCGACGTTCAATGTTGCCTGATTTTTCAAGCTCTATGATGCTTTTTTCGAGCTCGTCAGAAGATATGCCTTCAGCATCTTTAATCAGGTCACAGTAGTGAAGCTTTTCGCTTCCGGTCAGTTTGGAAAATAAAAAACTTATTGCGTCCATTTATTACTCCATAAATTGCAGTTCACATCACTTGTGCCAGCAATGAATCAAGATGCTTGGCATCAGCTGGTCCTTTATACTGATGATTATCTATACGGCTGCCTGTTAATACAGTTGATCCCACTGAATTTTGATTGACCTGCCGTTATTCATATAATAATCCATAAGTGCTGTCATTGCTTCTTCCTTACTTATAATCTGGTCTGCATGGATCTCATACTGCCCATCGCAAAAAGATACGAACCCTTCCTTAGCACTTCCGTTACGAGAAGAGTAACAGCTCCCATCGTCACCAAAATGATTTAGCACCGCATTATTCTCATTGACCAGCAACGCCATACAGGGATACTCGTCCTGTTCTCCGTTTTGAGATATC
>JAEFAV010000041.1 GCA_016288885.1 Saccharofermentans sp.
ACTAAGTCAATGTCCACTAAGTCAATGTCCACTAAGTCAATGTCCACTAAGTCAATGTCCACTAAGTCAATGTCCACTAAGTCAATGTCCACTAAGTCAATGTCCACTAAGTCAATGTCCACTAAGTAGCCTATCCCATAATTAATGACGGACGGAGGTAGTAAAATTTTTTCGGTGTTTTAATTTTTTCGGTGTTTTAATTTTTTCGGTGTTTTAATTTTTTCGGTGTTTTAATTTTTTCGGTGTTTTCGGTTAAGAAATTCTTATTTTTCATGGTATTGCTTTGATTTTTTTTTTATAAATTTTTATAAATTTTTTTATAAATTTTTTTGTTTGTTATGATTTTTTCGAAAAATGAGTGAAGAAAGAAGACCTATCCATAGAGACACTTATGACATTTCTTGGGACCAGCTATCCCAGGATCTTTCGAACGCAAACAGACGTTATTACGCAGCCAGAAGGCGTAGACGTCTGAGGAATCGACTACCAAATCGAGGTGTGTTACGTGTGCAACCGAGACTACCTCAACCACCTCCCCCATTACCGAACAATGGGAGACTTCGTTTGGTACTTAACAGACCAAACCCTCTTAACCGTTCGTTTTCATCGGGTGAGGAAAGCGATGGTGAGTACCCATCTCCTGCTCATTCCCCTGCTGCCGCTGCCGCCGCTGCTAACCCCCCTGCCCCTTCGTTTTCATCGGGCGAGGAAAGCGATGGTGGGTACCCATCTCCTGCTGTCGCTGCTGCTAACCCACCTCGTCAACATCCACCTTATCTGAGGACGTTGCAAGAGTTGGAAGATTCCATGTCACATATGGACACTGTAGAGATAGATGAGAACGAGCGTATCGAACGAGAAGGCGGCGTTCCAGAGACTAGGGACCCTGATTCTGCTCCTCAGTTGTTTGTTCCACAGTGGTTCAACGGTTTTGCCACTGGCAGTCCTTCAAGAGGAACTCTTATGAACTGCCTTTACACAATGGGTATTATTTTCAGGGACGCTAACGGACAATATCGTATCGATCTTGATCGGTTTGATACTCTCTGGACCAACGTTGAAAACGGTGTTCCTGATCCTGGTGCTGATCGAGATGCGAAATTTGTACGCAATATCATCAAGCGCATGTGTATACGCCGTGATGAGGATGAAGCTTCTCTTTTTGATGGTGACATGCCACATATCACTTCAGCAGGGTTAGTGTTTGATTGGAGTAGTGTAAAGAACTTACAAATCGCAATTTTCATGTACCTCGTGTATTTAATTTCCATGTATAAGGATATACCCGGAATTTATAATACAATTGCTGCTACTTCCAATAACTGGAGCTTGGAGTTGGTCACAAACGAGCTGGTTTCTGTCCACACGAATCATACTGTAAACCTAGACAAGGTGGTAGACGTTTTTTCAAAGATAAAGGATCTCTTTTATAACCGCATCAATCAATTGTTCGATGATGAAGATGTTGATATGAAAGATTTTGATAGCGGGGAGGTCATTAGGATACAAGAAGGAGTCAGAGTATGTTTACGTATCTCTTTGATACAGATTGCATCTTTCAGAGTTGGAGCTAAGTGGAACCCCAAGATGGAACCTTTCCTAAGGGAGGTATTCCACAACCAAGCTATTGCCACGGTAAAAAACGAAACGGATGACCTTTGTTTGTTCTATTGCATGTGCATGGGTTTCCTTTTATTGAAATGGGATCATAATAACGTCTTCGGGGAAAAATTTATAGACCCTAATAAACTGAACCGTATGTACGAAATGATACCTGATTCTGATCCGGGTAAGAAACTCCTGATGAAGATAAAGTATGATAGAGCTGATATGGAGAAGTTTATAGAAGATCATCAGGATGTGTATACCACCAAGGAAGTTTATCGCATATTTAAGGAAGCGGAGGATAGATTCCTAGAGAAAGGTTTCGGGTTAGATATATTCATATGTGACATAGGGGTAAGAGATGGTGTAAAAGCGATAAGTAAAGTTTACCCGTGTTACGCAAGCATGAGGAAGACGGAGAAGAGAATTCCTCTTTTGATGCTATCGAGTGGCAGCTGGAAGCATTATTTTCTGATAACTAGTTCCAAATCATTGTTTAATATAACAGGTGGTAAGATCTTCATTACGTGTTCAAAGTGTCACCAGACTTTCTATAGTAAGAGTACTCTGGATAATCATGATTGCGGTAGCGAAGACAGAGCAATGGAATACCACTGGAATATCTCAGGGTGTCCCGACACCATGACAGTCCAAGGGGTATGTGAGAGATGTCATTTGAAGTTCGTCACCGCAGAAGAATATGAGTACCATAAAAAGCACTGTTTCATGCGTCAGAAGAGTGGTAATAGATATGTCCAATTGTCAGAGGAGACGACACTGAAAGGAGTTGAGACAGACGGAGAGTTCACTTTACCTGATAAACGCTTGTACTTTGCAGACTTCGAATGTTGTATAGCAGAGAGCGGGGAGCATGAGTTCATGAGTTTTGGGTTGTATGATGCGAACGAGGGACGATTCTACGGTGGTTTCGAAATGGAAACTTTCATGATGCTCTTGAAACAATTTTCGCGAGAGCATGGTACAATCTATGTCTATTTCCATAACGCAATGAATTATGATGTTAATTTTGTTCTACGGTACGTTCTCAAGCATGAGAAATCTTTCTCTGCATCAGTCATTATGAAGAGTATGAACAAGTTCCAATCGGTAAGGCTGAGATGGAAGGAGCCAGGTGTGAAGGAATTGCATAAGATAGTCATTGGGGATACTTTCCAGTTTATGACAATGTCGCTCGATAGAATTGTAGCGAGCGTGAGAACAGATGATGTTGAACACAACAAACATGTCTTCTCACAGTTCTTCGGAACCTTCCATGATATTTTCGATCCAATGAGAGATTCACCCCTCCCCGATGAGCAGATTGATCTGGTTTTACATAAGAACCTCTTCCCCTACAAGTTCTTTGATAGCCCCGAAAAGTTAAAGACACCATATTTTACTTTCTTCTCCATCTTTGAGCCACTGGAGGAAAACCTGAAATATTTCAGTGAAGGCGTCACAGTCGCAGATCTTGAAGAAAACAAGAAACAACTGAACCAAATTAAAAGAGCATACAGGATGAACTTTGCCAGGGATTACCATAACCTGTACTTACTTTGTGATGTTATGCAGATCACGGATGTGTTTCTGAACGCAAGACGCACTCTGGCAGGGACCCATAAAATCGATATATGTGATTATATAGGTATGCCAAGTGCATCCTGGAACGCCTTCCTACGCTTCAATCCTTCACTGGAGCTCCCCCTATATCAAAACACAAGATTAGCGGAATTCTTCATGAGCATGACAAGAGGTGGAGTAACCAGTGCACCGCTAAGACATGCGAAGGCTGATGCGGGGCATAGTATAATTTACTTCGATGTTAACGGATTGTATCCACATGTGATGAGAAGTTATGATTACCCGTGTGGCGAGATGTTTTGGTATACTTTCAGCGAACTCGTGAATGATGACCCTGCTAAATATTTTATGGAACAACTCGTTCCTCGTCTCACTGAGCAACATAAAGGATGCTGTCTGTGTGTCGATTTGCATTTCACAGATGAACTGAAGAGGAGGACAGATCAATTCCCGTTCGCACCTGAACATAAACTATTGAAGGATTGCTACACTGACGCAGATGGAGAGCTGTACCCATTTCTGAAGGACTGGTCAGCGGCTAATGATGGCGAAAAGATGAAACCGTTCATTGGTCTAGTCGGTACACTTTATGATAAGAAGGAATACGGTGTACATTGGAGACTTTTGAAATGGTACATTGAGCATGGAGTTGTACTTACAAGACTTCATTACGGAGTTTTCTTCGAGGAAGGAGATTACCTGAAGGGGTATGTTTCATTGAACATTGAATGCAGAAATAAGCGACATGATGAGTTGGGTAAAATGGTGTATAAGCTTATGGGAAATAGTATATATGGTAAAACTTTCGAAAGCCCGTTCAACAGAGGTAAATTTTTAGTCATAAGAAACAGAGAAAAACTTCGCGGACTGATGGAGGAAGGGAATGTAGCTAGCATAACTGCCATTGATGAGGAGAACAGTATCGTAAAGATGGACGGTGACAAAGTTGTTTTGGATAAACCGACCTATATAGGTGCCTGTGTGACAGAGTACGCCAAACTGCACATGTACGAACTGTTTTACGATAAGTTGTGTTCACTTTTCCCTCATGTGGAATTAGTTTACACCGATACCGATTCATTTATAGTACGTATTAGTCACCCACCTGGTTGGACCCCCACAGCGTTGTTCCAATACATAGAATTCAAGTGTCCTGACCTTATTGGAGGTTTGGGTGGACAGATTAAGAGTGAGACAGGTACTGATCTGATAGAGGAAGTTATCGCTCTTAGGTCCAAACTCTATTGTTACAGAACACTGAGCGGGAAAGTAGGAAAACGTGCGAAAGGAACAACGAAAGCAGCCCGCGATCAAGAACTAACCTGGGATAAGTATAAAGCTGCATTAAAGGATTTAAAGAATGTGTACACCCAGAACGCTGTGTTTCAAAGAAGAGCATTGAAAATTAGTTCAGTGAAGATGGGGAAGTGTAGTATAAGTGTTAATGATGGTAAAAGGTATATTTTACCTGATGGTATTCACACGCATGCTTTCGGTCACCCGGATATTATGTCCGACGAGTGAGCTCGAAAGCAATTTGGAAAGAGAAAGGACTCTCTCTCGGTATTAATATCTCTCTCATCTCACCCTTCGAGGTAATATAAAACAATTTAAACTTTATCGTCCTTTCCTTCAAAAGTGAAGGATTTATGTTAATAGGTGCAGTATTAGAAAATTCATCTCTTTTTACAATTAGTGTGGACGTTTTATCACTAGGTTTATCCCATGCAGGGTAGTACACTTCTATGATGGGAATTGTTCCTATCTGAGCAGCTACTGCGGAGGAGGGGGTAAAGTTTACGGGGAAGACTTGTTGATTGAATGCTGTACCGTTCATCACTAAAATTATCGATTCGATGTCAGTCATCTCGATAGCATCACTTTCCGGGAAATTATAAGTAACAATAGTACCATATTTCCAGAGGGAGGTGTAGGGAACAACCATTTGGAACCCATCGGGTTGGAAAGAAAGATAAGCCTGTTCAGTATCCAACATCCACATGTACTCTTCATCTGCGGGCCAATTAGCTAGAAAGTTCTTACGCTTAATCCATGGCAAACTAGGTAATACATTTGCGACTGAAGAAGACACGCAAATAGTATAAGAACTGAATACATTACCATCACCTGCGGGGTAAGGTGTCTTCTCATCACTTGTTGGATCATGTGTATAGGAAAGAATGTTGTCCTGATTTACTAAAGAGTGCGCAGGCATAGTATACACTCCTTCGGTGGGGTAGACGTCTATAGAAATGATGTTGTCACTATTAACTCTAAGTCTTACTTGGGGAATGGAACCGAACCATGGAACAGCAGTGGTGTCAACGTTTTGAGAAATGGCATTATTAATAGCAGTTTCTATGGTTTTAAAGAGTTCCATTGTCGTCCTGAACTCATGATAGCCTTTCCTAATTTCAAAGACAGTGGGGGAAATACCTATCTCCGCTCCATTGATGTGGTGAACTCTGGTTTCCAACTGTGAAACGTTCCAGTTTTGAGTCCACGTAGAAGACCAATTCCAGACGGGGTGGGTAGGTGGTGTAGGGGAAATCGCGTTTTGCGATGGAAAACCGGGTATAACTGTGATGTACCCGTTCAATTTTACATAATTCGACGATGGAGAACTCCTGTCAGTATCTATGGACATGCTTGTAATAGGCAATTTCGCCAACGGTACCTGCATCTTCATGACACCCATTCTTGCTCTCTCAACCGAATCTGCTTCAGCTAGCAGATTACCAGGTAATTGCATATCAATTTCAGCTTTCTGATCTCCCCATTCATTGAAAACAGGCACTGATGTAGCCGAGGAAACGTTTACACGAAAGTATTCAGTCATTCCGTCTTTTTTTTTCAATCAGGTAAAAAACTAGAGGAGTGATTGATCGTGTAAATATGTCATATTGGAATTATGCAGCGTTGAGAGGAGGCAGCATCGGAGATGCGTTTGAGGAGTTTAGAGGCATGCCTGCTGTCCATATTACCATGGGCGATCTGCAGGGTGGATGGCAGGTTAGCGATCAAGCTTTACAATATAGTTTGAATTTTTTCGGTCTACCACCAAGTCCAGAGAAAGCTAATCTCGCCGGTGCGTGGTTAGAGCAAAACATAACCCCTGAGTTATCAGCAGTTATCGAAGATATAACGAGTAGGTATAATATTGCTGATATGAGGCATTTAGCAGAAGTATTGTGGTATGTTTACATCTACGATACATTCCTCGCAAATGGGTCTACCCAAGCAGCATGGACTCTTTTACAGCAAGTAAGCGGCTCCCCCTTAGAAAAAAGAATATTCGACTATGTCCGTAGAAAAGTTCACCTTGGCACATCCAGACCACAGAAAATGACAAAGTCTCAACGTGAAGCCCGTACACAGGCTTTCTACAATGCAGTCACTCAAAGACGCAATTTCTTGCGACAGCCAGGTACTCTTTGGGTTGGTTCCAACCCCTACATAGGACAGGGGCACCGTACTGCATCCACTTATCGTGGTCTTCATGTCGGAAGGTGGAGTGAAGCCATGAAGAACGCTGCTCGTGCATCCAGAGCTAATCTTTATGGCGCCTTTATGACTAGGAAACCTCCCAAGCCCAAGAAGAAGAGAGTTCCGTTAGGTGCAATGGCTCCTCCTGTCGCGGTAGCACCTGCAGCACCTATGGCAGCCGCTGCACCTGCAGTTCTACCTGTAGCACGTCCTCCTGATACAGACTTATTGCTTTAAAGAAGTGAAATTACATTACCAGTGATGATGTACATGGGTGCAACTTTTTTAATAATTACCCTTCTGACCTCTCCATTTCTTCCTAAATCCATCACCTCATCACATTGCTCCTTAGTCAAACCTATCTTTTCGAAAAGTCTTTTCATTTGAGCATATGTGGTAGATTGCGGGAACACCGCAATATAGTCAGAATTTTCGAGAGTATATTTTGTTTTTTTATAGTCATTTAATGAGTGAGATGTGACGATAACATGGATGTCTCCATTGCCATCGTGTTTTCTGTGTCCACGTCCGTTAGCAAGGGCGTCTTCCATTATTTTAAAGGTTAATTTTTCCACCTCCTTATCACGTATCTTATCAACATCATCGAAAAGTAGTACGGGGTTGTGGCATCTCTCTCTGATGACGCTCAGAGTCAGTCTAGAAAGATTTTCTGGTTCCATCCTAATTTTATATAGTCTACCTTTAAGGTCCTTGAAGTTTCCATCTTCCTCTTCAAGTGCTGTAAACAGAAGCACATCGCTATCTTCAGGAAGCAAATGTATTAACTCATTAGCTAAGTAAGATTTTCCCGCGCCGGGATTTCCTGGTATGAATGCCGTTAAACGGTTGGTGATGGCAGGATACCACTCGAAGCCGCCTTGGGATACAGCCTCTCGCTGTCCAGGATATCCACCTCGCGCGGGAAAATAATATGCCGTTTCACCTAGCTCCGTATCTGCTAAGGGAGTGGCGTTTGTCAGGTTCTTCGTGGAAACTAAGATCATTCAATCAATGAAAATACTTGCGAAAATAATACTCATCAGTTTGATGATTTAATTCGAATTCATCTGGGTTTAAACCAGAATTTAGGAATGCTGTCGCCCATATGCCACAAGTCGCTGTCTTGTCCCCCTTTACTTGGTATGGATAATCGTTGTAATATACAGTCCACCCCTTCATTGTCAACCCTTTTAGTCCATCGTTTAAGAGGAAGCGTCCTTGTCCAGATGCTTCACGACTTGCGTAGCTGATCCATTCGTTCATCTCAGCATCTGGTTTTCCACCGTAAGAACTGAAGAAATACATCTCCTTTTTCCTGCTATTCCGTGACAAGGCGACCCAGTGTCCAGAGTTCATGTTTCTCGGATCCTGCAGTAGAATGATACTGTGAACAGGCAATGATAATAGAATAGATACTGGGTCCATATTTAATTGACATAAATCAGAATATCTGAATACCCTGGTACCTCTGGGTGCTGCTGCTTGAACTTCCCTGCCACTTCTAGGTTCGAATTTAAATGACTTCATTCCTTCGACGGAAAAAAATTTAATTTTTTCTTGGTAAAAAGTGAGTGAGTGAGTGATGTCTGTTAAAACTGCGAGAGTTGTAGATCCTCGGATCGAACCGCAATCAGAACCTTTATATGCAGTCACAATCAGTCCAAAGCAAAACCAGTACTATAAAATTCCAGCAAGTGGTCTTAGTGATTCTTATATCACTTTTAATAATCTTACCACTCTTGGTGCCGATAGAGCGTATCTAGATACCTTTGAGCTGGAGATCACAGCTGAAATTACGTTCACCTTGGCGTCTAGCACACCTCCAACTCATCCAAGCCCTCAATGGTGGACTTTTGATTCCTTCCCGTTCAACAAGTGTTGTGAAGAGGCACGTGTCAATATTAACGGAGGAGCTTTCTTCTCTCAGCCACTGAGTTATGTTCGCGCTAAAGAGAGGTACTGGGATGAAAAGGCGATTAATGACAGTTACGCCAACGTTTGTCCCTGCCACAAGCCCTTGATGCAGTCTGAGATGGGCATTAAGGGTTTCGTCGATTGTAGAACAGATTGGCCTGACAATTGGAATCAGACAATTGTAACAGCCTCCTGGCAAGCCTTGAAGCCTGGCTACGGTAACGGAGGATTACCAGGTCGTATGAGTGTTTCCGCAGAAGGTTTCATGCCTACGGCTTCGGGTGCTCTTTCATCCTGTAATAATAGTATTGTTCCCGGTGATCAGATGGGTCTTGATACCATCCGCGTTACATGGAGAGAGCCTATTTTCGCCTCGCCTTTCTCATCTCGTATTGATGCTACTTGGGGGCGCCCTCTTTATAACATCACATCTATGGATCTTGCTTTTAACATGCAGGACTTGACAAATATGATCCGTAACATCAGTGAAAAAATAACTAATATTTCAGTCCACTTCGCCGATGTTCAACTCTGTTACCAGGTTGAAACACTTCCTTCGGATATGCCTCGTCCTCCTGCGACTGTCGTTCCTTATAGGCGCATTGTTCCTTACATTACTGATGCGCCTAGTCCACTTTCCACAACAGGTGATACACGTGATCTTACCTTAACCAGTGGAGTTTATACTCTGAACGAGGTTCCCACAGCCATTTGGGTATTTGCTGCACCCTGCAAAGCAGCATTGCAGACTAATCCGGATGATGGTATCACATGGATTGCAAAGAATGGTAACACTTCCTCTATTACCGGTACACATGGCTTCAATAAAGCATTTGGTTTCATGAAACACATTTCCATCTCCTGTGGAAATACCACACAGATCCTAAATACTGCGGCAATCGAAGATTTGTATCGTATTGCAAAGGCTAACGGATGTCAGGATGACTTTACTTCTTGGGGTAGAATGAATCCATTTGTTCAGAAATGGATCGCAGATGCTTCCGCTACACCTCAACAGGATGCAGGGTTGATGTACACACGTCCTCCCTATGTCAGCGGTATGGGCTCAGTGCTTCGCTTAATTCCTGGTACTGATATTGTGCTTCCTGAACAGAATCTGATCCCTGGCAGTAACGCAGACAATCTTGTGTTCCAAGTTTCTGCTACGTTCGATATTCCTGCTTGCTATTACAACTACAATAAATACTCCTTGTGGCTACTTTTCGAGTACGTGGGAGTAGCTACTATTACCCCTGGACAGTGTGAAATCACCATGAATCCACTTGGTGATGGGCGTGCAATGGCTTCTGCCCCCGTTGTGAGCGCTACAGCAACTGAAGAAGCAACTCCAGAAACCTTAGAAGGAAGTGGGTGGTTTGATAAAGTAAAGAATGCTCTAAAATCTGCGAATAGTTTCCTAAAGAAAACAGGGTTAGCAAGTAAAGCACTTTCTTATATACCAACATATGGTGAAACGCTTAGTAAAGCTGCTAAATCTCTGGGGTATGGATATAAACGCCCTAGAGGTGTTACTGGTGGTGCTGTTATGGGAATGGGTGATTTTATTTAGTTTCCTAAAGTTTGGGAAAGAATTTCCTGTAGATCCTGCTGTTTCGTCTCCACGGGAGAACAGATGAAGAGGCGAGCACGGATTTCAAACTTAAACCCGGAAGCCGCTTCACATGGGAAGCTGTTATAGTTATGTTCCCTGACACAATCAGGAGGGTAGGTCACTTTCGCAGAAGCTTTCTTCTGCAAAAAGACACCAAAGCTTCCCGGTACTCTGGTTATAGCCTCATCCAGAACGTAATTCATTACGTTCACTGCAAAGGCTGCTTCCGAGGTGCTGTCCTCTATCTTAAATTTAGCTGCGAAAAATCTATACCACTCATCATATGACATCCTTCTCTCCGAATGCAGCTCTCTCTTAATGAAATGGTACAAATAAGCAATTTTCATTGTTTCTATTGCGCTTGACTTGAAACAAATCGTCATCTCTCTATCTTGGTGAGAAATCACATCACCTGGAGCGTCAATGAAGAACTGGACCTCAAGCACAACAACTGGTAGCGTTGCACCTCTCACTCTTTCATAGACTCTCGCACTCACAGGCCTCCACCAAAGATCATTTAGTCTTCCAATACTTAGGGGGACATAATTGAAAGATCCACCCTCTTTCTTCAACCTCAGAATTACATCCTTGGCGATGTCAATCTCCGATAAGCTCCTCTTCGTCACAGCTGAGTCCCCTGTCAAAGTCTGGGGGGAGCCAGAAGTAGGGTGGTCGCTTCCCTGCTCCTCCATTGCCGCAGCTTGCACCTTGCTGGGTACTTTCCTTGGGTGAGGCAGTAATGGTGCATTGACCTCCAGAGGGTCGCTCAATATCGCAACTGATTCCGTTCTCTGAACCTTTGACATCGTTTATATAAATATTGATTATCACTTGTTTTACTTCTTCCTTCTTTTCCATACCGACAAAAAAAAAAAAAAAAAAAAAAAAAGTAGAATTAAAAAATTTAAAATTTTTTGGTTGAAAATTGGTTTAAATAGGTCCTGAAATGAAAATAAAAATAAAGTACGCGTGAAAATATGACGTCATTACCAATCCATGGTATCGCTATTACTAGTAGCATGCGGGAAAATAGGTGCAACTAAATGTAGAAATCTTTCTGCCGCGTCCTGGTTATCCGGATCACCTGGATCAGGAACACCTGATGGTGAAACGAGCCAAACATATTGGGAACCTGGATGTCCTCTTACTGCCAACATGTAATGCAGGTGTTTCATCTTCTCTGGTGTTAGAAGACCACCTAAATCAACACGAAACCACGTCACGTCCTCGTCCATGAATTTCCGATCAATCACTCAATTATTTTAAACAGCAATGCAACGTCCTTTCCCTTTCAAAATATGTTCATTGATAAACCCTACAATCTGTCTAGATGTTGATGGTGAACTTTCCCTTACGAAGAATTCCACGTCAGGTTGTCCAGCTAGATAACTTAAATCTCTTGCGTGAAACTCTACTTCGTTCAGCTGCAGAAGATCCATGATTTCATCATAAGCGTACTCCTTAAACTGGTCAGGTATCCAGGGATCAAATTCAACATACAAACGAGCAACGCGAGGTGTACTTGTCATTCAATCAATCACTCAATATCCTCATCGAAACGTCCGTAATCATATCCTACCATCGTTTTAAACAATCTATATGGAACGCCTTCTATAGCAACGATGTTATCTGCTCGTCGCATCCATACCTTTACGAAATTATTGTACGCATCGAATGTGTGTACATACCACCCTGGAGATTGTGGGTCCATAACTTCTATATTTGTAATGAAAGGAACAATACCCTCTTCCCTCAGTCTCGAAGTAGAAAACACGCAATATCGTTCTAAAGCACCGATTATTGTGTTGAAAAAATCATTAGTAGGTGGTTCCCTGTCTAAGAAATCCACTGCTACGCAATAACTAACACCATCCATTTCTATATCCACTCGTTGATCCATTCCTGTATTTTTAACAAATCTATACCATCGTTTAGCAAACCTTTCTAAAAATTTTGGTGGAACATAACTACATTTCATAATAATTGAACGCCAAGCAGGTAACGTAGGAATACCGGGAGTCTTGGCGTACGATATTACCATACCATCTAACTCATCCATTCGATCAGTCAATCAAACCCTTAACCTCTGTTAGATAAAAATTTACCATCCGGTCATACTGTTTTAGAACATTTTTACATTGTAACGCAAACATCCCTCTATTAGGACAAGAAACGGCTAATAAATCCACGATTATCTCCGGTATGTAGTCAGAAAAATCAATAAAATCAGCTGATTCCCAAGCTTCTATGGCTCGTTTCACGTCTTTTCCATACTTAGCTCTACCCTTACCGAACACTCTTTCCATTGCTTTTTCCCTAAACTTTTCATATATCAGACTTTTCGTGTACTTAACCCCTTCTCTGATCTGAACAGAGATGGGTCTTTCATCGAAATCGTCGTCGTCGTCAGCCATTCAGTCAGTCAAAAAAGGGAGCTGGTTATAAGACAAGGGTCTATCCCATGTCTTATAACCAGCTTAACTTAACAACACTCCAGCCGGCGATATTTATACCCCAGTACAAAAACCTCCGTCCGTCATTAATTATGGGATAGGCTACTTAGTGGACATTGACTTAGTGGACATTGACTTAGTGGACATTGACTTAGTGGACATTGACTTAGTGGACATTGACTTAGTGGACATTG
>JAEFAV010000055.1 GCA_016288885.1 Saccharofermentans sp.
CGGGTCGAAAAGAAGTATCCCGAATATGATGAGAAGCCCGGAAGATTCTGCCTTATGGTTCATGCAACGATGTTTAACAGCGCTGATTTCAGGAATATTGATACAGAAGTTAAGATGGAGACGGCAGAAGAAGTTGCTGAACTGGTGATGGAAAAGTTTCCCGGCGTTTTCGAAGACTACGGCTGGAGAAAAGTTCCTTATGGTGATGATTACGATTACGAGCTTTTGATGTTCTACGAAGGCGGCGAATATTATGTTCCCGTATATTCCGTAGTTGACGGCGGCGATGAAGATGAATGGAACGTCTATGAATCAGCCGATATAATATATCTGGAAGATAATATCGAACATATCGAATATGAAGAAAAATAATGACCTTTTTATTGACCGGGAGATGTGATCATGAATAGTGAGAACCGTACGGATTCTGTAAAAGAAGTAGTCAAGGATTCATGGAGTGAGATCAAGGAAGTTGAGAAGAATGCTTTCGTGATGAGCAGGGATCTGTTCAACCGTCTGCAGCAGATCATTCCGTTCAACGAGCCTTATGAAGAGCCGACGCCTTTAGATATGCCTTCTCTTGATGATCTCGAAAAGGCCGTGACTGAGATGTATCAGTGCCTTGACGGAGCTGACTGCCACATCTTAACGGGCAACTGCGGTCTGTCTGCCGAAGGTTATGTGCCCTGTGATTATATCTGCCCGACGGCAGAGGGAAATGCCAGGTGTAATGTTTTATTCAATGGGATCAGCGAGACGCATTACAGGCGTGACATGAATATTCTCGCAGAAGATCTTACATGGGCATGCTACCGCAAGTTCGGCGGATCACATTATAAATACGCAAACAGCCTTATGAAGGCAATTAAATCAGAGAGATGGAATAAGGAGGAATAAGGGATGCCCCATTCCGGCGGAGGCGGTTCTCACAGCGGAGGATCACACAGAAGCAGCAGCCATTCTTCAAGCAGAAGCCATTATTCAAGCAGCAGAGGAGGAAGTTCCGGCAGTTCGAGACGCACATCTTCAACGCCGTTTCCGGGTGCTAAGAGGTTTTTGTATTACAAAGACCGTACTCCGCATTTTATATATGCCAATTACGATATTCGTAAGAGAAATGTTCTCTCCATAGTCATGGGAATAGTAATATCTTCATGTTTCCTGATTCCTGCCTTATTTGCATTGATCTATGGATTAAAACAAAGCATCGATGTTCCTAAAAAGCTGACTTATTTCGAGGATAGGGACAAGCGTCCTGAATATCTGATCGAAGATGATCTGGATGTAATAGAGGACGAGAAAGCCTTGAAGAAATCCATGAAGAATTTCTATGAGACAACGGGCGTCGTTCCTGCCGTTATCACAGTGGAAAACAGCGAGTGGAAAGCTGACTACTCTAACATGGAGCAATATGCATATGATCAGTATGTTAACCGCTTCCATAGTGCTGAAGTATATGTGCTGATCGTATATTCTTCAGAGACCAAGGATGACGGTTTTGACGACTGGCATTATGAAATAATGTTAGGTGACGATACCGAGCACATCTTTACAGACAAACGGACCAGAGAATTTAACGAAGCTCTTAATAAGCGTTTTCTTGAGCGCAGTAAATATTCCGTTGATGATGCTATTGCCAAGACTCTTGACGAATACAGACCCAAGGTAATGAAGACATCGTTTGACCCGGTTTCCATAATTATTTGGGTGATCGTATTTTTCGTTTTCGCTGCCTGCGGCGCACCATTCCTGATAGTCGGCCTGAAACCCGAAAAGATACCGGAAGAATACAAGACTGCGCAGCCGTGCGATCTTACCGTGGTCTACCAGGAAGCGTGCAATTACTGCGGCGGAGTTTACATCATAGGAATGCATACGAGCTGTCCATACTGCGGTGTGGCAATCACGCCTCACCAGTATGTCAAGGACGAGCAGGGCAATGTGGTGCAGCTGATAAAATAAAGGCATCACAAGTTTTCTGATGGTTTACATAATAATAAAGAAATAACACCGGGTTGGTGGGATAATCTTAATATCTGAATTTGCGAATGGTTTTGGAAGATATTGACCCTGATCCGGAGGAATCCATGAAGAAGAAAATTGCCATATTCACGAACGGCTGGAATGACGATTATCTCGACTTTGCGATAGAGGGCGTCAGAAGGCGCGCGGCTCAAGATAATGTCGATGTATTTATCTTTCTGGATTACACATCCTACGACAAATCTCCGGACGAGATCACCGGTGAACTTAATATCCTGAATCTTCCTCAGTTTGAGGATTTTGACGGCGTGCTTCTTTTCGGAAACACGTTAAACAACGCGGGCGAGAATGCAATACTCAGAGAAAAGATCC
>JAEFAV010000023.1 GCA_016288885.1 Saccharofermentans sp.
TACAAGGGCAATACAAGGAAGTTTACGGCAAGGCTTAAGAATATTATCGACAGCCCTTCGTTTCCGATAGCTCTGTTGGCAATCGTAAAGATCACTTCAAACAGAAGCTCCAAAGGGGAGATTATCAGTGTATACAGTGCTGAAAGCAAAGACATCGGGTTATGAACCTTTTAAGGATATCTTCTTTTTATTCTTTGAAGCAGCGATGTCTTTTTTCTCTTCTTTCTCTTTTCTGGCGATCACTTCATTATATTTTTCAATGATAAAATCGACAGATCTTTTTGCTCCTTCTCCCATATGCACCCATGTTTCGGCACGTGCTTTGTCACGCCCGGCTGCAAAAGACGGATCGTCTATGCATTTATCAATGAGCCGCTTGATATCCCCTATGTTATCTTCATTAAGTTCAAGTCCTAATGATGGAAGTATCTTATACATCCAGAGTTCATCTTCGATCCAGGAAGCATCATAAGGACTCACATCAAAAAATGATCTGGTATAGATGACAGGCTTGTCAAATACCAACGAAAAGTCAAACATTACACCCGAGAAATCAGAAATCAAAATGTCTGATCGTCTTAACACTTCAAAGTTATCTGTATCTCTGTTCCATACAACCTTGGAAGTGTCGCTGTATTTTGTCATCAATCGGTCCATAAGATCCTTCTCGGCCGAAAATGACTGCGGATGAGGTCTTACGATTATCTTGTAACCTGTAGAGATCAAAGCATCAATAAAAGGCTCTCCGTATTTTGAGAGAATACTGCTCTCGCCCCAGGACGGAGCCAAAAGGACTGTCCTTTCATGGGGCGGGAGTTGTTCTGCATTCTCAAGCCTTTTTCTCATTTCATCCAAAAAAGG
Source organism: Saccharofermentans sp. (assembly GCA_016288885.1). GTDB lineage: Bacteria > Bacillota > Clostridia > Saccharofermentanales > Saccharofermentanaceae > Saccharofermentans. The sequence continues at coordinate 862 of JAEFAV010000023.1, forward strand.
AAGACCGCAAAGAACAATATCTTTAGGCGGGTAACCCCTAAGTTCTTCAAGTTGTCTTACTTCTTTTTCCTGATATTCACCTGAAAGAATAATTGCATCATAATGGTCGATTCCAAACATTCGATACAGTGTAATATCGTTGGGTGCATGAGGAATATGAATATAGTAGTCTACGTTCTTTGATCTTTTCCACTGAAAAACATCAAGGCTCGGTGTAGAGGATACAACTACCGATGCATTCAGCAGATTGAGCTTTGAGAAACCCTTATTGCCTTCTCCTATAAACTGACCGGTAATATATTCGTATTTCTTCTTAAAAACCGGATCGTCTTCTGAACCAGTAAGATAGACTGCTTTCTGATGTCGTTTCTCGAATTCATCCAGGAGCGGTTCAAAAACATTCCAATACCGCTTATGATCGGTGTAGAACACTATTGGCATCTTATTTTCGTTGACCTTTGAGGTTTTTCCGCCACTTGCACGGAACTTCACCTTCATCATAACTGTGCGTAAAGCAAATACAACCACACCGAACAGTCCGAACAGAATGGTGAACAGCATTCCTCCCGTGCCGGGATCAATATATAAGACCTTAAGACAATCCATCAATAAAACCTGCTCCTGAATTAATCCAAAATTATCTTACGAGTCTTTCTGTCTCCTGAGCGATTGCGAGCTCCTCATTTGTAGGAATGACACAGACAGTAACTTTCGAAGAGGGCTTGGAGATGATTGCTTCCTTGCCGCGGAGTCCTGAGTTAACTGAATCATCAAACTCAACACCCATAAACTCAAGGCCCTCACACATAGCCTTTCTCATATGGTCTGTATTCTCGCCGATGCCTGCAGTAAATACGATAACATCTACACCGCCCATGGCAGCAGCATATGAACCGATGATCTTCTTGCCCTGATATGCGAACATGTCGAGCGCGAGTCTTGCTCTCTCGTTACCTTCGTTAGCTGCCTTCTCGAGATCCCTGAAGTCGGAAGAAACACCGGAAACGCCCTGTACGCCTGACTGCTTGTTAAGGAGATTATCCATCTCGTCAGGTGTGTATCTTTCATTCTTCATAAGGAAAGGAACAATGGCAGGATCGATGTCGCCAGTTCTCGTACCCATGCAGATACCTGCAAGAGGTGTAAGACCCATTGATGTATCCTGGCACTTGCCGTCCTTAACGGCTGCAAAGGAAGAACCGTTTCCAAGGTGGCATGTAATGATGCGGAGATCCTCATACTTCTTTCCGAGGAAATCAGCTACTCTGTGGCTTACATAGCGGTGAGATGTTCCGTGGAAACCATAACGGCGGATGTCATACTTCTCGGAGATCTCATAAGGAAGTGCATATGTGTAAGCCTTAGCGGGCATTGTCTGATGGAATGCCGTATCGAAAACTGCAACTTGAGGTGTACCCTCAGGAAGAACATCTTCGCATGCCTCGATACCGATAAGGTTTGCGGGATTGTGGAGAGGACCCAGAGGGAAGCACTCTCTGATGACTTTCTTAACATCATCATCTACGATAACGGATTCGCTGTAGTACTTACCGCCGTGGAGAACTCTGTGACCTACTGCAGCGATCTCTGATACGTCTGAGATTACGCCGTGCTCGGGATCAACGAGAGCGTCGAGAATCATGCGTACTGCAACCTTGTGATCAGGCATGGGTTCCGTAGAAATGAACTCATCTTTGCCGGAAGGCTTATATGTGAGCTTGCCGTCGATTCCGATTCTCTCGGCATTACCCTTAGCAAGAACATCACCTGTATCAATGTCAAAAAGCTGAAATTTTGCGGATGAGCTGCCGCAGTTGATTACTAATATCTTCATTAGATTTTTTCTCCTGTCTTTAATGATTCTTAAACCGTAAAACTATCAAGCCTGAGCCTGAACTGCGGTAATGGCAACCGTTCCAACGATATCATCAGCGTTGCATCCTCTGGAAAGGTCGTTAACGGGAAGTGCAAGGCCCTGGAGTACCGGACCGTATGCGGGAGCCTTTGCAAGTCTCTGAACGAGCTTGTAGCCGATGTTACCTGCTTCGAGCGAAGGGAATACCAATGTATTTGCATGACCAGCTACCGGGCTTCCGGGTGCCTTAAGCTGACCGACTTCTTCAACAAGAGCTGCGTCGAGCTGGAGCTCACCGTCAACTACGAGATCAGGATACTTCTCCTTGGCGATCTTAACTGCCTCAGCAACCTTTGTAACGTCGTCGTGCTTTGCAGAACCGTAAGATGAATATGAGAGCATTGCTACCTTTGCGGGCGCGCCGATGAACTGCTCAAAAGACTCGGCGGAAAGCTTGGCGATCTCAGCAAGCTTAGCTGAATCTACGTCAGTGTTAACTGCGCAGTCAGCGAAAATGAACAAGCCATGCTCACCGAGGTCACAGTCAGGAACATCCATGAGGAAGAAACCTGATACGGAAGAGATTCCGGGCTTCATCTTGAGGAGCTGGAGTGCCGGACGGATCGTGTTGCCGGTTGAGTGGCAGGCACCGGATACGGCACCGTCAGCATCACCGCACTTGCACATAAGGCAGGCATAGTACATATAGTCAGCTTCCATTTGTGCCTGAGCCTTCTCGGGTGTGATGCCCTTTTTCTCAGCATCAGCGATGAGAGCATTTGTCTCTTCTTCAGAAAGGCCTTTCTTCTCAGCCTTCTTTTTCGCAGCAGCAACCATGGTGTCAACACCGCGGAGTTCTACGAACTTGTCGATATATTTCTGCTTGTTGGGATCGTTGAAAGGATCGACGACTGTAGCGCCTGAGATATCAAATCCCTCGGAATTCTTTGCAATCTCTTCGGGTGTTCCGATGATGATGAGATTAGCCATGTCTGCCTTAAGTATCTTCTCGGCAGCCTCAAATGTTCTCCTGTCCATTGACTCGGGAAGAACGATGGTCTTCTTGTCAGCTTTAGCTCTGGCCATGATGTCATCAATAAATGCCATATATATTCATCTCCTTTTGGAATTTTTAGTCGTCAAAAGTATACTCGTAAACCTTTATATTTTCAAATAATAAATAAGGAAATCAGGATGTAGCCAGACGGGCGCCCAGGTTCTCCCTTGCGTAGAAAACGTACCTGTCATTTTCTTCTCTGAATATCATGTAAAGAGCGGGGCTCGTGGACTTTGTCGCCACCCTTTTTCCAAACGTTTCAGACAGTTTGTCATAAAGGTCCGTATCACCCATATAGTAAGCAAGCATCATCCCGTCAGTGTATGAACTGAAAGCTTCATATCCGGAATAATTACCGGTCATGATGACGAACTCCGAATATATCCTTCCGCTGTTTATCGTCTGACCTTTGAATTCTGCAAAAGAAGCATTGTCGAGCTCACCGACTTCGGCCAGGTTTTTCATTGTTTTAATATTCTGGGCAATATCTATGGTACCTGTGCTCTGACCGCTGTAGATATAATCGCCGCAGTCCATGGCACCTGATGTCGCATAAGCATAGAATGAATATCCGCCGCCTGCAAATCCGTCCTTTACAGCCTTTAACGCTTTTTCATAAGCTCCCTGTGCGATGAGACCGTTTTTCTCCAGATCCATGATAAGTCTCAGATTGATATTTGAAAGCAATACACCTTCGATCTCTTCTTCTATATCTGAGTTCTCTACATAGTTACTGTCAAAATCTTCCGAGACGGTTCCGTAGAGCTGTTCCATCGATCCCTCGTCATCCTCATCAAAAACACTTGGATCTTTAAGACTTACGTAAAGTGATTCGGCATACTTGGCAACTGAGATCTTCTCCGTATTAAGTCTTCCTTCACCGTCAAAAAGATTCCTGGATAGATTCTTTATCTCCTTGTAATCGACGTCACTGCCATAAGAAACGTAATACTCCATCATTGCATCGAGCCAGTCGATCATCGAAGCTGTTGACGTTACCTCTTCAACTGCTCCATCCTTATAAACAAATGCCCTGTATAATCCGTCGGGCATCTTAAACCGCTTAATTACTTCTTCTTTTAAAGCCACTGCATTGTTTCTGTCTCCCGCCCTTACATAACACTTAAGGAGCATGGCCTGATCAGACAATCCGTAGATGCCTGAATCCTCAGCTTCCTGAGTAACAAGACGTCCGGCAATCGTATAAGAAGTGGCGGCAAATATCCCGTCACCGCCTTTTGCAACTATCAGTTTTTTGGTTCTTCCGAAAAGATAATCACTGACGATATTGTTATCGGCAGCCAAATGACTCCACTCGTATCCCACACGTGCAGGCGGAGTGATCTTAAGCCTGGATCCGCCTCCGAACCTGCCGGTATAGAACAGATAGAAAATGGTCACACCCAATGCAAGCGCAATGACGATCGCACCCGTAACTATCTTTCCGACTCCGAGCTCTCTTATTTCCTTGCGTTGCATAAACTCCGCCTTATGAAATATAATCTTTACAATCAATGATTATACCAAAAGCAGAGGATATTCATAAATTGCGGGTCATAGGAATAATTGCGGAATTTAACCCATTTCACAACGGACACGAATATCTGATCAGGAAAGCGCGTGAGGCTGTAAATGATCCGCGTGCAATAGTCATGCCCGTCATGTCTGGTTTCTTCACACAGAGAGGTCTTCCTGCAATCTGCCCGCCGGTTGTCCGTGCAAGACAGGCACTTTTATGCGGTGCCGATGTCGTGCTTGAACTTCCCTTCAGTTTCTCCTGTGCACCGTCATCAAGATTTGCCGAAGGTGCCGTATCAGAACTCATATCATCAGGGGTTGTTACAGATATTGCATTCGGTGTTGACACAGATGAACCGGAGCTCCTTAAAGCCCTGTCTTCCCTGGACTTAGAAGAGAATGAATCGTTCAACGTTAAACTTAATGAATATATTTCGACCGGCATCAGTTTTCCCAAGGCAAGAGCATCCGCCATCAAGGATCTGGCAAAAGAAAACGGGATTACGGGAGATCTTGATCCTATACTCTCAAGCCCTAACTCGATCCTGGCCATGGATTACCTTATTGCGCTGAAAAAACTCGATAAGAAAAACAGGATCAATGTCATCATGATAAGACGTGAAGGTGATCCTTTCGGTTCTTCCGCGGTTAAGAGCAATATGCCGAGTGCTTCCTCGATACGACGCATAATTACTAAGACAAAATCAACAGGATATAGCAGATCTGCAATTGCCAAAGGACTTAACGGTCTTATGCCGGATTATTCTCTGGGTGCCATGCTTTCTTCTAATTCAGGCGATATTTTTTCTTTCCCTGACTATACCTGCTATATAAGAGACTGCATGAATACCGCCACAGCATCATCTTCACTTGAGAACATATCTTACATGAGCGATGACCTGGCAGGCTATATCAGAAATATGGCAAATGATGTAAGGCCTGGAACAATACCCGATGAAGATCATGACCTAAAGGCATTCGAAGAAAAGATCTCGACGAAGAGATATACGTTAACAAGGATAGAACGCGCACTGGCATGTATGATCACCGGTCAGGACAAATCATATCTTGATATAAAGAGACCGCCTTACATCAGGGTCCTGGGCTTTAACAACGAGGGCAAATACTGCCTTAAGATCATGGGAAAATGCGCTGACATCCCCATCATTACCAGACCATCCGATTGTCTTGAACTTCAATCAGATAATAACGAATTAAAGCGCATCTTCGAGCTCGACATGAGAGCGGCTTCGATCGGATGGAGGATTTACGGAAAAGACACTGCTTCTGAATGGGAAGCAAAACCCGTCATCGTTAAATAAACGCAGAACAAAGCCGTCCGCCGGATCATCCGACAGACGGCTCATAATATACAGTTAGAATCTCAATTAAGCCTTAGCAGCGTTAGCAGCCTTAGCAAGTCTGGACTTTGTTCTGGAAGCTGCATTCTTGCTCATGTGGCCCTTAGCAGCAGCCTGGTCCAATGCCTTCTGTGTTGTCTTGATCGTAGCATCAAGATTCTCGCCGGAAGCAATATCAGCCTTTGCCTTCTTGATCGTTGTGCGGATGGCACTCTTCTTGCTCTTATTGGCAGCAGCCTTCTTCTCGGAAACGTTTACACGCTTGATAGCTGATTTGATATTAGGCATCTTTTTTCTCCTTTATAGACTTATATCTTCAAATTACCGAAGAATTGTATCACGATTGTATTTTATTCGCAAGACTTTGTTGCTTCATAAAGCCCGATACTTGCGGCAATTGTAATATTCAGACTGTCAATATCGGAAGAATGCTCGATCCTGATAGGCCGGCCTATGTCTTTAAATGAAGGATCCAGCCCTGTTGCCTCATTTCCCATTATGAGCGAAAACGGCTTTTTTATAGTGGTTTCCTGTAGTTTTGTGCTTCCGTCCAGCATGAAAGGATAGAGATTATTATAAGGAAATCTTTCAGCGTATACGGAAAAATCACTGAACACTTCTACCCTGACACTTGCCAAAGCGCCCATGGAAGCTCTTATTGTCTTGGGATCATACGGATCTGCAGAAGTCTTCCCTATAACGGCTATGTCTTTGACACCGAATCCAAGGCAGCTTCTTGCTATGGTACCTAAGTTGCCGCAGTTGGATGGATTGACGAGGACCATATGACTGCCGTCTTTGATCCTTTCCGGCTTTTTATCAATAACACAGATAACAAAGCAATTCTCCTTTTTGGAAAGGATGTTGAACGGCTTTTCTTCCGTTGACACCGGAATATCATTACCGCATATTTCCTTTATCTTCGATATCGTTTCTTCGGATCTGAATCCCGGGTGAATGATCACTGCTTTTACGGCTTCTCTTCTCTTGAGAAGATACTCCATCGCTATGGTAGCTCCCAATCCGTATGTCTCGGTATTATTTCTTTTATAATTTGCAACTTTAATCAAGATGTTTCTCCTTGTTTTTCGTAATTATATGCTATTATAACTATTGGATGATTATCTTTCTTTGGGTATTCACCCATATAGCGCTATATTTTTTAGGTAAAGGAGCAATTTACTATGGCAGACAATCAGAACAATCAGAACGGACCTTATACCGAGCAGCTTACTTCCAATTCGAAGTTGTTCGCAATTCTCTCTTATGTCGGACTTCTTTGGCTTTTGGGACTCCTGATCTCACCCGAGAAGACTTCACCTTTCGTAAGAAACCACGTTAACAACGGTATCGTTCTTTGTATTTGTGAAGCAATCCTCGCATGCATTCCTTTCGTAGGCTGGGTTGCAGAGATCGCAATCGTTATTTTCGCGATCATGGGCATCATCGCTGCAGCAAAGACACAGTACTATACACTCCCCATCTTCCTCGGAAAGTTCAAGATCCTCAAATAATCCGGATCAGTTATCATGTATTACCGGACCCGCATCTTATGGTGCGGGTCTTTTATTTGCAGATAATCTGCAAAACATATATAATAACCGCCGTGAGCATCGAGGTGTAGCGCAGTTGGTAGCGTACGTGCTTTGGGAGCATGGGGTCGCAAGTTCGAGTCTTGTCACCTCGACCATGAAAAAGAATACCTATCTGTTCATCCTTCGAACATGTCCTCGGCACAAAGTGCCTGCGGAACTTGTCTGAACAGATAGGTATTCTTTTTTATCTTCATATTTGGAAAAAAGCTATCTTCTTCTCTGCCATCTCTTCGACTCTTTCGATATAAGTCAAAGCATCTTTTATGGTCGGGCAGCGCTCTACCCTGTGCTTATACAGTTCACCTTCCTGTTTAAAACATCTCTTGCTCATTCCGCCTGCACCAAATGACAGAACGTCCCTGCAGTCACTCATCATTGCTACGTTATAAAGGCTTCCGGTATCTCCTTTTGCAAATCCGGTATTCTCCAGTCCGTGTCCCGTATCCTTCTGACGGTACATGTAATACGGATGATATCCTGCTTCTTTAAGCAGCTCATAACTGTCTGCCACACACTTGTCGAGCTCTCCCCTGGTCTTGTAATGATCCATTACCTGCTCTCTGCTTATTCTTGCACGCCTCTTCTTGTAGAGCGTATGAACGGTAATGTTGGTTGGAGCAAGTTCTATCAGTTTCTTTGTCGATTCCACGTGGTCTTCTGCATTCTCATAAGGAAGACCGGCAATAAGATCCATGTTGATCAGATCAAACCCCATGTCCATAGCTTTTTGATATACCCTGACAGCATCTTCCGCGGTATGCTTTCTGCCCAGCTTTAAGAGAGTATCGGATCTCATGGTCTGCGGATTGATGCAGATCCTTGTTATGCCGTGTTCACGCATCGAAAGAAGCTTTCCCTCCGTAATGGTATCCGGTCTTCCGGCTTCTATGGTAACCTCACACCCTGGCATTATCTTAAGATTTGAATATATGCAGTCAAGGAGCGATGCAAACTCTTTTTCTTCAAGAACGGTAGGCGTTCCGCCGCCGACATAGAGAGCTGATAATGAACTTTTTACCGCAGGCGAGATCATCATTATTTCTCTCTCGAGTGCAGCCTCATAATTTACAAGCCTGTCCATATGGCAGGAAATATCTGATGAGACAAATGAGCAGTATTCACATCTAGAAGGACAGAACGGAATGCCGACATAAACGCACAAGCTGTCTTCAGGAACCTTAGCAAGTATCCTTTGCTCTTCCCGTGATGTGTCAAATGCGAGCTGCGCCTTGTCAGGTCTTACAAAGTATTTTTCTTCCAAAGCCTTGGCATCTTTTTCCTCGCAGGCTACAAGCGTCGGTCTTATTCCCGTAAGACATCCCCACGGCATTTTTTGTGAAGTTATGTCTGATAAGGCCATGTAAAGCGATCTTTTTATCTCGCGTCCCGGCTCTAAGACTTCACCTTCAAATTCGTAAGCCTTATCTCCGTAATACGTAACCGATCTTCCGTCCGGGAGCAGTTCATTAATGATCCTGATATCAGGCCCGTCAGGAGCAGTTACCTTGCCTTCATCTTTAACCTCTTCAGGCACGCCGAAAAACATTCTGAGAACATCAGATACGCCGTAGTACTTATCATGACCTTTAAGTATAACTTCAAACATCTTCTGTTCCCGCATATGTCAGATAGAACCTGACGTAAACACTGTCAGGTACTTTATATGAATCAATTCCTGTTTCGCCGTTAGTCTTAAGAAAAGCATCATTAACCTCGTTGCTGGTCTTGGTAATGTCTATTCCCAGGCTTTCTTTTATCGAATCAACTTCATCATCGATCTGATTCCAATAGACCGTTGAAGCCTGAAGATCCCGGATAACCGGTTCCAGTTCAGATACTGAGATGATATCCGGAATGTCTTCGCCGGTTTTTTCGGCTATATTATTCGTAACGACCAAAAGATTCCAGAATATCTCATAATATCCCGCATATCTGAAATCAGCTCTGGCAGATGAACAGCAAGCCAGAGTAGCCATAACATTACAATCAGTTTCACCGGCATATCCTTTGGCATGGCAGAGCTCATGACATAAAGTAATCGGGTATTCATTTATGCTCATATAATCGGTATTCAGATTCACTTCGGCAAGAAACATATCGTACATTCCGACTATGTGCGTATAACTCCAATAGTGACTCATTGATACAGGCTTTGCCCTGACATAATTGTGACTTAACGGAACTTCATATTCATCACTGAAGGCATTGAGCAATGAACACGCATAAGTGGCGGAATTCTCAAAGCTTCCCTCCATATGGGCAACTCCGTTATAATCTTCTCCCAGGCGGCTTCTTGCTTCAAGCATCCCGATGTATGCCCATTTGAGAGCATTGCAGTAATCTTCATAGGTCAGTTCCTCATCAGTCAGTTTCAATGCCTCCGATACATGTGTCTTCTTGTAATTGATACCATGCATCAATTGAAAACTTATGGCACCAACCAGGATCAGGACAAGGAGATTCCTGAAAGATTTATAAAGATATGAACTCACACCATGAGAGAGGCTTTTCTTAACGAGTATTACTGCCCAGAAGATAAGTCCGATGAAAGCCAAAGGAGCAAGACAGATAATCAGATTTTCCGTTAACGAGTATTGAAAAAACATATTGATGCTCTGCATCGGCACCGAAATATAAGGAAAGATCTCGGTACAGTAATAGTCTGCAAATCCGCGCGGAATAAAAGCATTACTGAATACAGCGGCAGTGCAAAGTATGGGTAATGCCACCATCACTGCGATATGAAGCGCTTTTTTTCTCTTTCCTTTGTATTCAATCTTCATCGTACGGATCTGATAAGCATGAAGATCAGGAGTAAGACGACATAAACAACAGGCTGATGTACCAGATATATTATGAGCGAATGCCTTCCGATAAATTCAACCGGTCTTGCAATGGCAGTCATTGCCTTGCCTCTTCCTGCAAACAACGTTTTCTTATCCCTGTAGCATATCCTGCCGATCACGCATCCTATCATGAAAACTCCGAGCCAGGGAAAGAGCGGCATGTAATCTGCCATCCATGGGGATCCATTTATTTCAAAGCCTACCGGCAGGAAAATAAGCGAATCGGTGGAATAATCCATGTAGTGGATATTACAACCGCATATGACGATATAAAGTCCGATAAGGCCCATGATCACGTTTACTGCATTTGCATCTGCTTGTGTCTTTTTTTCAATAAATGATATTAAAGAATAAAGGAAAACACCGCATGTAAGCACTGCCAGCACATTGAAGATGATAAGACATTCAATATGCAAAAAATACGTAATCACTGATGTGACAACGGTCAGGATAAGAGAAGCTGCAAGAAGCTTAATCCCTCTTTTTATATTGTTGCGGGATAGGGTGCAGCATATTCCGGATACGCTGACAAAGAGCACCACTATTATCGGATGGACAAAAGACCAGAACCAGTCCTTTTCAAGATACGAAAAAACATCCACACCGAATTCATATCTGACATCCCATGACAGATGCATGAAGAGCATCATCAAAAGAGCAATGCCTCTTAAGAAATCGAGCTCCCATGCACGATCTTTGGTCAATCGCTTTTCGCCGTTCACTGATCTTCCTGCCCTTCTGCAAGACAGCTTCCTAACGCAGTGGCATAGACTGCATTTTCAGGAACGATCATGTTAACACCGTAGAGATCCTCGAAAGGAAGAAGATACTGCTGGCATTCCTTTAGATCCGTCAATTGTCCGGTAAATACGATATCCTTTAAACTGCACTGTCTGGATGCCATAACGGCCACGGTACCTACTGCCTGATATACAAGATTAAACACGCCGGCCATCTTATCTTCCCTGGAAAGATCATCGGCAGCTTTACCGAAATTCGATGCGGTAACATTCATAGGTAGACCGGTTACACCGTTCTTCGTGATGTCACCGATTGTAAGATCGCATTTCAAAACATCACCTGAGGTAGCCATATCGGATAATTTGACTGCATCCGAAGTTCCGGTCAAAGCAAGTCCGAGGCCTACCAATGTTCCGCCGCCGACTCCAGAACCGATAATGTGTCTTACGCTATCCTTTGTTGCTTCGAGATATGCCGTTCCTGTTCCCATGCTGACAACAACAGCATGATCAAGGCCCGAAAGAAATAATCCGCCAAGACCGGTAGCCTTGAATTCTTCCACGACAACTGTTTTTATCCCAAGGATGGGAGCCTGCGGAAATCCTGAACCCACGCCGGTAATATTTATCTGCGCAATATCATTTACTGAGATGGAATGGTCATTGATGAGTTTTCCCACCGCACCAAACGCCGATGTGACAGGATCTGCAGCCCTGACGATCTCTCTTGCGATAATATTGCCGTCCTGCATTCCAACGATCTTAGTGGTACTTCCGCCGATATCTAATCCTACTTTTATCCGCATATAACACTCTTTCTTATATTTTTAGGTATTCTACCAAAACTAATGATACTTATACAACCTCAGTAAAATCAAAAAGGCTCTGCAGGATATTCTGCAGAGCCTGGTATTAAACTGAAATCTCAAATCGGATTATTTAGAGAATGTTATTATGTTCTTAAATGATCCATCTAACTGACTTGAGGAGAACTGATTTGTGCTGAAAGAGTGACTGCTTAAGCTTGAACTATTCATAGGTTCACCTGTAACTGAAATAATGTTATTAGATGAATTATATGCGTTTCTGTCTTTATATCTCGGAACCCAGAATCCGCCTTCATAGAAGTACGTAAATCCGGTATTATTTCTTCTGTCCCTTAATAATACGCGATAAAGAACTCTTTCACTTGATTCTTCCCATTTATAATACATGAGAATATCCCAGTTTCCTCCACCGGTTCCCAAAAACTGAGGCTCGAATACTGCAGTATCGGCAGATCCTTCTTTAACGCGGAGCGTCGGATAACCTGCGGAATTATTTACATACCATGAAATTGTATTTGATGTCGGTTTCTGTGTTTTAGCCAGGAATGAATTCTCAAATCCTCTTCCGAAAAGCATGGCATAATCAGAAGAATCATCAATATTATAGGTTGTGATAAAGGAATTTGATATGGCTACGCAGATACCGCCGATTACACCGCCTAACAGGCAGATAATCGCTAACACCAATACCATTTCAACTAAGGAAAAACCTAACTTGTGCTTTCTAAACTTCTTCATATAAACCACATCTCCCTAACAAAACTACACTATGAAAAACCGACAAAACCTTATCTTAATTATGTACCTGCTTTAATAGTGATAGTGTTCCATGTTCCGATCTCTACCTCACCCGTCTTATTTGCTGTAGCAAGATTGTAATTGGAATTCAGAACATTTCTGCCAAATGCATCGTCATAAATATATAATCCTGAATTTGTATCGTTAGGAACGCTTACCCAAGAATATGTAGTCTTTTTGGGATCCGTGGTATTCTTCATAACGATATAATCACCTTCAGCATTGTAGTACTTCGGATAATATAAGAATGATGTTCTGTTATCTACATAAGAATGGCTGCTCGAATCACTGGGTGCATATCTGGGATCCATATAAGGTAATGAACCGGGAACAACGTTATTCAAAGAAGAATACTTTACTACGCCTACAGTTATAGGACTGATAGTTGTGTAAATTGAATTTCCGGCATTTGAAAATGTTAAAGTCTTAGTAGTTAACCCTGTTCCAGCAGCAATAGATGATTCACGGCCATCTGATAAATAGATTGATTTTCTGTTCCATTGTGCTGTCTTTTCCATGCAGAGAGAATAATTCATAGCAGCTGATTTATTATAAATAGCAGTCTGATACGAATATCCCATCGTAGTAATAAATCCGCTAACTAACATAGAAGAAATAACTACGAGAATAAAAACAGCCAAAATGGTCTCAACGAGAGTAAAACCTTTTCGATTATTTGTCTTAACAATTTGCTTCATTTATTTCACCTCAGAAACCATAGTTTCTCAACTTTTCTTCACTGGCATGGACACTCTCATCAACTGCCTGCGCTGATTTATCAATATTATTCTTCGCAGTGTTTGTCTGATCAATATATCCTTTTACACCGGTTAAGAAAGCAGATGCTAGTATAACGATTATGGCTACTACAAGCACTATCTCCAGAAGCGTAAAAGCCTCTTTTGAAACACAGCTCTTATTTATTCTACGCATAGCATCCTCCCATATATGGATAACGATTCTACTTCTATATGCGTATTATATATTCTTATAATTTAAAAGTAAACACCGAAATTCACAATTTGTTAATTTTTTTTACAAACTGTTAACAATATGAAAAAATATGGCGGAGAACTAATCTCCGCCATATTGATCTCAAGCTATCTAGTAACTTGTTGGTTCTGATTTTCAGATTACTTGAAAATGTCGGAAACCTGATCTGTTACATATTCGATATTGCTGTTGTGCTCAGAAATAGACTTCTTAGCCTTGTTAGCTGCGTTAAGATACTGAGAAACACCGAAAAGGAGAACTGCAGCAAGGATAACGATAATAGCAATAACGAGTACCATTTCTACGAGGGTGAAACCCTTCTTTGACTTCTGAATCTTCTTCATGTTAGATTCCTCCTGTAAGTTTTTGAGTTTGTAGCCTTATTATACAAGGTTATTCATAAATTGCAATACTTTTTTCAAATTTTTTCAAAATTTCGTCACAATTTATGTTGCAGCGGGTGTAGGTGTAGGTGTAGGCGTTGTTTCACCCTCAAAATTGATAAGCGTCTTAAGGTCTTCGCCAGCTTCATCATACTGTAACTTGAACAATGCACTAGCCCAATATGCTGCGAAAGGCTTACCAAGATTCGGATCGATCTCGTTATTGGAGATGCCATACCACAAACTGTTCTTATTGTCACATACATAAGGGAATCCGACGAATCCGCCCTTTGTATCAACATTGGTATGTCCGGTCCAGAATGTATAAGCATCTGTGCGCTCATCTACTGACAATCTGTTAACAAGATTTACTCCGTAGAAATCAATCGTAGCGGTAAGTGTCAAAGCACCATTGCTTTCTTCGACTTTAATATTACTTACCTTAATGCAATCAGTGTTATCTGCGTTGATCTTCTTAAGAGCAGTAAGGAACTCATTATAACCACGTCTCTTTGCATATTCACCCTGACCCATTTTTCCAGCCAGGTCAGCAATAGTTTCAGCAACATTTGTTTTAGATCCCCTTGTCTGATCAGGGGTGCGGTTGTACTGAGTAACTGTATATCCGTCAGTTGATGAATATACTACTTCGATCTGCAGACAGGAAAGAGATTCGTTTGCAGGTGTGCCATCCGGATATGTAACGGGTGACATGCCCTGATCAGCAGCACCAATACTTACTAAGAAAGGACAACCTGCAGTCTCAAATGTCTTAAGAAGATACTGTTCGATACAGTCTGTTTCAAGTTTATCAATAAAAGATAACTCCAGATCAACGCAAGACGATTTAAGTATCTCAATCTCAGATGCCATGCTTGCATTATTTTCTCTTAATTGGTCAAGATATGCTTTTCTATCCTGTAAAGTCTGTAATTCAACTTTGTACTCTTCATACTTTTTATTAAGTGTTCTGATACCGAAAAAGTAAGCAAGAACCACAATAATCAAAAGTGTGATTACGTACATAAAGCCTTTTTCTCTAGCTGTAAGATTATTCATTACCATTTCCTCCCGTTCAATCACTCTTCAGGAACTGCGACTGTGTAATACAACTTGATGTCGCGATTACTTGTCGCAATATCTGCATATCTGTTGTTTTCAACGATCTGATTGAAACTTGTTGCATCGACCTCAACACCATCAACAAAAATTCTTGAAAGGGTGTAATCTACGCCGGTGTAATTATATGTAGAGATATTATCGATATAGTAAGCATCTCCGGCTCTTACATCTAACGTCTCAATAGCACCCAGCGTTGCCATGGTTTCAACACCATCCTGATAACGGGTAATTGAAATATGGACATTGCTGATCAACGTTCCTGCAATTGTAAATGTATAGTAGTTATTAATTCCATTAACTGTCTCAGCAGTTAAATCAATAATATCTTCCGGCTTCTCTTTCTCGAGCAAGTCAAATCTGGTCGTGCTGATTAACGGTTTAGCGGTAAATACGTCTTTTTGATTCAACATATTACACATATCCACAGGGCTGTAGTATGTGAAGGTATAACCGTTGATCGTCAGATAAGAACTGGAAATGCTATAGCTGGAAATATATGAATCACTAGGTATGCATTTTCCAATTACGTCAGGAAGATCCGTAGGTACAGCATTGATCTGATCAACATTCATACGCATCTGGGAAAGAGCGTAATTATACTTTGACATCTCATTAAGCTGTTCTGTAAGCTGTTCGGCATCTCTTTCGAGAGAAGCATAATCAGGACTTGCAAGCAAATTCTCAAGATCTCTGATCTGTCCTTTGATAAGTGTATTTCTGATAATGTAAGCTACTATGAA
This sequence comes from Saccharofermentans sp., assembly GCA_016288885.1. Lineage (GTDB taxonomy): Bacteria > Bacillota > Clostridia > Saccharofermentanales > Saccharofermentanaceae > Saccharofermentans. The sequence goes on from JAEFAV010000023.1 coordinate 16,697, forward strand.
AGCAACTACTACGAATACAACCAAAACACCGACTGCTACAGCGTAGCCTAACATTCTTGCAGCTTTAGCTGCGTTGGCTGTGAACTCGGCAAAAAAGTTTACATCCCTTTTTGCCAGTATCTTTTTATTGATTCCATTTGCCTTAGCCATAAAGTGTACCCCTCCTTAATCGTGGCGGATCAAAGCGCCGCAACAATTTATAAACTGACTGATATTGAAATCTCTGGGTCCGCTAACCGTACTAAGAGACTTAAGAATCTCAACCTGTGTTCCAAGCTGACGTGCGAGCTCTTTGTCTATTTTCTTATAACCGGCACCGGAACCATAAAGGAAACATGTGCTGATCGCGTCAATATGATACTTGGCAATTGAGAACTGGGCTGTACGTGATACGGCATCAACAAGGCTCTTGAAATATGCATTAACCGCACTCTGAAGTGCAGGAGTCTCTGCAACAGTCTCATTCCAAACATCGATATCCTCGATGGGAACGCCTGCTTCAGCCTCTGATGTTGTGATATTAAGTCTTCTTGCCAATGATGACTGCTGATTTCCTCCCTGAAGCTTCTTCAAGGAATCAGCAACCTGTCTGATATTGGAGTGACCGAACTGAAGTCTTCTTGAAAGAACCGGGAATCCCTTATCAAGAACCGTAACGGTTGTTGTCTTGCTTCCGAGATCTATCAAGAGGATGGTTGACTGCTTGATATTAACGTTTCCATTAACGATTCCGCTCTCGAAAAGCTTTCTTACCGCATTGGAGTTAATATCAAGAGCAACAGGGTTAAGATCCATATTCTTAAGGAATTCACGATAATCCTTAATAATATCCGTAGGAACTGCAGTTGCTCTTACCTGGATCTTATCCGCATTTGTCTCAACATCTTTCGTAGTTCCATATACAAGATAATCAATGGACATATCTCTGTTAGATCCCTGTCCGAGTATCTCGTACTTAACCATGTCCTTGAGCTGATCTTCTTTAACAACAGGAAGCTCAAGATCTCTTGTATGAACGAACGCACCTTCTGTTGTAATGATACAGCTCTTCATTCTTATATCTAATCTTGCGATCGCATGTTTAAGTGCCATTACGATTCCGAAAGAATCCGTAACTGCGCCGTCATTAATAGCATCGCCCTCAAGAGGTACAACCCCCATCTTGTCTATCGTCACATTCCCTGTTTTGGAATTATAACTGCCGACAGCTAATTTAATGTTTGAGCTGGAGCAATCAAGAACCAGTTCATTTGTTCCTTTACCTAATGAAAAATCCATTTTATTCTCCTTTCAATCAATACAGGGATTAGAGCAGCCACTTTGCCATGGTCAAGATAGGCATTGCGATACCGCCTACGACGACACCGACGATGATAGCCATGATGATGATCATTATAGGTTCCAAAGCGGAAACCATTTTCTGAGTTGCAGAGTCAGCTTCATCTTCAAAGTAATCTGCAGCCTTTTCCAAGATAGAGTCCAACGTACCGGATTCCTCACCGATTGAAACCATTGCGTAGATCATAGGGGGGAACTCCGTGATGTCTCTGATAGATCTTGAAAGCGAAGTACCTTTTCTTATTTCTACACGGGCAAGTTCAAGTTTTTTCTGTAAGATTACGTTATCAAGTGACTTTTCCGTAATCTCAACTGCCTGAAGAACAGAAATACCGGACTTCAAAAGAGTAGCTACCGTTCTCGTAAATCTGGCTGAAGCGGTCATCTTCGTAGCCTTACCAACTACCGGAATCGTAAGCATGAGCTTTGACCATTGTTCAGATCCCTTGTCTGAGCTCTTCCAGAGCCTGAATCCGTAAACTAAAAGACCGGTAACAGACAGATAAATGTACCAGAATTTAACAAGCGAACCGGAAACAGCCAGCAAACCTTTTGTTAAGGCAGGCATTTCACCTCCAAGTTCTGAAATGGTAACACCTACTTTAGGGACTAAGAAAGTCAACAAGCCGATGGCAACTACAGCCGTAAGACCTGCAAGGATCTTAGGATAGATCATAGCAGAAGAAATCTTGTTCTTAACCTTAGCTTCTTTAGCAAAGTGCTCGGCCAGTCTTTCCATAACTTCGTCAAGACGGCCTGATTCCTCACCTGCAGAGATCATACTTATCATGATATTAGGAATAACACCCCTCTGATCAGCAAATGCCTCAGAAAGATTTCTACCGCTCTGAACGGATTCATATATCTCTCCGATACATTTCTTTGCCTTTTTACTTTCGAGCTGCTGGTATAACATGTCCAAGGATCTTACGACTGTAATACCTGCTGATAAAAGCGATGCCAACTGTCTGGAGATCAAGACAAGATCCTTGGTGCCAAGCTTCGGGCTGCCTATATCCATATTCCATATGCTTCCGCCCTTATCCAAGGACAGTGATGCTATGAACTTTCCGTCAGCTTTCAGCCTCCTGGACGCTTCACCAATTGATGATGCTTCAATGATACCTTCAGACATTTTACCGTTTGCATCGATAACTTGATATCTGAAATTAGCCATTCTGAAAAATACCCTCCTTACTCAGATTACTGTATCTATGTGCCTTTTATCAGGCGTACTCCAAATCACCAAACAACGGGCTGTTCGTCTGACCAGCATTGTTAATGAAACGCTTGAGATCTTCAGGAACTCTGCATCTTTGGATAGCAGTATCTCTGGTGATCATGTTACGCTTAACGAGCTCTGCAAGATAGAAATCAAGAGGGCACATTCCCTGCTGAAGGCTTGTAGCAATCGCACTGTCGATCTGATAAGTCTTACCTTCACGGATATTGTTCCTGATAGCGTCATTTGCGATCATGATCTCAAATGCTGCGCATCTGCCGCCGCCAATTCTCTGAACAAGCGTCTGACAGATAACGGCTACAAGTGTGGAAGCAAGCTGTACTCTGATCTGATCCTGCTGATGCGGCGGGTATACGTCGATGATACGGTTAACGGTATCAGCAGCAGATGAAGTGTGAAGTGTGGAAAGAACAAGGTGTCCCGTCTCGGCTGCCGTGATAGCGGTACTGATAGTATCAAGGTCACGCATCTCTCCGACGAGGATAATATCAGGATCCTCACGGAGAGCAGCTCTGAGTGCATTAGCAAAAGACAATGTATCCTCATGGATCTCTCTTTGGTTGATCATTGACTCACCGTGCATGTGAAGATACTCGATAGGTTCCTCAAGGGTAAGAATATGACACTTCTTGCTCATATTAACATGACCGAGCATTGCAGCGAGTGTAGTTGACTTTCCGGATCCCGTAGGTCCCGTTACAAGAATAAGACCACGCGGTTTCATTACAAAATCCTTAAATACATTGGGCAAACCTAACTGCTCGCAGGTAGGGATCTCATTCGTAATGGTTCTTGCAGCAAGAGCATAAGTGCCGCGCTGCTTAAAAACATTACATCTGAAACGGCTGAAGTTCTCAACAATGTAAGAGAAGTCGATCTCACCTCTCTCGTTCAGATACTGCTGTCTTGATTTGTCGATCATTGACTTGCAAAGATACTCAGTATCTGCGGCTGTGAGCGGCTGATTGCCTAACGGCATCAACATACCATCTACACGGATCATCGGCGGCAAGCCTACCGTAATATGGGTATCGGATGCCCCCATCTTTACCGATTCAGCCAAAATCGATTCGATCGATAAACTAAATCCTTCCACGTTAAAAAACCTCCTTATCAGTCAATCGTGTAAGCTACTCTGTTAAGCTCGCTGACCGTCGTAATACCTTCAAGTACGAGGTCTCTTGCTGAATCCTGAAGCATTTGAGTGCCTTCAGTAACCGCGAGTTCACGCATTTCATCTTCGCTGGCTCTCTTCTCCAGCAAAGCTTTCATCTTTCTCGTAATAACTACGATCTCATGAATTGCAATACGTCCTCTGTATCCCTTCTCGTTGCAATCCTGACATCCTTTTCCGCGATACAGCTTCTGACCCGGATCAAGACGCAGAGTCTGTATGTCAGACTCATCAGGATCGTAGGATTCTCTGCAGTTTGTACAGATACGGCGGACAAGACGCTGTGAAACAACGCCTACCAAAGCCGAAGATACCATATATGGTTCGAGGCCCATATCGATAAGACGGTTTATGGATGAAACTGCGTCATTAGTATGAATAGTACTGAATACAAGGTGTCCGGTGATAGCTGCTCTCATCGCGATCTCAGCTGTCTCACCGTCACGGATCTCTCCGACGAGGATAATATCAGGGTCCTGACGCAAGATGGATCTGAGACCGCTGGCGAACGTCATGCCTGCCTTGGAGTTTACCTGGACCTGATTCAATCCGGGAATCCTGATCTCTACAGGATCCTCAACGGTAATGATATTAACATCATCAGTATTTTTTTCTGAAAGGAGTGTATAAAGTGTTGTCGTTTTACCTGAACCGGTAGGACCCGAGATGAGGACAATACCCTGAGGAATCTTGATCATCCTGTCGATCATCTCATTATTACGGTCACTTATACCAAGATATTTTCTGTTAAGATTAGCATCATTCTTGGCAAGAATACGGATAACGGTCTTCTCACCGGTAACACAAGGAAGGATGGAAACACGCATGTCCACATCCTCACCGTTAATAACTGTAGTAATACGTCCGTCCTGAGGAATACGTTTCTCTGCAATGTTCATACCGCCAAGGATCTTGATTCTTGTGGTAATGGCATCTTTTGCAGAGATAGGGTTGCTCATGACTTCCTGCATGACACCATCGATACGGATACGGACTCTGACACGATCTTCCAAAGGTTCAATATGTATATCCGAAGAACCCGAACGGATCGCGTAATCGATCATAGAGTTTACAAGTTTTACAACAGGAGCACTGTTAATGGCTTCACTCATTTCGCTGTTTTCATCAGCGTTGTCATTCGAGAAACTCTCACCCAGTTCCGCCGCAGCCTTCCGGGCACTGTCCTTACCGTAATTAAACTTGATCGCATCTATTATCGAAGAATGGGTGGCAAGCATCAGGGATATCTGGTATCCGGTCTGGAACTGCAGCTCATCTTCTATAGTAATATTCATCGGGTCATCGATAGCAACGACCAGATTATCATTATCAAAACCTATCGGGAAAACAATATTCTCTTCACAGAATTTCTGGGTAAGTAATGCGGTAGCCTTGGGATCCACATCAATTCCTGAAAGATCAATAATAGGATAATTGTACTGGCTTGAAACTGCTCTCAAAATATCGAACTCGGACATCAAGCCGCTCTCGACGATAACCTCACCAAGGCGTTTTCCGGTTTCCTTTTGAACACTGAGTACTTCTGCAAGTTCGGTAGCATTTAGGAAGCCGCTCTCGACCAGAATATCACCTAATCTCTTCATCGAACCCTCCCGATATCGTCATAAAAGTATACGCTTAGAAATGCACACAAAACAAACAGGCGCATATCGCCCAAGCATAGATGTTAGAACTATACAACAGAATTGAGGAAATAACAAGTTTAAAAGACAATCTGCACAAAAAAAATCTTTGACAATCCTATGTCGGCAATATTACACGATTCGAGTCATTTAGACGCAGGTTGGTCATATATTATAAAAAGAGTATAATATTTCAGTAAATTATAATGAGACCATGGAGGAATTACAATGTCAGGTCATTCAAAGTGGAGCAATATCAGACGTAAAAAAGAAGCTTCCGATGCAGCAAAAGGCGCTGTATTCACAAAATTTGCCAAGGAGATCGCTGTAGCTGTTAAGGCAGGCGGTCCTGATCCGAACAGTAATTCCAGATTAAAAGTTGTTGTTTCGAAAGCAAAAGCAGCAAACATGCCGAATGATAATATCAACCGTGCCATCAAAAAAGCAGCTGAGGCAGGCGAAGGTGATGATTACGAAGAGATCACATATGAAGGATACGGCCCTGCCGGAGTGGCAATCATGGTCAAAACATTGACTAATAACCGTAACCGAACAGCTGCCGACCTCAGGCATATCTTTGACAAGAATGGCGGTAACCTCGGCGTTGACGGTTCTGTATCATTCCTTTTCAATGAGAAAGGAACCATTCTCATCTCAAAGGAAGACTACGAAGACGAGGATCAGGTAATGGGTGATGCCCTGGACTGCGGTGCTTCTGATTTTGATAGCGATGACGAGTTCTACATCATCTCCACTTCGACTTCAGATTATTACGAAGTAAGAGATGCTCTCGAAGCGAAGAATTACACGATAGCTGACTCCACATTGGGGCCCGTTGCCATTACAACAGCCGAAGTAACAGATCCCGATGCCATAGCAAGCCTCGAAAAAATGCTTGATATGATGGATGAAAATGAGGACATCCAGGAAGTGTTCCATAACTGGAACGGCTAAAAGGGTTTTAAGATTTGGACAACCGTGAAGAATCAAAACAGGAACAGACCTTAACCCAGAGCGCTCCTGTAGCGCGCAAGACTTTGTTGTCCGAGTTCAGGGGTACCTTAAGACGTTTCGACAGATCCGGTACATCAACCCAGAATTCAAGCTCCGACTATTCCGCCCAGAATTATGAACGCAATACGGAGCTGATCCTTTCTAACGAGCAATTGACCCGTGAGGTCTTATCAAATATTGCGGTTATAGCTTTTGTCGGAGCTTCAGGCACCGGAAAGAGCACCCGTGCGATCAAGGTAGCGCGGGATAATAATATACATTACATTATAGATGACGGTCTTCTTATCAACGGAAGCCGTATAGTCGCAGGCACATCTGCAAAAAAAGCTCCTACCAAGATGGAATCCGTAAGGCAGGCGATCTTTGTTGATCCTACAAGATCATCCGTAATGCGCCGCGCGTTGATCGAATCCATGCCAAGAGCACTTATGGTCCTTGGAACTTCTGATTCAATGCTTAATAAGATCTGTGATAATCTCTGGCTTAACCGCCCTTCCATGCTTATCAGGATCGAAGACGTCTCCACGGAGGAAGAGCGGCGCCTTGCCAGAAATACCAGAGTCACTGAAGGCATGCATACGATTCCAGTGCCAAGCATGGAGATCAAGCATGAATTTTCCGGTTACTTCTCCGATCCTTTCAGTAAGCTCAGACAAAGATTCGACAGGGAACGCGGCGTCGCTCCGCTTGCTCCTGATTCTGACAGGACTGTTGTAAGACCCACGTTTTCCTCCCTCGGTTCTTATTCAATATCCGATGAAGCAATACTGGATCTTATCAAGATCGTTCTTAAAGATGTTCCGGGGTTTGCCGAAGTCACGTCTTTCAAGACTGAAAAGCAGACCTATGGAGTCATGATCAGCCTCGACATCGCTCTTTATTACGGATACGATGCACAGGAAGTGTTGGAGACTGCACAGCAACGTGTTGGAAGCGCCGTTGAAGAGTTTACTTCCATAACGATGAACAGCGTAAATGTCAGGGCTAACAGGCTTATACATATGACCAAGTCTTCTGAACCGGAGGAAAAATAATGGAAAAAATATACATGATACCCGTTAACGATGCTTACGGAGAGTCCGGAGGATGCCCTGTCTGCAGACTTCGTGATAAAGCTGAAAATAATTATCTGGAATACTATTTAGGTCCGTCACTTATGGAACCTGATACCAGAAAGATCACCAACAAGACAGGCTTCTGCCCCGTTCATATGGGAAAACTTAATAAAGCCGTCACCAACAGATTAGGCCTGGGATTGGTAATGCATACTCATCTTAAGGATTTCAATGAAGAACTGAATCCTAAGTTTAAATCTGCGATTCCTGCAAAAGCAGGATTGTTAAAAGGCAGAAATCCGGATTATAAACAAAAGCTGAATTCCGTTGCCGATCTTATTGAGAAAAGGATCAGCACATGCCCTATCTGTGACAATCTCAATGATGCCATGGGGCACTACGTTGAAGTCATCTGTTGGATGTTTTCTCATGATAAGGACTTTTGTGAAAAATTCAAAAAGGCAGAATTCCATTGTCTGCCGCATACCGTTCTGCTCTTAAGACAGGCATCGAAGCTGTCGCAGAATGAGGCCGCAGACTTTGTTGATGCTCTATATTCCAATAACAGTCAGACCTTTGAATCATTGATAGCTAATGTCGAATACTTTACCTTGAAATTCGATTACAGGAATACGGACAAACCCTGGGGAACCAGCAAGAATTCCATACAACGTTCAATGAGGTTCCTTTCATCTGATGGGAGAGATTTTGATGAACAACAGTCAAAAAAACAATCTTGAGTTTTCTGATCCTCAGTTCGAAACCTTTTCCGATAACACCGTTTTAGATGAATTGCAGGAAAAGATCGTTGAAGACAACTCCGTAAAATATGTTCTTATTAAGCATGATTACTATTCTTCAGATTCCGATCACGGCAGAGAATTACTCAGATCATTTATAGCAAACTTATGTGAGTCATCTTTTAAGAGCATTATAGTATATCTGGTTGATGAGGGTGCCCGGCTTCTTGATGAATCCAATCCTCTTTACAATGACTTTAACCGTTTGATCGACAGAGCTGATATGGTCATTGTTGACAAGTACAGTCCTTTCTTCGGATATTTATCTGATCCCGGTAATTCAAAGATCATATTAGAGACTACGCTCTCAATCACTGAAGAAATCATATATCTCACAGATCTGTTAATACTTGAATAAACCCGATAACTAAATATCGATAAATGAAAAAGGCTGCTAAATAGCAGCCTTAATTCATTTTGAAATTCATTTGATCTTTAAAGTAATCCGTCAACTGAAGATTAATCATAATAGTAAATTACGTCAGTTACATGATACTTGGTTACAGCCGGTCTTACGGGATTGATCTTATTGGATCCGGCAGGCTGAGGGCAATAAGGCATACAAGGAGTACCTGCAGGAGTATCGCCACCGTTAGTAAACTTCGAAGCCATGATTCTTCCGTATATAGGAATAATCTTTCCGTTATCCTTCTTCGTATTCATTATACCGAAAGATCCGCCACCGAAGATTCCGATATATCCCTCTATGATGGTACCGAAAGAAACCCTGAAAGTATTACTGCTTACGCCGAATACATAGAGATTCGGTCTATGAACGCCATCATAGAACTTTGAATAATAGATAGGATCTCCGTCCGTTCCGTTGTCCTTCTTATAGGACCAATACTCATTAGAAGTACCGCCGACTTTCTTTACATGAGCAACAGCTTCTCCGCCATCTGTTGCCTTTGCATTGAACTTCTTGCCCTGAATGTAAGTCTTTAAAGCAGCTGCACTGTTTATTCCTCGGTTCATGGAAAGGAAACCTGAAGAACAGAAACCTCCATTAGTGTCCTGATGATGCGTATCCTCCGTAGTACCTCCAAGATATACCTCTGCACCGTCTTCCAATACAAAGATAGGCGGTATGGTGCTCTCAGAAACATTGTACATTGCGAAAACAACATTCTCGATCTCAAAACTCGTATGATCTGCAAAATAGAAACGATATTCTTTAGCACCATTAAGAGCAATGATATACGGACTAACACCGGTACCGGGAGCTCCGGCTTTTAAGCTAGCTGTAATTATATAGTTACCTGCAGCAAGATCTTTTATTCCGCCGGCTGCCGTAGTGCCAAGCGTGGAATTGAGATTTTTATATTTTGCATCTGTTGGAGCATACGGATACTCGGTTGTTAATTCCTCATCTCCGAGATCTACAGATTTAAAATAATCCGTTGCAGTAGGGAAAGATCCTATGTTAGTTCTGTAAGAATTCTGATAATAATTTGTTTTATCTGTAACTGTATACTGTTTATCAAGAGTAACAGTATCACCGTCGAATGTATACTTGGCAGAATTACTCATTGTCGAAGACGAAAGAGTCGAATTCTTGACGTTGTAAGATCCACCACCAACTTGTGTAGACGCAACAGTGCTGATGCTGGTCAGGGAATTACCGTTCTTATCAACGAAATATGCTCGATTGGCATTAGTCTCAGTAGTAAACAATCTTTTAATTTTACCGTTGTCATTTTCATGACCATCTTTATAATATACATCCGATCTCTGAGGAACTCTGTTCGAGAAGATGAACCTGCTCGTATTAGATATCTTATCCCAACCGCCGTCTTTCCATAAAGCCGTGCCTGCATCATAGTCCGCAGCAGAATTGCCTGACACCTCTTTTCCGAGGAAATAGAAATCTCCGGTAAATCCCCAATCATTTGATGCATGAGTAGAAAGATATGCATTGTCCATGAAGATAATGTCGCCGGCATATAATGCTTTTTCACCCATAGCGAAATATTTTTTATCTGTATCTGATCCTGCAACAACTATATCGGAAAAGATCAGGTTGTTCTGAGAGTTCTGTTCATAATAATTATCTCTAAGAAGTACTGTGTTATCGTCCGGAGAACCACCAGTAAGCAGATCAGCATCATACATACCAAGTCCGCCAGGGAAACGGATATTAGTTACACTTACGTTTGATGCGACTTCGATCTGGTTTGTGAAGCCGTTTCCGGGATTTACATTCTTAACATCATTAATATCAAGGATTATCTTAACATTCTCGACTTCATCACCGATAACCGTAGTGAAATCCATATGAGCTACTTTATTAACATCAGCAGCCGTAGGGAAATAGATATCCACATATGTGCAGTTGTCCGGACTGGAAGACATTCCCGGCACACCATCAACTAACATCTTGATCTTGTCGCTGTTACCGTGCTGACCGATCTTGGCATGACCTAATGAATCGCTGATCAATAAATCAAACTGGTCATCATTGATCTCCTGAGTCTCAAGAGCTTCAATGAAGGCTTCGGAAGCTGCTGTAACCGTAAGTCTGGCCTGACTCGACATGGCATTGTCATACAAACGGTCTTTGGTAGCCTGAGTGAGCATCATAGCCGATGAAATGAAAATGATAGCAAGCGCCAAAATGAGGACAACGATGATCAGCAATGATCCCTGCTTGCTCTTCTTCAATTTACCTTTTCTTCTAATCATACGAAGCACCTTCCTTGCGTTTAGTGTCTGTAATTATCTTAATTATATAGTGCAGATATAATACCCCGCACAGTTTTCCTTTTTAGTTACGCATATTTTATGTCATTCTAATTCAAATTTCAACAGAAAATTCGAATTTTGCTAACTTTTTTTACATAGTTTGTTAATATTTTGTTTACAAATTATGTTTCATTATCAGATTCTTCAGTTTTTTCGGCAGGTTTGCCCTTCTCACCGTACTTATCAAATTCCTCTTTCTTTGATGCAACAAGCCAGTAGTCATTCTGCGTGGCAAAGCGCAGCACGGAAGCGGCGTAATAATTTCCTTCCCTGTTTTTCTTGACCCTGGTCCTGGAGAACAATTCGCCGTGCTCCCTGCATTCAAGCAGAGCATATTGTGATTTACGGATCCTGAAAGGAGCGATCTTTACATTCAGCCGTGCATTGCACAAAGGGCAATTCTTCATGAAGTTACCGGAAGTGGCAAAAGCACTTGCTCCGTCAAGACACTCTGGACCTACAAAACTGAAATCCGACGGAACGTCAGGATCTATCGAAGAGCTCGATATGGCAGATATTACCGCTGAGGGTTTGTTGTGCTTGAAGATCTCCTCAAATACCGCGCCTGTGTAATGGGCATCGGCCGTTGCGCTGTGAAAGATCTCATTTTTATCAATATTATAATAATCGACAGCTGCTTCAACGCTTCTCTGAGTCCCCTGAAGGCCTGCAAAAAGTGAGAAGATCGGCTGAAGATCGAGAAAAAACAAGTCAAGCCTCGGATTCATGTCAAAAAACTCGAGATTCATTTTAAGCATGGACGGATCTGAGCTCCCCCACCCTACCAGGATCGCATCACCGCAAAACTTCCTGAAAGACGTATAAGCATCCTTGAAAGGAATACCGTTCATGAGATCGGCATTCTTTTTGTGAGTAACTTTCTTAACATGATAATGAAGTTTCGTATATTTAACAGGAGTAATATCCGTAGAGAACGAATCTTTATAGATCAGTTCGCCATTATCGTAAATATATTTAAGAGCACCTATCTCTATGATCTCGCCGGTAAGACGGCTTACTTCAAAAGGATATTCCTTACCCGGCATCGGTTGATTCCATTCCATATCAAATACAACGAATTCCGTGCCGTCTGTAATCTTCCTGCTAAGCATTTATATCGGTCCCTTCGCCGGTTACGTCCTTCTTTTTATTATACAATTGGAATACGGGAATTGCGATAAGACACAGAACTGCAAAAGCACTTACCAAAGCGCCCGGAACGAATCCGGATGTTCTGTGCCTGATCGATACCTCCATAACGTCATCGTCGTCTTTTTCAGTGGTTGTTGCCAGCTTTCCGCAAAAATCGAACGTATCACAGACAGAGCCGTTGACGGTGATCTTAGAATCATCATAAGCATATGGCAGAATGAGCGTGCATTTGCCGTTAGCATTTTTGCAGTCTATAAAGAATCCGGAACTGTGAATCTCACCGGAAGCGGAAGAAAACGCATCAAGAGCAGACTGGTTCAATTTATATACAGATACCCTGCAGGTATCCTCTCCTTCGGAATCGATCGTCAGCGTTAACGATACGTCTCCGGGTCCGGCTTCCAATGCCGAGAGGAACGGACCCGTGAATGCCCTTCCTGAATCGGTTTCTGAAGAAACAGTCTTTACTGCGGCTCCATTTGCAGAATTGCAGTATAAGAACAGTCTTTCTCCGGGTTCCATGATAAACGGACTGAATGATAACTCATTGGAGCCTTTATTCAAAAGATATGTATTTGCGCCTTCAGGTCTCAGTTCTCTCTTATCAGACGGATTTAAGAAGATCTCTTCGAAAAGCATTTCGCCGGAATTATTTACGGACAGATAATTTATGTCATCTATTACCGAATCCCCTGATACGTATAAACTCAGGTCAGAAGGAACTAAAAGATATTTATCCCAGCTGTTTAAAAGAGGGATTTCCAGATCTTTATCAAGGATAAGGTTCCCGGATGACTTATTGCCATGATTAACTCCGAAATATTCTGCGGCAGTTTTTTTCTGGATCGTATTATTGAACATGATAAAAGCCGTATTTACCCCGATAAAAACCAGGATTGCAAAGAGCACCGCATATTTTGCTTTTTCAGGGATCTTTTCCTTGGCGGCTGCATAGACAAGAACCGATTCACAGATTATCCCAAGGAATGTGGCTATCAGTATGGGACTGGCAAATGAAGTTCCGGACGTGGAATTTCCGGACATTACAAGGAAAAACAGAGGGATAAGGCATGAAGCAATATAATCCCCGCGTTTAAGCGACTTTATATTCTTAAGTCCAATTCCGGCCATAAAGAAAATAACCGTCTCCAGACATATCAGCTTCGAAGAATTGAGTACCGGAGCAGCTCCGAAAACGCTTACCGTCTCATTTACAAATGAAGAACAGCATGTAATATGGATCACGACAGCAATTACGGCCGCAGCGACTTTGAGCCTTATAGGGATCCTCTCATTAAGCGCAAACGCGATGACCGCGACCAGTGTAAGTGTCCCCACATAGAAAAGCGGAGCAGTATTCTGGTAGAAACTTCCGGAACGGAGAAGGAACGTTCCCCTTATCAGCTCAAAAACCGTATATGTTACCTTAGCATTCTTAAAACTTTCAGCCACATTGACGTCCGTCTTCATGCTTAAAAGGCCGGGCAGCACGAAGACGGCAGACAGCGCCAGTCCGCCGGCAATCCCTCCCAAAAGCTTGAGCCAGGAAGTAAAAGCCATCTTAAACGTGCTGTAAAGACTGATGCACATAAGAAGACCGATAAGTATCATGGCAGGAATGCCGGTAACAATACCGAAGCCGCCGGTTACGGACAATAAAAACGAAGCCAGACATACAAGAACGTAAGATTTCCATGTTCTCTTCTGAAGATATGAATCGAAGGCTGACATTACTGCCGGAATCATGGCTGCCATGTTGATCACTGATGCGAACTGGGCAGTAAAAACGATCTGCGATGAGAAAGTATACATAACTGCAAGGAGCGCCGAGAAGAATGCCCTCAGCTTCAAATGACTTGACAGGAAGTAGTACATTGAAGCGCAGCAAAGGCCGAATCTCGCATAATAACCGAACAGAAGAATAGTTCTGGCCGCAGCCCGGGGCAGGATCAGTGCCAAATAGAAAAACAGATCCAAATGGACAAACGTCAGAAGTCTCCAGGTCTCCGAAGCTGCATTCCCCGATCTGATCAGATCGATATCTTCCAAAGCAAGATCTATTCCCCTAAGGATGTTCCCGCTCATTTCCCCGTTACGCATGGACAATCCCGTCGGCAATAACTTTCCGGGTTCGGTATGGAGACCGATATTAAGAGCAACTGCAGCTATTGATACAGCCGCAAGGAAAAAGAACGCCAATTCAGCTAAAGTATTTAACTTTTCATTGGTTCTGCTCATCGACCACCTCTGAAACGGGCACTTCCTCGATCACTTCAGCCTGAATGTCATTTCCGGCTGATTCGGGTGTCACGGCAGCTTCTGCTGCTTTTCTATTGTTCCTGATCTTGTTTACGGCAGCGGGAACGGCAATCAAAACCGCTATAAAGAAAACCGATACAAGACTTATCAAAAGGCCCTCTCTGAAGCCGGCAGGCGTGTACCGGAGCGAAATGTCATGACTTCCCTTGCCTAACCTGATTCCCATAAGCGCATCCTGTATCGGAATGATCTCTGAAGCCTTGCCGTCAACCTCGGCTTTCCAGCCTTCGGCATAAGGGATCGTAAGGAACAGGAGACCGTCTTCTTTTACGTCGATGTGGCCGGTTATAGATGTGGAATCGTAAGATGACACATTAAGCTGCTCATCTGCCAATGTATCCAGCATTGAAGCATACCCTTCCTGATCCAGCTGGTATCCGTAGACGAAGATAGATGATCCGGGGGATTCCTGATACTTTACGCTGAGTTCCATGGGAGTACCGTCAAACATGCCGAGACATATGATCTGGTAGCTTCTGATCTCGAATTTTCTAACCGTATTCCCAGCGGTTACAGTGACGTTTCCGCCTTTTTTTGCATTGGCATAGACGTAAACATCCGAACCGATATCTGCGTCATCGACAGTGATCTTGAAAGAATAGTCGTCCTTCGGGGCATTGTTTGCGGAACCGTAAACAACTACCTGAGCTCTTGTGTCCGTTGTGGTAAGTCCGCTTGATTCGACTGCATTAAGTGTCACGGGTTTATATACTTTCCCCGCGCCCATGCTTGTGATCCATTCATTCGTCTTCTTGAAAACATCAAGCTCATTATCATAATCGGGAGCATAATCGATTACGGCAGTATCAGTCATAAAACCGACGCTTAATGCATCGGGATTTCCCCAGGAAGTAATGACGTCATCTTTATACTCTTCTTCAAACAAGGCAGGAACGCTCTGTGTTTTATCTATCTCGATGAGATTTCTGACATTGAGGACGGTCGCGGTAACCCGCGTCAGTCCGGCATTGCGGAGTCCGTTGATGTTGTTGTTATGGAAACCATAGTTTCTCATGTATTTGACGAAACTCTCCCTCGCCGTAGACGAGAATATCGATAATCCCTTTACGTTATAAAGTGACTGGAGATCGCATACGTTATTCGGAAAAAGCTCTGAACGCTCGAAGTTCATATGACCTTCGGTACCTTCAACCTCAGCTGCATAAGATGACACTTCATTTCTGTGCCGGCCGTATGCATCGTAA
Source organism: Saccharofermentans sp. (assembly GCA_016288885.1). Taxonomy (GTDB): domain Bacteria; phylum Bacillota; class Clostridia; order Saccharofermentanales; family Saccharofermentanaceae; genus Saccharofermentans. The sequence goes on from JAEFAV010000023.1 coordinate 32,382, forward strand.
CTCGTAAAGCCTTCGTGGTAGCAGACAAGACCTATGGTAATGAGAGAGGCTGCAAATATCTCGACCATCATAGTTACTGTAAGGAGAGTCTCGCAGAAAAATTCGCTTTTTCCAGAATTGCTGTTGCTTACCGTGTGAAGCGCAGCACCCTGGATTATGAGGAATAAAAGCGTGGTTCCGATCTGTATATAACCCTCGCTGCCCGTGTTGAATTTCTCGAAAAGAATCAGAAAAGCTGCAGAGCTTAAGACAGCTCCGGTGATATATTTGGATCCGAGACTCCTTATCCTTCTTATGGTAAGAAAACCCACAAATACGAGAAGAAAACTCATGAGGAATGATTCCCTGTACGGAATCTGGTTCGGGAAATGCATGCCATGCCAGATAAAGTTAAGCGTACGGTTGGTAAAGCTCAGATACATGATCGCGATCAGCGTTCCGAAAACTATCTTATGCTTGAGCTTGATCCCCGTTCTGGACGGCAGAAGGAAAAATAACGGCAACATAAGCACGATAACGAGACCGCTGTATACATTTGCCATTCCGTCCCTGATGTTCGGATTGGCAGATACCATAAGCCTTCCGAAGAAATCAAAGAGATTCGTCTGCAGTGCATAATCCGGCTTAAGCGTATCACCGGTGGCAGAGCAGTTCTTAAGAATCAGATATGTCGGTATGGTCAGCGCCGCCGAAGCACCGGCAGCAAGAAGGCTCGATATCGCGAAACGCACTGCGGCACCGACGAAAGTCTTAAAGCATAATCTTTGCGGATCGCCCTTAGGTTTCTCCGCGGAAAACAGACAGACATAATATGCCGGAGCGAAAAGCACCAGAAACAGACAAAGGAAATAGCCTGTATAGTAGTTGCTCACAATGGCTACGGCAAGAGAAATAGTGTAAAGTCCACACTTCCGCCTGACCAAAAGGTCTCTTAATCCGAGCATTATCAGAGGAAGCAGTACAACGGCATCGCACCACATTATGTTCCAGAATAACGAGATAAACCATCCGCACAAGGCATAGGACGAACTGAAAACGACGGTGATGTTGTCGATCCTCCTGTTATCGTTAGCAGAAAGGAAAAACATCATGAATACGGAAGCTAATCCGGCTCGCAGACAGGTAACTAACGCTATAAAGATCGGCATTGTCTTCGCATCAAAGAATAAAGCAAAGATATTAAGCGGACTTGCCGAATAATTCGCATAGGCAGCAAGGTATTCCTGACCCAAACCGTCATTCCAGCTGTAGAAGAGTGACTGCCCTGATAATACCTTGTCTCTGAAAGCCACAAGGAAAGGACAATACTGGTGATAAAGGTCAACCGTGAGGATCGTCCTTTCACCAAAAGGATAGCAGCCTGTTACTGCAAAAGCCGCAAGGACCGTTAATGTAGGAAACAGAAATGCCAGAAGGTATTGAGGCCAATAATCTTTAAGACGACCGAAAGTGCCTCGTTTTTCTTTCAATATTGGACTATCTTTTCCCACATATTACCCCTGACTTTTATTATTCTTAGATTACAAACGTGTTAATAATAGCATACTTTAAGCGTGTTGTTTCCGCTTTTATGGTAAAGTGTCATGGTAAAGTGTCTATAATTATGTAACTTATTTAAAGGGGAAAATTGATGAAGGGTAAAAACAGAAATAAAAACGAAAATAAAAATGCCCGTAAACCGGAGGTTAACGAGCAGGCTTTAAATCCCGAAGTCCTTGCTTCTTCAGAAAACAATCCTACAAATGATTTCATGCCTTCTCCTGCAGTAGAGTCAAAAAAGAGCGTCACTTTAAATGAATTAGCAGAGATCGACCCTGAGCTCCTGACAGGAAAATCAGCTGAGTCAGCCATAATTCCGGATCTTCCGTCTTTACCTGAACACAAAAAAGGCAAATCAAGAGATAATGCCCCTCAGGAAAAAGCCATTCCGACGGAGATCAACCTCGATAAGAACGAAGCTGCTCTCGAACAGGGCAGGCGCAGAAGAAACGCCGGTATCCTCTTTGTTCTGTTCGGGATCGTATTGGTAATTGCCATTGCCGCCGCATCTTTTGCGCTTGATACCGGAATGGATGAATCATTCATAAGCCCTCTTACTGTCAATGGCAGGGACATCTCAAGCGGCGAATTCAGTTTCTTGTATCATTACGAACTTTTAAGCGAAGGTGTTGACCTGTTTGCGGCTGACACGGAAAAAATGCTGGCTTCCCCTTACATTGACGATGAAAACTTCGCTACATACAGAGATTACTTCAGATTCGTTACCGCACAGGACTTCCAAAAGATGGAGATCCTCTACGATGACGCTACCTCAAACGGCTTTGAAATAGAAAAAGCCCATTATGAACGTGCCAATGCATATATCAACTGGCTTAAGACCAAGGCCGACGAACTCGGAGTCCCTCTCGACACATATATCAAGGGCGTATTCGGGACCCAGGTCGATGAGCAGATAATCATAAATACACTCGCCCGCAAATACTTCACGGAAGATTATGCGGACGGAGAAAAGCTCATCCAGCTCTCAGCCTCTAACGAACAGGCTGAGAATGCGTACAGCAAAGCCAGAAGCAGCTATGACATCATAAACTATAAGATCCTGAGGATCACGTACGAGCAGAGAGAACAGGCATTTATCGACACAGCCAATCTCCATGCCCAGAAGATCATTGATGCCATGGACGGCGATCCGGCCAATTTTGAGAAGTGTGCCTCCAAGTATTTTTCCGGTGTCGCGAAGAACACGCTTTCACAGCCCGATTCCACGCTTATAGCAGACTGCCGTGTTGAGGACGTTACTCATACGGACTTCAGAAAATGGCTGTACGATGAAACCAGGGTTCCCGGTGATTCCACCATCATTCCCGATGAGGACGGGTTCCCTATTATCCTTGTATTCGTATCAAGAGAGCGCATGTCCGAACATCTCCGCAATTGCTACATCATCACCATAAACGAGCAGCTGACAGAGGATATGACACCTGATATCGCAGCAACTCAGGCATTAGGTCAGGAAATCTTCGATTACATCGATGATGCGGACAGCTGTAATGAGATAGAGAATCTTTATAACGATTACATTCTAGCCGGGCAATTATCCATAGTTCACGATAACCAGATCTATAAGGCTAAATATTCAGGGGCAATAGCAGAATGGATGCTCTCTCCTGACAGAAAACTCGGTGATAAGACGCTTATCGAGGAAAACGGCTCCTTCTATGTCATTTTCTATGTATCCGAATCACCCAATCCGGAATGGTATGACAGGGTAAACAGCTTCATCCGCATGAACAACTACAGAATGTACATTTCGATGAAATCGGATGAATATGCCTGGGAATTCCACGAAGATGGATTAGAACAGGTAAAAGACGTACCTTAAGCTGTAAAAGGATTCAGCCGGCAGCCATACTGAACTGCTGGATCAATACGACTATGATCGCGAAAACAAAAGTCAGGAGCATTGCTCCTATCAATATCCATGCCAAAACCTTGGTTCCGATCTTTTTGCTGTTTCCGCCGCTCATATACTCAACATCCTTATTTTTTATTATTCCTCAAAATCGGCACTGTCACCGATCGTAAGAGTAAGCGTGATCTCTTCGCCGTCACGTTCAACGATGACATCTATCTTATCGCCGACCTCATGGGAATCGCGCACTCTAATAATATCACCGGACTCTCTAATTTCAACACCGTCCATGGAAATGATCCTGTCTCCGATCAAAAGGCCGGCTTCTTCGGAAGGACCGTTTTTAATTATCTCGGCGACGTAAACTCCCCCATTAGCTCCGAAGTACGAACCCGCTGAAACAAATTTTACGGACACACCAAGATAAGGACGGTTGATCACTCTTCCGTAGTTGATGATGCTTTCTATGACCTTCTTAACTGAGTTTATGGGGATCGCAAAACCCAGATTTTCTGAAGTCGAAGTAATGATCTTTGCATTCGTGATCCCTATGACTTCGCCAAACGAATTAATAAGCGGTCCTCCGCTGTTTCCGGGATTAATGGCAGCATCAGTCTGGATTATATCGACATGATAACCATTGCGGATTATATCTCTTGAAGGTGACGAGATTACGCCGACAGTTACAGTATCATCCAATGTTCCCATGGCATTTCCTATTGCTACGGCAAGCTCTCCTGCCTGAAGAGTTTCGGAATCTCCCAAAGTCACACAAGGAAGTTTTTTGTCAGTAGCAACCTTTAGAACGGCTATGTCCGTCTGCTCATCACTTCCCACTATCTCAGCTCTCACCGGGGTCTTTTCATCCGGAAGGATAACCGCAGCATAATATGAGCCCTCCTCGACTTCGGAAATGACGACAACATGCTGATTGGTAACTATATATCCGTCTTCCGTAATGATGAAACCCGTACCGGAGCCGAGCTTGGTTTCAGTCCCGTTATCCATACCGATAATGCTGATCGATACAGTAGCCGGACTTACCTTCTTAACTATGTCTACCGTCGACATTCTGGTCTTATCGGACGAAGAGATCAGGGCAGCCTCTTCAAGCGAAAACCACGGTTCAGGATAGTCTTTGTCATTTGTGTTAACCTGATGCTCTTCAGATACAGAACTGCTTTCGGTATTTTTCTTCTGAACGGATCTTGTATAAGACAGTATTCCTTCAAGACCGCTGTTCAGCCTGAAAATGTAAACGGACTGGAATCCGGAAAACAGGACACTGATAAAAAGAACCGATACTAAAACATAAATGTACAAACGGTAGTTTTTTTCATTTTGCTTTTTGGAGGGCTTATATTCCTGTCTTATCATCTTCTCTTCATTCTCATTATCCATAAACAGATATCCTTTCCCCTGTCATAAGAGTGTTCACCGGATCTTTCAGCACAAGTGACCCGCCTGACAGATCAAGACAGTATCTTATGAGCTCATCACCGGCATCCTCCGGAACCATGATATCAAACGAAACATCCTGCCCGTAATCCACATTCCCGAGAGACCACCCCGATTGACCTGCCCTGCGCGACAAGTTCTCGAAAACAGGATAAGAACAGTGTTCTCTCCACTTTAAAGCCGGAATAAGCTGTACAGGATCTCCGTTCTCCAATGCCTGTCTGCCGCTGTCGGTATAAGCCCGCTTCAGACCGCCTTTTCCGAGAAGTGTACCTCCGAAATACCTGGTAACACATACAAGAGAATCAGTAAAACCGTTTGAAGTAAGGAGCTCAAGCAGGGGCTGTCCCGCCGTGCCCTGAGGCTCCCCGTCATCACTTGATTTTTGTCTTGATGCCTCTCCTCCTGTTACCCATGCATAACAAAGATGCCTTGCGTCAGGATATTTTTTTCGTTCCTCTGCAAGGTAAATGGAAGCTTCTTCAGGCGAAGATATATGGTAACTTCTTCCGATAAAGACCGATCTTTTCACTTCGATCCTTGAATCACCGGTCTTGCTGAGTGTAATGCTGATACTCAATCCTTGATGCTCTCCCTGTATTTCTGATATGCCATCATGAGGAGAGATTTATCCTGACTGTAAGTGATCTCATCTAAAGCCTTTGCGATCTCAACGAACTTGCAGCCTACCGTTCCTGACTCGGGGAAAGCCCTGCAAGCCTCGCTTGCCGCCTCCATTACAAACCAGGAGATATTATTATGGACCGGTTTTCTTCTGGATATGGAGTAGTACTCATAATTGGTCTTGCCGCATGGAGCTATGACTTTGGCATCAACGTCGGTCTCCACCTTAACCCTGCCCCTGGCAAAATCAGACAAGCTCAAATCGCTGTCAGTCTTAACAGCACCCTTCGGGAAACCCCACTCCTCCTTGTCATTGCAGACAATCAGGACCTTGTCTCCGATAAAAACGATTCCGCCTGAGCAATTACGAACGATCATATCCAGCCAACTCTTCAAAAGTCAAAATATATAATACGATTTTATCACAGGAAAGCTTACTTTGCGCATAAGCCAGCCCCCGTCATTTGTTCTTTTTGAAGCAGGTCTGTATAATTATCCTATGCTTAATAATGGTAGTACGAATGAAAGTAACAGCAGTATTGAGATTATGAAGCTCAAAAGGATCATCACGATCCTTTTATCTGTATCTGCAGTCCTGGCAGTTGTTCTTATCACCGTGGGAGTATCAAAGATCGTTCGCCTTGCAAGAACGACTGAATCCTCAACGGGTGTCACAGTCCTGGCTACATTAGTCTCTACCGAAATGACCTATACCGAACCGACCGTTATGCACACTGAGCAACTGGAAGCTACGCCGCTTGCCGACAGTTATTGGAGACCGCTTCCCGAGCTTCCCGAAGACGAGGTCAAGATTCCTGAGCATTTTGAAGTAAAAGGGCTCTATATCGGTTCAGGTTCAGCTCTCGACAAAGCCATTGACCTTTGTAACAACAGCGAGCTCAATACCATAGTCATAGATCTTAAAAATGAATACGGCCTTCCCTATATGTCCAAAGTCTCCACGGCAAAAGAGATCGGTTATGTGTGGGACGCATATGACATCGATGCTGTCGTTGAAAAGTGTCATAAAAACAACATCAGGGTAATAGGAAGGCTCGTATCTTTTAACGATCAGGTCGCAGCCCAGCACTTCCCGGACAGAGCCATACAGGACGCTGACGGAAATGTCGTTCAGTTCAGCAATGAAGGCAACAAGCCGTTCTTAAGTCCGTACTGTGTCGAGAACTGGGACTACCTGATAGATATCGGTATCGAAGCTGCGGAACACGGAATCGATGAGATCCAGTTCGACTATGTAAGATTCCCGGCCGGAGCCACCAAGAATAAGGTCAAGCCTTATTTCGGAGAAGAGGGTCAGTACCCGGAAAAGGCTGAAGCGGTCAACAGGTTCCTTCAGGAAGCAAGGATCAGGATCCAGGATACTTACGGTATTCCGGTATCGGCAGATATTTTCGGAATAGTCCTGACATCCGAAGGTGATGCAAAGATCATCGGTCAGAATTTCGAGACATTGGGCATGACCGGTATAGATTCATGCTGCCCGATGGTCTATCCGTCGCACTATGCATTGGGAACGATGCTCGGCGGACACATTTTCGATTATCCGGACAAACAGCCATACCTTATAGTTTACAGCGTACTTCATGAATGCCAGTCTATCTACAAGCAGCCGGGATTTACGGCGGTAAGACCGTATCTTCAGGCCTTCACTGCTTCATATATCGGCAAGGGAAACTATATCGAATACGGCTACAGGGAGATCAATTCACAGATAAAAGCCATTCATGATCTCGGGATCACGGAATTTATCCTTTGGGATCCTGCATGTAAATATCCGTCCGGCACATATGACGGAAATATGGCTGTAGAGACAGATTGAAACCTGCGGAATCTAATAATAGAATAGATAAGTTATATAAATAAGAGGTGACATTATGCTTGACATTAAATTCTTACGCACCAATCCGGACATCGTAAAGCAGAACATCAAAAACAAGTTCCAGGATGAAAAACTCCCCTTAGTCGATAAGGTAATCGAGCTTGATAAGGAATACCGTGAAAGCAAGACCCGCGCTGAAGCTTTAAGGGCAAACCGCAATAAGGTCAGTAAGCAGATCGGCGCGCTCATGGGTCAGGGCAAAAAGGAAGAAGCCGAAGAGGTCAAGAAGCAGGTCACGGATATGGCCGAGGAACTTGAGGCTCTCTCCAACAAGGAAACTGTCCTCGAAGAAGAGATTAGAAAGATCATGCTTGTCATCCCTAATATCATCGATCCTTCCGTTCCGATCGGCAAAGACGATTCCGAGAATGTTGAGATCGAGAAATTCGGTGATCCTTTCGTGCCTGAATTTGAGGTCCCCTATCATGTAGATATCATGGAAAAGCTTGATGGCATCGAACTCGATCAGGCTAGAGAGACATCAGGCAACGGCTTCTATTACCTCAAGGGCGATATCGCAAGACTTCATTCCGCATGTCTTTCCTATGCGCGCGACTTCATGATCGACCGCGGATTTACATACTACATTCCGCCCTATATGATCAGATCTTCCGTTGTTACAGGCGTTATGAGCTTTGCGGAAATGGAAAACATGATGTATAAGATCGAAGGCGAGGATCTTTATCTCATCGGAACTTCTGAGCACTCAATGATCGGCAAGTTCATAGATACCATTACCGACGAGGACAAGATGCCCCAGACTCTCACTTCCTACTCTCCCTGCTTCCGTAAGGAAGTCGGTGCCCACGGCATAGAGGAGCGTGGTGTCTACAGGATCCACCAGTTCGAAAAACAGGAGATGATCGTAGTCTGCAAGCCTGAAGATTCAAAGATGTGGTACGACAGGCTCTGGCAGAATACAGTCGACTACTTCCGTTCGCTCGATATCCCCGTAAGAACACTTGAGTGCTGTTCCGGAGATCTCGCTGATCTCAAAGTCAAGTCTTGCGATGTTGAAGCCTGGTCACCCAGACAGAAAAAATACTTCGAGGTCGGTTCCTGCTCTAATCTCGGCGACGCCCAGGCAAGACGTCTTAAGATAAGGATCAGGGGTCCCGAGGGCACATATCTTGCCCATACACTGAACAACACATGTGTTGCTCCTCCGAGAATGTTGATTGCATTCCTCGAGAATAACCTGAACGAAGACGGTTCAGTAAGGATCCCCGAAGCATTGAGACCATACATGGGCGGCAAGTCAGTTATAGAAGTACCTAAGAAATAATAAAAGAGGTTGTACCAAATGGTGCAACCTCTATTTATTCCTCAATTATAGCTAAAAAAAGCTTACGCTCTTTCTACTTTGCCTGAACGAAGGCAACGTGTGCAAACGTTCATTGACTTGGGGGTGCCGTCAACAACAACCTTAACTCTGTGTACGTTAGCCTGTTGCTTAGTAAGCGCGCGTCTTGAAATCTGTGAACGCGTGATTCTTATCTTTCTGCCGAAGAACATGTCCTTCTCGCAAACTTCACACTTAGCCATGCAAACACCTCCTATTAGAATTCAAATGCCTATGAATAATACCACAACCGATTTAAGTATGCAACAAGTATTTATAATACTTTTCAGTTTAATACCCTGGCACTGAAAATGCGCCTTATGGTAATGATCCTGTCGCATATGTCATCCCCTGCTTCAAAGTTTCTGAGTCTTACGGTAGTCCTTGCCGGAGACAGCATAAACAGCGTCCCCGTATCTGTGCAGACCGCCATCTCGTAGATCTCAGTATCCCCCGGAGCTTTCTTGGGGCTGGATAAGAAAATAATATCTCCGGGCAGTATCTGGTCGATCATGATCTCTCCGGTAACGGCGTCAGGCTCCGGTATTACTTCGACTCCTGCCTGAGCCTGTCCTTCCATGGTCCTCGGGATCTCAATGCCGTTGATCTCGGCACTTACAAACACAGCGCCGTTAACCGAAGCTCCCTCTATGGACATGCCGTTCTCGATGTATTTCGCATTAACGAAGGTCAGTACGGAGCTCACGAAATAACGGCTTGAAACCTCTTCCGTAGTACCTCTCGGTGAAAGCTCGATGACACCGGAGGAACCTATCCAGCCGTTATCACCGCCGGGAAGGGCCACCTGATAAACACCTTCTCTCTTTATGTCTGCATAAAGGACAGTGTTCATCATGACCTTCTTTATCAAAGTACCGTTGCTTGCGTGCGTCATTATGTTCTTGGAAGGATCGGATACGATGAGCTTGAATTTGTGGGTATCGGGCTCGATTGAATCGGTCTCTTCGATGAGACTTCCTTCCTTAACATATCCGGTGAGGCCATCCTGCGTCTGGATCTTGCAATATCCGTTCTTACTGCTGCTCAGGTATTTTACCGGCTCATTATAAAGAACCTCCGCGATCCTTTTAGAGTCAGGTTCCGGCAAAGTCATGAGAGCAACCGTACTGTCAATCACGACCCTGTAATCGGGATCATCATATTCCAGATTGATCACGGGCTCTACGAAAAGTTCGATATTCGTTCCTTTAAAAACATCGGGCAATACTCTCGGGAGGATATAGAAAACTCCGACAATGAGAAGCGTAAAAGCAGATAAAGCAATGGTAAATCCGATGATCTTATTCTTAGGGACGCCGCCCAGAACTGCCTGTTTCTCGGAAAGCCCCCATTTATCCTGCATGTCTTCGGCACTTCCGTACTGCTCCTTGCCCTCATCCAGATCAGCAAGAAAAGGAAGCTTGATGGGCCTTTCGACGTGCCTTATCGTCTTAGGGGTTATCTCATCACCCACTACAGGTTTCTTTTTGCGTTCGAAGACCTTAAAGACACTGTTTATATCCTGTTTTTCCCGTTTTTTCATTAAGGCTTCTCCAACAGCATCACGCAATAAGCGCAGGCAACACCGCCGTCATGCGACAGGCTTAAGGATAGGGATCTGACCCCGATCTCATCGGCATGTCTTAATGCGCCGTCCGAAAGTTTTATATCCGGCGCGCCTTTTTCATCCTTGATGACTTCGATGTCATGCATTCCCACGCCTTCACTCAAAAGGCCGGTACCAAGAGCTTTGCCAACCGCTTCTTTGGCGGCAAATCTGGCAGCATACCGTTCAGCCTTCTTGTCCGGATTCTTTGAAGACTCGCAATATTCTATCTCACCTTCAGTGAAGCATTTCTTAATAAAGGATGAATTACCATCCTTTACTATCTTTACGAATCTGGAGATATCCACGATGTCGATTCCGCAGCGTACGTCCATCTTGAGGATCATTACCTGCTTTCCTTGGAGATCAGATTGGCTGATGCGAGCTTTCCGCTGATCCTCATGTCACACTTGTTTACCAGTTCGCTCTTAGGGAACGGGGAAACGAGAACGGTGGGAAGCTTAGATGCTGCCCTTACCTCAAGAATGCTGTTCAGAACAGAACCGACATTGTTAAACAACGTAACCGAATCCGCAAAATCATCTAATACCAGGAAATCGATCCTCTTAAGATCTTCTAAAGTATCCGTTCCGACAGTCTGGAGATCTTCGCACTTGGCATAATATGCGCTCCTGCCGAGATTGATCGCTGTCTTGCAGACACATACGGAAAGGAAAGTCTTACCTGTCTGCGGAGGCGCGGAATAGACCCACAAAGACGACTTGTCATTGTTATCGGATAATCCCAGAAGTGCCTTAAGAAGCTCGTTCTTTATCTTCTTTCTGCCCGAGGGATCGCCAAGATAATCATCCCTGTAATTCTTCATCTTATATGACGTATAGTCAGCCATGCCGCTATACTCATAACACATCTCAAGTTCCTTCTTTCTGCAGGAACAGACCTTGACCGTCCCGTCAGATCCTTTTGCAAACCCGGTATCGTTACACTTATCACAGATGATCTTTTCGCTGTCGAAATCCGGATCGATCTTATTGATCTTCATGATCTTTTCGCGCTTGGTCTGAAGCTCTTCTTCAGCTATATCAAACCTTTTGATCAGACGCTCGTCCTTATCGATAACTGCAATGAACCTGCTGTTACGGACATTCAGGATCTGATCGTCGATCTCCTTAAGATCCGGACATTCCTTATATACACGTCTGATATTCTCATCACGGAGAATATCCTTTGATGCTGCAACTTCAGTAAGGCTCTCATTTATCAATTCTTTAATCGTCTTCATCCGGGTCTCCAAACATATCAAGGATATCATCAGGAATGTTAACTTCTTCGCTCTTCACATCTTCTGAAGTCTTCTTTTCAGAGGACTCTTCAGATCCGGCATTTCCAATACCTGCCTCTTCTCCGGTCCGCCAGACAGAACCGGCATTTGCCTTTCTTCTGGTAGCTTTTCTCTTATTCTCCTGATGCTCTTCTTCGCTTAACCTGGCAGCTTCTTCTGCGCTCCTGATACCCTGGTCGTGCCATTTGGTGAGCGTGTCACCGACATTTTTCAAAGTCAGGTTGCTCCTGAACTCATTCTCTTTGAAGGCAAGCGTAACAAGTTCTTCCGTTGCATCGAGATCTTCCGCCCAGGCCGTCACGCGTTCGATATCAAGACCGTTAAGTCTTTTGCGCATAAGGCTTCCGGTAAGCTTAATGAGCTTTTTGGTGCGTTTATTGATCTCAAGCTGCTTTTCGAGGCTCTTAATGTCCGTATACCCTTTCTCATACCAGGAAAGAGCCATCTTCTCCATCTGCTGCAAAGACCTGTGAACAGACTGCTCGTAACCTTCCTCAAAAAGCTTATAACATACTCTTCCGTCAAACTTATACTCATAGAGGCATTTATCGATCAGCCTGTAGAAGATATAAGGAAGCTCGCCCTGATAGAAAGTAGAGGAAATGGAGTCAGCAAGGATCTTCCTCTCCTTCTCATCGCTCATTACAGACGTAAGTTCCGGATCATTGCCGCGCGCTTTTACTGCCTCGATATACTCGCCGACTTCACGGGCTTTTATGTCATCAAAAGAATATGTCTTATCCTTGCGGTTGATAAGACTTGCGGCCATAAGCTCAGCAAGAGTCTTTTCGATCTCATCATCGGGAATGATCTTAAACTTCTTTATGGTGTTCTCATCGAAGCTGTCATGCTTTCCCGTCATGTTAAGCCACAAATATACGAGCAAAGCATTTTTGCTCAATTCCTGTGCGTATCTTACGAGGAAAATATCCGGCAAAAGACTGTCATTGATAAGCAGTCTGGAAAAATCATCTTTGCCTTTATTGCTCTTCATGCCGTAAACAGAACTCCTTGATTTGCTTTGCTAATTATAGCATGGATTAAGCCTCCGATTGGGTAAAGCTTAAGGTAATCTTCCCTGTTTTTGGGACAAGTATTTCGAGCATTTCTACAAATACTTTTTCAGTACCTGAAACAGCATGTTTTGGGTATTAAAAAAGTATTTTGACTCGAAAATACTTTTTCCATGCACAAATATTCTCATTTCAGGTACTAAAAAAATATTCACGAAAAAGGGGCTGCCTCATATCTGAGACAGCCCCGGCATTTTCAGTTAAACCTTACGGATCAAGCTTCGTTTGCCTTCTTAACATAAGAAGCATAACGGTCTCTTGAATCCTTGTAGCATCTCTGGAAGAGATCGTCAACAACTTCTGCATCATACTTCTTGTAGAGTGAGTTGTAACGTACTTCTGCCTTGAGGAATTCGAAGAAGTCAGCTGTAGGCTCCTTGGAATCAAGAGTGAAAGGATTCTTGCCTTCTGCAGTAAGAGCAGGGTTGAATCTGAAGAGGTGCCAGTAACCGCACTCTACAGCTGCCTTTTCTCTCTGCTGAGCTACCTTGAGGCCGCCCTTGATACCGTGGTTGATACAAGGAGCATAGCAGATAACGAGGGAAGGTCCCTGGTAAGCTTCTGCTTCTGTGAATGCCTTGATGAGCTG
>JAEFAV010000056.1 GCA_016288885.1 Saccharofermentans sp.
AGATAATGAATGATTCTGTTGGTAGTTGATACTCAAAAAGGTTGTTTTGACGAGAGGCTGTATGCATTCGAAACCGTAAGGAATAATATCAAACAGCTGATTACCATCGCACGAGAGAATAATGTTGAGGTTGTTTATGTTCAACATGATGATGGCCCGGGCACAGAGCTTGATAAGACTGCGGACAACTATGAGATATATGAGGAATTTGCGCCGAGAGAAGATGAAAGGCGATTTGAGAAGGGATTCAATATGCTTGTTCCGTCCTACACAAACTCTACATATGACAATCCATACTTTGATAAGGAAACCGCATATAAGTATTATAATGAATTTATGTGGGGAAGGCGCTATGCAAAGATTATAACCGTTGAACAGGCGATTGAACTTTTGCAAGGCTAAGTGGTCGACTAAATCGCAAGTATGATCAACAGGATTATGAAGAACAACGCGATGAAGTCGCTTCAGAAAGATCTAGACAGACTGGACCGGACCAGATCTTATGCTGATGTTTCTGTGATTGCCGACAAAAGTTATGCTCCCGGTGACGTGGAAGAACATAAGCTCGATGTTTATTATGTTACTGACGGGAATGTCAAACCTGTTCTGATAGATATACACGGAGGAGGCTTTATTTCCGAAGACAAGGAGATGGATTGTCTGTTTTGCAACTTCATGGCACATAAAGGATATGTTGTTTTCAGTATAAATTACAGACTGGCATATCCTGATTTCACTGTCTTTGATCAGATCGTTGACGTTGATGCTGCCGTAAAATGGGTAACAGATAATGCGCAGGGTTATGAAGGTAATAAAGACGACTTGCATATTGCCGGTCACTCTGCGGGCGCTGTACTCGCTGTTGCTGAAGCGTTGCTTTGCAGGGACGAGATGATGAGATCTGATTACAAAGTGGTAGGTGATGGCCGCGATATCAAAGGCTTGATATTAGACTGCGGTGCAATGCATTTCTATCAGAGGAACATAGCATATTGGGGTATGCGTAATATGGTGTTTCCGAGAAAGTACAAAAAGGATCCGCGTTATAAGTATCTACTCTTTGATGACAATCGGAACATCAGCCTTTTGCCTCCGGTGTCCGTTATCACTAATAAAACTGACGAGCTGCGGAAGATGTCTTACCATTTTGCAGACGTCCTTGCGAAAGCGGGGGTAGAGTGCTCGCTGTACGATAAAGGAGAAGGCGGACATATGGGTATTATTTTCGAGCCGTATGAAGAGAGTAATTCGGAGATAATTAGTTATCTATGCAACACGGAGTTATGAGCTATGCGAAGGAATTATGATTGATAGCATGTATATTGTAAAAGCAGAAGCAGATCAGATAGAAAGAATCGTAGATATGTCTGTCAGAGCTTTTGAAACAGATGTAAATGTAGGGGGAACAAAAGGTGATTGTCCGCCCGGATTTGATTCAATCGAATGGCATCAACAAATGGCCAGAGAGGGGCATTTGTATCAAGCGATGATAGGTAAAGATATGGTAGGAGCTGCCATTGTGTTCCCGGATGAAACACAAAAGAGCGTATACATTGGCAGGATTTTCATTGATAGCGTCTATCATCGTAAAGGTTACGGAATTCGTTTGATGGAGTGCATAGAAAGTAAATTTCCTTTTGCTACGGAGATTAATCTGGATACACCTTGTTGGAATGAGCGGACAAATGCTTTTTACAAAAGGTTAGGATACCGTATCGTAAAGATCGAGGATGGCTTCAACTTTTATCAGAAGAGTTTAATCAACAGTAAAACTGATCATGCAGGGCTAGAAGCTCTGACCGGATTATCAGCAGTATAGAAATGACAGTGGCGGTATCAAAAGTCAGGTCCGACTGAGCCGCACTCCATACAGAATTTGCCGGTGTTGGAGGCTCCGCACATGGGGCACTTCCATCCGTCGGGTTTTTTGGCTCCGCATTCGGGACAGAACTGTGCCGTATTTCCATGCTTGCCGCATGCTTTGCAGTTCCAGGTGCCGGGAGCTGATGCGGCAGCCGTT
>JAEFAV010000042.1 GCA_016288885.1 Saccharofermentans sp.
GGTCATCCTTGAAGCCGGATGCGGGGAAGGTCAGAATGTCAGATATCTGGCTAAAAACGGTTACTGTGATATAGATGCTTTTGATCTGTCGGAGGCCGGAATCTCAAAACTTAAGTGGTTATGCGAAAAAGAAGGGTTAAGTATTAATGCTTTTGTAGATGATCTATCAAAGTTTCATTTTGCGAAATCATATGATTTGGTCATGACATTCGCTACACTTTGCTTTGTCGAAAAGGATAAGTGGAGACACTTTATAGAAGATGCTAAAGAGCATACAAATCCAGGTGGAATACACATTATTCATACATTTACGAATACTGTTCCTGCTTCGCCTGACATCGCACCTTTCGCGGTTGGATTAGCTGATGAAGGTGAAATACTGGATTTGTATTCAGACTGGGAAGTCATGCAATTTAAGACATATGTATTTGATGATGAACATCCTAATGTCCCAAAACATCAGCATGCTGTTAATAAGCTTGTAGCACGGAAAAAAGCATCTTGTTGTCATAATAATGATGTCAAATGAAAACTGTATTCCAGATGATTTCTGGTATCACAGTTTGAGCTTTCCCAACCTGGAGTTGATTTTTCACCAAATAAGAATTGTTAGGATTCTCTTTTGCTGTCTGATATAGTGAAACCATCAAAGATGCATCCGAGAAATACTTGTATAGAGGTTACTCATTATGTCGCTTGGAAACAATATTAAGAAATACCGTCATGAGATGGGAATGACACAAGAGGAATTAGCCGGAATACTTTGTATTACGAGTCAGGCTGTAAGCAAATGGGAAAGCGGGGCAGGACTACCGGATATTACACAGGTCATACCTTTGGCACAGGCACTAAATATCTCGACTGATGCTCTTTTTGGCTATAATACCGACAGCTATGATCTTAAGCTTGCTGAAGAAGTAAACAAAAAAGCCAATGTGCTCCGTGACAGCGGAGAGCCGGCGCAGGGAGCTTATGACGCTCTTTTATATCTCGATCAGCAATGCGAAGAGAATATATTCAATTACGGTATCATGACCCGTTACGTTCAGGCTGCAGCTCATATGAGCCGCTTTGTTAATCCAAACAATGCTTACTATACCGGAATAGTAAAGGAAGACAGCAAAGAGTGGAAACAGACGCTCAGGCGAGCCGAGAACAGGGCTTTGCAGGTTATAAGATATTCGGAAAACAAGAAACTTGCAGATGAATGTCATTTCGCGCTCTCATGGCTTTGCTGGCACTCCCGCGAATATGAGAAAGGCCTTCAGCATATAAAGGCCCTTCCCTCAGTCGGCAGCAACATGCTTCAGGAAACGCTTCTTCCATATTACATCGATATATCGACTGATGAAGGAAAGGAAAAGTGGAAAGCGCAGATTCGTGACAATCACCAGCTCTTTATCCGGGCCCTCAATAAACAGATCCTGTACACTGCCGAAAGTATGATGTGGGTCTGCCCCTTAAAAGAAGTTGAAGAGATCTGTCTGTGGGGGATCGCCGTAATGGACAGCTTTATGGAAAACGACAAGATGAAGGCACATTGTCAGGGGTTCTACCGTGATACATATAAATTCCTTATTGCTGCGTATTTAAGAAATAATGAGCCGGAGAAAGCAGCCGGATGCTGGAAGAAACTTATGGCGAAGATAGATGAGTATATTGTTTTCTGCGATAAGATCCGTAAAACAGATCCGGATACAACGGTCAGCATCTATGGAAATAAGGCATTAGACAATATGAGAGCCTACGACAGAGAATGGATAGATACCAAACTCAAATTTATCTTAAGTCAGTTGAAGAGCTGGAGTGATGAAGAAGTTTATTCCGAATTCGAGAAGCTTATCTGAGTATTTCTTGTTGATTTGCTTTTTGTAAAGTTGATAAGAAATATCAGCAGGATAATTGACCAAGTACAAGAGATTTTACACCATAGATGGAATCGAACTTGGCGAGTCACCGAGGGAGTTAACCAAGATTGTAAAGTGCGTTAAGTACTATTCATACTGGGAGTTTGACACCAAAGAAAATTATGGCAAGGCCATAAAAAGCTTTTTCGATAATTACAATAAAGAGTTGCAGAAATTGCTGATTGCTCCGTTCGATATTAATTTGGGATATTCAGTGTGATGGTATGTAATTTCCTGAATATAGCAGACTAACAGAAAGACAAAATCGGTGCCCTTTTGGACACCGATTTTACTTAACAAAAGGATTTCAAAACCACTTCTTGCTCTTTATAGAAGGCTTTGTGTTTACCTTGTTCTTAAGAGCCTAATCAATCTACAGTCTGTTTAAAACAACTGTGTTATCATTTTATAAAGGAAAAACGATGAAAAAGGAATAATTCAATGATCAATGATCCACGTGCTGGAAGAATTAACAACCGGCTTAATGCAATAGACAGTGTTAAGCCTAACTACGATGTGAAGAAGAATCGCAGAGAACTGGATGTGCTTTGTTATACTGAAGGCAAAGTTATCTTGCATGGTCACTATGATTACAATTATTCTTTTTGTTATATCGAAGCCGATATCACGGGAAATACAGATCTTTCTGATTTGATCAACAAAATCTTTTTTGGTGAATGGGAGCAGTACTATTCGTATATTGCTGCTGATGGGCATTCGGCATACCGCTTGAAATACTTCCTTAATGAAGGCAAGATAACTCAGTATTCTTCAAGTGTTATATATGAACCGGTGGGAACATTAGTTAATGATGAATCTGTTGGCAAAGTCATTGATAAAGCAATAAAAGATGTATACGCGGAAAAAGATGGATATGATGAGGATCAGGTTAGAGCAAAGCTTATAGAAATGAAGAAGAAAATTACTGAAAGTGAAGATCTTCTTTTCGAAAAAAAAGTATTGCCAATAGAGCGCGAACTTTCAAGAATGCAACATCTGGTTTTCGGCAGTATGCAGATCAGGAAATTATATATTGAATGCCGGGCGCTTACTGCAAGTAAGTATAATGCGTACATGACATTGGTAAGATAAATCTTGAATATAATTAACAAATGTTACATAGTGAGCGTTATCTGTTGTCTGTTTTCTCTTTTTCGATCATGTGGGCTAGCGAAAGGAAGTACTCCGGCTTTATGATAGCTAGTCCCTGACCCTCATCGCCTACTATGACAAGCTGGTCTCCGGTTGAAATATCAAATAATTTGCGGGCCTTGGCAGGGATCACGATCTGGCCCTTGTCACCGACAGTAACCAGTCCGAACATGTGCTTGCCTTTCGGAGGCAATGCCATTCCCATATTCTCGTCAGGTTCATAGTTCGCAAGATCATCCAAAGACACGCCGAAAAGCTCAGCCAGGAGCCTGCATTTCTCAAGATCGGGAACAGTCTCGCCCGATTCCCACTTTGCTACGGACTGCCTGGTGACTCCGATCCTGTCGGCAACTTCTTCCTGAGTAAGCTGCCTGATCTTGCGCAGATGGATAAGATTATCTTTGAACATGCTTTTTCTCCTTCCTGATGCCCAGCACCGCCCAACGGTAGAACGGGATCCTCGAAATGATCTCGTAAAGGCCGTATCCGAGAACGAACCCCGCCAACAGACTGATGATATAGCAAAGAGGCGCAGGCAACAACATATGCTTCGCAAATATCAGTGCCATCGACGAGATGCCGAGATAATGGAAAACATAAAGCCCGAAGCTCCTCTTGCTCATCCATTCGGTGAACCTGCTGCTGACATCGCCATATCTTGTAAAACCGGCGATCATGGCAAGAGATCCGAAATAAGAGCATGCGACATATAAGAGACCTGTGTTTACAGGCTTATCCGCAAAACTCATTCCGCCCTTTACAAAAAAGTATATGATCGTGAATGCCGTGCATAGACCCACACCTGCAGCTATGAACCAGACTGCATGTTTTTTGAGCTTTTCGATTACCTGATCGTTTGAGAACACGTAGTATCCAATCAGGAAGAAAGCAAGATAATACCCGAATCTGTACACCGAGATCATCGGTGCATTGAGGATCTGCGCTGCTCCCCACAGCGGGAAAAGGAGCAGAATGACGAGCCATACAGGCATCTTTGCGCCAAGGTTCAAAAGGCGTCCTTTCTCGATCTTGCGGATTAGTACCAGGATAAGACTGTAGATCCACAGGAGATGGCAGAACCAGAGCACTCCGCTGCCTGTAGCAACCATTATCATGAATATGACAGGAGCCGGAACTCCGGCTTTGGCCAGCTCTGCAAACGCATCACCAAACGACATGCTGACATAACCCTGAACAACATGAAAGACAAGAACACCGATAGTCGAAGGGACCAGGAGCTTTCTGTTTCTGTTTCTTATGAATTCCTTCGCGGTATGTTTATCAAGCACGATCCTCGAGCTGATTCCTGCAACGATATAGAGCACCGGCATTATCCACGGATAAACGAGATACATAAAAGCGTCGTAGTGCTGAATGCTTAAGCTTGTGATCTTTCCGACGCCGCCTGATATGCCTTCCGCATTGTACATGAAAAGAACGTGATAGAGCGCGACCACAACGACCGTCACCCATCTGATGTTGTCTAAATAGTGTTTTCTCATATCTTTCCCACCTATGCAATTATTGTTGACATCAGTCTAGGCTCAAAAGCATATGGTGTCCACCAACGAAAACTTACATCTCGGCGGGCTTTATGTTAACAAAAGTTGCGTGGGCTCCGCTCAGCCGTGATATTCCCGGTATAGTTCAAGAGCATCCCCTAATCCGGCACATAGAACTATAGAGTTATGGTTCAAATACATTTCAATAAAGACATGGCTTATTATACATCTGTTTATAAGCGTATTAGAGAGCGGGTGTGAATGGTAGTTTTTGGGGCGTGAAGAGTTCCCCTTCACCCTTTCTTCTTACCTAACGGGACAAAAGCGACGATCGCTACCAAAGCGATTGCTACGATCAACGCCGTGACGCTTCCTTCCAACCCAAAAAC
Organism: Saccharofermentans sp.; assembly: GCA_016288885.1. GTDB lineage: Bacteria > Bacillota > Clostridia > Saccharofermentanales > Saccharofermentanaceae > Saccharofermentans. Next base: position 4,951 of record JAEFAV010000042.1, read on the forward strand.
TTCGTCATAGAAAAAACCGCCGCGTGAGCTGTCGAGATGTAGCAGCGCCCTTTCAGACACGATGCCTGAATTAGGCAGACCCAGAAGCAGGCTCTGCGTGTAATTCCATGTCGTGTGCATGCCGATCGCCATCCAGAGGCTCTTGTACCTGACCACAAACAATCCGTAAAGCATGGAGATGCACAGAAGTCTGACTATCGCGAGAACAGTGATGCCCGGGTTCCCTAAGTGAAGCCCTGCAAAAAGAAGCGCATTCAAGACCAGTGCCCAGACCGCACCGTATCTGGACTCGATCGCGCCCATAAAATATCCGCGGATCAGGAGTTCTTCCGCGCCGGACTGAATGAGGACAGCGATCAGGCCGATACCGAGATAAACCGGTGAGAAGCCTGCAACAGAGAATGTAAGATCACCGTGAATACACGCGATCGAAGCACAGGTGCCGTTCGTGGCAAGACCCAGGCCAAAACCGAAGAGAAGATTCCTCACGGTGTTGCCGCTCATGCCGCCTGTTTTTGCATGGCCGAAGCTCTTAAGAATAGGCTTCTCCAGTATCAGGCAGTATATGAACAGAAAGATCCAGCAGAAGATGTTGAACCCGTACCGCATGAGGAACAGGACATCCGCGCCGACCCTGTCCTGGAATACGAGCCAGATCAGAATTTCAGAGATGAGCGAACCCAAAAACAGGATTCCAAATGCCACCGCACCGGGTATCAGAATAAAGTGCCGTATCTTCTTGTCTTTCGTGTCAGTCATCATGCCTGTCCTTCCTATTATGTTTGCCCCATACCGTTCCAATTATACCAAGACAGACGCTAGTGATAAAATTGATTGAAGATTGGAGGGGAACCGGAACGCATGAAGATCTATTTCGCGCCGCTCGAAGGCATTACAGGCTACATTTTCCGCAATGCTTACAACGGAATCTACGGCCACGTCGGCAAGTATTTCGCGCCGTTCATCTCGCCCTCCGAGAACTGTCCGATCACGCCCCGTGAGCGAAAAGATCTCACCCCGGAAAACAATACCGGTCTCTGCCTCGTCCCGCAGATCCTCACATGCAGATCAGAGCATTTCATCGAAGGCGCAAGAGAACTTCACGCCATGGGTTACACCGAGGTCAATCTGAATCTCGGATGTCCTTCGGGGACCGTCTGCGCCAAGGGCAAAGGCGCCGCTTTTCTGCCCGAGACTCCTGCGCTTCAGAAGTTTCTCGATGACATCTACTCCTATGCCGGGAACGACGGCATGAAGATCTCCCTCAAGACGCGTCTCGGCTACTTTAATCCCGACGAGTTCTACGACCTCGTGGATATCTTCAACGCCTTCCCCGTAAGCGAACTGATCGTTCATCCGAGGATAAGATCAGACTTCTATAAAGGCGAACCGCGTTGCGAATATTACGCATACGCTCTGGAGCATTCGAAGAACCCGCTCGTGTATAACGGGAATGTATTTTCATGTAAGGATTACGAAGACTTGTCCGGCACCTTTGGCAGCGCCCCCGACCCTGTAATGTTAGGCAGAGGTCTGATATCCGATCCGTCCCTTGCGGACAAGCTTAATGGCTTCACAACGGAGACTGATTTTGCAAAACTCAGGCAGCTGCACGACACCGTTTATCACGAGTATCAGAAGGTAATATCGCCTGACATCAACGTGCTCTACAAGATGAGGGAACTGTGGTCTTATTGGCAGGTCCTTTTCGACGGTCAGGAGCGCGACATCAAGAAGCTGATGAAGGCAAAGAAATACGCCGAATACGAGGACATCGCATACCGCATCCTGCCGGCCTGAAGCGCACTGTATTTACCCAGCAAAAAGCCCTCCGGCAACCGGAGGTTTTTTCTATTTCTGTTTATCTCCTAAAACCCCTAAAATCGAACTGCCTGTACGATTTTAGGGGCGCGATATATATTCACAAATAACAGCCGGAAACTGCATCTCTAACATCAGCACAGCGCCAACGGTCAGGACAGAAAACAATAATACTGCAATAAATTGGATCCTCTTGAATCTTTCGGAAGTCCTACTGCTAATAAATAAAGATATCAGTCCGCTTATCAGGCACATTGCGGTAAAAAGGACGGTCATAAATGCTGTCGCGAACTGACCGCCTCCGGATGGTCTGCCATACCCCGGATATACCCAATTCAAAGCTCTTATCGAATAGTCCGTAATCCTGAAATATTGAAGAATAAGAAACGAAAAAGGTATGGATACTCCCCACTTAAGCAGCCATGCTCTTTTATTCCTGCTTACCAGAGCAAATCCATATAAAGCAGCAACAAATACCATATAAACAAGTGAAATGGTAAAGTTGAATTTATTGCCTGTGAGCGGAACAATAAAAATATTAGCTGTAAATATTATTGCAATTTCCAGTGCATATATAATTTCTAAGATCATATCCGACTATGGCAATTGTATAGAATATCAAAAAACTGAATTATGAGCGGGTGTCCTTCCTGTACTGCGTCGGCGATTTTCCGGTCGCCTTGCGGAAGACTTTGTTGAAGTAATTGGGATCTTCGAAGCCGAGACGCTGCGCTATCTCAAAGATGGGGATCGCTGTGTCTGAGAGCCAGTATTTCGCGAGGTTCATGCGGTGCTCGGCAAGAACGGTCATGCAGGTCATACCAGTCTCTTCTACGCAGACCTTGTTCAAAGTATTGCGGTTCAAGTTGAATTCCGTTGTGACCATCCCGAGGGTGATCTTCTCGCGGATGTGGTTGTTGAAGTATTCGTAGAGCCGGGAGATGAACGCGGTATTGTTCTCACCGGTGGTGCTGTTGTTGATGAAACAGTACTTTAGCTTGAAGAGAAGTTCGATGAAGTAGGATCGCGAGCGGCAGGGCCAGAAACCGTCATCGGAAAGCTTGAGCTCGGCGTCGAGTTTCTCGATGATATCGACCATGTCCGCGAGTGACCGGGGGATGAACGATGCCGCCTTGGGCGATTGAGAATCCTGGAAAATAAAGTTCCTTACGAGCAGGTAATCATGGTAGAGCGTCGAGCCTTCCAAGCTTTCAAATTCGCGCGAATAAAGACGCTCGTAGGTGAACGCGTCGTTGATGATGCAAGGCTTGAAAAATATCATGTACGCCTGGTATTTGGATTCCTTCTTATTCTTGAGGATGTCCCTGTCGGACAGGTAGATTGCGGATGGTGCCTTAAGATCCATCAGATTGCCGTTAAGTTCTATAACCAGATTGCCCTTGCTGAGCAATACGAGCTTGCAGCGCTCGTTGTTATCGACATACGGGAGTTCGTTCTTGAACTTGAATACGGCAAGATCCAAGAGATTCTCGTAATCGCAGTATTTACGCAATGTATATAACTGTTCACCCATATGCCGATTATAGCAAAGCATTGGTAATATTTGCACGGTCTGTGCAGATTTTACAGATAAACCGTGACGATATTCCATTCCGGGAAAGCATGCCGAAGGTCAGAATAGGGCTAACCAAAGAACAGGAAGGCAAAAATATGAAAAGCACAGATTTATACAAAGCGATGATTGCAGCAGGCACGGCCGCATCGATGCTCATGGGTATCGCAGGCTGTACCTCAGAAGGAACTGTTGCTGCAGCAGAAGCAGTCTCAGGCGAGTCTGTGGCAGCTGCTGAAGTTGAGGAAGAACCGGAGCAGACTCTGTGCGAGGTCGAGGAGTTCGGTTACTGCATCGAATCTTACCCACAGTTCTACGTTGGTTCCGACTCCTGGGAAGACGGCGTCTGGTCCGATGACATGGGCGCCAAACCGGAGCATCCGACGGGCATCTCCCCGAGCCTTTACTGGGAACCCGTCGAGGGCGCTTCATGCTACGCAATCTACATGCTCGATTCGTCTCACGCTGAGGGCATCCCGCCGGTCAATTTCATACACTGGGTAATCGGCAACTACGAGGGTACCGAGATCATCGCAGGTGAGGCCCCTGCATTCTTCCTCGCATTGGGACCCGAAGCCGGAAGGACACACACATATGACATCTACGTCATCGCTCTTGCTAATCCCGTTGAGCGCGTGAAAGGAACAACCGGCGGACCGCCTACTAACTTCAACAATTTCCTTCTTGCTCTTGACACCGACGTTGACGGCAACACAGGCAACATCTTGGCGTTCGGTTTCCTTAGAGGTAAATATAAAGCTGATTGATAATGCTAAAACCTGTGTAAATCTTTCTAATGGATCTGCTGTTTTTACTATAGTCTATAGGGTGATAGTAGGGAGTAAATGTGAATGAAGAAGATAAAGATGATTGCTCTTGTTCTGTGTGCATCGATGCTGATGGGTACAGCAGGATGCTATGCGACGGATAAGCCTAATATGACTTCGTTTTCTCAGACGGAAGCTGCAACAGAAGCATCATCTGAAGACACGCAGGCCGTAACGGAAAACACTGAACCGGCTGTTACTGATTCAGGTGTTGATTTCCTTGAAGGTTATGAGAAGTTCAAATTAACATCCACGGATCTTGAGAACGGCGTCTGGGCGGATATTATATCTAACGCCCGCGGAAACGATGTGTCACCCGAGCTCTCCTGGGAACCTGTTGAGGGTGCTGCGGAGTATATCGTTTACATGGTTGACATGAACACTCCGGATCAGATCGTATGCGGCGTCCTCCACTGGAAAGCATGCGGTATTACGGTAACTGAACTTCCCGAAGGATGGGCACCCTTAAGTGATTATGCAGGTCCCAATCCGGGGTCAGGCGTAACTCATATCTATGAGATATATGTTGTGGCCCTTAAGGAACCTGTCGAAAGACTTAAAGGCAGTGTCAGAGGTCTCAATCCCAAATTCAAAGACTTCATCCAGGGCCTGGATACCGACAGAGAAGGCAACACCGGAAACATTCTGGCATACGGCAAGATATCAGGAACCTTTACTGGTTAAAGATATTGAAACGCTATCTAAGATTTTTATAGTAGTTAAACCATTATATACAACTCACTAACAGCAAACAAAACTGCCTTTCCAGCAATACACACTCTGTCACCCGAAACAGTGATTTTTAAATTCCCTCCTCGTTCTGATGCCTGATAGCAATTCAGTTCTTTCTTTCCTAGCTTTTCGCTCCAATAAGGAGCTATCATACAATGAGAACTTCCTGTAACAGGATCTTCTGAAATAGCCAGCTTAGGTACAAACACACGGGATACAGAGTCATATTCTCGACCAGGTGCTGTCACTGCAATAGTAAGTCCCTCAAGAAATTTCATTTTTTCAATATCCGGGGAAAGATTTTTCACCTGTTCTTCTGTCTCAAGTATCATCAATAAATCTCTGTCAAGATATGCTTCTACAGGTTTTACTCCAAGCGCTTCTTCCATCTCTTTTGTCACTGGTACAGGTAGACAATTATAAGCCGGCATATCCATAACATACTCATCATTACCCCTTTTAACACTTAGTTTTCCTACTTGCGTTACAAAAGAAATCTCATCTTTTTCTTTTTCATAGAAATTAAAAAGTACAAATGAGGACCCAAGTGTTGCATGTCCACAGAAGTCTATCTCTCCTCCCGGAGTAAACCATCGCAAATGATAGCTCTCACCTTCTTTTACCGTAAATGCTGTTTCAGAAAAATTATTTTCATTAGCAATACTCTGCATCAACCCGTCAGATATCCATTCATCCATCACGCATACAGCAGCCTGATTTCCATGAAATAATGTATCAGTAAATGCGTCAACTATGTATTGTTTCATTTTTTATTCCTCCGCCTTAATATCCCATCCCCAGTTACTCTTTCTGATGATCTTCCTGTCTAAGGGTTGCCTCTACAGGCCTTATATAATGATTTGCAATTTTACATCATACTTTAACAGTGTTTTTTCTTTGATCTCTTAATAAGAGCAACTGCACTAAAGT
>JAEFAV010000008.1 GCA_016288885.1 Saccharofermentans sp.
AAAGCCCTGATTTGTGATCTTCTCTTCTTCGTTCATTTGTTGAACAACCTCCAAAATAATAGCTTCCGGTGTAGATGCACCCGCTGTGATTCCGACTTTGTCAGACGGAAGGATCTTCCCCTCTGAGATAAGATCCTTTACTTCCGTGCCGGAGTTCACAAGGAATGTTCTTGCACAACGACCTTTGCAGATGTCCAAAAGCTTAGTGGTGTTCGAACTGTGAGCAGAACCGATGACGATCATCGAGTCTGATAACCCAGAGAGCGAAGCGGCTTCCTTTTGCCTACTTTCAGTCGTAATACATATTGTATCAAAAACATTATATTTTTCAATTTTATTTTTAACTGTTTGACATATTTTTTTGAATATTTCGCTCGAAAACGTGGTCTGGGAAATCAATATTGCGCTCTCAAGCGGAAAATCTATGCCTTCAAGCTCCTCTGGAGCCTTTATGACAGCGAATTTTACGCCTTTACCCTCTGCTTCGCCAAGAATTCCCGTTACCTCCGGGTGTCCCTGGGTGCCGGCGACAATGATATTCATGCCTTTTTCGGCATTTTCCCTTACGATCTTATGGATCTTGGATACAAAAGGGCATGTCATGTCCCTGATCTCGCAGCCTTTTGACTCCAGGATACTGATCTCTTCGGGCGTAACGCCGTGAGCCCTGATTATTACAACCGAATCAGGCGGGCAGTCATCAGCTTTCTCACAGATGACAAACCCTCCCTCTATCAACTTATCTACTACATATCTGTTATGGACGATCTCGCCCAGCATAACCAGCTTCTTGCCGTCAGAACTCGAAGCGACCGCATTCTCGGCAGCCGATACTGCATTTTTTACTCCAAAGCAAAATCCGGAAGACCGGGCGACAGTTATGTTCATCTGTCTTCTTCGTCCAAATGACTTATTACAAATGCTCTAGTTCCGTCGATATCATACTTGCCGGTATCGACAACAATGGCTTCAGGAACCTGGATAAGAGGAGATGCAGCTCTGTTAGAATCCTGCTCATCCCTGTATTTGATGTCTCTTAAGACTTCTTCATATGTCTGGGAATAGTCGCCTGCAGCCTCGAGTTCTGCAAGTCTTCTCTCTGCCCTGACCTCAGGCGCGCAGACAACAAAGAACTTATATTTCGCGTCAGGAAGGACTACGGATGCGATGTCCCTGCCGTCCAAAACGAATGTCTGGTTCTTTGCGATCTCTCTTTGAAGTGATACCATTGCAGTCCTTACGAACGGGAGTGCAGAAATGTCAGAAGCGGCAATAGATGTCTGCGGTGTCCTTAATTCCCCGGTTACATCCTCACCGTCAAGGATCATGTGCTGGACTCCGTCTATGAATCTGACCTCGATCTTTACTTCATCCATCATCTTCTTAACGGCATCGGAATCCTTGGGATCAATACCCTTTTTGATCGATGCCACTGCACAGGTCCTGTACATGGCGCCTGTATCAAGGTACATAATGCCGAGTTCTTTTGCGATGCCCTTTGCCAGAGTGCTCTTTCCTGATCCTGAAGGTCCGTCGATCGCGATCTGATAAATACCCATAATATTTCTCCTTTATAATATGTCTCCGTCTTCGGTGTTTCTGTCTCTCCCCGTCTCATAAACACGGTATTGGGACCACAGTGTCTCCAATGATTCGAGTGAGGACTGAATATGTTCTTTCCTGTGCATTCCGAGTGATACGAGAAGCGCATTGATCAAAGACAACGGTGCCGTCAGCGAATCAACAAAAGACGCCATCGAAGATCTGGCGAAAAGCTTGATATCGGCATATTCTGTCATTGCCGTATCATCCTTATCCGTTATTGCAATGATCGTAGCGCCCTTTTTCTTTGCATATCCCATCGAATTGATGGTCCTGGCAGAATATCTCGGAAACGATATTCCGATCATGACATCGCCTTTTCCGATAGGCATGATCTGCTCGAAAAGCTCATTTGTACATGTACTTCTTACAAGAACGACGTCATCGAACAGAAGCGTCATGTAAAAATGCATGAACTCGGACAAAGGCGCGGAAGCCCTGATTCCCATTATGTATATCTTACGGGCGCCCAAAATTGAATCGACAGCCTTTTCGAACTCATTATCATCAATGGAATTAAGGGTTTCCCTCAGATTTGATATATCCTGCGCAACAACGGCTTTCAATGCTTCGCTGTCACTTTCAAATCTCTCTGTAAGCCCCAGTCTCTGAACTGAAGTAAGCTTCGACTTAAGATCTTCCTGCAGAGCTTTTTGGAATTCAGGATAACCTTCAAATCCTAATTCGGTTGTAAATCTGACAACTGTAGATTCGGATACGCCAACTTCCTCACCAAGCTTTGCAGCCGTCATGTATGCGGCTTTGTCATAGGATTCAAGGATAAAGCCTGCTATGGCCTTATGGCCTTTACTCATTGAAGAAATTGAATTCTCGATAAGGTCAAGCGTCCCCGTCATCTGAGTCACCTTCATTAGCATCTTCATCTTTTGGATTCATAATACTGTCAATGGATATCTGCTTATCCTCGCCGCCTGCGGCTTCTTTAAGGGAATCTTCCATATCCCTTATGGTCTGATAACTCATTAGCTCGAGCGGAGGCAGGTCTCTGACGGATTCAATACCGAATTCCGTTAAGAATTTCTTGGAAGTCTTAAAAAGCGAAGGTCTTCCCGGAGCATCAAGGTTACCTGCTTCCTCGATCCAACCTCTGTCCAATAATCTCGAAATGATCGAATCAGATGACACTCCCCTGACGAGCTCGACCTGAGCCCTCGTACAAGGCTGGTTATAAGCGATGACAGCCAAAGTCTCATATGATGCCTGTGAAAGCGGCGGAGTCTGTCTCGGTCCAAACATCCTGTCAAGGATCTTCTTCTGGGAAGGTCTTGTCATGATGGCATACGAATCTTCAGTTTTTCTTATCTCAAGTCCGCTCCACGGATTAGAAGCATATCTGTCAGTAAGAGACTTCAAAGCCTCTGTGACGGCATTCTTGGAGCAGTTAAGAATATCTGCGAGCTTATCGACAGATACCGGATCTCCTGATACAAAAAGTATCGATTCGATCGCTGCAGGCAGTTCCTGCGCTGTTACTTTAAAATCATCTTCCATATTATTCATCACTTTTTCTCTTCAATGGAGATCTCACCGAAGTTTCTTTCCTGTTCCACCGTTATCTTATTATCTCTTACAAGTTCAAGCACGGCGAGGAAGCTTACGACCTTATCGATTTTTTGGGTCTTTTTTCCGAACAGACTGCTTAAAAGAACCTTTCCCTTGCCGGTAATGCTCCTCCAGATAGACTTGATCCTCTCCTTAACCGAGAACTTGTCTCTTCTAAGGATATGCTTGATCTTAGTAGTGATATCCGTAAAACGCATCTCATTGCGTTCATTGATCATTGCTACCGCTTCATTGAACTCTTCAACGGAAAAAGCCTGTTCTGCTGGAGCTATGGTTATTCCCAACTGTTTAGCAGTGGAAGCATAGCGGAATCTGGCACCGTCATACTTCTCCCTTCTATCCTTAAGGTCAGAGGCAAAAACCCTGCATCTCTTGTATCTCATAAGAGAAATAACGAGTTCTTCTCTCGGATCGGCAGCTTCGTCTCCCGTTCCAAGAGCAGCCTGCATTCCGGGAAGCAGCATTCTGGATTTGATCGAGACAAGTGTCGCTCCCATGACAAGAAAATCGGATGCAAGCTCCATGTCAAACTCTTTCATGGATTCGATATAATCCATATATTGTGCGGTTATGGTACTTATCGGGATATCGTATATGTCGACATCGTTCTTTTCGATAAGATGCAAGAGCAGGTCCAGAGGGCCTTCGAACTGTCTTAGTCTTATCTCCGGCTTAACCGCTTGTTCAAGCATAGATCACAACCCTATAAACGAGAAAAGGAAATAAAACGGCATTGCAAGAATGGTAATAATGAAAGTAAACGGTGTCTCTATCCAGCTGACAAGGCTGCTGAGGATCGGAATGCTCGTAAACGTGCTGGCAAGGAATACGACCATAAGGATCATCGGCGATACCCGTTCAAACTTCCTGTATCCTTCAGACTGTCTGACTCTGTAAGGAAGACATTCCTGAAGCACATGGAACCCGTCAAGCGGCGGGATCGGCAGAAGGTTAAAAGCAAGCAGCATCATTGAAAACGCATAAGTATAGCTGAAAGCATCTCCAAGAGCCGTGAATGCGATTGCCATTCCCGGAAGTTTTATGGCAAGTCCGCTGAAAAGAAGATAGAGCACATATGCAAAATAACCGAGTATGAAATTACCTGTTACACCTGCAAGATGAACCATAATGTTCATTAATCTGCTGCTCTTGAACCTGTGAAGATTTGTAGGGTTATACATAACGGGTTTTCCCCATCCGAAACCTGCTACAAGTAAAAGGAAAGTTCCGGCAGGATCAAGGTGAGCAATAGGATTAAGAGTCAGTCTGCCCATATTCTTAGGTGTCGGGTCGCCAAGCCAGACAGCAACAGCAGCATGCATATACTCATGAATCGAGAATGACAGCATCAGGGCAAACAGAATTATGATGAGATAATAAATTATCTCTCTTGGCTCCAATCCTTGTCTGAACAGGTCTATTATCATAAATTACCTCAAGCTTTTACAACTGAGAAAGTGATCTTCTCGCCATTAACATTCCACTCCTTGGAGTTGTCTCCGGCACCTTCTGAAATCTCTACAGCCAGTACTTCAGAAGCAAGATAGTCCTTCTTCTTCTCGATGACTTCGGCAAGCTTATCGTTTCCGTCATACTTGAGAACTATCCTGTCAGATACCGTAAGACCTTCAGTCTCTTTACGGTGATTCTGGATCTTTGAGATCATCTCTCTTACAAGACCGTCTTCGATAAGTTCTTCAGTAAGAACCGTAGAGATGGAAACCGTAAGATTTCCTGAGCTCTGCGTGGAGAATCCTTCAGGCTGAGTTGTCTCGATGAGGAAATCCTCTTCCGTCATCTCATACTCTTCACCGTTAACAGTGATCTTAACAGAACCGTTCTTAAGAGCGTTATATGTTTCTTTGCCCGGAAGGTTTGCGATAACTTCCTTGGCATCGTTAAGGTTCTTTCCGAATTTTCTTCCGCAGGTCCTGAGCTGAGGCTTGAAGCTGTAATCAACAAGTGTAGAAGCATCGCTCAAAACTTCGATCTTACGGATATTAAGCTCATCAAGAACGATCGGCTTATATTCGTCATCAAGACCGATCTCAGATACTACATAGATCTCAGACAAAGGCTGACGGTTCTTGATCGAAGCAGATTCACGGCAGCTGTGGCCCAACGTTACGATCTGCTGGACAAGTTCCATTTCTTCTTCGAGTTTTGAATCGATAAGGCTCTCATCTGCAACAGGATACTTAGCAAGATGAACTGATTCAGGAGCATTCTTATCTACAGAACATACGATATTCTGATAGATCTCTTCTGTCATGAAGGGAACGAAAGGTGCGCAGAGTCTTGTGAGATTATCGAGGACTGTGTAAAGGGTCATATAAGCATTGACCTTGTCCTGGGTCTCTTCCGCACCCCAGTATCTGTCACGGCACCTTCTTACATACCAGTTTGAAAGCTCTTCGGTGAAGTCCTGAATGAGTCTTGCAGACTGTGAGATGTCGTAATTGTCCATCTTCTCGTTAACAACCTTGATGAGCGTGTTAAGACGGGAAAGGACCCATCTGTCCATAGCGCCGAGAGTTGCCTTGTCGAGCGTGTGCTGTGTGGGATCGAAATTATCGATATCGGCATACATTACGTAGAATGCATAAGTATTCCAGAATGTACCGATGAACTTCTTGATGCCGTCGTTAACAGCTTCTTTGGAGAATCTTGAAGGCAGCCAGGGCTGGTTTGCAGTATAGAAATACCATCTTGCAGCATCAGCGCCCTGGGAATCAAGAACATCCCAAGGATCAACTACATTACCTAAATGCTTGCTCATCTTGATACCGTCCTTATCCTGAACGATACCCATAACGATACAATTCTCGAAAGGTGCTCTTCCGAAAAGAACCGTTGAGATGGCGATAAGCGAATAGAACCAGCCTCTTGTCTGGTCGATACCCTCTGAGATGAACTCGCAGGGATAGTGCTGTTCAAAGAATTCCTTGTTTTCGAAAGGATAATGATACTGTGCGAAAGGCATGGAACCTGAGTCGAACCAGCAGTCGATAACCTCGGTAACTCTCTTCATCTGACCGCCGCACTTAGGGCACTTGATGTGAACATTATCAACATAAGGCTTATGAAGTTCGATGTCATCCGGACAATCGTCGCTCATGGACTTAAGCTCTTCGATGGAACCGATGCAGTGTCTCTCGCCGCATTCGCACTCCCAAACCGGCAGCGGTGTTCCCCAGTAACGTTCACGTGAGATTCCCCAGTCGATAACGTTTCTTAAGAAGTCGCCCATACGGCCGTCCCTGATTGTCTCAGGCATCCAGTTGACCATATTGTTGGACTTTAAGAGCTCTTCTCTCTTCTTGCTCATCGCAATGAACCATGTGCTTCTTGCGAAATAGATGAGAGGCGTGTCGCATCTCCAGCAGAAAGGATATTCATGTTCGAACTTAGGAGCAGAGAAAAGAAGTCCTCTGGAATCAAGATCCTTCAATACTTCAGGGTCAGCATCCTTTACGAACATACCTGCAAAAGGAGTCTCTTCTGTGAGATTACCCCTTGTATCAACGAACTGAACCATCGGGAGATCGTTATCTCTTCCTACCCTGGCGTCGTCTTCACCGAATGCCGGAGCGATGTGAACGATACCCGTACCGTCTTCCATCGTTACATAGTCGTCGCATACAGTATAGTGAGCCTTTTTCTTCTGGTTAGCAGCTTCCTTGGCTGTTCCCTCGTAAAGAGCAACGTAGCTCTTGCCCTTAAGGTCTGAACCCTTATAAGACTCCAGGATCTCATATGCTTTCTCACCGTCCTTGGCAAGTCCGCCGAGAACTGAATCGAGCAATGCCTTAGCCATATAGTATGTATATCCGTCGCATGCCTTTACCTTGCAGTATTCAGCATCGGGATTAAGACACAAAGCAACGTTGGAAGGAAGTGTCCAGGGCGTTGTCGTCCAGGCGAGGATATAAGCGTCTTCGTCCACGCACTTGAATCTTACGACAGCGGATCTCTCCTTTACAGTCTTATATCCCTGTGCAACCTCGTGAGAAGAAAGAGCAGTACCGCATCTCGGGCAGTAAGGAACGATCTTGTGGCCCTTATAGATAAGGCCCTGATCCCACATCTGCTTCAGAGCCCACCACTCGGACTCAATGTAGTTGTTATCGTAAGTAACATAAGGATTCTCCATATCAGCCCAGAAGCCGACACGGTCACTCATATGTTCCCACTGATCCTTATATGTCCATACGGATTCCTTACACTTCTTGATGAAGGGCTCTACGCCATAGCCTTCGATCTGCGGCTTGCCGTTGATGCCCAAAGCCTTCTCGACTTCCAATTCTACAGGAAGTCCATGGGTATCCCAGCCTGCCTTGAAGACGATCGTCTCGCCTTTCATAGCATGATATCTCGGGATAACGTCTTTAATGACTCTGGTCTTAATATGTCCGATATGAGGCTTTCCGTTAGCTGTCGGAGGGCCATCATAAAGAGTAAAAGTCGGAGCGCCGTCAGCCTTGGGCGCGATGCTCTTCCTGTAAATGTCATTCTTCTTCCAGAATTCGAGAATCTGCTTCTCTCTGTCGACGAAATTAAGGTCTTTTGAAACTTTGTTGTACATAAACCTGCTTCACCTTTATATATAATTTTGCAAGTTAAAATTATATATATTTAGGTGCTTCAAAGTCAAGCAAACAGGCTCCAGGGGAAACCATCAGGCAAAGGGGCCTCAAACGTAATAAATTCGCGCTTTACAGGATGTTCAAAAGACAATCTGTATGCTTCGAGAGCAATATCTTTGCATCTTTTATCAAAAGAACCGTATTTCTGATCGCCGATTATCGGGTGTCCGCTGTGGGCCATCTGTGATCTGATCTGATGCGACCTGCCTGTGCCGAGCCTTACTTCCGCCATGGTAAGACCTTCTTTGGAAGCCAAGGACTTATAATCCAGATATGCCGCTTTATAACCGGTTTTTTCGCAATCTGATACAGTCACTGTATTGCTTTTTTCGTCTTTACGGATAAAGTTTTCGAGTCTGCCCTCACCTTCCATAATGCCGCTGACAACGCATCTGTAGATCTTTTCGACATTATGGTTCCTTATCTGTTCGGATAACCTTGATGCTGCTTTGCTCGTTCGGGCAAATACCATCACACCGGATACAGGCCTGTCCAACCTGTGAACAAGGCCCAGATAAACATCTCCGGGCTTTCCGTATTTTTCCTTGATATAAGCCTTAAGGATAGTAAGCATATCTGGGCTTCTGCTTCCGTCGCCCTGGGATAGGACACCAGCAGGCTTAATTGCCACGATTATATGATTGTCCTCATAAAGGACTTTTACCCCGTCAGAGATCTCAGTCACTTTGCAGTCCATCTGGCCGTCTGTCCGCATGGAAGATAAATGCCCATCTCAGATACCGGAAGCATCAGTTCCTCCGCATCGACTTTTCCGCCCGGAATGGCAAGCGACAGTATCTGCCCCGAAGCCTGAGCCGTAATTCCTGTAGCATAAGAACTTGCAATAAAGAACAGAGGTTCGTCGGATATAAGATTAGCGCAGAGCTTTACGAGATCGTAGAAGGAATCCTCGAGCTTCCATAATTCTCCTGAAGGTCCCCTTCCATAAGAAGGCGGATCCATTATGATGCCGTCATATTTCCTTCCCCTTCTTATCTCGCGCTCAACGAATTTCTTGCAATCTTCAGCGATAAATCTGACATAACGGTCTTCAAGACCGCTTTCCTTAATATTTTCCTTTGCTCTTGCTATCATGCCCTTCGAGGCATCGACATGAACGACCTCGTCAGCGCCATGGGCAGCACATGCCAGTGTCTGAGCTCCGGTATAAGCGAAAAGATTCAGGATCTTAACATCTTTCTTACCAGAAGACTTTGCTTTCTCGATAAGTTCACCACAGAAGTCCCAATTGGAAGCCTGCTCCGGAAAAAGGCCTGTATGCTTGAATGCAGTAGGTTCAATAATGAAAGTCAATTTCTTTCCGACGGAATCGTAGCTTATCTTCCATGTTGAAGGATAGCTCTTAAGCTTGGTCCAGGCACCGCCACCTGTATTGCTCCTGTTATAGAGAGCCGACGGCTTTTCGAGATCATCCATGGATATCTCTTTGCCGTCTTTGATTACCGGCCATACCGCCTGGGGATCAGGTCTTCTTAAGGTAACATTACCCCAACGCTCATATTTCTCGCCATTACCGCAATAAAGCAATTCATAATCTTTCCATTTATCTGATACGAACATTTACTTTACCCTCATTACAGTTGTCGTGGCGATAGGCTCGCCGTCCAAAAGCAGTTCAATATAGTATTCTCCGGTCTTAAATCTTTCAGATTCTTCAAGACTTGCGCTGAAATCAGCTTCAGCAGTAACATTGTCTTTCAGGCTGATCACTCTGGTCATGTAAAGTGAATTGTCCTTATATAGCCTTGCCTGCAGATCAACCGAAAGAGGCTCACTGAAATAGAAAACACCTTTTAATGCAGATGCATTCTTTGATTCGATCGAATCATAATATGCAGGGTTACTCTCAATTGCATCATACCATACAGAATAAATATAGACCTCTTTCACATGATCAATATCAGATCCGGTCGTCTCTGAAGTCATGACCGTCTCAGAAGGTGCTGCAGTCTCTGTAGGCGTCGGAGTATTGGTCACATGTGTCTCGGTAGTCTCAGGCGGTCTGGTCTCGGGCTTCTCACTTACTGAGCTTACAGTAGTTTCAGTCTCATATTCATCATCTTCCCATGGAAATGCAAAAGCAAACAGACAGATAATAACCAGCAGTGACAGTATTGCCGCTGAAGTAATGATTAAAAATATTGTCGTTCCTCGCTTTTTCATATAACCTCTGGCCTAAACACAGACAAACTGCAAAAGGTCATATTATCCTGTCGCTTCATAGCTTGATTCCTCAACAACCATACATGCAGCAATGAATACTATATGTTTTTTAGATGAATCTCCATATACAACCAGTCCGTAGAAACCGGGCTTTATATTTGTAGAGGGATAATCCAGATCATAACATGACTGATCTTTATATTTGGAAGGTTTGCAGGACATCTGATAGACAGGTTTCATTTCATTAATATCACTGAATTCCGCATCTTCGCTGAAATAATACTCATAGTAAAGTTCAGTATCATTATCCTGATTAACTGCTAATGAGAACCCGAGAACAGCCGTATCAGAACCGAAAGCACTCTTGCCTACTGAAGTTCCGTCGTAATCCCACCATCCGGATTTATTGACGATCGTCTTAGATTTAAGGTCATCGTCTTTAAACTCATATACGGCTTCAGTCAGATAATGATCATCTGAATATTCCTCAAATTCAATTACGTCCTTCTCGATCTCTTCATTCTTAATATCACATGTAAATACAGCAATATCGTTTGAGTGCTCATCGAAAACCATTATCGTGTACTTGCCGTCCTTAAGGAAGCCATCCTCATTCAGGCCTTCGGGGCCTGTCATTTCGGAATCAAGGGTCAGTTTTATGCTGTTGTTTTTTAAAGAGATCACATCTGACGTGTAAATGACCTTATCACCAAGAGCAACGGTATATATCAGACCCGGAATGATCCTGTAATCCATGAGTTCTTTCTTAAAACCGAGCCTGACGCCGATTTCCTTAGTGTTGGTATAGACTCCTTTAGTAGCCATTACCCAGTCACCGTCCTTATAGAAGTCAGAAAGGATTCCGGGCATAATACCGAAATCAACGGAACTGTAAACAGAATTATAAGCGTATACTGCATCTATGACATCTTTGGGATTTACGATCTTAGGCGCTTCACCATTAAGATCCACAGTAACGCAAACGGTAATGATATTTGTCGGAGCTGTTATTATCGCCGTCTTTAATTCTGTCAACGTTTTGGAAGCATTGGCTGCCTCGGAATTATAGTCAGCCTGTTCCCAGGATATGTATACTGTCGCTGTTTTAGCTTTGTAATCATATACCGGTTCCTGGACTTTGTATTTAACAGACTCCTTAATACAAGCGGCAACTGATGCTTCTTCGCTGTTTAATCCGGAAGGATTGATGATCTCATTCAGTTCTTGGGAAGTAATGTCAGAACCGTTGAAATACGTCATCAGTTTATCCGGATTACCGTTTTTAACGTCTTCGCAGAATAAAGTGCAAAGATTATAAGCCTCATCTGCCCTGTTCCTGTTGCAGCCGCATAACTGAAGCATCATGCATGAAACAAGCAGGATCGATATCAAAAATGTAGTAAATTTTCTCATTTATTTCCTTTTTCTACATTTTAAGTGGCGCCTTCCCACAGAAAGCGCCACCGTATTTTGGGGTAATTATATCAAAACTTAGTCCGTACAATTAGGCAGAATCTTAAGAAACATAGCAGAAACCATACATAAGGACATTGTTCGTACCTGATTGATAGATGACAAACATGTAATAACCGGGCTCTGCATTGCCGTTTACCTGATAATCGATATCGTAGAAATTGCCGTTTGTGTAAGTCGTCGGAGAAACAGTATTGTTATAGACAGGGTTCATAAGAGCTTCGCTGATGGCATTGCTGTCTTCGCTGTCGGTGTAATAATAGCAATAATCAACGGTGATATCACAGGTAGGCACAACTTCCAAAGAGAAGGCAATGGTCTCAACATCAGAAGAATAAGTCACGTCATCGATCTTATATCCGTCATAATCGAACCACTTTGCATTAATGACATAGCTTCTGAAATTCGCATCATTAAAAGCAAAATATTCCCCTTCTCCGTCCAGGTAATCAACGCCGGATCCGGAACCGTTCGTCATAGTAGGCAATACAGTTTTTTCTACAGTTACAGAGTTAGAATCGATCAGCTGATCGCCATCGTCACCACGGTAATAAAGCTCAATAGTATATTCTCCGCTCTCAAAGGTATCGAGCATATCAAGTCCGATCAGATCACCATCAACTCTGCATATAAAGTTGGTTGAAGATCCGAAAACAAAGTCAGGACCCGTATAGATCTTTTCGCCGTCTTTGGTAAGAATAAAGTAAAGGATCTCACCGCGGTCTTCGTAATCATATACCTCAGATTCAAAATAATAATCATATTCGATGAAGAATGTATCGATGTACTTTTCATCATCAGAGAGCCAGAAAAATGAACTCATGTTTCTGTCAATAAGGTCTGCGATCATATCAGCCGATAAAGCAAAATCAATCTCGGCATTTCTGTAATCATAGAGCTTCATGAACTTCTTGCTGCCGACATTGTCAGGGATCCATTCCTTGTCTTCTTTAGCAAATTCTGCAGTGAACTTTACCGTAGTAGTATCAGCTTTCTTTATGGCTGCAGTAAGTTCATCAATGTTTTTATAATCTTTCTGAAGAACTTTGCCATAATCGGCAAGAGTGAACTCGATGTTTATCGATGCAGCGCCTTTTTCAACACTGACAGAATCCTCATCTATCTCATATTCGATAGTATTCTGTACTGCTTTATAGAAAGCAGCCTCATCTTCCGTGCAGTTATCATCTGATAAAAGTTCCGTTAATGCCGCTGCCTCATCACTCTTTTTATTTAATGTGGAATTCTTTATGAGCTTGGCAGCATCAGCAGCTGCCATGTTGGCAGCATATGTTTCGGCAGCCTCAATAACAGCTTTCTTTCCTCCGCCGAAATCCAGACAACCGGTAAAACCGAGCAGTACAGCACCTGTCAGTATGACGGATACCATTTTCTTAAATGAATTCTTAATCATATTTTTCCCTCCCATTTATCGTAATTATAATTTTATAATAAAAATAGAAAAACTCAATGAATTTAATAAT
Organism: Saccharofermentans sp.; assembly: GCA_016288885.1. GTDB lineage: Bacteria > Bacillota > Clostridia > Saccharofermentanales > Saccharofermentanaceae > Saccharofermentans. The sequence continues at coordinate 12,974 of JAEFAV010000008.1, forward strand.
TTAATTTGATTTTCCAAATCAGATTGCACTTTTAACTTAAAGAATAATATAATAATTACATTAAATCGGGAGAATATGATAATGGCTGTAACACCTAATATTCTAATTTGTGATGATGATCCGGTCGTACACGAATCATTAGGCTTATATCTTGACAACGATAACTTTACTCATTCTGATGCTTATGACGGCAGGGAATCTCTTGAAATGGCTCAGGCTAATAAGCCTGATCTTATCCTTCTGGATGTAATGATGCCGGAAATGAGCGGTTTGGATGTTTGCCGCGAGCTTCGAAAGACCATGGCTACTCCCATCATCATGCTTACGGCAAAAGGAGAAGAGATCGACAAGATCGTAGGTCTGGAATTAGGTGCAGATGATTATATAGTTAAGCCTTTTTCTCCCCGTGAAGTTATAGCAAGGGTTAAAGCAGTCCTGCGCCGCTTCGGTGATACGCCTAAGCCTTCATCCGTACTTTCTTTTGACGGTCTGGAGATCAACCTGAATAATTATGCCGTCAAATCCAATGGCGAAGGTGTTCCCTGCACTCCAAAGGAAGTTGAGATCCTTTATCTTCTTGCTTCTCACCCGGGACAGGTCTTCGGACGTGATCAGATACTTGAAGCCGTTTGGGGAGTTGATTACAACGGAGATTCAAGAACCGTTGATACCCATATCAAAAGGATAAGACAAAAGATCACTTACGAAAATGCTCCCTGGTCAATTCAGACCATATACGGAATCGGCTATAAATTCGAGGTCTCGTAAATGTTCCAAAGCACGCTCCTGAAGCGAACAATGACTCTTGTCGTATTGTCTCTCCTGGCTTCAGCCATACTTGCGACAATTGCCTTTTTGATTGCAGGAAAAAGTGCCACCATCGCAATGGAAAAAGAAAAGTCTTTAACCCAGGACATTGCATTCAAGAATATTTTTTCCGAGAATCCCGATTATTTTGAAGACACGGATCTGAGACTGTTCTTCTTTAACTCCAGTTATGCCACCGGACATGATTACTATCTAGTTAATTCCGAAGGATTTATCGTTAACTCGACAAGCATTGAAAACAGAAACATCGCGCTGAAAGACACTTCAGATCTTGTCCCGTTGTTAAACTCATTGGAATATACAATGTGGAACGGTATTGAATGTTATTCTTTCGAATATCTGAATTTCGACAACACTATAATCATTTCAAGATTTCCGATACAGATAGACGGCAATTCATTCTATCTGTATTCACTTTCATACCAGAACGGGTTTAATGATCTTGTTATCAAGTATCTCAACATTCTTCTTCTTTCCACTTTGATGGCCGCATGTGCGATGCTCGTTCCTGCATATGCTTTTGTCTGCAGAATGGTCCTTCCTATCCAGAAGATAAACGAAGTTGCTATGGAATACGGTAAAGGCAATTTCAGTGTCAGGGCTGATGAGACCCATAAGGGCGAGATCGGTGAGCTCGGACAATCCTTTAACTTTCTTGCCGACAGACTCTCCAAATCCATCAGTGACCTTACCGCTGAACGTAACCAGCTGCAGGATATTTTCGATGTTATTTCAGACGGCATCGTCGTTGTCGATAAGAATTCCGTGCCGGTAACAACTAACAAAGCCATACATAAACTCTTTGAGCGTGCGGAAAAGAACAACATGTTCACGGAAAGGCTTCAGCTCATACCTTTCGATGATGTCTGGACTGATTTTGAAGACTGCATTGCTTCAGGCGAGACTAAGACAAGACAGATCGATAACCGCGACTATGCTTATCAATGTACCATCATTCCGAAGTATGACTCTTCAGACAGCACCAATATAATCGGTGCGACCGGGTTCTTCCGGGACATCTTCGAAGAACAGAAGAATGAGCGTTTCCGTCAGGATTACGTCGCTAACATCTCTCATGAGCTCCGCACTCCTCTTCAGACATTAAGAGGTCTTATCGAACCTCTCTCTGACGGTATGGTAAAGAAGGAAAGCGACCGCCAGCGTTACTATCAGATAATCCTTAACGAGACCATGAGACTCTCACGCCTTATCGATGACATGTTAGAGCTCTCAAAACTTCAGTCAAGAACGCTTGCATTTAAGACGTTCCCGTTCAATCTGAATAACCTTATCTCAAGCATCGAAATCCGTTTTAAACCGATCATGAAAGAAGCAGGAATCAAATTCTCCGTTCAGAACAATTACGGCGAACTTCCTACCGTTATGGGTAATCCTGACCGTGTAGAACAGATTCTGGTAATCCTTTTGGATAATGCCAAGAAATATACCCCTGCCGGAAAGAGCATCACCATTCTGACCGATTATATTGAGACCGAGAAGAAGGTATATATCTCCGTAGCAGATACCGGTCAGGGAATCCACGAATATGACATCGGTCATATTTTCGACAGATTCTTTAAGGCTGACCGTGCACGCGGTAAGAAAGGTTCGGGCCTGGGACTTTCCATCGCCAAAGAGCTTCTTACCTACATGGGTGAGACAATAACCGTCAACAGCAAGTACGAAGAAGGCTCTACATTTACCTTCACTCTGACAAAGGCTGAGGTTCCGGATGCCTGGGACTGATTCTGAAAGCATAAGACTCAACAAATATATTGCTTCTTCAGGTCTTTGCTCAAGGCGCGAAGCAGACACTCTTATTGAAAACGGAAAAGTTACGATCAACGGAATTGTTGCTTTACAGGGAAGCAAAGTCAATCCCGGTGATATCGTTGAAGTTTCCGGCAGAAAGATCAGTCCGGATAATGAAATGATCTACATTGCATTCAATAAACCTTTGGGGATCACATGCACGACCGACAGACGAGATCCGTCCAACATCATAGATTACATAGGATTTGACGAGCGCATCTTCCCTGTCGGCCGTCTTGATAAGAATTCATCAGGCCTTATACTTCTTACAAATGACGGCTCCATCGTTAATAAACTGCTCCGCGCTGAAAACGGTCACGAAAAAGAGTATCTGGTAACAGTTAACCGCCCTTATGACAAAGATTTCATCAGATCGATGGAATCCGGTGTTCCGGTTTTGGGACAGCTGACACTTCCCTGCAAGATAAAGCCTTCAGGTGACAAGTCATTTAAGATCATCCTTCATCAGGGATTAAACCGTCAGATCCGCCGCATGTGTGAATATCTGGGATATAAAGTAACCCGTCTTAAACGCATAAGATTCATGAACATTATGCTTGGAGATCTTGAACCGGGCAAATGGCGTTATCTTACTGCAGATGAGAAAAAAGCATTACTAAAAGATATATAAAAAGGGGCTGCTCATACCGCAACCCCTTTTCAAATAAGATTATTCTTTATTATTCTTCAGAATCTTCAGCTTCTTTACCGGCTTCCTCTGAAACATCATTTTCTGTTTCCTCTGCCTCTCTTGCAGCCTGCTCTTCTGCTCTTCTGGCTGCTTCGGCTTCCTCATCAGCCTTCTTTTCAGCTTTGGTCTCTTCTATAAGTGCATCAAGATCGGTAGAACCGGTATCTTTTTCGGCCTCGTCTTTTTCATAATAGAACTTGACCTTATCCTTGCTGTTTCTGGCGCCGTAAGCTTCAGCAATTGCGAAACAGTCTTCACGAAGCTGCTTGAAATCATCTAAAGATTCAAGGTCTGATGAAGAAGTCTGATAGCAGGCATCTTCAAAAACATCATCAAGAACGAGATACAAAGTAGCATCTTTCTTAAAATTCTTATCGATGATCGCCTCTGCCTGATCAGGCGTACCGTCTCTTCCGTCGAAATTCTCGAAAGGAATGGATATCTTGCTGTAGCGGTATCTTAAAACAACGTTTTTCTCGTTGTAATCAACTGCAACACGGAATTTGGCAATAAGAAAAGACTGGGCAAAAACAAGTATGCTGATGATGGTGCTAAGGCTTCCGACAACAACAAGAGCAAGCTTGATAATATTATCACTTACCATGAGCAGTCCATAGCACAAAAGGAAAATGCCGATTACGAAGAAAACAACAGAAACGGCTCTGTTACGTGTAATCTTCGAAGGATTGGCAGGATAACAATGGACGCCCTCCTTAGGCAGCTTTTCGATCAGTTCTTTGTTTTCAAGTTCATTAGGCATAAATGACCCTCCTTAATTATTTGCTCAAAACCTCTATCCTGTCAGAAAGATTAGCATACATTTCTTCATACTTTGCAAGCTTTGCTCTCTCCTGTTCAACTACGGCAGCAGGAGCCTTGCTTACAAACGATTCATTGGAAAGCTTGCCGTTAAGACGCTTGATCTCACCGTCAAGACGTGACTTCTCTTTATCGAGTCTCTCAAGTTCTTTAGCGATGTCGATAAGATCTTCCAGAGGAATGTAGATCTCTCCACCGCCGAAAACAGCTGTAACGGCTGTCGACGGGATTCCGTCCTTGGATTGTCTTGTCTCAAGACTGCTTACAGAAGCAAGTCTTTCAAGGAAGCCCTCACCGTCAGTAAACATCTTGGCGATCTTATCCGAAGGAGTAACAACAATGATATGAGCCTTGCGTGAAGGTGCGACATCCATATTCTTACGTACTGCACGGATGCCTCTTATCGCATCGATCATGGTATTCATCATTTCAGCATCTTCAGGGCTGGACAAGATCTTATCTGCTTCGGGCCATTCAGAGATCATGATGGATTCAGCCTTATCGGCAATAACGAGATTAGAATATACTTCTTCAGTAATGAAGGGCATGAACGGATGCAGGAGTTTCATGGCTTCACTCAGAATATAGTTAAGAAGATAGATGGCATTATTTCTTGTCTTGCATTCTTTATCGTAAAGTCTGCTCTTCGTGATCTCGATATACCAGTCACAGAAATTATCCCAAAGGAAATCGACTATCTTGCTCAGCGCAACGCCAAATTCATAATTATCAAGGTTTACCGATGCTTCGGTAACCAGATCATGGAGTTCTGAAAGGATCCATCTGTCTTCTGTGGTAAATAGTGATTCGTCAAGAAGATCAGGCGTGAAATCATCATCAGTATTCATTACAACGAATCTCATGGCATTCCAGATCTTATTGGAAAGGTTTCTGCCCATGAGGATCTTATCTTCCTGGAATCTCTGGTCATTTCCTGGAGCATTACCGGTAATAAGAGCAAATCTCAAAGCATCAGCACCGTTCTGGTCGATGATCTCGAGGGGATCAATGCCATTACCCAAAGACTTACTCATCTTGCGTCCCTGTGAATCTCTGACGAGACCGTGAATAAGAACATCACGGAAAGGAACGTCATTCATATGAGCCATACCTGCAACGATCATTCTGGATACCCAGAAAGTAATGATGTCATAACCGGTAACAAGCGTATCAGTCGGATAGAACTTCGCAAGATCCTCAGTCTTTTCAGGCCAGCCCAATGTTGAGAAAGGCCAGAGAGCAGATGAGAACCATGTATCGAGAGTATCGGGATCCTGACGCATCTCTTTGCCGCACTTAGGGCAGATGCACTTCTCTTCTTTGGTAACTATCAGTTCACCGCAGTCATCGCAGTAGAATGCAGGGATCCTGTGACCCCACCAAAGCTGTCTTGAAATACACCAGTCTCTGATGTCTTCCATCCAGTTAAAGTAGTTCTTGGAGAATCTCTCCGGAACGAATCTGATGGAACCGTTTCTAACCGCTTCGATGGCAGGCTTTGCGAGCTCTTCCATCTTAACGAACCACTGAAGCGATACACGGGGCTCGATGGTAGTTCCGCATCTGTAACATGTTCCTACATTATGTGAATAGTCTTCGATCTCCGTAAGGTAACCGCCGTCCTGAAGATCCTTTACGATAGCTTCTCTTGCTTCGTATCTGTCCATGCCGGCATACTTGGGATAATCTTCTGTGATCTTCGCATCCTCAGTAAGAACAGTAATTACCTCAAGGCCGTGACGCTGACCTACTTCAAAGTCATTGGGATCATGAGCAGGCGTGATCTTAACAGCACCTGTACCGAATTCGATATCAACATAATCATCAGCGATGACCGGGATCCTGCGGCCTACAAGAGGAAGAATCAGCATCTTGCCGATAACGTCCTTATATCTTTCATCCCTGGGATTTACGGCAACAGCGGTATCACCCAAAAGCGTTTCAGGTCTGGTAGTAGCAAGATCAATATATCCTGAACCGTCTTCGAAAGGATATCTCAGATGCCAGAAATGACCGGCCTGGTCGGCATAGTCAACCTCGGCATTCGAGATGGAGGTAAGGCAGTGAGGACACCAGTTGATGATCCTCTCGCCTCTATAGATAAGTCCCTGATTATAATACTTAACGAATACTTCCTTTACGGCATCAGAGCATCCGTCATCCATGGTAAAGCGCTCATGAGACCAATCGCATGAAGAACCCATCTTCTTGAGCTGTTCGACTATCCTTCCGCCGTACTGTGCTTTCCAAGCCCATGCTCTTTCAAGGAACTTGTCGCGTCCGAGATCGTCCTTTGTGAGACCTTCTTCACGCATGGTTGCAACGATCCTGGCCTCTGTAGCGATAGACGCATGGTCAGTACCCGGTACCCAGAGTGTCTCGTAGCCTGCCATTCTCTTATATCTTGTAAGTGTATCCTGAAGTGTATTATCAAGAGCATGACCCATATGAAGCTGTCCGGTAATATTCGGCGGGGGCATGACTATGGAAAACTTCTTTCCCGTTTTTCCTGCCTTTGGCTTAAAATATCCGCTCTTTGTCCAATTATCGTAAAGCCTGCTCTCTGCTTCGTTCGGATCAAATGCTTTACTGATAGAATCAATCTTTGCCATAACTAAATCTAAAAACCTCTCTTACTTCTTTATCATCGAAAGCGCGCCATAGAGGATGGAATCATCGCCTAAAGCCGCCTTTTTGAATTCAACTGTTTCTCTGATCGAAGGCATGCAGTATCTGTCGACTTCAGCCAAAATCTTCTCCATGAAGATATCACCCACTGCTTCGATAACTCCGCCGCCGTATACGACCACGTCAGGACTGAAAGTATTTACGAGATTTCCGGAAGCGATCGCAAGATAATGACAAGCACGGTCTACCGCTTCACATGCTACTGCATCACCTTCAGCCAAAGCATTTTTAAGAACTTTGGACTTAAACACTCCGTCTGTAACCGCTTCAGCCATGGAAGTTTTTCTTCCTCTGGAAACCTGCTGTCTGATGTAAGAAGACATGCCCTGCTTGCTCGAGAAAGCTTCAAGGCATCCTCTCTGTCCGCAATTGCACAAGGGTCCTTCAGGATCAAGGATCATATGTCCGTATTCTGCAGCCTTGAATTTGTTACCAGTGAAAAGCTCACCGTTCAGGATAAGACCTCCGCCCATGCCTGTTCCGACAAAAAGGCCTACAACATTCTTATATCCCTTGGCAGCGCCGTATTTATACTCGCCAAGGACTCCGACATTTACGTCATTACCGATGTAGAAAGGGCAGCCAAACGCTTCTTCGATCGGCTTTTTGATGTTGTAATTTCTCCAGGGAAGATTTGGTGAAAAAAGCACAATGCCCGTTTCCTGATTAATAACACCCGGAGCTCCGGCTGCAATTGCATGAATGTCACTCTTTTTTATTCCGGAAGAACTGATAAGCTCTTTTACGACGCTGATAATGACTTCTTCAACGTTCGCAGAAGAATCCCCGCCGGCCTTGGTCTTCTTCTTAAGTCTGAAGACGATCTCTTTCTTGGAGTTAAATACAACGCCAAGCACCTTGGTTCCGCCGATATCCAAACAAAGATTATAAGATTCTGCCATAGCTTATGTCCTCCTTAAAAAATTTTTGAATTAAAGATCAACTTACTCCCAAAGCAGCACCGGAGACGTTAGTGTCACCGAAATTCTTCTCTTGAGAACCGTTCTTGTATACGAGTACGGGCTGCTTGCCGTCGACAATAGTCTCTTTCTTGATTATGCACTGCTTAACATCCTTCTCGGAAGGTATGTTAAACATAACTTCTCTCATAGAACTCTCGATAATGGATCTGAGACCTCTTGCACCGATGTTCTGTTGGATCGCCATATCTGCAATTGCCTCAACGGCATCATCCTCAAATATGAGATCGACATCGTCAAGCTTAAGCATCTTCTGATACTGCTTAATGATCGCATTCTTAGGTTCGGTAAGAACTCTTACAAGAGCTGCTTTGTCGAGCTTATCCAAAGCAACGGTGACAGGCAGACGTCCGATAAATTCCGGGATAAGGCCGAACTTCATAAGATCGTCAGGCTTGACCTCATGGAAATAAAATCCGCTGTTACGATCCTTTTTAGACTGAATGTCTGCGCCAAAACCATACTGCTTCTGCTCCACTCTCTGTGCGATGATCTCGTCAAGGCCGTCAAAAGCGCCGCCACAGATGAAAAGTATATTTGTAGTATCGATCTTGATGCACTCTTCGTTCGGATGCTTTCTTCCGCCCTTAGGGGGAACATTTGCAACAGTGCTCTCAAGGATCTTAAGCAAAGCCTGCTGTACGCCCTCACCGCTTACGTCACGCGTGATGGAAACATTCTCAGACTTCTTGGAGATCTTATCGATCTCATCAATATAGATAATGCCTGTTTGTGCTCTCTCAATATCGTAATCAGCTGCAATGATGAGCTTTAAAAGGATGTTCTCAACGTCTTCACCGACGTAACCGGCCTGTGTAAGACTTGTGGCATCAGCAACTGCAAAAGGAACATTAAGGATCTTGGCAAGTGTCTGGGCAAGTAGCGTCTTACCGGAGCCCGTAGGTCCGAGCAAAAGGATATTGCTCTCTGCCATTTCCGTATCGTCAGTAGGAAGATCGGCATAGACGCACTTATAGTGATTATAAACCGCAACGGAAAGTGCGATCTTTGCTTCATCCTGACCGATGATATAATCATCCAGCTTGTCCTTGATCTCACGGGGAGTGATAAGCTTCTTTGGCTTTATATTGCGCATCTTACGCTTCTTGCTGACTTTCTCCTCCTCAGCTACGATACCGTATGCCGTCCTGATGCAATCAATGCAGATATAACAGTTCACACCGGAAAAGAGTCTGGGAACTTCATATTCAGATTTACCGCAGAAAGAGCAGCTCAAGACTTCTCTTGAGTCGCCGCCGTAATTACCGTTTTTAGAATTAGCCATTAAAAATCTCCTAAAAATGATATTTTTAGTCATGATATTTTATCACTACCAGCCATTTTAACAAATAATATATATATAAATATTTCAAAATGGTGATAAATTGGGCTCAATTATAATATGAAGGGCATCAAATGGCCGCAGAATCAAGAATAACGGTAAAAGGCCCGTCGTTAATGAGACTCACCTGCATATCGGCACCGAAAACGCCTAAACCGAGGTTTTTCACCTGAGGTCTTATCGAGTCAGCAATATAGTTATAAAGCTCTTCTGCTCTCTGAGGTCCCATACTTTCTGTAAAAGAAGGTCTGTTTCCGTGTTTGCAGTCAGCATATAAAGTAAATTGCGATACCAGGAGCATCTCGCCGCCAATGTCAGAAAGACTCAGATTGGTCTTTCCGTTCTCATCTGAGAAAATGCGCATCTTGAGGAGCTTTGCAATCATCTTATCGGCAACTGCTTCATCGTCTTCTTTGCCTATGCCGGCAAGCACGAGCATGCCCTGACCTATGGAAGACTTTCTGACTCCGTCTATATCGACTGATGCCTGCTTTACGACCTGAATACAAAATCTCATATGTCAGAACCCCGCATCTCCGGTAAAACTTTCGAAAACATACCATGAACCATTTGACTGATACACAATATAATAAAAATCCGAATTCGCAATTTCATTGGCATTTCTGAAAAACACCCTGACTTTCTGGATCTGGATCTTTCCTACTGATGAATACTCAAGACCGGTAACCATGCAGATACGCGATCTCGTTCCGGCTTCATCAAATCCGTTATTCAAAGTATAATCTTTCGAGCCGGCATAAGCCGTACCGGTAATATCGATGTTGATTGCCGTGATCTTCTTATACTCCTCGAAAATATCGGTATTTGAAGCAGCTCCGAGCCTGTCTACAAAACCTTCGGGATAACACCTGTTGAAAAGCTCCCTGTCATCAGAAAAGATCGATTCCAGGAAAGCCCTTGCTGCATATTTCCCTTCCGTATTCACCTGCGAGACTGTTACGGGAGATTCGGGAGTGACGGCAGTCTCCGCCTTATTTCCGCAGCCGGTAAAAGAGATAGTAAAAACGATCAATAATATGATTGCCGATATGGTCTTACGCATTTCCGTTTTTCTCCTGTTCGATCATCTTCTTAACATAATCAAGATATTCATTGACTTTGCGCTCATATCCTATATCCGTGGGCACATAGTACTTCTTTCCGAGCGTCTTATCGGTCATATACTGCTGTTCTGTTATATGACCCGGGAAATCATGAGGATACTTATATCCGACAGAATATCCGAGTTCCTCCATGCCCTTTGCGGGAGCGTTCCTAAGATGCATCGGAACAACACCTGTATCTGTATTGTTAACGTCACGGAGAGCATCTCCTATCGCGACATATGCAGAATTAGACTTGGGTGAAGTAGCGACCATGATCGCAGCTTCAGACAACGGTATCCTCGCTTCAGGCATTCCGACCGTCCTGGCGCATTCATAAGCTGCCACAGCCACCAGAAGAGCATTGGGGTTGGCCATTCCTACATCTTCAGCAGCGCAGATCATTATCCTTCGGGCAAGGAACTCTATGTCTTCCCCGGCTGCAAGGGCACGGGCAAGATAGAGCACGGCAGCATCAGGATCAGAACCTCTCATGGATTTGATCATGGCGCTGATATTGTCATAATGGTATTCTCCGTCTTTATCGAAAAGCACCGTCTTTGTCTGAATGCACTCTTTCATTACTTCATCAGTAATAACAATAGAGCCGTCAGACGAAGGCGGTGTGGTGATAACGGCAAGTTCTATGCTGTTAAGCGCTGTTCTTGCATCACCGTTTGATGTCTCAGCGATCTTTAACAGCGTCTCGTCAGATACTCTGACATCGGTCGAACCGAATCCTCTTTCTTCATCTTTCAGAGCATTTTTAAGGATCTTAACTATGTCCGCTGCCTCAAGAGGTTTCAGCTGGCAGACAGTAGACCTGGATACCAAAGCCTTATTTACCTCAAAGAACGGATTCTCGGTAGTGGCACCTATCAGGATGACCGTACCGTCTTCAACAAAAGGCAAAAGAGCATCCTGCTGAAGCTTATTGAATCTGTGGATCTCATCTATGAAAAGAACAGTTTTACGTCCTTCTGAAAGAAGCGGATTAGATGCGTCGGATACGATCCTCTTGATGTCGGAAACACCCGCGGTTACTGCGTTTAACTGCTCGAATCTCGAGCTCGTAGTATTGGCGATAACCCTTGCCAGAGCCGTCTTTCCAACTCCCGGAGGGCCAAACAAAATGATCGAAGACAGTCTGTCTGCCTCGATCATTCGTCTGAGCATTTTTCCTTTGCCGATTATATGCTCCTGACCCGCATAGTCATCCAAAGTCTGCGGAGACATTCTGTAAGCTAACGGTTTACTGTTATCCATAGGTCAAGAGCATCAGGCTTTACGCCAGGTAATTAAACGATATCAGGATATACGGGATACTTATCGGTAAGAGCCTTAACTCTCTTGATAGAATCTTCCTTCTTGTTATCGTAATCGAAGATACAGTCAGCAATGATATTTGCGACTTCAACAAAATCTTCTTCCTTAAATCCTCTTGCAGTAGCTGCAGGTGTACCAACACGCACGCCGGATGTAACAGTCGGTTTCTCGGGATCGAAAGGAATAGTATTTTTGTTTGCAGTGATGTTTACATCATCCAAACGCTCCTGGAGCATGGCACCTGTAACACCTGTGCCTCTCAGGTCGATGAGCATGAGGTGGTTGTCCGTACCGCCGGAAACGAGGTTAACGCCTCTTGCGAGAAGAGCTTCGCTCATTGCCTTTGCGTTCTTTACGATCTGTTCTGCATAAGCTCTGAACTCAGGAGAGAGTGCTTCCTTGAAAGCAACAGCCTTTGCAGCGATGATGTGCATGAGAGGACCGCCCTGCTGTCCGGGGAACACTGCGGAATTGATCTTCTTAGCATATTCCTCTTTGCACATGATGATACCGCCGCGGGGTCCTCTCAAAGTCTTGTGAGTTGTTGTCGTAACGAAATCTGCGTACGGAACAGGATTCGGGTGAAGTCCTGCTGCAACGAGTCCTGCGATATGAGCCATATCTACAAAGAGATAAGCGCCGACTTCGTCAGCGATCTCTCTGAATTTCTTGAAATCAATGATCCTGGGATATGCGGAAGCACCTGCAACGATTACCTTCGGCTTGCACTCGAGAGCCTTGGCTCTGATCGCCTCGTAATCGAGCATCTGTGTCTTCTCGTCTACCTGATAGAACTCTGAATGATATGTTCTTCCGGAAACGTTGATCTTCATGCCGTGCGTTAAGTGACCGCCGTGTGAGAGGTCAAGTCCAAGGATGGTATCTCCGGGCTCAAGGATGGCAAAATAGACTGCCGTGTTAGCCTGTGCGCCGGAATGGGGCTGTACGTTAACGTGCTCCGCTCCGAAAAGCTGCTTAGCTCTGTCGATAGCGAGCTGCTCTACGATATCCACATACTCGCATCCGCCGTAATAACGCTTTCCCGGGTAACCTTCTGCGTATTTGTTTGTAAGCGGAGAACCTGCTGCTTCGAGTACTGCCTCAGAAACCATGTTCTCGGATGCGATAAGCTCGATCTTGTTTCTCTGACGTCCGATCTCCTGCATTATTGCGGAATAAACTTCAGAATCCTCAGCCTTGATGTGGTCGTACATATATGAAAATCCTCCTTGGATTAAAAATACACGCGTAATATTTTATTATAAGGGACCATATCAATCAAGCAAAAAACACTCTGAAAAATTGTTTTATCAGAATTACAGCTTATATATCTCGTCAGCCGAAGGAGCAGGCATGGGTCTTGCCACACCGTCAAGACCGATCGTTTTCGCGCCCTCACTGAGTTCTGTAAACTCACCTATAACGGTAGCCTTTATACCTTCAGCCGCCAGAGCTTCAATAACTCTGTCCGGTTCAGAAGATGCGATCATAAGGGCGCCGGAAGATATAAGCCTGAACGGATCAATACCGAGAGCATCGCAGATAGCTTTGGAACAGTCAGTAAAAGGCACAAGACGCTGATCCAGCGTAACGCCGGTCTTCGAGAAATCTGCCATCTCGAATGCAGCCCCTTCGACTCCGCCTTCAGTGACATCGTGCATCAGGTCAACGCAGGATCTCGGGAAACCGTCATCCCTCAAAGCACCGGTAACTGAAGCTAAAGGGCCAAGTATAGTCCCTTCCTTGACGACGGATATCAGACTGCTGTATGTCCTGGCTTCTTCGATAAATTCAGAAGGAATTCGGCCTTCAAGTCTTCCGGCATGCTCATTTGCAGCGATAAAACTTCCTTCGATAGCACCGGTTTTCGTGATAATGAGCTTGTCACCGGGCACAGCATGTCCCAAAGGAACGGGGCTTCCCTTCTCCACAACTCCGAAAGCCGTCGATATTACAACAAACCTGTTAACGCAGTCAGATACCTCCGTGTGTCCGCCGACAATATCGACTCCGAGCCTGCCTGCTTCGCGGCTGGCCTGATCAACAATGGAAACTATCTCTTCTTCAGTGGCATTGGGCGGCGCGATTATTACTATGAGGATTCCGGTCGGCCTCACCCCGCATGCAGCGATGTCATTACAGGAAACATGTATCGCAAGAGTGCCGGATTCGCTCCCCCCTGCGGTTATCGGGTCAGATGAAGTTACAAGAAGATTCTCACCTGTCTTGAGCCATGCACAATCAGCACCTATTCCGGCGCCGGATAAAGTATTGCTCGACAGTTGCGGCAATCTTGACAGGACAAGAGACTCCAACTGCTCGTCAGTAAGCTTCCCTATTCTCAAAACATTGCTCCTTTTTATGCAGGAAATCAGAACGGATCAATGACTATGTCTTCAGTTCCTGCTACGCCTGCTTCAACAAGATCTTCGATATCAAGGTCCTTTTCAGCTTCGATTATATCCTCTGGATGAGGGTGTGTCTTTGGATGTTTTGCCACAAAAACAGTACAGCAATCCTCATATGGAAGTATAGATGTCTCAAAAGCACCTATCTTCCGGGATATGTCACAGGTCGCCTGTTTATCGATTCCGATAAGCGGTCTTAAAATTGGCATCTTAACGACTTCATTCGTGGCGGCAATCGCTTCCATTGTCTGGGAAGCTACCTGCCCTAAGCTCTCACCAGTTATCAGGCACTTACAATCGTTCTTTATTGCCAATTGCTCTGCTATCTGAAGCATGACGCGCCGCATCGTAACAGTGAGCATATCTTGCGGAGAATGTTTATAAAGGTGAAGCTGTATCTGCGTGAAGTTCACTACATGAAGAGTCATGCGGCCTGAAAAACCGGATACTATCTTTGCCAGATCGATTACCTTCTGCTTCGCAAGGTCGCTCGTATAAGGATATGAGTGAAAATATACAGCATCCAAAGGCATGCCTCTCGATGCCATCATGAATCCAGCGACCGGGCTGTCAATACCGCCGGACAATAGCAGCATTCCCTTGGCACAGGTTCCTACGGGAAGGCCTCTGTGAGCCATCATCTTTCCTGAATAAACGTAATTAGATTCACGGATCTCCACGTTAATGATGAAGTCAGGATTCTTGACCTTAACTTTAAGATCAGGGAATGTATCAAGAATAAATCCGCCGAGCTCATCACAGATTTCAGGCGAAGTCATCGGAAAAGTCTTGTTTCCGCGTTTGCTCTCGACTTTGAACGTCTGATAATCCGGATTGCATTCCAAAAGTTCCTTAACGCAGGAAACAGCATTTTCCTTGATCGATTCGAAATCTCCTTCAAACTTCCTTGCGAGACTTACGGAAACAATACCGAAGACCTGGCAAACTGCCTTCATTATCTCTTCGGCTGAAGCCATTGACCGGAAATTCGGATTATCCTCTTCTTTGGGTTCTATCCAGATTCTGCTCTGACTCTGATATATCTTCAGATTGCCGAATTTCTTAAGTCTGTACTTAAGATTGCTTTTAAGCTGTATCTCAAAAGATCCTCTGTTAAGCCCTTTCAGTGTTACCTCACCCATTCTGGCCAAAAGGACATTTCCCATATTCACATCCTCACTTCACAAGAAATTGATCGTATATCTCATCAACGCATCTGATAAACTCTTCAGCTTCGTCCAACGTATTATATCTTGAGAAGCTGAGTCTTACAGCGTTTGCGGCAGTCTTCCTGTCCACGCCCATCTCAAGAAGTACATACGAGACCTTCTTCTGTTTAGCAGAACATGCGGATACCGTTGACACAAATATATCGTAGATCTCAAGACAATGAAGCATCGTCTCAGATTCGAACCCCTTAAAAGATACATTAAGCACATACGGAAGCGCATCTTCGGGAGAAAGTATCTCAGCACCTCTCGAAATCAGTTCTTTCCGAAGGAATAAATTGATCTCTTTAACTGTGTCATAGCCTTCGTCGATGCCTGTGGAAACTTCTTTCAGAGCCTCCAGGAAAGCACCTGCAAGAACGGGACTCTGTGTCCCCGAACGCATGCCGTCCTGCTGTCCTCCGCCGACGATAAGAGGATCTATCCTAACACCTTTTCTTACATAAAGAACGCCGTTTCCCTTAACTGAGTGTATCTTATGGCCTGAGAAAGAACACATTTCAGCACCGAGCGAAGAAAGATCAATGTGCATTTTTCCCAACGCCTGAACGCAGTCGAGATATATGACTGTCGAAGGAGATTCTGCCTTTATCTTTTTAGCGATGTCACCGAAAGGAAGTACGGAACCGGTCTCGTTATTGACCAATGTAAAGCATGCCAAGGCGACACCGCCTTTACCGAGTTCTTCCTCAAGGCTCTCCATTAACGGCTTTCCGTCAGGTCCGACCTTAACATATCTGATCTCGTAGCCTAACCCTGAAAGGTATTCCAGGCTCTCCAACGTAGCTTTGTGCTCAGTCCTGGTAGAGATAACAGCATTCCCTGCCCTCTTATTACGGCTCATGTAACCCTTGATCGCAGTATTGGCGCTCTCGGTGGCACATGACGTAAAGAATATCTCATCAGGTTTTGCCCCGAGCAGAGCCGCTGTCTCTTTCCTGATGGATTCATAGACCTCATTAGCTTTATTTCCGAGCTTATGAAGAGCTCCCGGATTAGCTGATAAGGTATCCTCCGTGAGTTCTATGATCCTGGCCTTTACGCCTTTGGAAACAAAAGTTGTAGCGCTGTTATCAAAATAAATCATGACGGTCAGTATATAATATATAATGTGAAATATCCAATAGATTTTTCGTCGGAGGTCATGATGTTTAAACTAGTAATCAATCCCAGCAAAGAAAAAGGTCATATCAACCCGGAGATCCAGGGACACTTCTCCGAACATCTCGGAAGATGCATATATGAAGGTGTTTTCGTCGGTGAGGATTCAGACATCCCCAATACCAAAGGCATGCGAAATGACGTAGTTGAGGCTTTGAAGGAGATGAAGATCCCCGTCCTCCGCTGGCCGGGCGGATGCTTTGCAGATGAATATCACTGGAAGGACGGCATCGGTCCCAAGGAAAACCGCAAAAAGATGATCAATACCAACTGGGGCGGCGTTACAGAGGACAACTCTTTCGGTACCCATGAGTTCATGGAACTCGCCGAGCAGCTTGGATGCAAGACATATGTCAACGGTAATATCGGAAGCGGTACGGTCCAGGAAATGAGCGAATGGGTCGAGTACATGACTTTTGACGGCGTATCCCCCATGGCTGACCTCAGAAGAGCTAACGGCCGCGAGAAGCCCTGGACAGTCGATTATTTTGCAGTCGGCAACGAGACATGGGGCTGCGGCGGAAACATGGTTCCCGAGTATTACGCCAGCCTTTATAAGCACTATCAGACCTTCGTAAAGCAGTTTAATCCTGATAAAAAGATCAAGAAGCTTGCCGTCGGTCCAACTGATAAAGATTACAATTGGACTGAGACAATGCTCCGCGAATGCTTCAGACAACAGGGCACTTTCCCGCAGAACTTCGGCTACATGGACGGTCTTACCCTCCACTACTACACTCTTCCTTACGATTGGGACAAGAAAGGCAGTGCCACGAAGTTCAATGATAAAGAATGGTACATGACACTCGCCAAGACTTTTGCCATGGAGGAATTCATCGAGAAACATTCCGCTATCATGGACAGATATGACCCTGACTGCAGGATCGGTCTCATGGTCGACGAATGGGGCACCTGGTACGATGTCGAAGAAGGCACGAACCCCGGTTTCCTCTATCAGCAGAACACCATCCGTGATGCTCTCATAGCAGGCATCAACCTCAACATATTCAATAAGCACTGCAATCGCGTAAAGATGGCAAACATCGCCCAGCTCGTTAACGTTCTTCAGGCCGTTATCCTCACTGAAGGTCCTAAGATGATCAAGACACCTACATACTATGTTTTCAAGATGTATAGTGCTCATCAGGACAATGCGCTCCTCGAGAGCTCGATCGACACCGAGCCGATTGGAATTGAGAAAAAATACATGGTCCCGAACCTCACCGAATCCGTCTCTAAGGACGAGCGCGGCAATATCCACATCACTCTCACCAACCTCTCAGCAACCGATTCTTACGAGATCGAGACGAACCTTCTCGGTAACGAGATCGAGTCAGTAAGTGGCGAGATAGTTGCGGGGGCGATAACCGCACACAACACTTTCGACGATCCCGATGTAGTAAAAGAAGAAACTTTCGACGCATTTAAGACTGATGGCGACAAGGTCACTTTTACCATCCCCGCTTCCAGCGTAATGCACATCAAAGTAACGCTATGTCAAAAATCTGCACAAGATGTCTTCTCAAGGACTTAAGCAAAGAAAAATATGAGGCCATTATCGTTAATGGCCTCTCTTCTTTGCCTAAAGAAGATCTTACATCTGATTCAGAATCTGCCGGAAGACTTTCAATCTGTAAAGATTGCGAGAAGCTTAATCAGGGCACATGCCTTGCCTGCGGATGCTTTGTAGAACTCCGCGCTGCTCTTAAGGCAGGCCGCTGCCCGTATAACAAGTGGCAGATCAGTGATTGCTGAATACGATTATCTTATCTTTCTCTTCGATCTTCACGTTAACAGTCCTTTGGTCACCGCTGAACAGGAGGATCTCGCCGTCATTTTTAACGATTCCAAGAACTATGGAAATGCTCTGCTTTTCTGCAGGGCGCTCCGGATCATATGAAGCATCGAAAACGCCGCGGATAAGTTTATCGGCCGTACATTCATGGGGCAGTTCCACAAAGAAATCCTTTGCCTTCTTAACATAGATCTCTTTGCTGTCGTATCCGTCACCGCCGTCATCATCGTATACGAGGATGTCCTGATAGAAATCATAAATGGCGTCTTTTTCACCGATCTGTGTGATCATCTTACTGATGTATCTGTTGCTAATAACAACGTTCTTAACGCTGTAACTGCTTACAACGTCGTGATGCTTCGGATCGTTGATCTCCGCAATGACGTCAATGCTTCCCACGTCAAAATCCGGATCAGCCTCCACCTTATCACTGATGATATCCTGGACATAAACCAGATTGGCAAACATTCCGGCATCTGTCTCATCCTCTGAAACGAGATCATCAGACAGTATGAGAACGCTTACGTCTTCAGAATTCAGTCTCAGGAATTCGTTTATTGAATCACAGATAAGATCCTTTTCGAAGATCTCTGCAGCTACAGTCTTAATGACAAACGGGTATTCCTTGTAATAATTCATCTTTTCAAGGCTCTTCTCGTCATCAATGACTACGATGCTGAGTAGAAGTTCGTCGGAATCCTTATACCCCCATTCTGACAGGAAAGAAGCAAATCCGTTCATGATCTCGCGGCACTTGCTGTTATGTCCGAGCATGATGATCTTTTTCTTCTCAAGCCAGAAATCCTTATTCAGTCTTATCGGGATACCTGACGGTTCCTTATCGGCGGTCCGGGAGAAGTCCTTCTCATTTAAAGCCATGTAATAACAGTAGTTTCTGTCTTTTTCTGACTGTACAGTCAACGGAACGACATGGAAATTACCGTTCAGAGAAGATTTAATATATGACAGTTCATCGCTGTCTTTGCAGGGTGCAGTAAAGAAAGTGGCACCTTTATTGGACAGAAGTTCATTGTAGATCGAATTAAGCTCGGGCATCAATGAGAACTGGGCCATCAGTTCGCCCAGGATCTGATTGACTCTTACAGGAACGATATTGCACTTGCCGTCAACCTGCTTGCTTCTTATTATCTTCTGTACAAGGTTCCAGGTCCAGTCATCCGTAACCTCTACTATTATCCTCTGATTGTCTTCTGAAAACTCTGATGATGTAATATCCGCTACCTGCATCAGGGTCTTGATCGTAAGAGAATTACCGTTATCGAAATTATTAATCTTCTCGTTAACGGCATATTTACAGGCATTGTCATTGACCTCTTCACCAAGGATGACCACGGAAGAAGCACGGTGCAGCGAGATGTCAAAAAGCTGTTTTGAAGAGAAAACATCACCCTCCCTGACAACGATCGTCAGATTATTCTTGAACTTGTGCCTGGAACAATACCATTTTCTGGACAGGAGCGGCTTGTCTTTACAGTCCTGTTCTATCTTGTTGTTTTCGCGTTTTACGGTCTCGAGAAGCCTTTCGTCTATCTGCCTTTCAATATCGTCTTTACCCGAACCTACCAAAACCACGACTTTATTGACGGAATCGCTGTAAAGCAGATCATTGACGATCTCCAAAGCCCTTGAATTCCAATTAAGGATAACAAAATGATCATACATAAGGAGTCTGTGATAGCCTGCATTAGAGGATTCGATAAAGCTGGAGATATAGTTGGTGATGTAACCTATTACCGCACCGGTGAAAGAGACCATTCCGATGATGACTATCAGCAGGCAGACCAGAGCAATTGCCGCATTCTGCGGTCCGATATCTTCCACAACATATGAAATACACCCTGCATCAAGGATCATGCTGATGGTGTAAAAAGCTGATTCAAGAAAACCAAGCTCCTCAGTTCCGCTCAATGACATCCTGCTTATGATAAAAGCAGACAGAAAAAAGAATACCACGTTAAAGAAAAGAATCGAAAGCAGGACGATCTGTCCCGGATTCTTAGCAAGTCTTATACTGAACCATTCACGGAGCTTTCTATACATCTTGACTACCTCACTGAGAATTCGATGGGGTCAGACCCCCTAAAAATATAATTATTATAACAGTAAAAAGGCTCTTCACGAACAATCATGAAGAGCCTTGAATAATGGTGCAGATGGCGGGACTAAAACCAACAAGCCTTTATTTATAAGCATTTCAGCCTTACTACTACCATTTTTACTACCACTTGCCTTAAATCGCTATGATGATAGCATCCATTTCCTGCTTTTTGGTATCAGCTAAACAATGACCGTATAAACTCATGGTAATATTGAAATTGCTATGACCTAATATCTCCTGCAAGGTTTTAGGGTTCATACCGCTCTCAATGGCTCTTGTTGCAAATGTTGCTCTTAATGCGTGCATTGTAAATGGTTCTATGCCTGCAGCTTTACAAATGCGTTTAATCTCCCTATCAATAGGACTTGCAGAAAGCAACCCACCCTCAACAGCCTTGAAGAGATAATCATTTATAGACATAATCCCACCTGTAAGCATCATATTAAGTTCTTTCTGTTCATTTATGATCTTCTCGATCTGCTCATTCATAGGAATTGATCTTCTGCCTGCAACGGTCTTTGCATCATCTCCAACCCTATATGAACCGACCTC
Organism: Saccharofermentans sp.; assembly: GCA_016288885.1. Lineage (GTDB taxonomy): Bacteria > Bacillota > Clostridia > Saccharofermentanales > Saccharofermentanaceae > Saccharofermentans. The sequence goes on from JAEFAV010000008.1 coordinate 33,827, forward strand.
TGTTCTCGTAATTGTTCTCTCAACATGAATAGTATTATCTCTAATATCTGCATATCTTAATGCACCGATTTCACCAATTCTCATACCTGTATTGATGGCAAAACGGAAAACATTATAGTAAGCACTTCTCCTGCATCTATCACAATCAAAAAAGGCTTTCTGCTCACTTATGCTTAAGGCTCTATGATGTGTATCTCTTGCCCTCTCCTCCGACCTTTTCAGATTGTTAAGCAATACGCAAGGATTATAATCAATTACTCTTTCCTTTTGAGCATCAGAGAACAGGTGCTTAATAAAAGCCATATAATCATTAACAGTTTGCGTTTTTCGACCATCTTTCAAGGTTTTCTGTACTGTTCTTAATATCTCAATATCAATATCCCTCATTCGAATATCACCAAATCGAATATTAGATAAATCGGGCAAAGTGATTTTTCTGATAATTCCGAAAAACTTATCATTCATTCTTAAAGTTGCCTCTGTAACTGTACCTCTCCGACCATCTACCCAACGATAATAATAATCGGTAATAGTAGGGTTATCCTGCTTAAGAACACCCTGCTCTATTTCAGTTCTCTTTGCCTGTTCTTTTTCAGTAAGTTCTTTTTCATTATGACCATAAACAATAAATTGCTTGCTTACACCCTTTATGTTTACACGAAATTTCTTTTGCAATAATCCATCTGCTCTTTTGCTACGCCTTGCCATATTAACGAACCTCCGAATCATTATTAAGCAATAACTCTATTGCTCTACGAATTGCCTCTCCCTTTTTGATCTCATGCTTTTCACAATATGCAATAAGCCTATTCTCTGTATCAGCATCTAACCTAATGCTGTACTTAATTGATTTAGGATTACTTGAAAACGGTCTGCCTGCAGGTGTCATAATAACCTCCGATAAAACAATTATTGCCACACAAATATTATATTTAATGTGTGGCAACAATTCAATTACAAATTTGGATATGGTATGTCTGATGAATCAATCTTATAAATAGTATTAATAGCTGCAATCCGATCTGCATCAGAAGTTTCGTATGCAAGTGCAATTCTTATCAAAGCATCACGCATATGCCTATACTCATCTTTGCGTTTTCTTACTGCCTCAACTCTCTCTTTACTCGTAGTTGCCATCATACTCACCTCCTGCCTCATCTTCTGTAACTATTTTCCAAATCTTAATAAAGGCATCAACATCACCCTCAATAGCTTTATTAAATAAATCTAATGCCTCCTGCAGTTCATCTTTATTCCTGCACTTTTTTCTTCTCTTCTTTCTGCTCATTTGATAACCTCCGATAATACCCCACCCCTTTCATATGAAAAAAACAGCATATATCGGAGGCAGGTTCGATCTTAATTTAGAAAAAAGAAAACCTGTTATCTTCCTGTTGATCTGCTACACTTTGCTCATCATCATTCAAACGTTCTGCAAATTTATTGGCATTATTTAGAATGGTTTGAGCAGCCTGTAACCTTATAGCAGGATTAACAGTTGTATCAGACATGATCTCAATTACAGTATTAACAGCTGCACCGATTTGCTTATTGAGTTCAAAAACAGCTTTGCGGACAATATCAGCTTTAGCACTCTTATACTTCTCTATAAATTCACCGTTGCTCATTCGGTCATAAATAGTTCTTTCCGATAATCCGATAGCAGCAGCGGAATCTTTTATCGTACCGTTACTCATTAAAGCAGAAATGATTATTTCATCTGATATAGTCTTTGCCATATAAACCTCCAATAAAAATCACTATGTATTTATGACCATGTGGGAATAAATACGTTGCTTGCTAATCCACTATTAACAAAAATTGCTCTCTCTTTGTTAATGTACCTGTTACTGTAATTGTTTGTCTGTATGTCTGTTTGTATGTATGTGTTACCACCTGCTAACCATTAGTAAAGCAACCGCTAACCATATGCTAACCACTTGCTTACTGTTGGTTTTTGCCTCTTGCATTTCCGCCTTTACTGCCGTTGTATCGGTTTTCAGCAATTCTTGATCTGCTATCTTCAATCTCCCTTGAACAGTTATCAAATGCTAATTTTGCAAGTTTCATATTTTTCTGTTTAAGTATTGATTCAAGGCGTGGCGGTATATCGCAATCCATCAGTTGACAACAAATCGCATACATTGTGTAACCTAACCAACTAACATCCTCTAATATCCATTCACCATTATCATTAGTTGATTCATTAACTAAAGCCATAAGGTAACCTGCAGTAGTTTTATCAAATTTAAACCAATCGGCAGTTATGCCATAAGCATCACAATAGTCTTTATCAAAAACAGGTTTATCATGGAAAGAATGATCATTCATCAACCTCACCTGCCTCTGTAACGCAATCTGATAGGCTTATTTGACCGTGCAAATGTGATATAGTGTTCTTAATTGGTTTAGCTGTTTTGAGGCGTGAGAGAGCCTGTTTTTGCATTGTCCTAACAAAATGCCTTTTCTCCTCCTCATCAGCTGCAAACCAATAGCCATCTGTACCGCTTAATATTTGCAATCCCTGTTGTCTTGCTTTCCTTACCATCAATTTAGCCTCTGCAGGTGTAACAAATAATCTGTTGGCTAACTCTTTCTGATGTATTGCGTTTGATTTACCGATAGGAATAACACTTTTAAGAATATTAATATCCATCATGTGAACCTCCGATCATCTACCGATAAACTATCAAGGTATGATTGCACCTTACTCATATTCCATAAAACTCTCTTACCGATCTGAATCTTTGCACCTGCAGCCTCTCCGATTTTTACTGCTGTTGCTCTACCGCAATCAAGATATTCTGATAATGAATCGGTATTAGCTGTTAATCTGTTCGATAGCTGCATTGTTTTTCTTGAAGTCTTGTTCATTTGCTGCACCTACCTTTCAGACCATATCGGAGGCTATTTCATCAACAAAGCCTCTAAACTTATCTGCATCTTCTTTGCTTAACTCATGGCGTAGTTTTTTACTAAACGCAACATCAGATAAACCAAACCTCTCACCAACCTGCCACAACTTAACATTTTTACTTGCAGCATATAATCTCAATTTTTCATTTTTCATCTTGTTGCCTCCTGCAATTTTGATTATAATTGCATTATAGTTGTTGTTATAATTGTATCTATATGGAAAATAACCGCTAAATTTTTATAGAAAGAGGTATAAAACCATGAATGAAAGCGAAAACATCAAAAGAATACTCGGAAAACGATTGAGCGAATTGCGAAAGCAGAAAGGACTTACCCAACAAGAGCTTGCTGATATTGTTGGATATTCAAGTTTTCAATCAATATCTAACATTGAACACGGCAAACAACCTATTAAAAAAGATATGGCAAAACAATTCGCTAATGTGTTTAATGCTGATGAGAACTATTTTTTAGATATTAATACAGAATATGTAAATTCATTTGAAGAGTTTATTTCAATAGCGCAGCAATCACAATATGAGAATCAATTAATTCATACTATCATAATTTCTCTTGCAAAACTTAACGGCTATGAGGTAGTTGTTAAAGATTTATTTAACGGAGAAAGCAGTATCAAAGAACTATTTTCGGATATTAAAGATTATATGATCTTAATAAAGGATGGTGTTCAATTTACTCTTTCTGTTGAAGATGTTAATCGGTTTGGCAATATTCTCTCTGATAAATTCCAATCTGATATTGATTTAATAGCTTATTTCAAGAGTAAAAACACCATCAAAACGGTTAAACCTCTTGAAAAATAAGGCTTTACTACTACTTTTTTTACTACCATTTTTACTACCACTTTACCGAAAAACAGACAAAAATGACGAAATAAGACGGAAAACCACAAAACAGGTGCAAGTTCACCAAACCCTTATATTTACTGATAAAAAGGCTCTTCACGAACCATCATGAAGAGCCTTGATAATTGGTGCAGATGGCGGGACTTGAACCCGCACGAGATTGCTCCCACTAGCACCTGAAGCTAGCGCGTCTGCCAATTCCACCACATCTGCGTGCGGGTTAGATTTTATAACAAGAGGTTTCAATTTTCAATAAGGACATGTCAGGCAGTTGGGTTATAATCTCTTTATGAATAAGATAAGCGTTTCCGTTACAGACCTCTCTTCCTACATCTCACGCCGCGGCAATCTTGCCGGAGGTTCATACGGTTCAGTGTCTGCAGTAGAAGGAACCAGGCTTCACCAGAGAGTCTTTGCCGATCTTAAGAAGGCATACGGAGACATTGTAATTACCGAGGAAGCCCTGGTCTATGACTATGTCTCAGATTCAGGGATCTGCCTTTCAGTAAACGGCAGGTTTGATGCCATGATGAAAGATACCGGCAAACCCCCGATGCTTTTCGAGATAAAATCCTTTAATTCGACCAAAGAGAGCTTTGAGGCACTTGTACGTCCCGAACACGTTACCCAGTTAAAACTCTACGGTGCCATGTATCTTCTTACGAATTCCGACACTCTGGACATCTCATTAACGCTGAGATATGTATCGATAACCACTCTCGACAGCTACGAAAACACTTATACGATGTCTTTTGAGGAAGCAGAAAAATTCTGGGAAGAAACATGTGCTGAATATTGCGTTTTCGCCAAAACGCTGCTCGATTATCAGAACAGCCTCAGGGATACGGTGTCGATAATCAGATTTCCTTTCGACAGCATAAGGCCAGGTCAGAAAGAATTCATGAAGAAAGCCCTCCTGGCGCTTAATTCCTGTGAGGCATTCTTCGTTGAAGCACCAACGGGCATCGGGAAAACAGTATCTGTCCTCTACCCTGCAGTCAAAGGTCTCATAAAGAACAGATACGATCAGATCTTCTATCTGACAGCGAAAGAAGCCACCAGAGGCGTCGCGGAAGCTACTTTGAACCAGATGAGAAGATCCGGTCTGATCATAAGGTCTATCACGTTAAGATCCAAGGAAAAGATGTGCCCGTTCGGTACTGAATGCGATGCCAAATTCTGTCCTCTTGCAAAGGATTATTACGGAAAACTCAAGGACGCTCTTGCAGAATCGCTTGTCTTAGACGAGATCACACCCGAAAAGATTACCGGGATAGCCCTTAAACACGGGATCTGTCCGCACGAGTTCATGATAGACACGATGAACTACTGTACAGTTGTCATCGGAGACTATAACCATATTTTCTGCCCCCGGGTATCGCTTGTATCAAAAGAACCCGGCAATCAGAGGATAGCCGTTCTGGTTGATGAGGCTCACAATATGATTGACAGAGGCAGGGATATGTTCTCGGCATCGTTTTCGTTAAGCCTTATCGATGAAATGATCAAAGACTTCAAAGGCCGGAACACCAAGATCGAGACTATGCTCCATCAGCTGCGGAATTATTATGTAAATATCGGAACATGCTTCGATTCTTCCGGTTCGTGTTTCAAGCTTATGGAACAGGCAGACGAGCACAAAGTGCTTATGACCGAGAATTGGGAAGCCATGAGACAGCCTCCCAGACAACTCTATGCAAAACTCTGGTTCACCATAAGGAATCTTGCTCCCATTCTCGACAATCTTGAACAGGGCACCTGCAGGAGAACTGCCGTCAAGTTTTTCTTTGAAGCAAGATTCTTTCTTACCGTACTGGAACACTATTTTGACAGCGCTTACATAACCACGGCATCAAGGGATAACGGCGACATAACGATAACTCTTGACTGCCTTGATTGTTCATCCAAGCTTGACGACATAATAAAGGACCGGATGTCGGTGATCTTTTTCTCTGCAACATTTACTCCATATGAGTATTACAGAAACTGCCTTGTAGGTCCTGACTGCGACTATTCGTCTTTCCTGAGACTGCCGTCGCCCTTCCCTCCGGAAAATCTGGAGATAATGATCGATTCAGATATCTCGACAACTTATAAGAACCGTTCCATTACACAGGATGAGCTTGTCATGAAGATCACTGACTGCCTGAACGGAAGGACCGGCAATCACATGATCTTTTTCCCTTCTTTCGAATACATGAATCAGATCATGCCCAAGATCGAGATGGAACTAAACAGAAAAAGCGTTACCGGTTATAAGATCATCTCACAGATCGCCGAGATGACAGGTGTCGAGAAAGAAGAATTCCTTAAAAGCTTCAGCGAGCCATACGACGGACTTCTGATAGGGGCTGCTGTACTTGGCGGACATTTTGGCGAAGGAATAGACCTTGTGGGAGACAAGCTCACCGGTGTCGTCATTGTCGGCGTAGGTCTTCCGAAGATAACCCCCGAAAGGCAGATATTGAGCAATTACTATTCCGAGAAGTTTGGCGACGGATTCTCATTTGCATACAGATTCCCGGGCTGGCAGAAAGTCCTTCAGGCCGTCGGAAGGGTTATACGCACGGAAACAGACACGGGCTTTGCGCTTCTCATCGATGAGAGACTCGCAAAACCCGAGTATATAATGCTTTATCCTGATCACTGGAAGATCTGATCTTACAGTACAACCGTGGTCTTTGAAGGCTCAGTACCAAGAGTGATAACTCCTTCTGCGCCTTCGATCTCATAAGTACCCTTTGTACCTTTAACTGAAACCAGTCCGTCATTATTTGTGCAGATAACCTCGCCCTTGGTCCACCACTCGCCTTTTACGAGATTCAGGAGCTTATTATATGCAGGCTTGCACCTGTTATCCTTCGTAACAAGACCGGAAGGAGCATTAAGCCAGGCACCGTCGGCAAAATCCCAGCCGGTGATGGCTTTTACGTTAGGATCTGCAAAAAGTATCCTGTACATCTCTTCCCACTCTCTAGCCTGTCTTATCTCGCCTTCTTCGGTCGTAGGCCATTCGTCGACCTGCCAGTCATTTAGGTCCTCGATATAAGCGGGCATGATCTCTCCTGAAATCAGCGTATTCTCTGTAAAATGTATCGGCAGGCCGAATCTTCCGAATCTCTTTAAAACATCGCGGAGCTTTTCCTCACCCCAGTAACCCTGATGCTGGTGGGACTGGATTCCGATAGCAGAGAATTCGACTCCTGCATCCAGACATTCTTCAATGAGCTTCTCATATTGTGGTGATGTATTGAAATCATTGATAAGGAATGTTCCTTCGGGATTTGCCGCTCTCGCTGCAGCGAAGACTTCTTTTACCAGATTTACCCTTCCGTACTTTTTGCAGAGTCTTGTTACTGCATTATCGTACTTATCGAAAACAGGCATGATGACAACTTCGTTTATTACGTCCCAATAATCTATTACGCCCTTAAATGCCGTAACTTCCCTGTTGATCCTTTCGAGCTGCTTATCCATTATTACTTCATCAGGATACTTCATAAGCCAGTCAGCGCAAACAGTGTGCCAGCAAAGAGGATGTCCTTTAGGTGTTACATTATTAGCTCTTAAAGTCCGGGCTGCTTTCATGAGGAACTCGAATTGCGGATGTCCTTCCTCGGGTTCATATCTTCCCCAATAAAAAGGAAGTGTTCCGTAATTCATAATTGCAAGCCACTTCTCTATTCTGTCCGGTCCGCCCGGCTGATCTGCATAATAAAGGAAGTCAAAAGCTCCACTGCCAAACAGGAATTCATGAGACTTCTGATTTAAGACCAATTCTTTATCTTTTAAGGGATTTCCGTTTTTATCAATAACTCTTACAAGACATTCTCCAGTACGGTGTGAAGGGGTTGTGGAAGGATTCATAACGCAATTCCTTTCTTGGCGGTATTTTTATCTGATTATAGATTATTTAATTCCGAAAACGTGTCATATATTTTTCTAAAAATGTCTTATAAACAACTCGAATAACAAAACGGGGCATCTCATTGATCTTGAGACACCCCGTTCATTACTGATAATTAAGTAAAAGTCTTATTCTTCTACTTCCTCATAGAACCAGACATCACCGTTCTCATCTACATTGAACGCAGTGAAATCAGTCATAAGGTAATCACGGTATATGTCTTCGATGATGAATGTGTACATGAAATCACCTTCAAAAAGAAGACCATATACGAGCTCTACCTCACCGCTTACGGTAAATTCATCACCCATGTACAATGATTCGGTCATATCATCATCAAGCGTGAAGCTTGTATACAAAGGAATGATCTTGTCGCCGTCCTTAAGTTTTGTGATGTTCTTTGATGCGGCACCGGTTTCCGTCATACCGTCGCAGGCACCTTCGATCTCAATAGAACCGTCTTCAATGTTCATGCGGATACGGAGATATGTCTCCTCACCGTTAAGCATGACAGGAGATGTAAAGATTACAAACTCATCATTCTTGTCAAGGATTGTCATTGAAAGGTTCTGACCGTCAGGAAGTGAGAGCCAGTAACCGTCAAACATGTCTGCAAATGATCCGTTCTCCCAATCGCACTCGACATCATATGTATCTCCGAGCAGGATAACCTCATTCTCGTCAACAAGCATGAATACCATAGCGTAAACATCAGAGCAGTGATCAAGAGAATACTTGGTCAATGTAAATCTGAATATGCCTTCTTCATCCGTTGAAGGAGCGCGGAGGAACTTAATGTGCTTACTCTCACCGGTCTTCTCGATAGTATCAGCGTAATCGTAACGGTTGGTCTGAGTAGGAGCACTGCGGTATGAACGTGATGTTGAATCATATTCATAATTGTTGTTCCAGTTCCAGCATCCGCTGTCATCATAATACTCATCATCTGAGTAGTTGGAGCAAACCTGGTTGGAACAAGAATAATTATACTGATCGGCATTAAGACCGCTGCCACTTACCTCTTCCCACTTCTCTGTAGATGCATTGTAATGATAGTAAACATTATTCTTCTGATCATATGCATAATATTCATTATTCTCAGTGAAATAAGAGATTCCCGTCTCAGCATCCTGATAATAGTTGGCATCCTGCTCTGCAGCCTGGGCGCCGGAATCACCGTAATAGATCGAAGCGCTGAAATCACGGCGGTCAATAAACTGCATGAAGTAAGGGCTGACACAGATGTCGCTGAAGACCTTAAGTTCCTCAGAACCGCCCAGCATTACTGGGAAATAAAGTGAAAGTCCACAGGAATTCGGGTGGTCGGGACCGTGGATCTTATAAAGGACCGCATCATCAACGGCAGATCTTACCGCAGCAGCATTGGAAGAATAATCACCGCAGCTTTCAGCAAGTGCGCATACGTCGAGCATGTTAAAGCATCCGCCCTCTGAAACGCTGGAACCGAAGATCTCTGTTGACTCGATCTGACGGATCATAGTCGAAAGGCTGTCAGCATCTTCACCCTTTTCGTATACATCCTTGGAGAAATCATTAAAACTCATAACTACCTGATCGATCTTGGAAAGGTCGATGACAGACAGAGTACAAACATTGTAATCTCCAATATCAATACAACCCTGGTAGAAAGAATCACAGACAACTTTACCCAAGTCTGCGCCTGATGCGCCCGGATTATTTGCGAGGAAATTACCGATCTCAGTATAATTCCATCCTGCACCTGGTTCGATCTCCTCTGAACCGTACATATAGTTTGCATAGTTTGCAAGGATATTTGCAGCTTCGATGCTTCCCATGAGGCATGCATCAAAGCCAATGAATTCCCACTTATCAGTCATATACTGCTGTGCTGTCAGAAGAGCACTGTCAACTTCCCTGAGTGAAAGTGCATCACTGCCGTGTCTCTCATCGAAACAAACACCTGTGATGGATCCGCCGCCATGATTCCAGAGAATAAGTCCCATATTGTCTGCCGGATAATTCTGGACGCCCCAAACAAGATAATCAGCAAGTGTACTGGAATCGCCCATGGCAAGGTCTCCGCCTTCATACACCTTAGTGATATCTCCGTTCTCAACGACAAAACGCTCAATCTTATCAGCATCAATGCCGTTGTAGTTCCACTGATTTGTACCGCCGGTCTGAACAATGAACTTATAATTTGAGTTCTCAGTTGCTGATGCCATCTCAGCGATATCCGTAACACCTGCACCGCCGCCGGATTCGAGATCAGTACCGCAGAGATAAACAAAGATCGTCCATGTTCCGGATTCGCCCATAGGCTCTCCCGCAAACTTAGGACGCACAATGGTCATCTCACCTGTTTCTTTGTTTACGGACATTTGCATGGCTGTAACATCAGCGGATCTGACTCCGCCATTACCGCCTTCATCATCAGGAACTGATTCATCCGGAACGGATTCCTCAGTCCAATCCTCGTCATAACCTTCGTCATCGCATGCGCAAAGACCCATGATCATCGTGCACGCTAAAACAGAGGCAAGAAGTTTTTTAACGATTTTGTCTGTTCTTTTCATGTTTTTACCTCATGTTTGAAATTCGAGGTGAATTATAACACAGTAATTATTTATGACAAATTTATTTAATAAAACAGTCTATAATCTTCCTGCCAGAATGTCATCGATCAGCTGTTTTCCGACATTAAAACAATTCTTCATGGATATCTCAAAGATATCTACAGATTCAATGCTGTCATCTGATGCAAGATAATCCTCATTTTCACTGCCCCAAAGCATTTCAGGTATTGCTTTAACAGGGATCTTTTTGTCCTTATACGGGAAAAAGCGCCATGCCAAAAAGCTTAAAACAACAAACACTGCCGCAAAAATTACGGTTATGATCAACCTTTTTATCAGTATTCATAAATATGTTTATCCGGTTCAAAGTTCATTCAGCACAGCAAGCGAATCATAGTTCTTTTCGAAATGCATCGAAAGATAGTCTGTAGTGAATTCTTTTAATTCTTTTTCTATGTTTTTGTCAGCGGCAGAAGTAAATAGCTTCTTGAGATCACAAGTCGCGAAATAATTGACTGCCCTGACCGCAGGCTCTTCCAGAAGCCTGTTAAACGTTTTGTTCTGATGACCGTTACTGCCCGAGATATTGATCAGATATCTGTTAGGCTTATCCTCAGAAGCATGATAAGCAGGTTTATTAAGGTCGTACTGGACTGTAAAACCTGCTATCGTAAGAAGTCTCCAATTAAAAGCAGAATAGATGAGCAGGTACTTATCCCTGTTGTTTGCAAGGTTGTAATACGCATAAACCGCAAGTTCATATGCTTCCCTGGCATTTTCACTCTGCAGTGTGCAGTCCATAAGACATGAAGAGATATGTGCGGCGACAGTCATCTGCTCCAAGCTGTCCATAATCTTTGAATTGCTCTCAATAATAGTAGCGTCTTTGAGATAATAATACCCGTGTGATACCGAGACAACAAAATCACAAAGCATATAAGGCATCGAGAAACAACCTAGTGAACTTCCGGGTTTAGCAACACCTTTCGCGCAAATGGTAATAAGACCTCTGTCAGATGTCAGAACGGATAAAAGCCTGTCTTTTTCCTTATATTCATCTGAACGGATTATGAGACCGCGGCAATTAAAGGGATCCATTATTCGTCAATATCTTTTCCAAGCCCGGTCGAACCAAGCATGGCATCATTATTCTGCCAGTCATTCCTGACCTTTACATAAAGATCAAGATACACTTTACAGTCAAGCATCTTCTCGATATTTCTTCTCGCTGCGGTTCCTATACGTTTGATCATAAGGCCATCCTTACCAATAATGATGGCCTTATGAGAATCTCTGTTACAGATGATATCAGCCTTTATGACAACGATGGAACGGTCGTCATCTGCGGCGATCTCTCCGTCATCATTCTTTTCTTTAAATTCGTTGATAATAACAGCAGTTCCATGAGGGATCTCCTGATCCGTATAATGAAGGACCTGCTCACGTATCAGTTCTGCTGCTATGACACGCTCAGTCTGGTCTGTCATATATTCACTGTCATAAAGACGCGGTCCTTCAGGAAGCATCTTAGTGATCACAGAAAGCAGCAGATCGACATTTCTTCCGGTCTTTGCGCTTATCGGCACTACATCTTCAAAGTCATAAAGTTCAGAATATTTCTGAGTCAGCGGAAGAAGTTTCTCCTGCCCTGCCTCATCATATTTATTGATTGCGAGAATGACCTTCTTGCCGCTTTCTTTAAGGAGTGTCATCAATTTCTTCTCCACGGAACCGGGTTCAGGGAACCTTCCGTCAGCTATGAGCACTACGCAGTCGGCACCGAGTGCGGCCTTGTAGGATCTGTCGACCATAAACTCACCCATCTTGGATGTCGGCTTATGGATACCGGGTGTATCGGTAAATATGATCTGCGTATCTTCAGTATTATAAATGGTCTTGATATTCGTTCTAGTCGTCTGGGGCTTATGGGAAACAATCGCGATCTTCATTCCGGTTATGTAATTAAGAAGTGTTGACTTTCCGACATTAGGACGTCCCAATAAAGCAACGGTACCGCAATGCTTACACGGAGTTCCTGCGGGGATCAGTCCTTCTGACGGCTGGTAATCACGATGATTATCCATCTCGAAAATATCTTCTATCTCATCATCGAAAGCAAGTCCGATATCTCTCATCAGACGCTTTTGCTTATCGATCATAATCTTCTCGTCTGTAGGATCGATGTGGTCATAGCCTAAAAGATGCAAAAGAGAATGAGCGATAAGGAACATGGCTTCACGCTCGAAAGAATGACCGTAGCTTTCAGCCTGGGCTTCGCAGGCAACGGGGTTTATTAGTATGTCCCCATAGCAGAGGACCTGATTGCCTTCTTCATCGTACTCGAAATCACCGCTGTCGGGAATGACCTTAAACTCACCGTCTTTTAATTCCAGCATAGGAAAAGACAAACAGTCTGTCTCCTTATCAATTTCCCGCTGTTCAAGATTGATCTCATGTATCTCATCAGGAGTCACGAACGTCAGTACCGCATAAGCATCCCTAAGTGTTCTTGTTACCTGAGGCGAGGTATATTCTCCGTTAATCAATGCTTCGCTGAGCCTGATGATGTATTCATCAAGACCGGTCAGTCTCTCTTCGGAAAAACCTTCAGCTCTGTTTTCTATATCGATCCTCATTCAGGGTACTTGATCCTTTCATGGAAAACACCTGCATATACTTGTTTGAAAGCGATAACTATCTTCTCGATATCGTCGAAGGACAGACCGGAATTGATAAGCTGATCCTGATCTATCTTATCCTTGATGAGAACACGGATAAGCTGTTCAGCACTCTGGACGTCGCTGGTCTTCATTGATCTTACCGCTGCTTCACAGGTATCAGCGATCATAACGACAGCAGATTCCCTTGAAGAAGGTATATGTCCTCTGTACCTGAAATTATTGACATCCGGAGGTTCCAGACCTCTGACCTTCGCATCCTCTACGGCTTTCCTGTAGAAATACGAAGGATACGTCGTTCCGTGATGCTCATCAATGATCTTGACGATGGCATTGGGAAGTCTTTCCTTTTTGGCAAGCTTGACTCCGTCTTCAGGATGCTTAGTGATTATCGCAACGCTTTCCATAATGGTAAGAGAATCATGCGGATTAACACCGTCGTGCTGGTTCTCGGTGAAATACTCGGGATTCTCAAGTTTGCCGATGTCATGATAATACGCTGCAACTTTACACAGAAGCGCATCAGCGCCAATGGCTTCCGCTGCAGAGTCAGCAAGATTTGCGACCATCATGGAATGTGAATGAGTTCCGGAAGCCTCCAGGAACAGTCTCTTCATAAGATGCTGTCCGGGCTGGCTTAAAGATATAAGTTTTACCGGCGAAGCCGCATTACATACAAGCTCAAAGATAGGAGAAAGACCTATCGCTGCAACAAGAGAAGCGATGGTGCTAACAAACGTAAACACAATGGAATTCAGGTACTCCGTTCTCGCATTACCGATCAGGAAGTTATATGCAAGACTCGCCGTGATCGTGGCTATCGTCGGAAAGAATATCAGAGCTGCATTGTTGATTATCTTATCTGTTCTTCCCGCAAATATCGAACAGAGTATGATACCGATCATATTTATAAAGAAAATTTCCGGATCAAAACCGTGCATCGGCCAGATAAACAAGAAATTTACGACAGAGAGAATGATACCGTTCTGCGTACCCAGATAAGTGGCACAGACTGCCGCAAAGAAAATGGCTATGCAAAGAAGATTCGAAAGCGTTGACAGATATACAGAGGCACCGATACTGACAAGGAACGTAATGATAAGCAGGTAAAATACAGGTGTCTCCACCTTAAGCTTTTTACGTTCAATGTTAAGATAGACGACAGTACATCCTGATATTATCAACACGTAAAGAGCGCATCTTGCTAGGATTATAAGGTTAAATGAAGAGTCTCTGATAAGCTCGAGATCTACGAGATTGCTGTAGATATGCTCATCGATTATGTTACCCGACTCAACAAGCTTTGTACCCTTTTCGATCATTACCGGCTCATTGATGACGGCATTATAAGCATTGTTCGCTGAATCGGCAGTGGCTTTCTCATCATATACGGTATTCGGTTCAAGGATGGATGTTAATATCACATGCATCGCTGAAGCGTATTTCGAATAGGACGGACTGGATTCATTGAATCCGTCTATCTGTTCATTTATCTTAACGGGAAGGATCGCGTCATTAACATCACCTAACATTATCAGCTCAGCCATCGAGATGGTCTTTTCCCTGATATACGTGAATGTAGTTCCGCTCGTACCTGTCTCAAAGAATACAACTATATCATCAGGATTGATCTTTACGTCCAATGTCTGTTCAACATTGACTGACAGCTGACTTGCAACTTCCGAGGGTTTAACAGGAGTCTGCGTTGTCCTGGACTGAGCTGCATTTTTACGGGCCTGTTCTGCGAGATCGAAGAAATCATCGACACGGTCAACACATTCCTGAGACTGTTTATCTGACCTTACGAAAACATCTTCACTCGTATCTCTTGCGACAATCGCTCTTCTTTGCGTCTCATAAGTATCGGCAAAAGACCTCGGAGCATAAATATCCTGATCCGCGATCGAACCGACTACGTAATCGTAACTTACCGGAAGCGATCCGTAGAAAACCATGAATACTATAGTGAGCGCTGCGAGCGCCAAGGTTATAATCTGATGGACCTTAGGTTTGGCGGACTTGGAACTACTCATAAATCACCTTTGCTTAGCATTCTCATAAGCTCTGACTATCCTTGCGACAAGGCTGTTTCTTACGATATCTGAATCATTAAGGCTAACGATCCTGATACCTTCTACTCCGTTTAAGACGTTTACTGCATCTTTAAGACCGTTTTCGACACCTTTTGGAAGATCGATCTGCGTAAAATCACCGCAGACACAAGCTCTGCAGTTAACACCCAATCTTGTAAGGAACATCTTCATCTGTTCAGGCGTAGTATTCTGGGCTTCATCCAGAAGCACGAAACAGTCATCAAGATTTCTTCCTCTCATAAACGCCAGTGGTGAGACTTCGATAACGCCCTTATCGTAATAACGTTCAAACATCTCCTGCCCGAGAAGAGCCGAAAGGGCATCGTAAATCGGACGCATGTAAGGATTGACCTTCTCTTCTATGTCACCGGGAAGAAAACCAAGCCTTTCGCCTGCTTCTATGGCTGGTCTTGTAAGGATTATCCTTGACACTTCCCTGCTCTTTAAAGCTTTAACTGCCATCGCTACACCCAGAAACGTCTTTCCCGTTCCTGCGGGACCGCAGCATATTACAAGTTCTGACTGCTTAAGCGAATCAACATAGAGTCTCTGTCCAAGAGTCCTCGGCTTGACTGCTCTTCCGGAAGGCGTCATGTAAAACACTTCATCTGACGTCTTCAGGAAATCTTCAAGCCTTCCTTCTCCGGCTATATTCATCAGATATTGGATATCCGTCTCGTCGATCTCAGAATCACTGGAAAGTTTATCAAGAGCGATAAATGCGTCTTTTGCAGTCAGCACATCTTTTGTGTCACCTGAAATGATAAAGCCCTTGCCGTCATGCTCGACAGAGACACCAAAAAAGTCGGCTATCCTTGTAGCATATACGCCGGCTGTCTGTAAAGAATTGCTAAGCTGTTCGATTCTTTCTTCCAAATGAGATCTCCTATAAAAGAATTATTATTCTATTTGCCATCAACGTCAACAATCAACCCTTAAAACTGTTAAGAACAGCCGTATAGTAATCCGGAAGTCCGCACTCGAAATGAAGTGTCTCTCCGGTCCTCGGATGAACGAAAGTGATCGCCCGGCTGTGAAGAGCCTGACCTGTCAGGCCATAGTTCTTTCTTCTTGAAGCATAGACGGGGTCACCTACGACCGGATGTCCGATATAAGCCATATGAACTCTTATCTGATGAGTCCTTCCGGTTTCAAGGAGCAGTTTAATATCCGATATCTCTCCAAGCCTTTCTATAACCTCAAAATGAGTGACAGCGGGCTTTCCGTCTTTAATGACAGCCATCTTGCGTCTGTCTGAAGCTGAACGCCCGATGGGGGCATCGATCATGCCCTTATCTTCTTTCACGACGCCGTATACAAGCGCTCTGTACTCTCTGACGATCTCGTGTCTGGAGAGCATATCGGCAAGTTTAAGATGCGTATAGTTATTCTTGCAGGCAAGCATCAGTCCAGATGTATCCTTGTCGATCCTATGTACGATGCCCGGTCTTAAAACGCCGTTGATATCAGAAAGCTCATCTTTGCAATGCGAGAGCAGTGCATTGACAAGTGTTCCTTCACTGTGACCTGCTGCAGGATGAACGACCATGCCCTGCGGCTTGTTTATTACAAGCAGATCCGAGTCTTCATATACGATGTCCAAAGGAATATCCTGGGCGATAAACGAATCGTCTTCTTTAGGTTCGGGTATGTCTGCTTCGACAATATCTCCGGCAGCAAGCTTGGTTCCCGCCTTGGTTATCACTTTGCCATTGACTGAGATCTTACCGTCATCGATCAGCCGTTTATAAAACGACCTGGAATATGTAGAATCAAACGCTTCGGTAACAAAGCTGTCGAGCCTTACCCCGTCCTTTTCACAAGCTTTTGAATCAATTGGCATTTTCAGATTTCCTTTTCACGATGATATTCCAGAATGACTCGAAATACCTGGAACCAAAAACGATAATGCAGATGATCAGTATCGTTCCGACAACAGCGCACATATCCGCAAAATTAAAGATCGGGAATGTATAAGATCCGAAGTCGAATCTTAAGAAATCCACTACATACTTAAGACGGAACCTGTCTATAAGATTACCTATCGCTCCGGAACTCAAAAGACAAAATGCCAGCGCAAGGAGCTTCATGGAGTTCCTGGAGGCAATTATCATCAGAACAAAAATGACAATGCCGAGAATAAGAGATACAAAAGACAGGAAATAAATACCCCAAGGCTTGTCAGCAAAAAGCGAGAATGCGCTTCCGGTATTTTCGGCATAATGAAGGTAGAAAAAGTTGTTGATCACCGTAACCGGACCTGAGCCTTTAATGTTATTAACGATAACCTGCTTGACTATCTGGTCAATTGCAACCAGTACGATAAAAGCTATCGAAAACAGAACGCACAATCCAAGACCTGAAATACTCTTCTTATTTACGCTTTCCAAACTGTCACTCATATTCACAGAACCGCTTGATATCGGTACACCTTCCGTTTTTATCAGTCTCAAAAATAATACCACACACAAAGCCCGGACCATCTGCCGGTTCGTATTTCGCAGGGAGCTTATATGCAAGCCTTTTGATGGATGCATCAATATTCATTCCCAGCACGGATTCCTTCGCGCCGCTCATGCCGCAGTCAGAGATATAACCGGTTCCGTTCGGAAGGATGGTCTCATCTGCCGTCTGGACATGGGTATGCGTTCCGGCTACAACGGAGACCTTGCCGTCAAGATAATATCCCATCGCGCATTTCTCTGACGTGGCGTCACAATGGAAATCAAGAACGATCGAATTGCAGCCTTCAACGTTTTTAAGCCTGTCAATGATCCCGTCAGCGCATGTAAACGGATTATCCGGCAGCACATTCGCATATACCTGGCCCAAAAGATTAAAAACGCCTAATCTCTCACCGTTCTTCTCAAAAATGCAATAATCATTGCCGGGCCATGACGGACTGAAATTAGCCGGTCTGGCTACATTCTTAACCTTACCTATCTGGCTGATGAATTCCCTGTTCGAAAACGTATGATTGCCCATCGTAAACAGATCGGCACCATGATTCTCGAGTTCTCTTAAGATATTGATGGATGCGCCAAGACCATGAACACTGTTCTCGGCATTGACGATACAACAGTCAATAGCATTATTTCTGAGAAATCCGGGCATTACCGTACGGAAAGCTCTGCGGCCGGCACCGCCGACTATATCGCCGACAAAGCATACTCTCATGATAATACCCCTTTCTTAATTTATTATTTTAAAAGTATATCACACTTCGAAATTCTTACCTTAAACAAAAAGGACCTCCGGGCGGATAACCGCCCAAAGGTCCTTGATTTTGTTTTGAACGATGATACTAACGTGTTAAATAAATATATATGAAAAAATGATAAATAATTATTTAGCAACGTCAGTTGCCCTCGTCTCTCTGATGACATTTACTTTGATCTGTCCGGGATAATCAAGTTCATCCTCAATCTTCTTGCAGATATCACGAGCCTTAAGAGTCATCTCGTCATCTGATACCTTATCAGGTGATACGATAACACGAATCTCTCTGCCTGCCTGAATGGCGAAGCTCTTCTCTACACCTTCGAAGCTTGTAGCGATTTCCTCAAGCTTTTCGATCCTCTTGATGTAAGTCTCGAGATTCTCTCTTCTTGCTCCGGGCCTTGCTGCTGAAATGGCATCTGCTGCAGCAACTAATACAGCCTCTGCGCTCTGGGGCTCAACATCACCGTGATGTGCCTCGATGCAGTTGATGACAGCGGGGTTCTCATGATACTTCTTCGCTATTTCAACACCAAGCTGGATATGTGTTCCTTCCTGCTCGAAATCTACTGCCTTACCTATATCATGCAAAAGGCCGCCGCGCCTTGCAAGATTACTGTCAAGTCCGAGTTCATCCGCCATCATTGCAGCGATCCATGATACTTCAATAGAGTGCTGCAGTACGTTCTGTCCGTACGATGTGCGGTAACGGAGACGGCCAAGGAGCTTTACGATTTCCGGATGTAAATTCATGACTCCCGTATCAAATGCTGCCTTCTCGCCCTCGGCTTTAATAGTCTGATTGAGTTCCTTCCTTGCCTTGCCGGCCATCTCTTCAATTCTGGCCGGATGGATCCTTCCGTCAGCAACAAGTCTTTCGATCGTAAGTCTTGCTATCTCTCTTCTGATAGGATCAAACGATGAAAGTACGATTGCTTCAGGAGTATCGTCGATAATGAGATCGACTCCCGTGATAGTCTCGATTGCTCTGATATTACGTCCTTCACGACCGATGATTCTACCCTTCATCTCGTCGTTGGGAAGATTTACAACCGATACAGTGACCTCAGAGACGTAGTCGGATGCATAACGCTGAATGGCGTTAACTATGATGTCTTTTGCGACCTTATCCGCATCCTGTCTGGTCTTTTCCTCCATTTGCTTGAGCATTACGACCATATCGTGTGTATATTCGCGCTTTGCTTCATCAAGTACAAGAGCTCTGGCATCTGCGATAGTAAGTCCTGATACTCTTTCGAGTTCAGCTTTCTTACGCTGCTCGTAATCCTTGGCTCTGGCTTCGAGTTCGGCAATATTCTGCTGCTTTTTCTCGATTTCCTCCTGCTTGCGTTCACAATTAGCTTCAATACGGTTGATATTCTCTTCTTTCTGCTCGAGCTTATTGCGTTCTTTTGCAAGTTCCTGTTTCTTCTCCCTGGCTTCACGCTCTAATTCGGAACGTACGCGGGAGACTTCCTCCTTCGCCTGCAAAAGCAAATCACGTTTGTTGTTCTCTGCTTCCTTCTGTGCATTTGCAAGAAGCACATCGCTTTCCTCCTTCGATTTGGCAATGTCCTCCGCAAGTCTCTTTTGCTCTCCGGAAATACCCGATTTAAAATAGACTAATGCAATACCTATACCCAGAAGTAGTCCGACAACGCACGCGACTATTACCCAAATTACCGATAATTGTGGCACGTTGGTACTCACCTCCAAAATTTATTTAGTTGTCAAAGATCGTATAAATGGCTCTGACAAGCCATTGAATATTGTAGAAATAAAACACTTATCTGTCAATAATTTGTTAGAATGTAACAATGAAAATAAAATATTTTGTTCAAAGTGAATATAACGGCTGTGAGATCCAGCAGATAATGAGGCGCAAATTCAACATGAGCACCACATGGGTCAAGCGCGTAAAACTCTATGGGATCGTCGATCTTAACGGCATTCATGCCAGAGTAAAAGACCGTGTGACTGAGGGAGACGAGCTTTATTTCGAATATGAAGACAATTCCGGCAACCTTACACCGCCTGACAATGTCTCTGTCTTATACGAAAATGAATCATATGCCGTTGTAAATAAACCCGCGGGCATGGTTACCCACCCTTCCCACGGTCATCTCGAAGATTCGCTTTTGACAAACCTCTCAGATAATACTCTCCACCCGGTAATGCGCCTGGACAGGGAGACTTCCGGACTCCTGATGGTCGCCAAAGACGGATATGCCCACAATCTTCTAGTAACCGAAGCCGACATTAAGAAAAGCTATCTTGCACTTTGTTATGGCAGATTTGATCCTGAAGACGGAACAATGTCTTTCCCCATAGCAAGACGCCCGGATTCTGTCATGATCAGAGACTGCGTCCCTGACGGAAAGCCGTCCGTCACACACTATAAAACAGTTAAATATTTTGAAAAAGCAGACATATCTTTAGTAGAGTTCACTTTGGAAACAGGCAGATGTCATCAGATAAGGACTCACTGCTGTCATGTAGGACATCCTCTTTTGGGCGACGGGCTTTACGGACCGCTTTCTGATGACAACCCTAATGAGGAACTTAAATCACAGGCAGAGATCTACGACAGCAGGATGGGCAGATGCGCCCTGCATGCTTATAAGCTCGAATATAATGACCCTTTTGACGAGGGCAGAACGAAAACATTCGAAGCTGAACTTCCGCCGGACATGCAAAAGATAACAGAATTATTATGAGAGCTTTCCTGATATCGAAGTGTCATTAAGGAAAGTATTGGCATTATATAGCCAAAGAATGTCAGTTATCTGTTCCCTTTCGACTATCTGATTCAGATTATCGTTGTAATACCTCGGATCAACTATGACTATTGTCTTAAAGTGCGGTATAAGACGCGGGATCAGGCTGTTTGCGTATGAATCCTTAACGACCATCAACACCCTGTCGCTTGTTGAATTAGTCTCTATGATGATCTGTGCGAAATTTCCGCCGAAGAACACATCATATTTGCTCTTTTCCTGAAGTTTCTCCGGATCGAAAACCGTCGTACAGGACTTTCCCTCATTTACATACGTCACCCTGTACATAATATCAGCCGGGCATGTCGGCACGTAGATCGTGTCGCTGGCACTGAATATTCCCGAAGAGGATGCCAGTGTCCCCTGAAATTCATTTGTTACTGCAAGATTTGAATGAATAAAAGAGTCAGCCTCAAGCTGCATGCTTGCCGCGATCTTTGTATATGCGATATCTACGGCTTCTGCCGTCCAGTGATGGTCAGTCTTATAATACAGATTCTCGGGATGTTCGGCATTCTTCAGAGGGCTGCAGAGATCGATACAGGTAAATCCTTCAAGAGACGCATAAACCTGATTTATCTGTTCGGTCTGATTCTGGACAGGTGCGTTGGAAGGCAGATAATCCGTAATGATCTCTGAGGAATTAGGAGCTATTGCAACATAACTGCGGATATCGCCATATCGGGCTCTTATGGCATTCATTGTATCCGTCGTTTTCTTTACCCTGCTCTCGTTATATACCGATGTTTCCTCGTAAAGATAATGCTTTCTTCCGATATATACGCCGTTGATCTCACGTTTTCCAAGGAAAACATCAATGTTTGTCCTTGTTCTCACAAGCGAATCCCTGAAAACAAACTGATCCGAAAGATACTCTTCCATATCGTCCATGAACTTACCGTCGATGACAGAAGAAAGGCTGAACACGGGGCTTTGCGCAAGCATGCGGTTCTCATCCTCACTGTACTCCCTGTCTTTACCGGAAATTGTCAGAATGGCAAACACGAAAAGCAGAAATGCCACACAGGCAGCCGAGAAAAACTCATACATGTTGAATTTCGGCATTTTCGTTATTTTTTTCTTTGTTTCATCTACATTTGCATATTTCATAATGTCAGAACCTGAAGTATAAGAAAGGATTGTATGTTTCACTTATCATAAAGATGACGCAGAGCAGGAAAAGCACAGGGGTCACCACCACCATTAACTTACTGAATCTCTTTTCGCCGAGCCTGACAGAAAGAGCCGTGTATATCGGAGTTGCGCAGATCGCGGCAATGATGATCAGAACAAGATTCGTGAAAAGGATGAATGCTCCGAACGAATCAACGAACGATATCGCGTAACCGAACATCGCTCCGATATAGTTCAATGCCTCGCCCAGGGATGGCGCGGAGAACAACACCCAGCCGACCATAACGCATATCATCGTAATAAACCATCTTAAACCCTTAGGTATTTTGTTGATAACACCTGCAAGGACGTATTTTTCGAGTATGAGAAGGATTCCGTAAAACAAGCCCCACAAAAGGAAATTCCATGATGCTCCATGCCAGAAGCCGGTCAGCATCCAGACGATAAGAAGATTAAGGATAACTCTGGGGACCTTGCATCTGTTTCCTCCCAAAGGAATATAAACATAATCCCTGAACCATGATGACAAAGACATATGCCATCTTCTCCAGAAATCAGTAACGGACACCGCGATATAAGGATAGTTGAAGTTCTCGCAGAAGCTGAACCCGAAAATTCCGCCGAGGCCGATCGCCATATCAGAATATCCTGAAAAGTCGAAGTAGATCTGAAGCGTATAGCAGATGATTCCTACCCAGGCTGTCAGCATACTGATATTATCGGTGCCGGCATCCTGAACAAAGGAATAAACGCTTCCTAAAGTATTCGCCAGTATGAGTTTCTTCGACAGTCCGAAAACAAATCTGTTCAGACCTTTCGAGAAAGATGACAGATCTTCTTTACGGTACATAAGCTGATCTGAAATATCCTTATATTTGACTATAGGACCTGCTATAAGCTGCGGGAAAAGCGAAACATAAAGAGCAAATGAAAGAAACCTTCTCTGCGCCCTGATGTTACCGTTATAAAGATCGATTATATATGACAGTATCTGAAAGGTGTAAAAGGAGATTCCTACAGGAAGCGGCAGGTTAAGAGGCCTTATTCCGAGACCGGTAATATTAGCTATATTTTCAATGAGGAAGTTGGAATACTTGAAGAATCCCAGCACACCGATATTGAAGATGACTGCGGATATAAACAGAGTCCTCACCTTTTTCTTTCTGTTCATCCGTTTCGCCTGATCCATGTCTTTGCCGACAAAGAAGTTAAAACAAATGCTTATCAGCATTAAGATAATATAGACCGGCTCGCCCCAGGCATAAAAGATAAGGCTTGCGATCAGAAGTATAAGATTCTTTACAGCCGTGCTTTTAGTTATCGTTACGCCCAAAAGATAGTATAAAACCATCGTTACGGGCAAAAAGATAATTAAAAATGTCGCAGAACTGAATACCATTGTCTTCCTTATATCTCTTTATCTTCTGAAATATTTATAGTGCCTTTTTAAATGCGTCATACAATTCATCTGCGTTTGAAGCCGTGCAGTAGAAAACGGTATTTCCGCTGGTTTTGATTATGCAGTCCTGAAGAAGAGCATACTGATCAGGAGCATAATTTTTATAAGTGTTCTGAAGATCCGTCACTCTGTTTGTGATGGCGGTTTTGAACTCAGAAGCATCATCCGCACTGTTGAGTTTAACGATCAACAGCTCTGAAACGTCCATGACACTGTCATTCGAATAATATGCAATGCCTTCTGTTTTAGAGATGTCAAAACCAAATGCTTTGCTCGCATCAGCATTTGTCTTTTTGGTCATCTGATCCTGCGCCAGAACAGAAATGACCGGAGCAGACACTTCATCTATGCTCTTCTGAGTGCCTCCGGAACTTAAAATGCACATCCACACGATAAAAACGAGTAAACATACAACACAGATTATTTCAGGTATCAGGTAATTCTTATATTTCACGTTGTCTTCATGACCTCCGTGTAAATATAAGGAAGATACTTCTCTTTGTAATATGAATAGACCGGATGTATTCCGTCACCTTCGTAATAATTCTTTTCGAAAGCTGCCCACTGGGGCGTGTGATCTATATAATAAACGCCGAGTTCCTGCGTCATCTCATAAATCCTCTCGTTATAGTAATCTATGTATTTCGTGCCCGGAGCCTGCTTATATGCTTTTTCCTGTACCGGGAAAATACTGTCAACAAAGATAACTGTATCAGGGAGCTGCTCCTGAAGCTTCTGAATGCTCGCTTTGTAATTGGCTATAAATGTATCCGCATATTCCGGAACGTCAATTACATTAACACCATAATGAAGGATCAGATACTTAGGGTGTGAAGCAACGATGTAAGTGAGGTTCTTATCAATGTGTGAAGTTCCTACACCGATAGCGGCAATTACATGATAACTGTCAAGGATATCATATCCGCTCATTGCCTCGACAATACTGTCACCGCAAAAATATATATCTTTAAAAGCTGCCCTGAAATTATTATCCGGAATATCCATATAAGCTTCTGTCGGACCTGCCGTGGGCACAGTCGGAACCTCTGTCGGAGTCGGACTGGGAGTCGGTTCGGTATATATTGCAGTTTCCCGTTCTGCCAAATATGACATGCCGGCCTGAGTATCTGTGTCAGCAGGTCTTTTGGGTATAAGAACAGTCAGCATACGGACAGTCATAGTTACGACCGTCATCGCCAAAACAAGTAAAACAACCTTACCGAATATGTTTTTCACGTGCTATTCCTCTGAATAGTTTTTAAACAAGCCTATTATATAAATAAAAACTGAAAATCATAGAATATTTATTGAAAAATAAAGTATCCTGAATTCTGGGGTTTATTGACCATTTTTTACCAGGATTTTTGCATTCTTGAGCAAAATTACTTTTTTACGGGTCAATATAGTCCGGATTCCGCCAGCATTTCTACCAATCCTCAGCAAGTGATAGAATAATCAAGATAGCAGGATAAGCCTGTGAGGAAGGAATAATTATATGGATAACAATAACGACATCAATACTGATCAAACTATACAGCCGCAGGTTCAACCTGCAGCTCAACCGGTTGCTCAGTCGGCCGCTCAACCCGTACCCGCCCAACCTGTATATCAGCAGCCTTATCAGCAGCCTGTCACGCAACCTGTATATCAGCAGATGCAGCCTCTATACATGAACCAGCAGCCGTACCCGTCAGATAAGAAGATCACCGAGTATGATCTGATGACGCCTGTCGAAAAGGCTGCAAGGAGAAAGAGCGCCACAATTCTCTGCATTATTTCACTCGCTCTTCAATTCATTCCGGAAACTATTTCAGGTTTTTTAACCTCTGTTCTGGATAAAGTGGCAGAAACAAGTTCTGTCAGCAATATCTCTGAGATCGGCAGCATATTAATTTCTGTGCTGTTCGGCGGTTCCTACATCGCTTCGTGGGTTTTGATGATCATGGCCAGGGTCAAGTACAAGGAAAGCAAATTCGCTAAAGTTCTGATGTGGGTCTATATCGGAATCCTTGCAGCCGGTATCCTGGCAATGATACTTATCATTGCTACATGTGCATACATAGTTAAAGACTGTCAGGGTTTCTGATAAGACATGCAGATCATCATCCCGGAGTTTTCAAGGTCGCCATATGCACTGATCGTCATCGGCGCCGTGATTACCGGCTTTACAGTCACTTTTCTCCGCATGTGGAAGTCAGGCGTAACTAAACAGACCATTCTTTATACCGGTTTACTTACTTTTGTCTGCACGATCATCACATCATTGATCTTCGGTTTCAAGATCACCTCTGAAGGTATTGGAACAAGTTTCTCCGGTCTTGGCGCTGCTGTCGGCTTGATAGGCGGGGTTTTCATATCGGGACTGATCATTAAGGATAAACCCGATATCATTATGGCATCCTTTGTCTCGTCGGCTCCATTGATGTACGGGCTTGCAAAGATCGGCTGTCTTCTCGCCGGATGCTGCCACGGGAAAGAATACAACGGGCCTTTTGCCATCGTACATACAGGAGGCGATCACGCCGGCTCCTTCTTCCCTGCACAATTGATCGACATGGCTGCTTTTCTGATAATCCATGTTTTCGCTGTGATCATTACGACAAAAATGAAGAACAAAGCCAATGCGGTATATATCATTCTTGCCGTTCTTATCCCTGTGCGGTTCGTTCTGGAATACCTGAGGTATTACCATGACGGTTCTTTGATAGCTTCAGGGCAGATCACCGTCCTTATTGCCGGCGCCATTGCAGTTATCCTGGTTACAGTATGGCGGATAGTGATAGCTAAAAGGATTTGAAGTGAATCGGCATATTTCAAACTCTATCAAAAATCAAACGATCCTATAAGATCTTCAGCCAGTCGCAGTGAAGATTCGGAATCGCTGCCGGACAATAACCTCGATACTTCAGATATCTTTCCTTTTTTATCAAGATTGGTGCTTACAGTCTCTGTATTGCCGTCACTAACTTTCTTAGTAAGAACGAATCCCTTGTCGGATGCGGCAGCTATCTGGGCAGTATGAGTTACGCATAATACCTGATGGGAAGAAGCGATTGCCTTAAGTTTATTTGCAATGGCAAGCGACGCTTTGCCGGAAACGCCGGTATCTATCTCGTCGAAGATCAGCGTCGGAATCAGATCCACTCTGCTCAGAACGTTTTTTATCGCAAGCATGATCCTTGAAGCTTCACCGCCCGAAATGATCGCAGACAGGGCCCTCGCTTCCTGACCGGGATTCGCGCTGAACCGGAAAGATATGTCATCTATCCCTGACAATGAAAAGAACTTCGCCTTTTCCCTTCTTACAAAACTGACTTCAAATACTGCATTGGGCATCTCGAGATCAGACAACTCTTTTGTAATTGCTTTTTCAAGTTCTTTGGCAGATCTTTTACGCTCTGAGGAAAGGTCTTCGGCAATCTTTAAAAGTCCTTTTTCCTTAACGGTACGCTCCTTCTTTAAATCATTCAGGATATCTTTATTCTTCTCAATGTCATCAAGCTCTTTTTTCGAATCAGAAGCAAACTTGTTGATGTCAGCGATGGTGGCACCGTATTTAGCCTTGAGTTCATAAAGCAGGCCGATGCGCTGCTCTGTGCGTTCCTTAAGGCCTTCGTCGTAATTGCGGTCTGAAAGCTCTTTATCCAAATCCGAAGCCAATGCCTCAAGATCAAGAGACAATGCCTTTGCACGCTCCGCTATCTCCTTAAGGTTCTCGTCAGTCTGTGAAGCTTTTAAAAGTTCGCGGCTTGCCTGATTCAAAGCCTGTACGGGACTTTGATATGAACTGTCGGAAGACAGAAATGACTGTGCATTAGTAAGGCTGGAAAAAAGCATCTCATTCTGTGAAAGCTTCTTTTTTGTCTCATAAAGGACTTCTTCTTCACCGTCTTTAAACGCTGCAGAATCAATCTCATTGACGGCAAACTCCAGGTATTCCCGGCGCCGTTCAAGATAATCAGGAGAAGAAGAAATCTCCTTAATGCGAAGCACCAGAGATTTGAATTCCTGAAGACTCCTTACATAATCATCATGCAGTTTCACGCATTTCGCGCCTGCGAAACTGTCCAGGAGCTTAACGTGCATGCTTTCATCGAAAATTGCCTGCGTGTCATGCTGGCCGTGTATGTCAACGAGCATGGAAGATATCTGCCTTAAAACGGCATTCGTTACACCGGTGCCGTTTATCCTGGCAACGGATTTTCCGCTGTCATATACTGTCCTGCTGATAATCAGCATACCGTCATCATCTTCGATACCGTTTTCGTTAAGGAGACAGGTAAAATCATTGTCGTTCATGTCTGAACAATCGAAAACTGCCTCGGCAAAACAGGAACTGCTTCCGGAACGTATAAGGTTTCTCGAAGCTTTCGCACCAAGGATAAGGCCTATCGCATCTACGATAAGGCTCTTTCCGGCACCCGTCTCACCGCTAATTACGTTAAGACCTTTACCTGGTTCGAAAACGATGTTGCTTATGACAGCAAAATCTCTGATCTCAAGTCTTACAAGCATCAATTCAGCCTTTTTCAGTCATATCCGAGATTGTAATGAGAAGAGCTTTTGCTTCCTCTATTCCCGGGCAGGCGGCAAATATCGTATCGTCGCCGGCTATCGTTCCGGTACATTCTTCAAGATGCATGGAATCAAGCGCCGATGCGGCAGCCTGAGCCATTCCGGGCAGAGTCTTGATCACTATCAGGTTCATTGCCTGGTTTACCGATACGATACTGTTTGAAAATACCGCAAGAAGTCTTCCGGGAGCAGTGTCGCCGGTCCTGTCAAGAACGCAGTATTTTGTGGCTCTGTTCGGAAGCGTGATCTTAATGATCCCCAATTCCTTTATATCGCGGGAAATAGTTGCCTGCGTAGCTTCGAAGCCGGCCTGATTGACCTTTGCGGTAAGATCTTCCTGCGTTGATATATCATTGTCTCTTATAAGCGAAAGTATCTTTTCCTGTCTCGAATTCTTAGCGGTTTTCATAGAAATAACCTCTCTGTACTATCTTCTTTCTAACGTTACTGAAGAAACTGTCCTTCTTCAGACAAACTGTTTTAAGGACTTTCTCATATCTTCTGATAACAATCGAATCGTAACTCTCAAGAATCACAAAATCCCTTCCGTCAGGGCAGATCAAAGGAGCAGTCTCGATCGACTCAAGGCTGATCTTTATCTCACTCTCCGGTGTTGCGACATATGTGTATCCGTTTAAAGTATGTGAACAGATAGGAGTAACGATTATGTCTTTCATATTCGGCATCAGGATAGGTCCGCCTGCAGAAAGCGAATATGAAGATGAACCCGTAGCGGTTGCCACAACGAGTCCGTCACCACGGAATCTTTCGATAATCTGTCCGTCAATGGTTAATATAAGGGTCGTTATATGTGGTCTTGCTCCTCTTACGATAATAATGTCATTAAGGCAGACGCAGCTCCCCTTAAGGCTGCCGTCTTTGTTATATACATCACATTTGAGCTGAGTCCTGTCGATCGTATAATAATCACCGGAAACAAGCTGTGCCAGGTCTTTCTCAAGATCCTCATATAATATCTCATTAAGGAACCCGATCGAACCGCGATTGACTCCGACAAACTCTGTATCAAGTTCTCTGTATTTTGCAACTTTGGAAAGGAATGTTCCGTCACCGCCTATAGAAATAATGGCCTTGATGTCTGTTTTCGCGAAATCACCGAAAACAACCCCCGGAACTTCTTTCAGCTTCGGACAGACTTCATCCATACCTGCTTCGAAAACCGGTGTTGAACCAAGACCGCTGATGATCTCAGCCGTCCTGATCGCCGTCTCATAGCCGGTATCTCTTGAACCGTTGGAACATATTCCGTAATTCATGAAGAAAATCCTCCTATAAGAAGTTTTATATATTTAATCACTTTGTTGAATAAAAATACAGAAGCAATAACGAATTAAGATATAGATGTCCTGATTGAAGCAGCAACGGAATCACCGTCAAGTCCGCAGAATTTAATCTGATCCTGCTGGGACATTGCTCTTACGATCGGATCCTTAACACCGAAAACGGTAACGTCGCTTTCAAATCTCAGCATCTGGAGTTCACGCTCAAGTGCTTCGCCGAATCCGCCGCTTAAGATTCCCTCTTCAATGCTGTACACATGTTTTATGCCTTTAATGAGATCTAATATCTCTTTTGCAGGAACAGGCTTTATCATGGAGACGTTAATATGTTTACCGGATATTCCCTGCTCTTTTAACAGCTTAACAGCCTTGGATGCTTCCTCACTTATCTTTCCTGTAGATACAATGGCAAAATCATTGCCGTAATCTTCAATAACATGCGGTCTTACGCAATCAGAAACATCTTCATAAAGAGGCCCTTCAGCTTCAAAAGGAGAAGCTCCCCTCGGATATCTGACAGCAACGGGACCGTTAACATTCTCAATGGCATATCTTAGACAGTTCTTAAGATCCGAATAATCCCTTGGTGAGAAGACAGTCATATTGACCATGGAATTAAGATACGAAATATCCAGGAGCCCGTGATGAGTATGTCCGTCATTGCCGACAAAACCGGCTCTGTCTATCGCGAAAACGACATGACTGTTCATGAAACAGCAGTCCGTGATCATTTCATCATAAGCTCTCTGAAGGAATGACGAATAGATAGCGACCACCGGAATGAATCCGGATATCGCAAGACCTCCGGCCATTGTTACACTGTGCTCTTCCGCTATACCGCAGTCAAAGAACCTGGAAGGGAACTTCATCTGGAAGTTGTCAAGGCCGGTTCCGAGCGTCATAGCAGCTGATATGGCGACTATCTTCGGATTCTTTACCGCAAGCTCTGTTATGGTGTTGGCAAAGACCGTAGTGTAACAGTACTTGCCGGAACTAACTCCCGTTTCCAGATCGAAAGGACCGACGCCATGATAATCGGAAGGATTCTGCTCTGCGGGTCCGTAGCCTTTTCCCTTTTTGGTAAGTACATGGATCAATACAGGACCTCTGATGTCTTTTACCGCATCAAAAGCTTTTATGAGATCATTTGTATTATGTCCGTCGACAGGACCGTAATAAACAAGTCCGAGATCTTCGAACATCGAAGGCTTCTTGCGGTACAAAAGGAATCGGAAAAAATCCTTGATGGCAAGTATGATCTTTATCAGTACCCTGCCGAAGAACCCTAACTTTTGAAGGAATGATTCGGTTGTCCGCTTAGCGGAGAGATATCCGCTCGAGATTCTGAGCTTTGAAAGATACTTTGACAGACCGCCGACATTCTTATCAATACTCATCTCATTATCATTTAGTATGATAAGCATCTTAGTCTTGCTGTGACCGAGATCGTTGATAGCCTCATATGCAAGACCGCCGGTAAGGGCTCCGTCGCCGATTACGGCAACAACGTAATTCTTCTTGCCTTCGAGATCTCTTGCTCTCGCAATGCCCATCGCAGCCGAAATGGAAGTCGAGCTGTGTCCGGTATCGAAAGCATCGTAAGGAGATTCCGATATCCTCGGGAAGCCAGAGATTCCGTCTTTTTGTCTCAGAGTATCGAACCTGTCATATCTTCCCGTAAGGAGCTTATACGAATAGGCCTGGTGACCAACGTCGAAGATTATCTTATCCTGTTTATAATCAAATACAGACAGCAGAGCCACGGTAAGCTCGACGGCACCGAGATTACTTGCCAGATGCCCGCCGTTAGCTGACACGGTCTTCAGTATCTTATCTCTTAACTCGGAGCATAATACTTCACGCTCCTGAGGCGACATGGCCTTAAGAGTATCATAAGTAATATCCTTTCCGAGAAATCTGTAATCCATTATCTGTCCCTGTTAACGAGAAAATCCGTAAGCGTCTCGTAATCCGCAGTATCGAAACCATTCTCCTTAAACTTCCCGAGAATGATCCTGATATTGTCTATCTCTTCTTCCAATCTTTTTTCTGCTCCTTCAAGGCCCATTAAAGTAACAAACGTTGCCTTGGAGTCTCTTTCATCTTTACCCGTGCTTTTACCTAATATCTCACTGTTTGACGTAACATCAAGGATATCATCCTTTATCTGGAACGCCAGGCCTATGTGTGAAGCAAGCTTTCTTAATGAATCTGCAGTCTCATCTTCAAAGCTTTCTTCTCTTATCATTTCTTTCGAAAGATAGTAAGGAGTTACGACGGCAGCCTCAATAAACGCGCCTG
Organism: Saccharofermentans sp.; assembly: GCA_016288885.1. Taxonomy (GTDB): domain Bacteria; phylum Bacillota; class Clostridia; order Saccharofermentanales; family Saccharofermentanaceae; genus Saccharofermentans. Next base: position 65,611 of record JAEFAV010000008.1, read on the forward strand.
TCTTCTTCTCCTGTAATATTTCGAGAAGTTCTAAAGAGATTTCTTTATCTTCCGAAGCAATGTCAATGCTCTGACCGCCCAGCATGCCTTTAATTCCTGCGTTTTCAGACATTGACGATGCAGCGAAAACATATCCCGGTTTCTTTTCGCATATGCAAAATAACCTTTCCATTGCCTTATTAAGCAGAAGATCTCCGGCAAGAACCGCAATTCCTTCCCCGTAGACGACATGACATGTGGGTTTTCCCCTGCGCATGTCATCATTATCCAATGCAGGAAGGTCGTCGTGAATAAGAGAATATGTGTGAAGCATTTCAAGCGTCGCAGCGAAATACTTAACATCAGGATCAAGCTCGTCCCCGAGGCCGAGCATTTCAGATGTCAGATGCATCATAAGGGGCCTTAATCTCTTGCCGCCGGCAAAAAGGCTGTACAAAGCAGCCTTAACGGTAACATCTTCGCTGTCTTTTTCATCGAATATGCTTTTAAGTTCCGGCAATATCCACGCCTCTGTCTTTGCGAGCAGAGTATTAATATCATCCCGCGCCATCATCAGACTCCGGTCTCACTGATGTTAAGAGGATCCGTTGTTCCGTTAGCCTTATTGACGGCTTCGATCCTTGCCGTAACTTCATTAAGCTTATTCTCGCAGATCGAAACAAGCTCAACACCGCGTTCATAGAGTTTCAATGACTCGTCGAGCGTCGTTTTTCCTTCGGACAGCTTATTTACCGTCTGGCGGAGCTCAGCCATGCATTCTTCGTATGTCATCTCTTTATCTTTAGATTCAGGCATTTCAGATTCCTCCCTCATCTTTATTCTCAATTTCTTTTATCTCACTTAACAACGAACCGTCAGACAGGACTATGCTTACCTTATCGCCCAGGTTAACGGACTTAACGGATTCTATTGCCTTTCCCTCCCCGTCACAAACGTACGAATATCCTCTCTTAAGGACATTGGCGGGATTCAAAGCATCCAGTCTGACTTTCACTTCGCTGATCTCTGATGCCGTCTGCTTCACAAATCTTCCTGACAGAGCATCGAGTCTTGTTCTTAATTCCCTTACCACTGCCTGCTGTTCCATAGCGTAGAATGCAGGAGAATGCAGCGCTTTATGATTCTTATAAACATCAAGAGCCTTACGCCTTGAATCAACGAACTGATTGATGGATATGTCCAGATTCAGCGCAAGATTGTCTATCTCTTTTTTCTGATCATCGTAAGCTGCAATTACCAGTTCACCTGCTGCTGTCGGCGTAGCTGCCCTGACGTCAGAAACATAATCAAGTATCGTATAATCAGGCTCATGACCGATCGCGGAAATAACGGGTATCCTGCTCGCATAAACTGCCCTTGCGATCCCCTCGTCATTAAAGCAGAAGAGTTCCTCGTAAGAGCCTCCGCCTCTGGCAATGATAATGACATCAACATAATTTTCGTCATTAAAATATTTAATTCCGCTGATGACTTCCGGAGGACACTCCACGCCCTGTACGCTTGCGGGATAAAGAAGGATATCGTGATGCGGATTTCTTTTTCGCACGGTATTAACGATATCAGCGATTACTTTTCCTGAACCTGAAGTAATGACGCCTATCCGCTTTGGAAGGATCGGAATGCTCTTCTTATGTGAACCGTCAAAGAGACCTTCATCCTGAAGCTTCTTAAACAGTTTATTGAACTGTTCGTGAAGATCACCGTCTCCGAGATTTTCAATAGTCGTAGCTATTACCTGGAGTTTACCGCCCTGTGTGTAGAAATCGACACCGCCATACACTTTGACCTTCATGCCGATCTCAGGAGTGATCTTAAGTGCAGCCCTTTGTCTCGAAAATATAACGCAGTTGATCACGCACTGGTCATCCTTTATGGAGAAATATGCATGATCTCTTGAAGACACAGTATACTGGGATATCTCGCCCACTACACTAAATTCGGCAAGATAAGGATTGTCATTCAGGGATTGTTTTATATAGCTGTTAAGCCTGCTTACGCTGTCAAAATCGAACATGAGTTCAAAGGCTCTTTACAAAGTTGCTCAAAACGCCGTTGATATAAGAAGATGAACTGTCTGTTCCGAATTTCTTTGCAAGCTTAACGGCTTCATTGATAGATACCGAAGTCGGTATCTCTTCAACCGTAAGTATCTCATATACGGCGATCTCAAGAATGATGCGGTCAGTCTGCGGAAGACGTTCAAGCTTCCATCTTTTAAGGAAAGGAACAAACTTCTCATCAAGCTCATCCCTGCTGTTAATGACTCCGTAAACTATGTCGAGAAAATAAGGTTCATCTTCCAGAACCTCAGGATATGCTTCCCTGAAAACATCTATCTGCTCACTGATGGGATCATTCCTGAATCCTATCTGGAAGAGCAATTCCATGGCGTGTTCGCGTGTTTCGATCCTGCTCATCTGAACCTCCCCGGAGGCAAAATCCTGTCAAGGAATTTCTTGAACCTGCTCGTATCAGAGAAGAGGAACGAACCGACAAAAAAGCCTACCGCTGTAAATAACAAAATAAAAAGCGTCTTAAAAAATCCGAATATACAAAGAAGAAGTCCGACAATAAAGAAAAGGACAGCAAAAACGACACCGGCTTTGGTGTTCCTTAATTTCTCGAAAAGTTTGGACAAAAACCTTTCCATTATTATCTACTCTCAACTCTGGTCTGAGCCTGCTCGACTTTGGAGACTCTTACGATGACCTGCTCTACTGCGATTCCGGTGTATCTTTCTATATCCTTCTTAACCTTCTCCTGGACTTTAGCCATGGAAGCAGGAATCTCGACATTGGAATAAAGCTCACATGATACTGTTACTTTCAAAGCCTGGTTCTTGGCAGGTGCCACATGACATCTTGCGCTCTTAATGCCGACCTGTGCAGATTTTGCAGCGTTAAGCGCAATGCTCTCGATCGCATCGGGACCGATGTCGACTGTACCGATATCATTCTTTCTCAATCTTGTTCTGTTAAGCCTTCCTGAAGTGATCAGGTTCATGATCGAGATGATGGATGTAATGAACAGGAGCATAAGTACACCTAAATAGATGTATCTGCTGACAGGTCCGGTTACTATCGAGGACAACGGTGACAGGATATCTGCGAAAATGCCGTCATCAACAAGCGCATATAAAAGCACAACCGAAGATACGGCAATTACGACGGAATAAATGAACATCAATGCTCTGATAAATGAATTCATGACACCTCCTCAACCCCGCAAACATAAACGTCGACACTCTCTACCGTAAGTCCGGTAAAGCGCTCGACGTCCTTTTTTACTTTTTCCTGAATCATCCAGGCAATCTCGGGAATGATCATTCCGTATTTGACTACGGGATATACGGTAATAGATACCGAACCTTCTTCGGTATCACCGAAAACAACTCTTACACCCTTGCCTTCGTGGACCACACCTGCTTTTTCCTTTAGAGCAACCGCAAAAGAAGGAACCAATGACAAGACTCCGTCTATCTGAAGCGCAGCTTCAGATGCATACTGGGCAACAAATCCCTGTGTCATCGATCGATCGCCTTTTATGGATTCGATGTTAGTATTGTCTTCCATATCGGTTCCTTGAATGATCTAAACTTTAAAGGTGCGGATTAAATAACTGCCGTAAGCGGATAAAGTTCCGCTCACGGCAGAAGATAAACTGAATTAAGCTCTTTCGAGGTATTCGCCTGTTCTTGTGTCAACCTTGATCTTCTCATTCTGGTTAACAAAGAGAGGAACCTTAACTACAGCGCCTGTCTCAAGAGTAGCATACTTGGAAGCGTTGTTTGCCGTATCGCCCTTAACGCCGGGCTCGCACTCTGTGATCTCAAGGATAACAGTGATAGGAAGCTCTACCTGGAAGATATCGCCCTTGTAGGATACGACCTTGCAGACCATCTCTTCCTTAAGGAACTTGATACCGTCACCGATCTTATCCTGATGGATGGGAGTCTGCTCATATGTCTCCTGATCCATGAAGTAATAGAGATCACCGTCAGCATAAATGAACTGCATGTCCTGTCTTGTAAGCTGTGCCTGCTCAAACTTCTCGTTAGGGTTAAAGGATCTTTCTACTACGGATCCTGTTTTAACGTTCTTATACTTTGTTCTTACGAATGCTGCTCCCTTACCAGGCTTAACGTGCTGGAATTCAACGACCTGATAGACCTGATCGTCCATTTCAAAACACAGTCCGTTTCTGAAGTCACCTGCGCTAATCATAAATATTTTCTCCTTTTTTAATAAATAAGCGTTTAACTAAGTAATTTTACTTGAAAGAGTTTTTTTACGCAAGTATGCGTCCTGCATAACCGGACCGTCAAAACTTTCCTATAACTCTGACAATCTTTTCAAAAGGACGCTTGAGCATCACATACCAGATCTCGGGTTTGTGGAGTTTTTCCACCATCAGTGTTCTGACGCCCGCCCTGTTTCCTGCTATTACATCTGTAAAGACCTGATCGCCTACCATTACGCATTTTTCCGGTGCAGATCCCATCAGTTCTATAGCCTTGAATATGCCGGAAGTTCCCGGCTTGTTAGCATATGTGACAACGGGAATACTGAGCATTTCAGCAATCTTTGCAGATCTGTCTGACTTAGCATTGGATACAAGACAGCACCTGATCCCCTGATCTTCGATCATCTTTACGCATCTGTAACTGTAGTTTTCCGGCTCCGTCGCATGATCAGGTCCCAGGGTATTATCAAAATCAAGAAGCGCCGTATCAATGCCGTCCTTTGCAAGCTCACCCCAGGGTATCAGGACAAGGCTCTCATAGACTTTTTCAGGCTTCATGGCTTTGAATATGTTCAAATCTGCTCTCCCCATGTTAAGCGTTTGTGCAGTATTACAGACAGGCTGTGTTTCTACAGCAAAATATTATAAATATATGTTTTTGCGCTTGTGATATTATATTAAGGCTAAATGACAAGTCAAGGAGCACTAAATCTATGAAAGTTACGAAATTCGGCGGATCATCTCTTGCCAACGCATTTCAGATTCAAAAGGTCTGCAACATACTTCTCGCAGACGAGGATCGTAAGATCATGGTCGTTTCAGCGCCCGGTAAACGTACCAAAGACGACACAAAAGTTACTGATCTTCTCATTGCCGTTGCCAAGGCAAGACTCGCAGGAGAATCTTTCGATAAGGAAGTCAATGCTGTGCTCGGACGTTACGAAGAGATAGCTGACGAACTCGGTGTTAAGGAAGTTCTTCCCGATATCGAGAACAGGCTCCTTAAGATAGTCAATGCTGATTATACCGAAGACATCGCTTACCTTGATTCTGTCAAGGCAATGGGTGAAGATTGCTGCGCAAGACTTGTCGCATTCTATCTCACTTCAACAGGCCACCCTGCAAAATATTGCGATCCTGAAGCTTGCGGTCTCTATCTCGAGCACGATGAAGCCGGAAAAGCCGTCATTCTCCCCGAGACATATGACAATCTTTCAAAGCTGAAAGATGAAGGCGATGTTATCCTTGTTTTTCCGGGCTTCTACGGAGTTTCCAAGAGCGGCAAGATAATTACCTTCTCAAGAGGCGGTTCTGATATCACCGGTTCCATCCTCGCAGCATCTGTCGGTGCTGACGTATATGAGAACTGGACTGACGTAGACAATGTTTTCGCAGTCAATCCGAATCTCGTAAAGAACCCCTTCCCCATCACCGAGATCACTTACGATGAGATGAGAGAGCTCTCTTACGCAGGATTTACGGTTCTTCACGAAGAAGCCATTTATCCGGTTTTCGCACGCGGAATCCCCCTCAACATCAAGAATACTAACAACCCTTCCGCTAAAGGCACTATGCTTGTATCAAAGCGTTCCCACTACGATTCTCTCGTAACAGGTATCGCCGGAGACAAAGGTTTCTGCACCGTTACGGTCAGCAAATACATGATGAACCGTCAGGTAGGATTCCTTGCTGCTCTCCTGAAGATCTTCTCTGATGAAGCAATCTCGATCGACCACATTCCTTCAGGAATCGACACGGTAACGATCGTTCTCCGCAAGAAGTATTTCACCGAAGAAAAGGAAGAAAAGATCGTTAAGAGGATAAAGGATGAACTTGAGGCAGAGGTAAGTGTCGACCGTGATCTCGCCATCGTCATGATCGTCGGTGAAGCCATGGCAAATTCCGTAGGTATCATGGCAAGAGCCGCTTCCGCGCTCTCCAACGCCGGAATTAACCTGAGGATCGTTAACCAGGGCGCATCCGAGATCTCAATGATGTTTGGCGTATCAGAATCCTACTGCTCATATGCCGTAAGAGTGCTTTACAAGGAACTCTTCCGTTATTGATCATATATTTTGATTGATTATTCATTTGCCGGGATGCACCTGCATTCCGGCTTTTTTAGTTGTTCAGATCTTTTATCAAAAATCACAGCATATTTTCGGTTCTTCGGATAAGTTGTAGGATTAGAAGCAGCTTTACAGATAAATTACTATTTTCGTCGAAAAACATGACAGAATCAGTAATTTCGCAACAAATTACTGAATTGTTAATGATCGGAACCCGATATCAGTAATAATTCTGTACTTCAAAAATTATTACACCGTCATCCAGAGTTAACTGCTTAATAATTTTCCCTCAAAAGTTTAGAACAGCAAAATCCCCCCAAAAATAAGACTGCCTCATATGAGACAGTCTTACGAAAACTTTATACATTAATCTTAGTTGCCGGCTTCGCCGCCGTTACCGCCTTCTGTCGGAGCAGGATTAGTAGGTGCAGGATCCGTCGGAGCAGGATCTGTAGGCGCGGGATCCGTCGGAGCAGGATCTGTAGGCGCGGGATCCGTCGGTGCAGGATCTGTAGGCGCAGGATCCGTCGGAGCAGGATCTGTAGGCGCAGGATCCGTCGGTTCAGTAGGTATAGTAGGCAAAGTAGGCTGTGTAGGTTCAGGCGGTTCGACCGTCTGTCTTGTTTCAGAAGACGTGGCAGACGTCTCTTCCGAAGTAGTAGTTGTTGCCTGCGTGCCGGTATTCCGTCTGTCAGACTGAACTGCAGTTGTTTCGATCGAGACTTTTGTCTCAGTCATACGCGTGGTCGGAATCGGGGTCGGATCAGCCGTCATCTCGGTAGTAGGATCATTGTATGTGGGATCCTCATCCAAAAGCTGAGCAGTCAGAACATATCCTGTTACGTTATTTGAAGTAATTACCTTTGAGAAAGTATCGTCATACTTTTCAACGAAAGTAACAACATCGCCGCGTCTGAGCTGGGCAATGACTGTACCGTCAAGCGAAGCTGTCGAATAAACGGGAACGCCGTCACTGGCAGCATAAAGAACGGAACCGGCATTGTTAAGGAGCATTGTAGTGGTCTCTGAAAAACTGATCAGATTCTTCATGTTAAAGAATATGAAAGTCCCGCCAAAGCCCAATACGACACATATGATAAATATGACGATCGGAATGATAATTGATCTTATCTTATGTTTTTTCTTAGTAGTCATAGGCCCATCATCAGGATCGGAGTTGCCTCTGTTTTCTGATCCCGGAACAAAATTTATAGTATCGGAAGAATCGTCATCAGGTTCAAAATCCGTAAACGCATTGGACTGTGCCCTGGAAGACTTTTTAGGTTTGGGCGCTACCTGGGCATCGCTCTTCAGATTACTGTTGATAACAGCATCACCGGGAAGCAGGAATGTCGATTCGATCTTTATGTCGATGAGCGTGAGACCGGACTTAATACCGTAACTTACGGCAGCATTGATGATCTCTTTAGACTTCGTCTCGGTGGACAGGGGCTTTGCGATTATGGAATTACGCATCTGCGACGGAAGCTTTCTTGAAAGTCCGACACCCATAAGGAACAATTCATCATTATCCTGAAGTTTCAGATGAACCTTCTTATCCGGATTAACAGGTCCTTCCTGAGGCATCTTTCCAAGATACTGGGTAAGATTCATGTTCTCGGGATGCGTAAGCTCCTCTGAAGCCTGGATGGCGCCCATCTGAACGTATCTGTGCGCTACGGTCTGTTCTTCGGTAAGAAGCATTATGCGGTTATTTCTGAACAAAACAGCTTTTGTAATACCGACATGAACCACACGAAGTATGTCACCTTCAATGACGAACATGGACATGGAAGTCTTTAACTGTGTACCCTTATTCGCTGCAAAATTACAGACCTTGACATTGAGCGTGTTTATAACCTGAGTCGAAAAACCGTCAAAATCAAGCACTGCCTGATTAGCGCATTGCGAAACGATCTTCTCTAGTTCGGCATTGAGCTCCAGGTTAAGTGCAGCTGCAAGATTATCAGGTCCGATTGTAGAGAAAATGGCACAGATCTGAATGGGAGACGTGGATTTAGCTGTTCTTAAGAATTCATTCGGAAAGTCTTCGATCTTACGGGAAAGCGTCAGAAAGAATACGTTTTCCTGAGGTTCTCCCTGAACCAGATTAGTCTCTGCAATACAAGTAGATACTGTCTTACTCATCTTAATTGCTCCAAATATATTCGCTAAGACTTTGCTTCTGGGCAGCAAAATCGATCTTCATCATCCAAGGATCATTCTGGACTTCGAAAAGTCCGTCTTCAGGTATTCTCTTTTCCTCGAGATTACCCAGGCATTCAAAACAACTGAGTGCCACACGCATTATATCAACACTCTTCATATTTGTCTCGAAAACTCCCGCAGAATCATTCAAAAGCTGAAGCTTTCTGGCATAACTCATACCATTGACCTTTTTCATAAGAGAAATAGCGACGGTTCTCTGTCTGGAGGCTCTTACAAAGTCCGAATCAAGATATCTGATCCTCGTCCATGCAACAGCCTGGTGTCCGTCCAAGGTCTGAAGTCCGCCCATGGTCAGATGCGGAGACGTATTGCCATCAAGCTTATACATCTCGTCCAGATATTTGTTCGCATAGGATAATTCTTCCGGTTTGACTTCAATATCAACACCGCCGCAGAGGTCGATCATGCTGGCTGCACTTCCGAAATCAAACATTACAAAACGCTGGATATCCAGTCCAAACGTAACATTGATCGTATTGATCATTAATCCGACACCGCCGAAATGATAAGCTGAATTAAGCTTATTTAGCTTCGATCCCATGGAATCTTCTGTATCTCCCATATAAACGCCGGTATCTCTCATCAAAGAGATAAGCTTGACAGAGTTGGCACGTTTATTGATCGAAAGGACCATGATACTGTCAGTACGGCAGTCATAATCGTCCGTGCCTCTTGAATCGATACCGAAGACCAGTATATTCTCGACGTCAGGATCCTTCTGCTCCACTTCTATGATCGGATGTGACGGATCATAGTACAGCCTGGTATGACCGCCGTCTGCCCATGCTGAAGTTACATCGCCGCCGGTCATACTCCCGCTTTCCTCAACAGCAAGAGTAGAATAATCTTCCTGACTGACGATGGGAACGGCAACAAAGGTACCGCCAAAAATATATATCCAATATAATGAAAAACCGACAGCAAGTCCCAAGAATGCTGCGAATATTCTGACTATATGTCCTAAGGCCTTAGACTTCTTACGGGGCTTAGTCCCTTCAGAGCCACGGTCGTTCTTACGCATTTCCAATAATTCTCCATATTACTTTTATAAAGTCATATCATTATATCATCAGCGGACCATATTTCAGTTTCCAAACTATAAAAGAAAACTGTGGCAATACACACTGTTTTGTATAAATGACATAATCAGACATTCTAGCATAGAAATGTATCAAAATGGCTTGACAGAAAAAGAGGCTGCCTTAAGAAAGACAGCCTCAAATACTAATTTGAATTAATACAGATTATCAGATGCAGCCCTGAGCGATCATAGCATCGGAAACCTTAAGGAGACCTGCAATGTTAGCACCAACAACATAGTTGTTCTCGCAGCCGACTTCCTTAGCTGTTGCATCAACAGTATGGAAGATATTCTCCATGATTCCCTTAAGTCTTGCATCAACTTCCTCGAATGTCCATGAAAGGCGAGCGCTGTTCTGGCACATTTCGAGACCTGATGTAGCAACACCGCCGGCATTGGAAGCCTTACCGGGTGTAAAGAATACGTTGTTGTCCTGGAGGTACTTGGTTGCATCAAGTGTTGTAGGCATGTTAGCGCCCTCACCTACTACCTTTACGCCGTTAGCAACGAGTGTCTTAGCAGACTCGAGGTTAAGCTCGTTCTGTGTTGCGCAAGGAAGAGCGATGTCACAAGGAATTGTCCAGATGCCCTTTGAACCGTTCTCATCAGCTGTGTACTTAGCGGAAGGAACCTGATCAGCATACTCGCTGATTCTGCCTCTCTTAACTTCCTTAATATCCTTAACGATATCAAGCTTGATGCCCTCAGGATCATAGATGTAACCGTTGGAATCAGAAAGAGCAACGACCTTAGCGCCGAGCTGCTGAGCCTTCTCAGTAGCATAGATGGCAACGTTACCTGAACCTGAAATAACTACAGTCTTACCTTCGAAAGAAGTATTCATCTTCTCGTTGAGAAGAGCATTTACGAAGTAGCAAAGACCATAACCTGTAGCCTCTGTTCTAGCGAGGGAACCGCCGAAGCTGAGTTTCTTACCTGTAAGAACGCCGGAGAACTCGTTAACGATCTTCTTGTACTGACCGAACATGAAGCCGATTTCTCTTGCACCTGTACCGATGTCACCTGCAGGTACGTCGAGGTCAGGTCCGATATGTCTGTAAAGCTCACGCATGAAGCTCTGGCAGAAAGCCATTACTTCGTTGTCAGACTTGCCCTTAGGATCGAAGTCAGAACCGCCCTTAGCGCCGCCCATGGGGAGACCTGTGAGGGAATTCTTGAAGATCTGCTCGAAGCCGAGGAACTTAAGGATGCTGAGGTTAACAGAGGGGTGAAGTCTTAAACCGCCCTTGTAAGGTCCGATAGCACTGTTGAACTGAATTCTGTAACCGCGGTTAACCTGAATTCTGCCATTGTCATCGATCCAAGCAACTCTGAACATTATCTGACGCTCAGGCTCTACGATTCTCTCAAGAACCTGCTTCTCGATAAGCTCAGGATGTACCGGAAGTGCGGGAGCAATAGAATTAAGGAATTCATATACAGCCTGGAAGAATTCAGGCTCACCAGCATTCCTTGCCATAACCTTCTGCATGAGATCGTTAAGATACTCATTCTCAATCTTGTAATCCATAAGATTTCCACCTTTCTTCTGCCCCGATCTTTTTTGCAAGTTCGTAAGGCTAAAAATTCATTTTGTTGACTGAAAGCATTGGTAAATAAACCTAGTTCAACCCAATCGCTATGTATATTAGTACAACATTTTCTTAATATCAATAGGCAATTAAAAAATGAAAGTTTGAATAATCAAACTTTCATTTCTAGATAAATTATCACTTTGCACTGTAATTTTTTAATGGGAACCGGCCGTCTCGGCAGTTGTAGCAGACGGATAATCGGAATCCTTTTCTGCGAAAGGATCGTTTTCCACTACCTGTTTCCAAGAATCGATTCCGAATATCTGGGACATCTCGCCATAATTAATCATTCCCGTAAGCCTGTCTGCAGCAATGAAAAGGATTAATATGAAGATTAATATAAGAAGACCTCTTCTTATTATTATCATCCTTCGCTCTGCATTGAATTTCTCGTCAACGCGTTTCTTAGTCGTATATCCTACAACTACGTATACACGGCTGATATCAGTTCTCTTTGGCCTGTTCTTATACTCTTTTATCTTACGCTTGACGAAACTTGCAAATCTTGAAGGAAGGCCTTTAAACAGTCTTACAGTGGCGCGGTACGAGCACCCTAAAAAATCAAGCAAAGCATTACTTTTATTATTTGACGGCTGGATAAGATCCGCGCTTCTGTCTTCCTGATTATATGCCATATTATTTCCCTTCAATAATGGCGATTATAGCATTGTTTCCCGAAAGTAAGAAGTGGAATTATCCCGCCTCTTTGCCATTCCCTGATTCATCTTTATCCTTATCTTTATCATCATTGGGAAAATATAGTTTTGTCAGCTCATCAATTCCTAAAGATTTCAATCTGTAAAATGTTGCCCTGCTTATAAACAGGCTTTCGCTAATTTCAATGGGATCTCTTCTCTTATAATAGTAAAGATAAATCAATCTCGAGTATGGAAGATCGATTGAAAGAATCTTATTCAGAAGGATAGCAGCTCTCCTTCTTCTTATCATGAAATTAATATATTGCTTTTCCATTGAATTAATAAATTCATTGAACCCTTCGGAAAAACTGATCATCACATCATTCATATCGCCCTGCCCGTTCGGTACAAATGTCGGTTCGGATACTTTGCAGGGAGCGTAGTAACCTGCATATAGATCCATTAAGCTGATCTTTCTGTCTTCATAAGCTTTAATAATCTCATTGAACAGAGCATCTTCAGTATCAGAGTGATACGACAGATCGGAACAAAGATGATTAAGTCTGGCATTAATAATAGCTCTGGCTTCTTCAAAAGAAGAAACGTTATCAAAAGCATCATCATTTTCGTCGAATTGGTCAAATTGATTGTTAACTTTAGTTCTTTTCATGTTTTATATATCCCTTCTAATTCAATAAAATTTAATGAACAATTGTTTGACACTTCTAAAATCAATGATATCATTATAGAAAATATGTTTGGAGGATTTTCTATGCAATCCGGCGACAAGAAAACAATCGAACGCGTATACAACTACATTTGTAATTACATCAATAATAATCAGATCTCACCATCGGTCCGTGATATCTGTGCCGGAGTAGGTCTTAAGTCTACATCCTCCGTACATACTTATCTTAAACAGCTTGACAGCCAGGGACGGATCGAATACAGACCCGGACTCCGGAGAGCAATAGTCATTAAACAGGGCTCAGCTGATTTTGTTCCGGATTCGGACAGCCCTTCTTCAGTTACTGATCTCGGCAGTTACCGCGAAGTTCCCGTAATCGGTAAGATTACGGCTGGCGTCCCCATCCTTGCGCACGAAGATTACAGTGATTCTTTACTTATCAACAGATCGATCATCGGTGATTCAGAAGCATTTATGCTTAAAGTCAGCGGAAACAGTATGATAAATGCTCATATTCTCGATGGAGATCTCATCATCGTACGTAAACAGAACACCTGCGATGAAGGTGATATCATTGCCGCTCTGATCGATGACGAAGCAACTGTTAAGCGTTTTGGAAAAAAGAACGGTATACCTTATCTATTTCCTGAAAACGATTCCTATTCGCCTATCCCGTTTAACAAGGAAGGCTGCAGAATTCTAGGTAAGGTAGTCGGATTACATCGCTATTCAATTGATTAACTACCTCCTTCCTTCTTAGGTACCATGGTTTAATTTAATTATCGGTGCTATAAAAAGAATTTCAAGTAAAAAAGTGATTTTTATTAAATATTGAGACTAGTCTTGAAATTTTCCTGATTAAATCAAGGATATTTAATAACATACGAGGGCATGATACAGCTTCATGCCCTTAATTTATGCACTTTATGGCACTTTCTTAAAGATTATACAAAAAGGTTATATAGGACTAAGCGATTATGAATTGGAGTTTTCAGTCTCAATTTTTGCTAAAACACATCCTTTATACAGAGATCCATTACCCTTTTTGCATTGATTTTTGCTTCATCAGGCTTGATACAGGTCACGTCATCCCCCATTCTCCTGAACCAAGTAAGCTGTCTTTTAGCGTAGTGTCTGGTCCCTATCCTGATCCTGTCAGCAGCCTGTTCTATCGACTCCTCACCTTCAAGATATTTGAGCATTTCCTTGTAACCGATCGCCTGCCAGCATGTCGAAGATCTGTCCACACCGGAATCTATCAGCAGCCTTGCCTCGTCGATGATTCCGTTCTCTATCATGATATCAACCCTTCTGTTGATCCTGTCGTAAAGGTCTTCTCTGTCCCAATCTATCATAAAGACCTTAAACGGATATTCCGGTCCTTTGTCTTTTGACTTTCTGTTCTTCTCGCTGAAAGTAATGCCCAAAGCCTTATATACAGCAAGCGCCCTGATGACTCGTCTCGTGTTATTTGGATGTATAAGCTTTGCAGCTTCAGGGTCTACTTGTACCAGACGCTCATATAGGACGTCTATCCCTGATCTTTCAAATTCTTCTTCGAGTTCTTTTGTCGCCCGGAGTTCTGCTTCTTCATCTCCGGAACCGTAATCAAGGCCATAAAGCAAGGCGGAAATGTATTGACCTGTTCCACCGCAGACCACAGGAAGCTTTCCTCTTTCCAAAATATCTTTAATTTTTGGAATCGCAAGACTTACATAATCATATACGGAAAAATCTGTTCCCGGATCTACTATATCCGTCATGTAATGCTGAACATCACCGAGTTCTTCCGGGGTGTCTTTAGCAGTTCCTATATCAAGGCCTTTATAAATCTGCATTGAATCGGCACAGACAAGTTCACCGTCAGCCATCTTGCATATCTCTATGGCAAGAGCACTTTTTCCGCTTGCCGTAGGTCCTGCGATTATCGGTATAAATGAATATTTCTCAAAAACCGGCAACGATATATCCATCAGACTATTCTCTTAAAGTTCTTCTCATAGTCTTTCTTTGAGACTGTAAAGAACGTTGGTCTTCCGTGAGCGCAATGATATGGATCTTCAAGTTTGGAAAGCGCTTCGATAAGCTTCATCGCTTCCTGCTGAGTGATCCTGTCTCCTGCCCTGATAGCTGCCTTGCAGGCTGTAGTCTGGATGAGCTGGTACCATATCTCGGATTTGGAAGGAACTTCACGCTTGAGATCTGTAAGGATAGCTCCGAACACTTCGGACTGTCTGCCTGCTTTTCCCAATGGCACGGTCCTTACGGCTATCTGTCTGTCACCTAACAGCTCAAGCTCAAAACCGTTTTCATTAAATCGTTCGAAATTATCTTCCACAAAGCTGTAGTCTTCCCATGACAGCGTCAGGATCTGAGGAGTCAATACCTGCTCCACGGCAGGCTTCGCTCCCGGCTTTTTCTTAACCATGAATTCTTCATATAAGACTCTTTCGTGTGCGGCATGTTGGTCAACGATAAAACAAACATCTTCATTCTGAAGAATGATGTATGTCGAGAATATGATCCCCACGAAATCAGCTGCGGCAAGTCTGTCAATATCAGTAATGGTCCTGTTTTCCTGGACATCCTCGATGATCGCCGGGACAGCAGGCTCAGCATTTACTGGTGATACATCCGCAGTTTTTTCCATAACCTGTCCAGATTCTGCTGAACTCACATCCGGAGTCTCTTTAAGAGCATCCATATCAGGCTTAAACTCGGATAATATCTTCAGGAGTTTATTTGCTGCCTGAGGATCGCCCTGCTGTCCAAGTTTATGGGAAGCTGAAGGTGCAGACGAAGACCTTGCAGTCTCTTTCGAAGAAGTTGATGAGAAATCGTATCTGAGCTGTTTTCCGGTATTATTATCATCGTCTTTAGAAGCTATTCCGTTGAAAAGAGCGCCAGCTTCACCGGACTTATTAAGCGCATCCTTAATTCCGTGATATACGAGTCTGAATATGTCTCCGTCATTGCTGAACTTGACCTCTGATTTTTGAGGATGGACATTAACATCTACAGTTCCGGGCTCGCAATAAATCATGAGAAAGCAAATGGGAAATTTGTTCTTCATGACTGCATTCTTATATGCTTCATCGATAGCGGCAGATACGGTCTTGCTGTGAATGAGACGCCCGTTAACGAATACGACCTGAAGTCCCCTGTTTCCTCTGACAAATGACGTAAGCCCCGTAAATCCTTCGATCCTTCCGCCCTCGTATTTGAAGCTGACGGGTACCAGTGCTTTGGCAGTCTCTTTGCCGTATACGGCATATACTGCATCAAGAGACGAACCGTTACCGGGAGTTGTAAATAGAGTTGAACCGTCCTTGATAAGCTTTATGGAGATCTCCGGAGCTATTACGGCAAGCTTCTCGATAAGGCCTGTAATATACATTCCTTCAGTCGAATCTTTCTTGAGAAACTTGTATCTAGCAGGAAGATTCTTGAAAAGATTTCTTACTTCGACTGCAGTTCCCTTGCATGATGCATTATCGTAAACGCCTTTAAGTGAACCGTCTTCATAAACCACTTTCGTGCCTGTCTTCCCGTCATTCATTCCGGTTGTAAGTGTTACGTCAGAACAGGCAGCAATGGAAGCCAAAGCCTCTCCTCTGAATCCCATAGTGGAAAGCGAATAGATTTCTTCGATCGAATGAAGCTTGGATGTCGCATGGATAAGGAAAGCCTTTTCGGCATCTTCCCTGTCCATTCCGCAACCGTCATCAGTAACACGGATAAGAGATATTCCTCCGCCCGCAAATTCCACGGTGATCCTTGTAGCTCCGCTGTCGATAGCATTGTCGACAAGCTCTTTGACGACTGAAACAGGACGTTCTATGACCTCGCCTGCTTTAATGGCATTGGCGGTCTTTGTATCTAAGATGTTAATCCTGCCCAACGTCTTCCTCCGAGCACTTCTGCTTCAATTCATAGAGTATGTTCATTGCTTCGATGGGCGTCAGTCTTGTAGGATCAAGGTCTCTTAAAGTCTGGCGGATCTTGTCTTCCTTGCGGTAAACGACATTATCAGGATTGAAGAACGATTCCTGTCCGGGCATGACTTCCGTAGAGAGTTCCTCGTCATTCCCCAGCGTCTCACGGTTACCCTTTACCTTAAATCTGCCTATCCGCTCGAGCTCAGAAAGAATGGATTTCGAACGTTTGAGAACATCAGACGGGAGTCCTGCCAGTCTTGCGACTTCGATACCGTAACTGTCGGAAGAACCTCCGTCGGAAATCTTATGAAGGAACGTAACGCTGTCGCCTTCTTCCCTTACTTCAACATGATTGTTATATACACCACGGCTAAGTCTCTCGAGCTGGTTAAGCTCATGATAATGTGTAGCGAAAATGGTCCTGGCATAAAGGATATTCGGATCAACGATATATTCGATAACAGCCCATGCAATGGATAATCCGTCGTAAGTACTGGTTCCTCTTCCGACCTCGTCGAGGAGCAGCAGACTCCTGCGCGTGGCATTCTTAAGGATATATGACACTTCTTTCATCTCTACCATGAACGTTGACTGTCCTGTCGAGATGTCATCAGATGCACCGATCCTTGTAAATATGTGATCCACAAGTCCTATAACTGCGCCCGAAGCAGGAACAAAAGAACCTATCTGCGCCATCAGCACGATAAGCGCAGTCTGTCGCATGAACGTAGATTTACCGGCCATATTGGGACCCGTAAGGACCATAAGCCTTCTATCTTCATCCATCGATATGTCATTGGGGATGAATGTCTCGTGAGATGACCTCATCATCTGTTCCACGACAGGATGTCTTCCGCCTTTTATATCGATTATCTCGGAATCATTGATCTCAGGTTTAACATAGTTCTCCACTTCGGCAAGTTCTGCAAGAGATGTGATGACGTCAGTCTGCGCTATTGCCCTGGCAGTATCGAAAAGCTGCTGGGATCTTGACGCGACAAGATCTCTGACTTCCGTGAAGAGCTCATATTCAAGTGCTATCCTTCGTGATGAAGCGCTGACTATCTTATCTTCAAGTTCTTTTATCTGAGGCGTTATGTAACGTTCATTGTTTACGAGAGTCTGTTTCCTTACATACTCTTCGGGGACCTTATCAGACTGGCTTCTGGGGATATCGATGAAATATCCGAACACCTTGTTATAACCAATCTTCAGAGTCTTGATGCCCGTTCTCTCACGCTCGTTGTTCTCGAGCTGCATTATGTATTCTTTCGCATTCTTGGCAAGATCATACAGTTCATCGCATTCCTCGGAATACCCGCGCTTGATGATGTCGCCGTCTTTTATCGTGACCGGGGCATCTTCGCTGATAGCCTTTTCGAGCACTTCAAGGACATCCGAAAGAGGATCCATCGAAGCCTTTATCTCCTTGAACATTCCTTTCGAGAACTCATCGAGGCCTTCTTTTACGAACGGGATCTTGCGAAGAGAATTACGGAGCGATAAAAGATCTCTGGCATTACACGTTCCCAGTGATACCTTTCCCGCAAGACGCTCAATGTCATAAAGTCCGGAAAGGCCTTCAATTATCTGCTGGCGGGCCATGTACCGGTCTTTTGCCTCTTCTACGGCATCAAGTCTTCTGTTTATAGCCTTAACGGATATCAGAGGCTCTTCCACCCATTTTCTAAGGAGTCTTGCACCCATCGAAGTCTTTGTCCTGTCGATTGCCCAGAGGAGCGAGCCCTTCTTCTGTTTTGTCCTTATCGTTGAAGTAAGTTCAAGTCCGTTACGTGTCGCGATATCAAGTTCCATCGTATCGGAGATCTTATAACACCTTACAACGTCAAGATGTCTTACCTTATCGGTCTGCGTCTCTTCAGCATAGAGAAGAAGAGCTGAACACGCACAGAACATCATCTCGGGATTATTAAAGATCTTAGCATCCTGAACTGCAGTACCGCTGCTTCTGAACAGGCTCTCTGCGAAATCCCTGTCATTTCTTCTGGTAAGAGCAATATCAGTACCGCTTCTGATCGCGGATATCTCGGGCGTGTCCTCGAAATTCGAATTATATATGATCTCTGATGGAGAATATTTACCGATAAGGTTTATCAGGTGTTCGCCATTATCAGTCAAAGTCAGCTGAGTGGCCTCGAAATCGCCTGTCGAGATATCTGCGCAGGCAACACCAAACTGTGATCCGACACAGTAAACGCTCATGAGGAAATTATTCTTACGGTCTTCCAAACCGCCGGATTCGGTAATCGTACCCGGAGTCAGTATCTTTATGATGCCGCGCTTAACAAGACCTGTTGCAACGGAAGGGTCCTCCAGCTGCTCACAGATAGCGACTTTATAGCCTGCCTGTACGAGTCTGTTAGCATAAGTGGAATATGCATGAAAAGGTATTCCGCACATCGGAGCCCTGTAGCCCGATCCGCAGTCCCTTCTGGTAAGCGCAAGTTCAAGGATCTTTGCGCCCCTAACCGCATCATCGAAGAACATCTCATAGAAATCACCAAGCCTGTAGAAAAGGAATGAATCCTCACACTTTGCCTTCATCTCGGCATAGTGCTGCATCATGGGTGAGAGCTCACCGGGCTTAAGATCAGAAAGACTCATCGGGAACTGACCCGCGGCTTTTACGTTATTCTCATCAAAACCGTTATCAGTCACGATCATTCTCCCTTCAGGCTGACGAGCTCTCCGTCAACGGAGTAAGGTCTTGCACGGTCTATTCTGACCTCACAGAGCCTTCCTTCGAGCATGTCAGGACCGATATCGATCCCGAGATCTTCGGGAATGGTAAAGTTCACAAGATGATTGGTTATAGTTCTTCCGCTGAATGTCATGTCTCCGGCCTTGCTGATACCCTCGATAAGAACTTCCAATGTCTTTCCGACAAGTCTTTTATTTGACTCCTCGGCATACCGGTTAGTTAATTCAGTAAGTCTTCCGAAGCGCTCGGTAACGACATCCTGAGGTATCTGGTTCTCGAAAGCTGCTGCCTTGGTCCCGGGTCTGGCTGAATACTGGAATGTAAATGCAGCATCGAACCGTGCTTCATCAACGGCTTTAAGAGTCTCTATAAAATCTTCCTCAGTCTCTCCCGGGAATCCGACGATAATATCCGTAGTCAGAGAGCCGCCTTCTACCTTTGTTCTGAATTTATCTGCTATCTCGAGGAATCTGGCGATCGTGTAAGGCCGGTTCATGTCCTTAAGGACACGGTCAGAACCTGACTGCATGGCAAGATGGAGGTGTTTTTCGACGTTTGGTCTTGAGGCCATTATATCGATTACTTCATCAGAGAGATCCTTCGGGTGCGAAGACATGAATCTTACCCTTGAGAACTCCTTAAAACCAGATGCAGCCCTCAGGATGTCTGCAAAAGTCTTTTCGCCCGCTCCGTTGTAAGAATTGACGTTCTGTCCCAGGAGCATTACTTCCTTATACCCCTTGGATGCAAGTTCTTCTAATTCTCTTACTATCTCTTCAAAGTCTCTGGAACGCTCCCTGCCCCTTGCATAAGGAACAATGCAATATGAACAAAAATTGTTGCAGCCATACATGATGGGCACGAGAGCCCTGAATTTTCTTTTTCTGTCGATTGGGAAAAAGCTGTCTTCAGCTATATAGTCATCGGCAGATATATTTACCATCTGTTTCCTGTCTCTTATAGAATCTCTTAACAGGACAGGAAACCTGTGCAACTGCTGGGGATCGAAAACGAGATCCACATAAGGATAGGATTTTTTGATCCTTGCTACATTCTCAGGGACTTTCATCATGCATCCGCAGACCGCGATTATCACGTCCCTGTCATTTTTCTTTAAAGTCTTAAAAACGCCGAGGTTACCGAACAGATGCCTGTCGGCATTCTCTCTGATCGAACATGTATTGAAAACAATGACGTCCGCATCATCAAGTTCCCCGCCGGAAGAAGCGGTCAGTCCCATTGATGAAAGCATTCCCGAGAGCTTCTCGGAATCGGATTCATTCAGCTGACAGCCGTATGTCAGAACGTTATATGTCAATGCTCTTCCCTTTCGAGCTCCCAGGGAAGAGAAATATTCGCTAAGCTCTGAGACCGCAGAATCGAAGTCCAGCTTGTCTTTGTCAGTAGTTTTTATGATCGCCATTTATAGCCCCTTTTAATAACCCTGCTAATTATACAGTAAATCCGCCTATATTTTTATTAAATATTGCACCATGCTCTTTTTATTTGTTTTTTCAGCAAAAAGCTTTAAAATGGTGTCTATATCAGAATCAGGAGACACTATGAAAGCATTCGGCAAGAAGACGGCAGCAGGCTTAACGGCTTTTTTACTGACATTTACTTCCCTTTTAACATTTATGGGGGCAGTTGTTTTTGCGGATGACTTCGGCGATGACCCGAATGACGGCATAGTAACAGCCGCCGAGCGCAAGACCGATCTTCTTAATGAAGTTCACGAAGACGCGCCCGAGGTCTCAGCTGCCTCCTACATTTTATATGATGCCAACAGCGGAGCCATTCTCCTCGGCAGCGATTACGATGTCCAGAAAGAGCCCGCTTCCATGACCAAGGTCATGACAGTACTCCTGGCACTTGAGCGTCTTGATCAATCTGAGATGGTCACGATCACAGAAGAAATGGCTGAGGCTATGGACAATATTACTGAAGACTATGTAAAGCTCGGCCTTCAGGAAGGAGAAGTCATCAGCGTACAGGATCTGGTCTATTCCGCAGTAATCAAGTCGGCAAATGACGCGAGTCTGGTACTCGGCATGTACATGGCCGGAACCGAGGCTGATTTCTGCGAGGTAATGAATGCCAAGGCCGCCGAGATAGGATGCACCAACACCCACTTCTCCTCCGCTTTCGGACTTTCCACACCGGATAACGTAACTACGCCTTATGACATGGCTTTGATCCTTAATGAAGCTGTAACCAATACAAACTACCCTGAGATCGCAAAGACTCTCAATTACACGATCGATGCCACGAATAAATACAGCAGCGAAAGAGAGCTCAATAACGGTAATAAGTTCGTAAGCACAACAACTTACGGTTATGAATATTATGTCGGCGGAAAGACCGGATTCACAAACACCGCAGGCTATACTCTTTGCGCGGCCGCCAAGAAAAACAACAGAACTCTCATCGGCTGTGTTTTCAATGCTGCAGATCCGGATATCAGATATTCAGACCTGATACACCTTTTCGAGTACGGATTCTCAAATTTCGCGACAGTCGAGATAACTGACAGCGAGTTCGCGCCCCTTATCGATGAAACAAAACTTCAGATAAATGATCTTTTGTCAGACACCAACCTTTACATAGCTGACCAGAGAGTCGTACTCGACCACTACATTACAACAACCTCTTCAAGAGCTCAGCTCGGAAGCACCAACAGGCTCGACCTGTCAGAGACGGTCATAGATACGCAGGCGGATAAACAGACTCTGGAGATTCCACTGTGTAAAGTCTACTCGGATAAGACATATCTGATAGGAACAATGGTTATCGAACTGCAGAAGAAAACCGGTGTAGTCGAGGTTAATCCCGAGAAGATTACGAATCTGACCAGCGTCAGAAGCATTCTCATTACTTTTGCCGTATTGTCGGGACTTATTTTACTGCTCGTCATCATTCTTCTCATCTTCCGCGCACGCATAATCAAGCGCAGAAGGGACGAAGTCACCAAACGGGCTAATATGCTTTAAGGCATCACTCTGCTTTATTGCAGTCGCCGCAGATCCCGTAAAACACAGTGCGTCTCGGATCAAGAATGAATCCGTGTTCTTCAGACACATGCTCGAAAAGCCCGTCTATCTCTTCACAATTCAGATGTATGAGCTTTCCGCACTTCTCGCACTTCATGTGATAGCACTTCTCGTGGCTGCAGCAGTGTTCCGTACCAATGTATTCATAGCAGGCAGGCGATTTTTCATCAATAATGTATTTATTTACCAGACCGTCAGTCGTTAAGCGGTCAAGACGCCTGTAGATCGTGGCCTGACCGATATTTATTCCTTGGGATCTGAAATGATCGGATATTTCCTGGCTCGTAAAGTGGGAACCCGCATTATCCTTCAGGAAATTCAGGATCTCACACGATTGTTTTGTATTATAGGAACCGCTTTTTGTCCTGGTCGCCTTTTTTTCATTTCCGCTCTTAGCCATATATCAACACTCCCGATCATTCAGTCATAATAGATTATTATCTCACCAACGGTGACTTCTTCGTAGCCTTTTTCTTTATCAGAAGGGATCATCAGACTGAAAATACCGATTCCCTCACGTTCAGGATGCTTTTTGTCGACCCTTATCTGATAATAACGGATGGATTCATATGTCATTCCGGTATCAGTTTCAACGTCATTTATGTTTATAACAATATCTGAGTAAGTCACTTTTCCGAAATCGTAATGACCGCTTTACAGTATTTAGCCTCAAACTCATCGAGAACGCGCTTAAGCCCGCTGTCAAGAATAAGCCTGCCTTTCTTTCTGATATCGTCCGGAATAGTGCCATAGAAAGCTTCGGCTATACCACCTGCGATTGCAGCTATAGTATCACTGTCACCGCCGATCGAAACTGCTTTTCTAACGCAGGATTCATAATCACTGCTCTCGAAAAATGCTTCTATGGCCGGCGGAACCGAATAATCTGACCTGCTGTCAAACTTGTAATCATCCCGAATGAGATCCAATGGACTGAATTTCATTTTAAAATCCTTCTCGAGATGATCTTTTATCTCTTCTTTAGATCTGCCTTTTCTGGCAAGGTACACCGCGACAGCTACAGCCTGAGCACATCTGATTGCTTCTTTATTGTTGTGGGTATAATGGCAGCTCTCACTAACCTGATGAAGTATCTCCTTTTCATCATTGAAAGCCCATCCGATAGCAGAAATGCGCATGGAAGCTCCGTTCCCGTAACTGTGCTGAACAGTCAATGAATCTGACAAAGCCCAATCCCTAAACATATTACCGAACCCTGCACCCGGATAGCGTCTGTAATATGTCTTGATATGGTTGGCATAGCACTTGCGGGGAGAATTGCCTTCCATATGAAGAATGCTTTCAGCAATAGCTACTGTAAGCACAGTGTCATCGGTAAACCTGGCTTCACGGGGAAACAATTCGATATCCTCGCTCTTTTTGTTATGCCACTCGTACCAGGATCCAATTATGTCTCCAAAAACAGCTCCGTACATACTATCTTTATATCACAGTTTTCTGGCTTTAATGCAAAACGAAAGCGGAAGCATCTTAGCTTTTCTCGTCTTGATATCCAGGTCTCCTGTTGCCGTCAGGGAAGCATTGTCGCTTTCTTCCACTAACCGCTCAATGACAAATCCCGCTTTTGCCAAAGCATTTATATATGTGGAGATCTTCCGGTTACAAAGAACTATCTCGCTGTCATGAACGGGCATCTTGAAATAAGACTCGTCAAAATAACTTTTTGTCATTACAAGTTTATCATCATAGAAGACATCTTTTCGCTCATCACATGACCAGGCTATGCAGTAATTCAGAGTGTGATGCCAGCTGAAGATGAATATGCCGTTCTTTTTCAGATATGAAGCGATCTTATCTATTGTCCCCTGCAGATCCGTCGTCCATCCGATGCCATAGATCGAATAAACATAGTCGAAATAGTCACGGGGGATTTCCAATTCATCCTCCATCTTTCCGCAGATAAGTCTTGCCGGGAAACTGTTATCATTCAAGAGTTCAGAAGCGGCTTCAAGCTGCTTATCGGACAGATCAAGACCCCACAGCTCGCCGGCACCTTTCCGGGCATTATAGAGCAAAGAATGTCCGCTTCCGCAGCAAATCTCAAGTATTTTCTTACCCTTCACGTTCCCGAAAAGATGCAGATCATCTTCTGTGGGAAACCTTACGCCATACTGCGGCAGTGCGGTCGTTCCATACCAGAGATCCGCATGTTCATTCCAATATTTTTTGTTCTTCTCTATTATCTCTTTATTCAACGGTCCACTCTGTCCACTCAATGTGATTATATTTCATTGTTCATGCTTTAAAACAATCAGAAACCGAGAATATCGTTTACAAGAATGACGCTGATCCTTCCCGCATGTCTGGAAAAACGTGTAATAAGGATCTGACAGCAGATCGTATCAGGCGATTTGCAGTCGAAGCATGTTCCCTTTTTCGAGCAAGGGGTATCAAGGCCAAAACGCTGGGCATTAATGGGAGCGGCAACGTTTCTGGCGCGTTTCATGGCAGAATCAAGGTCATTGCACACCTTATTCATTCCGACTATGAAGATAACGTGTTTGGGACCCTGCGCGATAGCGGAAACTCTGTTGGAATTGCCATCGACATTAACAAGTATGCCGTCATCAGTCATGGCATTCGCACTTGAAAGGAAGAAATCAGCATCATAAGCCATGAGCATAGCCTGTCTCTTATCTTCATAAGCATCACGGTCAATAAAATCATAATCACCGTTCTTAAGAGCGTCCGACAGACCGATCTCATGAACACTCATTCCGCCGCCCATTGAAATAGAGCTTCCTTTGGGGATAAGATCAAGAGCAATCTTCAAAGCCTCCTCCTTACTGGCGGCGTAGTAACCTTTCATGTTACGCGATTCAAGTCCTGCAATCGTTTTCTGAGCAAGAAGTTCGTTTCTCTTAATGATATTAGTATCCATAGAAATCTCCTGTTTATACATAAATGCAAGCATCGTCAGATATAATCCAATAATAACAAATACTATGGAATAATGCTTAATTGACCGTTAACAATGAGTTTTATCAGATAAAGCAGCAAAAGATGCCCAGGATAGAAAGCATAAAAGAACCATTTAAGCCCCTTGCCTTTCTTCCCGTTATAAAGCAGGAGCGGAATAATGCTTAGTCCGGTCGTGCAATAGTATCCCATCGTCCTTGTAAGCGCAAGGAAAGCAACGCCCACACCTGTCCTGATAAAATGCTTGGTGTCCTTAAACAGATAAAACAGAAAAACGGAAATGACCGCAAATATCGTATAATCAGCTTTTATCAGTATTGCAACAGCCGCCGTTCCGATAATGACCAATGATCCGAGAATGGTCTTACCGATACTGTATCTCCCTGTGTCCTCATTTTTCTTTCCCCTGATAAGATCGAAAAGCATCAATGCCAGTATGGACATAAAGAATGTAAGCATAATATTCTGATGATTGAGGCTTACCTTTCCTTCAAATGCAAGATCAAAAGGCACTTCACTGACCAAAGCGAATATTCCCATCCTAAATAGATACTTCTTCTTGTCTCTTGTATGGATATATCCTTCAGTAATGCAAAAAGCGAAGAGCGGCATTGCAAGTCTGCCGATCATTCTTGGCCACAGGACATCGGGAAAAAACATATCCCCTACATGATCAAATACCATGCTTACCATGGCAATGATCTTTAACACGGTTCCATCTAAAATCCTTAACTTATCATATCTGATTGACATCAAACACCAGCTTCTTCCCGTCAAAAACTGCATAATTTACATTGAGGGTAGAATAGTTATCTTTATTGAATTGCTGGCTGGAATACCAGGGACCGTTTCCGACAAAGTCAACACCGACCTTTTCGAATTCGAACTGCGGAGCATCCGTCTTATCCCATTCATATTCATTCCAGATCCTCTCTGCTTCATCATCAGTAAGATATAATATCCCTCTGAATCTGTACTCGGTAGGTCCGATCGAACGTCCGCCCCAATCAAAATACACTTGCTCGTATATAACATGGTCATATTCCTGTATGCCATTCATGTATTTTTCCATTATCCATGTATTGTTATATAGAGTAACAACCTTTTCAGGCTCATTTCTGCCTCTTCCGCATGCTGACATGAACAAGAATGATGACAGAAGTCCAAGTATTATTATCAATTTATGCATTCGCATTTTCATTAATATCTATTCTCCATTATTTAATTATATCAAAAATCAGAAATATACGAATTACATCGTAATTGCCTTGCGCACCATTCATCTATGTAGATCATCTCCCCGGTATGCGCATCGACATCAATTAGGAAATTATCGTTGATAATATATTCATAAAACAGCGTATCCGAAGAAATCTCATACTTAAGCAGATATGTACCGTAAACATGATCACTTCTGCTCTGACGAACAATGTCCTTATAATCTCTAATAAACCTAATCAATACAGGAACATATAATTCAGGATCGATAAGATCAGTAGTATCGGGATACAGATAATCCGGACAATAAACATGATAGCTGTACTTTTCTACCGTAATAGGCTTAATGTTGTATTGCTCAAAATAATGAAGATCTTCAACATCAATACCGAACTGCCGTTCTTTATGAGTGATCAAAATATAATAAATATCTTTCCCGATGTCATCTATGCTGAAGCAAATCGTCAGTTTTGAACTGTCAAACACGGCATCATGCCCCTGATATATGTCGTCTTCGCCGCAAAAGACATATACAGCCATCTGGTCTTTATCCTGTTGATCCCCGTTCCTGATAAGGCTTATAAGATCATAGTAGTTTTCATCTCCGGTCAGCGCATAAGACTCATCGAACTTAAACGTAATCCGCCCCGTTTTATAATAAACAGACCACAGTCCCAGAATGTTAAGAGTCTGACTCAGATAGAGATCTGTCCCGGGCATCAGTCCGCAGCCTGTTGTAAATACAAGCAGGATAAGCAATGTCAGGACTATAGATTTCTTCATGATTCCCATCCCCCACAGATAACGGATCAATGCCGGCGTTCTTCCTGATCATCCAAAGAATAGCATGTGAAAACAAACGGAAACAGATGACAAATTCTGACACTATGGCAGAGAAATTTTCGAAAATCATTCTCATAACGGGAGCAAATATATTAATATAATTATATTTGTTTTTCGAAATAGGGATAAGGGAATAAGGTTATGGCAACACTTTGTAAGAATTGCAGTCACGCACTGGTATTTGATCCGCAGTCACAACTGCTGGTCTGCTCATACTGCGGAAGTTCTTTCACTGCCGAAGAAGTAGAGTCTGAAGCCAAGGATTACCGTCAGGATCTGAAAGCCGAATCGATGAGTGAAGTCTATGGCGAAAAAGACGAAAAATATATGGACTGTTATGTCTATTCGTGCAGCGAATGCGGAGGCGAGATCATCGTCAACGGAACGGAAGCTTCTACCGCCTGTGTATACTGCGGAAACCCGAATGTCGTATTCAACAGGATCGCAAGGCAGAGATGCCCTGAGTATATTCTTCCGTTCTCTATTACGAAAGAACAGGCCATAAAGCTCGTTCACGATAAGATCGGAAAGGGAATCTTTGTACCAAAGAGGATAAAGAATTTCTCACCCGATTGCGTTCGCGGAATCTATATTCCCTATTGGATAGTAAATGCCGAATATGCGGATGCCCTCGTTATCCGGGGTACGACAGGTTGGGGAAAGGCTTCCCAAACATATCATTACGGACGTGCCGGCAGTATGAAGCTCAAGGATTTTCCGATTGACGCATCGCGGGTACTGTCGGATAACAGCAGTTCCAAACTCGAGCCGTACCATCTTTCACATATGAAACCTTTTGACGAAGACTATCTCGCTGGTTTTTATTCAAACGTATCAGATGTCACATACAGTGATGTTAGATGTGCCGTCTATAAAAGAGCCCAGGAACTCTTTAAGGAAGATGCACTGAATAATATCAGAGCCAGAAAATTGAAGATTACAGATTCTTGTCCTTCGCCTTCCTTCAGGCTCGACAACGATATGATATATGCTATGCTTCCCGTCTGGTTCATCACTTTCGATCACAAGAAAAAGCACAACACCATTCTGGTCAACGGTGATACCGGAAAAGTCGTGGGCGGAATTCCTTTTAACAAGAAACTGTTCTTTGCACTTCTTTTTTCTTTAGGAATTATTGTTACGGCAGCAGCTTACTTTGTTATCAGTTATACATGGGCGTTTGCACCGTCCTCCCCTTTCTTCCTCGCCATTGGCGTTGTCGCACTGTTTTCAACGGGAATAGGAAAAATAGTAAAAGTAATGAAGAATATTAAGCTTACTCAGGACAAAGGTATGTTCAACTTCACGAAGAAGCGGCAGGGGTAATCATATGGGTTATGAGGAAACATTTAAATTGGTAATTGAATTAATCGTATGCCTGTCCTCTGTCGGATTTGGATTCGGCTTATCCTGCTGGATCTTCGGGAACATTATCGATAAATCGAATAATTTCGGTGACAACCTTAGAACTAACAGAGATTACAGGGCATTCATACACTTTACTTACAGAAAAGACAGATTATCATACCAAGAGAGAAAGTCATTCTGTACAATGCACGCTGTTAAGATCGATGCTCCTTCATCCGGTCCTGACGGCAACGATCTGGTAAGAAGACTTTCCAACGAAGAAATAGCCAAATACGAAGCTTCTACAGAAGAAGCTGTTTTAAGAAGAGAAAACATGTTAAAAGGCACCGGAAAAAAGCACGGCTTATGGGAGTAGAACATGTCAAATAATGAAAAATACGATGCTTTTATAAGCTACAGGCATTGCCTTCCGGACAGTGAGATTGCTTTAAGACTGCAAAAGAAACTGGAATCCTTCCGCCTTCCGAAGGATATTGCAGAGAAAACCGGCAAGTCAAAACTTAAAAGTGTTTTTCTAGATGAAACAGAACTTTCCGTAGCTGATGATCTGTCTGTAGAGATAAATGCTGCTCTTCTCAATTCCGACTATCTTATCGCGATCTGTTCTCCTGAGTATTTGAAATCCAAATGGTGTATGAGGGAGATACAGACCTTTCTTGATTTCAATGACAGAAAAAACATCCTGCTCGTATTAGCTGACGGCGAACCTGAAAACGCATTTCCCGAAATACTGCTCTATGAAGATGTTTACTCTTCCGACGCTTACGGGAAAGTAACAAAGTCCAAGGTTTACAAAGAACCTCTTGCTGCAGACTGCAGAGGAGAAACATCAAAAGAACGCAAAGAGAAAACTGATATAGCAGTGATCCGTCTGATTTCCGCTATAATGGGCATCCGTTATGATGATCTGCAGCAGAGACACAGAAAAGAGGTTCAGGCCAGAAAACGGAACCGTACATTATTAGCTTTTTCCATACTTGGACTGGTGTTCGCAATATGCCTGTTCTTCATATTTATGATTGTCGGCAAAAACAAGGAAATTGAACAGCAGAATAAAGAGATTGCTCTTCAAAATGAGATCATTACCATGAAATATGCAGATTCTCTCGCGGCAACCTCAGACAATCTATTACACGAAGGCAACAGACGTGCGGCAGTCTATGCGGCCAGACTTGCCCTCCCGGATGAAAAGACAGATAACTTCAGTGAGCTGGCCTGTAAAGCACTTGTCAATGCCATGGGGCTTTATTCATTCCCTGACGGATTCTCTGCCGGAGATGATATAACTCTTCCTTGTGCGGTTAATACGTTCTCATTATCTCCCGAGGGCAGCTATATCAGTGTTCTGGGATTTGACGGATCAAGATACATTATGGATATGAATACATCTGAACTGAAATATTCATATGTACCGAAAGAGTTTTCTTTTTTTGGGTTTGATGGTGAACTGGGTTTTGTTTTCCAGAAGGAAACCGGAGATTATATGTACTATGACCTGTCATCAGGAAACATTACAGATCTTTTGACAGACAATGCCATTTTCCGTTCAAATGCATATGGACAGGGCTTTGCTGTCATTAACAATGGTGTTGTGGATTTCAGAACAGGGACTGAGTCTGTTTTCAAGTTTTACATTTATAATGAGATTCCGAATCTGAGCGGTCTCTTTGATACGAATGTTATATTTACAGCAGATAATAACCGCGCCATCATCGTTGTAACTGATTTTGACTATCAGACATCGTATGTATATGACGTAAACATATATAATGGGACTGCAGCACCGGTTTCACTGCCTTACAAAGAACAGGTGATGTCTTTATTCGCTGACGAAAACAGCATTTTATGGTCTTTCAGCAACGATTCCACACGCATTTACCGTAAAGACTTAAATACAAATACAACCGTAAGTGCAGATATTTATGATTACCCCGGATATATTGTGTCTTCAGGCAACTATGTTGTTATATATAATTACGAAAATCTGTATCTGTTAGACAGTAATCTTGAAATGCTTACAACAAAAACTCTGGACCAGAGTATTACCGAAAGTGTCACATCAGACGGCTGTATTATCCTTACTGAGGGAACTTCCGGATTCTATGTTATAAAGAACGGAATATGCGAATTTCACAAGGTTGAGTTCAACAGCAACAATGAATACTCCTGGAGCAGATCTTATAAGAATGGCGTTTTCTATGCTGCAAAACTCGGAGAGAACAATATCAGCACTTTTACAAATCAGCAGTCGGATTATATTGCCGCTTACGATGGGACCCCGGAAACTATTTATGTTCCGTATTTTGACGATCCTCAGATTACAGCTCTGAAAAACTATATTAAGGAACATATCTCCGGCTTGGATGAAAGCCAGATATCTCAGATCATTCCTTGTGAGAATGCGGATGTTTTTCTTGTACAGTTAGGCGATGGAACAATTTATATATATGACAAAAACTCCGGAGCAGCCATAAAGACGATCTACTCATCAGACGGATATGTCAGATGCTTTTATTTCGACATCGAAAGAGAATATTACTATATCGGGACAAACAGCATTGAAGTTTACGATAAAGATTTCAGAAACTTATATCAAATACCGGACTGCTTTCTGGCAGGAACCGATCCTGAGACCGGTTATCCTGTAGCCGGGAAGGCTTCACAAGAATCACAGTATTATCTGATCCGTCCTGTTACATACAGTGAACTGATCAAAGCTGCTGATTCATATCTTGATGATTACGTTCCAGATGAAAAGATCAAAGAAAGATACGGGCTGTAATAACAATCATCGATCAATAATACTCAGTATCAGAATGTCGACCAGAACATAAACCATATAATTGCAATAATAAATGGTAATGTAACCACACTGAGTGCAATAAGCAGAATGAGAATAAAGATCCAGCGATTGGAAGGCGTATCACAGTATGCGTCGCCTGTCTGTCCGTTAATGGCTACCTGATATACTTTGTTGCCATATTTGTAAGAAGCAAGATACACAGGTGCCAGAAGATACCTGAACTTAACGTTGTAGCAATTTGTAAAAAGCTGGACTTTGTCGACAGTATCACCCCTGGCCCGATTCTTTTCGTATTCGCCGATCTGTTTTTTGAGATTGTTGGTTATTTGGACTCTCGCACGTTTCCAGCCGTCGTTAAGACCAACCGTATAACGTTCTGCGGGGATGCCCGCAAGATATTCGGGTGAATACGGAACAAGTTTGTCGAAGTCAAAGTCCTTGACCTCTGCGATGCTTGAGTTCTGGACTTTGTCTGTCGCGTAAACAACCACGTCGTCAAAAGACTGATTGCACACACCCTTATAGCTTTGGATTTCGTGATGTCTGTTTCCTTTGCTGTCTGTAAAATCGAAACCGATCAATGTTTCATAAGATGAGATCGTATCAGTATCGAAAGTCCAAAACGGAAGATACAACCCGGTAAGGTTTTCAAGTCTGCATTCCTTAACGGCTTTCGGAACGTAGCGCTTTTTCTTTACGAAATCGTGAAAACATTTTTCTGCTTTTTCTTTGTCGACAGAGAAAGGAATGACCGCTCCGGGTGCCATGATCTTCTCGTTTTCAGCTGCCGGCATAACGCTCGTCGAACCACAGAAAGGACAGCATCCCGATATCTGAGAAACGTCGTAGAGAGTCTGACCGCCGCAGTTTGCGCAAACGATCAGCTTTTTCACGCTGCCCCAGTCGACACTGGCTTTCTGTATCGCAGTATAGAAGTCAAGTTCTTCAATAACGGTACCGTCTTCAGGCTGGGGGATCTCTTTTGTTGTACCGCAGAACGGGCATACCAGATTTGATGTTGATGGGTCAAACTTGATCGTTGCCCCGCATCCCGGGCACTTAATGTCGGTATCGGACACCGTGACTTCGTTTATTACCTTAACCTTCTTTGCCATTTCTCCACTTCTTATATAACCGTATATCCTTCAGCTGTCAGGACGTCTAATGCTCTGTCAAAATTTTCTTCCTTCACAAGGATATAATCTGTATTGAATGTCGAAACTGCAAATATACCTATTTTATGCTCTGCAAGGATACCGGACAGTTTTGACAGAATACCGATCAATGAGAAATCCAGCACTCCCTGAATACGAAAACCTTTCCATCCGTCATCCCGCTCAATAGTATCAGCCGGAGTGTCTTCCGTTTTACAGACTAAGGACAATTCCTCATCCGTTTTTCCGATAAAATAAAACTCGGCCGTCATATCTATATCTGATACAGTCTGCACTTTGCAAACTGTCAGATTATGCTCTAATTTCTTCAGTTTCATATAAGCCGGTTTCCTTCACTATTATTTATTCATCGCTATAAAACGATCTTTCCTAACTAATAATAATTATTTCTGAATATGGTATCCGCCGTCAGCAAAAACATTCGTTCCGGTCATATAGTCGGACAGATCAGATAACAGAAACATTACTACAGACGATATATCCCTTGGCATTCCAAGCCTTCCTTGAGGTATCAGTCTTTCCGATTGCTCTTTGACCTCAGGTTTATCAAATGAAGCAGCAGTCATACCTGTATAAGTAAATCCCGGGGCTACAGAATTCACCTGTATATTATATGGAGCCAGATCAAGTGCCATCGCCGATGTCATTGATACAACTGCTCCTTTTGACGCGGCATAATCAGCCATGTTATTGCGAAATACTGATGCTCTGATACAACTGATATTTACGATCTTTCCTCGTTTATTCGGGATCATAGCCTGGGCTGCATACTTAGACACCAAGAATGTTCCCTTCAAATTGATATCCAAGACATTTTGGAATAAACCAGTATCCATCTCATAGAAAGGTTTACTGCTTCCCCATATTCCTGCAGCGTTTACTACACCATCTATGCGGCCGTATTTTTCCATAACGGTCTCAATCATGCTTTTAACAGCATTCTCATCTGTAACGCTCAGTTCAAAATGCTCGTATGATCCGTTCTTTATTGCAGACGCATTTTTATCTGCGCCGATCACCGTTCCGCCCAACTCAAGGATCTGCTCTGCACAACTTCTTCCAATACCCGAAGATGTGCCGGTAACTATAAAAACTCTATTCGAAAAATTCATAATAATATCCCCTATTCTATATTTTTCTTTCAATTTGTTTTGCTAAGGTCTATCCTCATCGAAACAATCCCGTTATTTTCAGATAACTCTTCAAAACCCATTCTCTTATACAGACCGTAGCCGACGGTCATGACTTCAGGTTTTGTCGTGAAAACCACTTCTTTAAAACCTAGTTCGGAAGCCTTATCTGTCATTGCTTTGATCATTATCCTGGCATACCCTTTTCCTCTGTATTCCGGCTTGATAAACAATCTCTTTCCTTCACAGGTTTCATCACTAATCTTTCTGACAGCTACACATGCCACAGGCTTGTCTTCTTCATATCCGACCAGAATTGCTCCGCCTGAATAATACCCTGCCAGATCATTCAATTCCTTATCGAACGAGACAAAACAACTTTCCGCACCTTTTATGTGAGAATACTCAACAAATAAATTCTTAATTGTTTCTGTTTCCGAGCACTCTTTAACTTCAAACATCATATAATCACCCCTGTTACACTTCATCAACCCCGTAGATATACCTGAATTCCAAGAGTTCAGAAGAGTCATTCTCCTGGCCTTCCAGTTCTTCTTTAAGTGAATTGTTGTTATCAATTATAAAATAAATAATCTTACAACCATATTCTTTTGCTTTAGGCATAAAGTAATCAGCAACCCATTTTGTGTCGAGCGGGTTGTCTTCAAATCCGTCTCTTGTATCAGCAACGTAATTGCAGCCGGGATGATTTTTTATAACATTTAATGCATGTTCAAGAGGTGTTCTGTACTGCTTTAATTCGCAATACTTTTTCCAGTGAACAAGAACAACATTCTTATCGTCTGCATAGAACACATCGCAGAATTCCGAGAGATATACCGCTTCCATTTTAGTTTTTACAGTCCCTTCTGATACCATTTCAAGTCGTACCATCTGTCAAACTTCTTGCCTATCTTCTTAAAATGTGCAGCCTCAGAATAACCCTGACTCATATGAAAGCAGCTGCTTGCATGCGTCAGATATTCATCTTCTTTTTCACAGTATGCTGTGCCGGCCAACAAATTAATAATACCCATTTCCTTCAGCTTTGGCTCGATCGCGCTGTACATCGCTGAGCCTATTCCCTGCCTGCGGTAATCCTTGTCAACATAGATCGACATCGCAGCAGTCCATGAATATGCGGAACGGGAACTGTATTCGCCGGCATATACATATCCGACGATCTTATCGTCTTTCAGACAGACCAGGTACGGATACTTAGACGTTATTTTGCTAATCCTTTGCCTGAATTCTTCTACTGACGGCACCTCGTATTCAAAAGAAACAGCCGTATTAAGAACGTAGTGGGAATAGATTTCAACTATACGTTCAGCATCTTCTAACTGTACTTCTCTAATAATCAAATCACTAATATCCATTTTCCGTGCCACCAACTTATTAACTGCATAAAGTATTTACATCATCATTTCGAAGGTTTCATCTAATCTTATTTCCTCATCTAATGGCATACATCTCTTATATTTTTGTTATCGAATGTTATAATATCACTCCTCCTCCATCCACAATTCAATAGCGTAGGTTATTGCTGTCCATGGACGGAGCGCTACATATCTCGAGATGGTCAGAGACAGATCAAATCTGTGAAGATCTATGATCCATGCGGATATAACCGTAATGAGTGCTATTACAGTATACGTAAAAAGCGATATCAGTACCGGTCGTTTTCCGCTCGTTAATTCTCTCATAGTTTAATCATTTGTTTCCATTTGGATTTTGCAGGTTCCTTATACTCAGGTTTGTACGTTACGTACAATGTAGTGGTCGTTTTCAGTTCCGCCGCTGTAGTCAGCATAAATGTTGTTGATATAATCTTCTTCTGTCATGAAGAGCTGATATCTGACTTTATAAAATTTCAGAGGATCATCTTTGGCCAGATCGGCATCTTTGGCATCGAAATAATATAATTGCAGAGTGTAGATATGCGGTTCATCATCGATAAGGTCATAAAAAATCTCTTTTATCTCATCATCACCCGGGATCTGGGATTCATCATCACAGAACAGAAGGACCTGACAATTGTAATCCATATAATTCTTGATGAATTTTCTTGCTCCGATATCTTCAACCGGATAACCCTTATATGAATCCTGATAAATCTGACGGATTACATAACTCGAGCATGGGAAACGCTCGTCCAGAACACGGTATAATTCGTCATAGATATCTTTCTCATATGCAAGAGCAAGATAATTGGTATATAGTTCTCCTTTTTCCTTCCACAAGGAGATATATGCATCCGGATACAATTCCGATTTGACTTTTACTGTACTGTAGTCTACGCCAGAGAGAACTTCCTCGGGATGACCGTCAAATGTAAATGTATCATCAGGGAAAGCTTTACCAAGCTTATTAATCCAACCCTTCTGCTGCATCTTTCCAATGGGTGTGCACGAAGAAAGAAGCATTAGTGTAACAATTATAGCAGCCGCATTTCTTATATTACCTCTCAATTTGACGCACCTATTCCCCTTAAAAGCTCGTCTTTCTTTTCCTTCCAACCGTCTTTGAAGTACTTACAGGTTATTTCATCTTTGGCAAGGTAATCCGTAGGATGATCGCGTACCGCCAGTGCACGGCAACCACCGCAGCAAAGGCAACGGTATTCGCAAATCCTGCATTCCGGATTATGTTCCATGAAGTCACTTACTCTGTAATTAACGATATCCATATAAAGAGATTTCGAATCGAGTATATCCTCAAGGGGTGTCTCAAGCATATTCGGGAATTGATCTTCTATCGGACCTCCGACCATTGACATACAAGATAAGACGTTGCCCTTCGGACTGACATACATTTCGCGTCTTACATGTCCACACATCAGTGCTTTGCCGAATTTGCTCTCAGCAATGCCCTTCTCATTGAAAGAACCGACTTCATTATAGTTAACATCATAATTGAAGAAACCCTCAAGACCGATGGTAAGCGGTTTCCCGTCCTCGTAGTAATGCGGAATGTATTCCAGAAAAGCCTCATACGTTTCTTCCTGTGTGAGATAGTGCTCCGGCTGATCCTTCCACTCACCCTGAGGTGATGCATTGCCTACTTTCAGATAACTGCATCCCAAAGATGCCAGCAGATTAACACTATCTCGGATACTTTCCTTATTCTCCTTGAACAGAACCATCGAGGCACCGAATCTGTAGCCCCGTTCTCTGCAGCGTATCATGGCATCGATAACAGCTTTCTCAGCGCCGTCTATACCTCTCATCCAGTCGTGATAACCCACGCCGTCAAAACTGAACTGGAATACCGGCTGAATATGTCTACGATCAAGCTCATCAAGGAAACTGTCGGTTATGAGGTAACCGTTTGAATAGAGATTAGGAATTATCATTCCTCGTCTTAATATCTCATCTACCAGTTGCCAGAAATCCTTCCTTATCATCGGTTCTCCGCCGGTAAGGTTGAGACCTTTGATGCCACAGCGTTCAAAGCTGTCAAGCATCTTAATGAGCTGTTCCCAGGAAGGTTCACCCTGAGCTGCGTGAGGCGCAGACATGAAGCAGTGACGGCATTTATAGTTGCACTTTCCGGTTATAGACCACTGTACACTCTCCTTGAAGCGCGCATTATAGAACTTGTACTCCTGTAAGGGTTGGAGACATTCGCCTTCTTCAGCCGGTCTTATAAACCCTCCATTGAGCCAATGCTCATAGAGTGATCTGTCTTCTTCAGGCAAATCGTCCCAGCATATATCCGTCTGACCATCACATGCCTTGAACAGTTCCCATTCGTGTTCTTTGTAAAATTCAGTCTTAAGACCATACAAGTGCTGAACCGCATATGGCAGAAGCTTCCATCCTCTCAGCGAGTAATTTGGTGTAAGAATATAGTGTCTGTTATCTTTCATATTCTCCAACACTTACCGCAATAAGGAGTTTTGTTTTCTGTTCAGCCATACTAACGTCTCCCGGTCTTGCTTACACATTCATACTTAATGTGCGTCTTTCATGTATTCATCTTTCCTGGAATATCCACATTTAGGACACTTGTAGACTGTACGGGTTGTGGTCCTCTCCTCAATATAAAGATTCGTATGGCAATTCGGACAAGTCTCTTTTTCAGGATTATGTACATACGTAACATCCCACCAGGAGCAATAATCATTTGAACGACACCTGCTGCCCGCTTCAACAGTTGCAGCGCAGCCTTCTTTGAGCCAGTCACGTGTTCCGCCGCTGACGGACTCCAACTCGTCAAGTGACAGTTCAGCGTCATTCTTATGAGACTTGATCTCTTCCCAAAGATTTGCGGTTTCCTCCGCATTAATCTCCTGACCTTCCGCTTTTACCAGCTTGTCGACTTCATCAACGCTGTTTGCAGCAAGCAATTTTGCTTTAAGTTCGTCTGTCATGTTGATCATAATGATTCCTCCTGATTGTTACATGATCAGTTACAAAAATAATTATAACACGAACTCATCAAATATATTTGTTTTCGATATCTCCGCTAATTACTTGAGCAAACTCCGATCAGTTATTGGACTTTTGGAACGCCTTGAGGTCGTCAGTCATCTTTTTTGCTGCCTTGAAATCAAACAGATACATGATGATCTGCACACCGACGAAGACTAAAGCTACCGAAATGATAATGGCAAGGAGTCTTGGGATATCGATATTGGTAAATCCCGAAAAGCCGAACGAGAATACAAAAATTATGAGTTCGATCGATATCAGCTGAATGATGTCTCTTACTATCATCTGCTTAACCGTGAGCTCGCGCTTGGAATACATGACCAGGCCGGGGATAACGCCGAGCACACCGTCAATGACCGGCACGATGAATGCAGTGTAGTCAAGATTCTCATCAGGCGCCATAACTATGCCGCAGACAAAGATCGCAATGTTGACCAGAGTTACTATAATGAAGAAACTCATTAAATTATTCTTTATATGCTCTCTCATACCCCTGTCCTCCTGGTGATGAATTCCCTGAATTCCGATACGTATTTGCGCGAGATTATTACGTCTTCGCCGTTTGTGAGTTTACATAAGAATCTGCCATTTAATGCAGGTTTAATGGAATCTGCTTTCATGATGTTCAAGATGACCGACTTGGAGATTCTGAGATAACCTTTTTCCTTAAGCAGGTCCTCGAACTCATAGAGCTTCAAATTCGTCTCGAAGCTGTCCCTATGCGTATAGATAAATGTGTGGTCATCTACGGATTCGATATAGAAGATATCCACGATTGGTATCTCGTAAACTTTCTCGCCTTTTGCACCTGAGATACTGCCGTCAAGGCCTTTGACGAATCTTACGATGGACCTGACCCTGCTGTCTTCAGCATGGCAGCCTATCTCTATATATTCGAGTTCTCCGCCTTCGATCTTCCTGATCTTTATTTCCATCAGTTAACTCCCGGATATGATTCATTTACAGTGAACTGTCCTTCTCCCTTAAGATAGCAATCGAAAAAACTTACTTCAAGTGAATTGACCGTATCTGATACAAAAGCATGGTCAACATCTCCTGAGCCAAGGAGTTTTGCGAGGAAAGGAGAAAAGAGCGGAAGATCCGTATAATCCATATGAAGAGTACCCTCGACATATGTGCAGTAATAGGTTTCAGCAGTATTCTTGATCGTAATATTCGGATACGGATAATCGATCTTTTCAAGTTCTTTCAGTTCCCAATGTGAGTTCTCATTCTCAAACTCGAGAAGCGGAACCGTATAAGGCGTCTCATCGATAATGTACTTGCCGTCCTTAACGCCGAGCATATTGCCGAGAATCGTTCCGTCGATGTCGATGACTGCATCGATGTCGTCACGTATCTTGCCTACTTCAACTGCTGTGGCGCCGCCCATCGAATGGCCCATAAGACCGATCTTGTCTGTATCAATATGTGTCAGCACATCACAGACAGCTTTTTGGGAAGCATCGTTTTCGAACCAGTAGCATCCTGTATCGTTATTGTCAGCACCTGCGATCAGGGCATCTAGCACGAAGTTCATGTCTGCAACGCGGAGCTTCATCCATTCGCCGGACATCTTGTAGACGTCTTCTTCAGAAGTGATTTCAGCATTAGCGTTCATACAGCTGCTGATAAAATCCTGATCGACCGTGATCGTTTTGCCCGAAGTATCCTTCGTGAAGAACGAATGATAAGGATGTTCAATACTTACGACCACATAGCCGTTGCTCGCGAGTTCCAGATAAGTCGAGGCATTGCTCTGGTAATATCCGAAGGCGCCATGTGAGAATACGATCAACGGGAACTTATCTCCGTCTTTAGCTTCTGCCGGAGTGAAGAAATAGACCGGCACTTCTCTTTTGGAACCGTCGTTCTCGAAAGCCTCGACACGGCTCTCATCTACAAGAATACAGTTGCACTGGGCTACTGTATAAGATCCCGTCACGGGCCTTCCCTCATAGTCAGTAAAAAGAAATGCCGGCAATGTTGCAACGATGATAAGGATCACGCTTACGATGAGGCTAATCACTTTACGGCCATTCTTCTTTATATCTGTCTTATTTCTGTATGCAAGCGCAAATATGGCCGCCGTGATGATCCTTATAACAAGGAGGATTATAAGGCCCTTATATCTGAAGCCCGTATCAATCCCCGGTAACACCAGCATAATCCCGAATACTGCAAGCTGGGCTGCATTTACGATAAGGCGTCTTATTGTCCATGTCTTATGTTCAGAAGATTTTTTAATATTTTCATAGATCAAAAATCCAATTTCTGCTGCTGAAAGAATGATAAGAAGTATCAGTGTCATGTTAATATACGTCCCTTCATTGAATTTGGGCAGAGTATATTTAAGCCTTTCATGCTTTACAATCATTTTGGCGGTAAGATGCATAAAACGACGGTAAGATGCAATCTTTGCCATTAAATGAAGTTCACTTTCTCGTAAAAAAGCGTTTGTCCGTACATTCCAGCTAGGAGTATCCAGATAAAACTCAGTGGCATACGGTTAGTTATTTTCTATGCACTCAATCAGTGAAATATCATATAGCGGTCCAAACCATATATGGAGGGATTTTATTAATTCCTTCTGAGATTGAAAGATTCTTAGGATGGATAATCCATTGTCTGTCTATTCTCTTTTTATATACCTCATTAAATGCGGTCAAAGAAGTAGTTGGCCGATTTCTTCAGCAACAGTAGATTTTCCGACTCTTCTTGCACCTTCAATAAGAAGCGCCTTCGTACCTTTGGCATTTTCCTTCCAATCAACGATCTTTTTGTATATTTTTCTTTGTATTTCCATAATATAACCTCACACAGTACGCAAGTTACCAAGCAGTAAAATTTGTCGCTATGCGCAAAGTAATTACATGCCTTTTATCTCGTTATACGCAATATACACTAAAAATCATTCCAATTTGCGGCCACTTATCCTCGTTCATCCAAGACTTTTTGTGCTCGATTCTGAGCAATCTTAATAACAGCATCAAGCTTTTTCTGCCCCAGGAAATATGCCGGCATCTCTTCAATGAGTATTATGCTTATTGCAGAGTCTTCGTAAGACATCTTAGAACAACTTAGCACAACTTTCTCAACTTCATTGATATTCTGTTCCGAAAACTTTTTCCCGTTTGGTAAGTGAACGCCACTACCGTTTGAGCATTTGCGACCGCCGTTGTTATAGTAATTATTCGCAGCTTCACCTGCATTTCTGAATGCATTTCGATTCAGAACAAAATTATCATTCATGGCTATATAGGATTGAATATCATCTGACAAAAGGATTTTCACGAACTCACCACAAGCATCAACATTAACAGCTTGAGCAGATATCGCCACAGAACATTGAGAAGTAAACATCGGTCCGCGCCCGTCAATTGAAGGGATCCCAAGAATAGTGGGATTCTTTATCATGCCAGTTCTTCTGTGATAGAATCCGCCTATGCCATAACAGCGGCCGTAATCAGCATAGTTATATATCTTATCAGTCAACACATTCCAAGAACGACATTCTTCGGGAACATTATCTTTAACATATTCTGCAAGTTCCGCAAACTCAGGGCCTGAGAAATCTGCCTTTCCGTCAACGATGAATTTATCGCTCATAGAACTAAACAACTTAGAAAAATACACAGCCTGTCCGTCCAAAATGATATCTGTACCATTCAGAGCATTATTAACATAAGACTGATATTCATCCAAAGTAAAACCGACACCTGAGCTTCCGGCCTCTTGGGCATCAGTGTATATTCCGTATATTGCAAAGCTTATTGGTAACTGATAAAGAGTTCCGTCAATTTTCGAACCTTCAATTATGTTTGTAAAATATGCATCTGAATCAAGCTGCTTAACGTAAGGTGTAAGATCCGTCAAATAACTAGAATTATTAAGTTGCCCATATTTACATGTGTTTATCAGGATATCAGGTCCTTCGCCGTTCATAATATCCATAGCCAAAGCATTACTCATTTTGGTAGCAACATTGAGATTATACACAGTATACTCATCATCGCTCATACTCTGTATGTCAATAAAATCATCAATGTAGTCACTTCTGTTATAGCGATCGGAAACCTCGATAAAGTATTTCTTATTGGTGTCATTAAATGTCGCTATAGCTGCCCCGATATTTTCATCCAGTCCGTAAGCATATAACTCCAGGATGGTCTTACCGGCATGCGGATTCTTATCCGCTTTAGTAAGTTCAACAATTTGAAAATCAGAAGGAGTACTTTCATACATAGATACCGGCTCAACTTGCCCAATAAATAACATGGACTCTTCCGAGCACTCTACTAAGTCAAAGTCGAAACCGCTTATTATTCCTCTATTAATCCCACACCAACTGTAATTAAACACTTCTTCAATGCTCTTTGTCTGCGCATTGATCTTGCTAATCCCGCTATCTGTTCTGCAGTAAACCAGACCATCTGAGCCAACAATAGCTAAACCCAATTTATCGAGATCAAGCCAATCATAGTCTTTTTCTTTTCCTGTCGTCAGTTTATTAGTTGTAAGATCAAGTTCGTAGAATCGGTATCCTTTGTTGGTAGTAGCAGGAATAACAGCCGCAGTATCACTTAAAGCGAGAACGGCGGACACATTAATATCTGTATCTATTTCTTTTAGTTCAACACTTGAAGAATTGCCATCCGGAGCTTTGATCCTTAATATACAACTGCCTCTACTGTTGTCATCCCAACTCATTTCAGCATCTACAATGTATTCACCGACTTTGTAATATCTTGAAAAGGCACCTATAGAATTTGAACTTGATGGACGTGTATCCAATAATGTTCCGGTTAACGGATCATAGTCTCTTTCATTGGAATTAGTCTTAACCGTTATCTTTCCATCTGAGTAAATAGCACTTGAGACATGTTCATATGTTGTCAGTCCGGTATCCAAACCGTCGTTCAGATCAATAGTGTTGACAACTATCTTTTCACTTCTGTCTATTACTGCAATAACGCTGAAATTATAACTGTTGTAATCAAAAGTATCCCAATCTATCTCATCCTCAGGAGGCTCCATATATCTCCCGTATGTACGGATGACAAAGTAATTATCATCTGCTCCGGACAATTCCTGATAAGCATACTCAATACTTTTATCAGGATCCGCCCCTGACTCAACATTAATAACACTGCTGTTATACCAGGGAGTATCTTCAGAGATTGTTCTTACAGTTTTGGAAATTGGGGGCTTACTACATGATGAAATAGATAGCATTAAAGATGCCATAAGTATAGTCGATATTACCCTTACCAAAACACGTTTCATACTTTAGCTGCACCTAAATACAGATATAATTACACCTAACGACTACATTATATCAAACACATCATTTTCATTACTCTTCATATCACGTTTCAGACTTCTTTCAAAAACGATGTCGCATTTCGGGTTTCCCAGAACTTAATAGTAGAGGAGCATTTTTATAACCCCGTCTTTTCTATATGTATATACATTTGAAATGGTTCCATGTACTAACAAGCAACGCATTTAGTACCATAAAAGT
Organism: Saccharofermentans sp.; assembly: GCA_016288885.1. Lineage (GTDB taxonomy): Bacteria > Bacillota > Clostridia > Saccharofermentanales > Saccharofermentanaceae > Saccharofermentans. Next base: position 109,300 of record JAEFAV010000008.1, read on the forward strand.
GTAATTTTCCCGACGATGCGACCGCTTGACTAAAGTCAATCTATTCCGTATCCCTTTCGATTCGAAAACCCAATAAAATCAAGCATTTCAGCCCATTTTGCCACGTGCAGGATGGGCTTTTTCTTGTTTTACTGAACCAATCACTGAACCAATCCTCCAGAAAAACCTGCAAGCGCAGTAAATTCGCACATTTGACGGCTTTTTCGCCTTGTTTTCAACGGGTTTAACCATCACGAAAAGTGTAGATATAACAGGTTATGAATGCAAATGTTCGATGTGATGTCTATATTTGCCATAGTGATGTTAAATGGTTCACTGCTGGTACAGTTTTGGTACAGAGCCTTATCATATAACGCGAAAAGTTGCGAAACGTGAACTTATAAATCGGACCCCAGATCGATTCGGAAGCGGCCGCAGTGATCCTTCTCACAAAATATGCGGAGAAGATTGCAGAAGAGATGGTATAAAGAGACATCGCAGCTGCAAAACAGGCTGCACCAGAATACTCACCGGAGAAAATGATATAATAACCATGTGTGAATGGCGATTTAACCAATGGTTGATTTTGCTTTTGTGGGTAAGGGTATGGCAAAAACAGAAAAATACGATGCTTTTATAAGCTACAGGCATTGTGAGCCTGACAACGAGATAGCATCAAAAATACAGAAGAAACTCGAGAGCTTCCGATTTCCTAAAGATATAGCTAAAAAGGTGGGCAGGAACAGGTTTTCCCGCATCTTCCGCGATGAGACGGAGTTTTCCGTAGCTGATGATCTGACCAAGGCTATAGAAGAAGCAATCGTAAATTCAGATTATCTAATTGCAATCTGTTCTCCCGAGTATCTTAAATCCCCGTGGTGCCGTAAAGAGATTGAGACTTTCCTGAGGTTCCATGACAGGAAACATGTCCTGCTCGTGCTCGCAGATGGCGAACCCATGGAAACATTCCCTCCTGAGGTAATTTATGAAGACCTGTATAAGATCGGACCAGATGGAAGACCATTCTGGACGAAAGTGCAGAGGGAGCCGCTTGCTGCAGACTGCAGAGGTGAGAATTCTAAAGAAAGAAATCCCAAGATAGACAAAGCCGTAATCCGTCTTGCTGCAGCGATCTTAGGAATAAGGTTTGACGACCTGCAGCAAAGGCACAGGCAGGAGCAGTATAAGCGCACTAGAAATCGCGTGATTATTGTTTTTGGTGTTCTGGCAGCTTTTCTTGCAGTCTGTATAGGGTTCCTGTTCAGGATCGCCGGACAGAACCGCGAGATAATGGAACAAAACGAAATAATAAGCCTCAAGTACGCAGACTCGCTCGCCGCAACATCGGATAATCTTCTCCGCGACGGTAAAAGAAAAGATGCAGTATATGCAGCCAGACTTGCACTCCCGGATGAAGACGCCGGTAACTACAGTGAGCTTGCCACAAAGGCTCTTGTCAACGCGCTCGGTATCTATGACCTTCCGAACACGTTCGGTTGTGATAACGATGTCCTGCTTCCGTGTTCGGTACTTGATGAAATGATCATATCTCCAAACGGAGGATATGCTTCAGTCAAGGATACTGACTATGTCAGATATGTTGTTGACATGAATACCGGTGCAACTGTATTAAGTTTTGAAGAAGATGACTTTTCCTACTTCGCTTTTGACGGGGAAAAAGGTTTTGTTTTCAAAAGAGCGGACGATAATTATTTTTATTTCGATTTTGAATCAGGAACCGAGACAGATCTCGGAGTGAACAAGGCATTTTTATATTCAAACATTAACGGAGAAGGATATGCCGCGAGAACCGGTGAGTCTTTCGTGCTGTATAAGGGAAATAAGCAGGTATGGAATTTCAACTATTCTTCCGAGGGGATCTCTGATGAATCCAGGCTTGAGATTGCGGTGAATTTTATTCCCGGATCTGACGAATGCTGGGTCTTTATTACTGATTATGATAACCGTGTAACCAATGCATTTGTGATTGATATGTTGAACGGCAGTTCCAGCAAGCTTTTTATTGCCAATACCGTATGCTTTGATATTGCAACAGATGGAAAGAACATTGTCTGGAAGGAAAGCGAGAGTTTTGATGATGTTCAGCATATCGAAGGATTTGATTATTCTCTCTGGATCATGGATATTAATAGCGGAACGGTAAAAAGCAGGTACGTCAATGACAGTTATAGATTAGTTGTCCTGAATGATTACGTTGTCACTGTAACCGACGGATCTGTATCAATACTGGATAAAGATCTTAATGATGTAGATCAATTTGAAGCCAGCGGCTATATCAGGACGTTTGTTTTCTCTGATGAAGTTATATTGCTGGATGATTTTGACTCGATGTATAAGATCAGGGACGGCAGATATACATGCTATGATACAGGCCTTAGTAATGAATTATTATCATGGATGCAGGAATACAGAGACGGGAAACTCTATGCAGCTCAAACAGGTGATAACCACATCTATACATACACATTCAGGCAGTCAGATTATATGACGGTTTTCTCAGGTGATTATGAAGAACTGCCGATATATAACTATGACCTCGATTTGGCATGTAAGGATCCTAAAATTTCCTCTTTTGTGGATCTGGTAATGCAGAATGAGACCGGGTTCGAAAAGAACAGGATAAAAAGAGTTGTTATGTGCCATAATGCCGAACTCGGACTTATCCAGTTATATGAAGGTACCGTGTTTGTTTTTGATGCTTCCACGGGCGAACAGATCAAGACGATCTATTCAATGGAAGGCTACGTGAACACGTTCTATTATGACAAGCAGAGCGGATACTACTACATCAGCTCATTCAACGTGGATGTATATGACAGTAATTTCAAGAATATCTACAGTATCCGCAATTGTATTCTGTCAGGCATCGAAAAACAGAGCGGTGCGCTTGTCGTAATGGATATTACATTCAGTGATCCGAATAATTACACAGGTCACTACACCGTTTATCCCGTAACTTACGATCAGCTTATCTCCATGACCGATGATTACCTGTCAGGATATGAACCTGATGAGCGGGTAAAGGAGAAATACAGCTTAGGCTGAAAGGATCGATCATGTGGTAATATGGTTATTCATTAAACCATATGAGAACTCCAACAAGGTATAACTTTGCATATGACGGAAAAATCATTTTCAAATACCGTTCTCCCGATCAGGTTAGTTGTTTGGCCACCATTAACAATCGAAAAATTCTTAAAACTAATAACATCCTCATTTATCGAGTAGTCATCAAAGATTAACCTCGATTGTCTTTTCGATCAACTGATTGGTACAGCGTTCTTTTTTGCGTGAGATCAGGAAGAAACGAATCATAAGTATGATCAGCACGACATCGAGTACTGCCAACGATAATCCGATGAAGGCAAGATTATCATTTGTTTTGAGCAATTCCTCACTGAGCGAGAAGTCGTAGAGACCGTGAATGAGAAAAGGAAGGCCGAATGCTACGATGCCGTATATTTTTTTACCGGTCTCGATATGTTTGCCATAGAACCAACCCATTATAAATCCGTAACCGACATGTCCCATTGTTAATCCTCTGATCAGCATGATAGAAGGAGTCGCACCTATCGCATAAGGAATATCTTCAACAAGGCCGAAGACGGTTCCGATGATTACCATAAAAGCCGTAATATCCGCCAATGAATAGTTGCTTATATTCTTCCTGAGAAGATGACGGAACATAATGTATTTGACAAGTTCTTCCGAAAAAGCCAACACGATGAAAGTGTATATAGCTTGGGAAACTAAAGCGTTCATGTCCGGGAAGATAAATCTTATCAAAAGATTCCTTGCCAAATGGAACGTTGCCGAGACAACCAGTATAGGCATCACGCAGATAGTACCGCGTATGATTGCCGATTTACAGCTTTGAAGATAAAGTGTATTGTGCTTTTTACGGTTCCTGAGCCAGATAACTATCAGTACAGAAGGTACAATACTTAGGATAAAGAAAAACAAATTGATCAGCATAATTCCACCTCTTTTTAATCCCGTTTTTGGATTGGTGGCTTCATTATTACAAGAGCACGGAAAGATAGCTATCATCAATGATTATCTGATCTGATGCATAAACAACACCTTATTATATTCATTATTTTTCCTTGTACACCTTGACTTTATTACCCGGCCCCAAAACACAGTAAAACTTCTGACCGCATTTCTCACATGTGTAATAAACATGAATACCGGTTGCATATCTTTTCCTCAACGAAGCCTCCTCCTCGTTTGCGCAATTCGGGCAGGTAATGTTGAATCCCTTGAGCCATTCAAAAACACCATCGTATACAAAGCCGCCGGCTACCTGCTCCATCTCATTGTTGTTCAGTATCTTCGTTTCTTTTTCTTTGTTTTCCATGTTATTTCCTCCGTTATTTTATTGAATTTGTTTTAGATGTCTTCATTATTTCAAGGAAAATAAGTATATACAATCATTAATTCTGATCGGGTTTGACGATTAAACAACAGATAACGGATGAAATGTATGGTATTTTCCTTTGATGATCACATTATCTATGGGGGAAAAGTACAAAATGCTGATAATTATCCTGTCTAAAGATTATCCCTTATCCTGTTGATTTAACCTACTATTCCTGTTCCAATTATTATAGCTACTATGACAGCAATAACCATCAACACAATAATATTAACAACATTCATTGCAATCATGTGTTTATGATGCGACATCGACTTAAACACATTTTGTTCTTCGAACTTCATTGCTTCAGTTTCTGTTCAGTTAAAGGATCTATACTCTAAATATTCTTGTCCAAAATGCAGTGGTACCTTTGAGTTAAAAAGAATATGAACTGCCGATTATCTGATCCAAGGACCGCCTTTGGATAAAGTCATTAAACATCTGGAAATAAAACATTATCAAAGTAGCCAAGTCTTTAGTATGACTAACACCTAGTTCTCACCAAGGTTAAATACACTTCATCTCTAACGATTGCGCATTTTCGGCACAGCTTTACTATCATGAGTCTTAAGATAAATTTCGATATCTTCAACGATACATCCAGTTCCCTGAGTATGCAAAATCGGATAGTGCTGTACAAGATAGTTGTTTATACAACCTGATTCGTTCAGTTTTTTATAAACAGTTGATGGTGATTGTCCCCACTTATTAGCACAGGCATGGATCATATAAATAACAAATTCGCATTCATCTTTATTCATAGAGCATAGTATAATTTCTCTGAAAGTAATCAAAATGACATCTATATCAGTGGTATTACGCCGAAAGGAGGTTTGCTATGGGAAACGAAAAGAAATTGAAATCAAATAACAGTCTTCCCACATATCCACAGCCATATGTTAAGGCATACGTTTGCAACAAGAATGAGAGAGGCCGGAGCTGACATTAAGGCTACAGCCGACATTATGGGCCATACAGAAGTCGAATTAACACTGAACACCTATACCGATGCTACTGACGAATTCAAAAAGAAAGAAATTGCTCTGATCGATCTTCGAGGAAAAAACAGGCTGTATGAGGCCAAAAAAGTTACGACAAAAAATACGACAATTTGACGTAAAGTTGAGTGAATTTGAGGAGATTTGAGTGAAGTGACGACTTTGGTGACACTACCAAGAAACCGCTCAACCACGGGCAAAACGCCGAAAAATAAAGGGTTTACCGAAATCGGTAAACCCTCTATGGTGGGAAGAGGTGGTTCTATTTCAGCCAATTTTGCGAAATCCGCAAAGCCAATAAATTCAAGCATTTGAGCATCATAACCTATCCTAAAAACAGGGCTTAAACCAAACTTAAACCACAGATTTTTTTACATAGGGGAACCAACAACATAATAGACCGGGTACAAATATCGTAACCCGGTCTTTTTTCATTTGTTATAATAATATCCTTAAGCTGTTTGTCTTAGTCGATTTTATTGCGATAAACCCTACACTAATCACTAGTCAGTTTCAGGATTATTCTATCTTATTAAAATGTTGATTTGTTATTCATAAAATCGTAATAACTGTCGGACTATAATAAAGTTATATTTATAGCTTTGTGCTTTTAGTACAATCATTGGGCAATGCTGAATCAACGTACCATAAACATCATTCCGAAAGGTCTTCAGCTATATTGCTAATCTAATATAGAGGAATCGAAAATAGCATTTTACGTATACTGACTGGAGGTAATAAAAATGAAGAACGATAATAACATTGAACTGTCACTTGACCAGCTTGATTCGGTTGCGGGTGGTAAAAGTCGTTGCACTACTGATGTTTATTGGGATCCATACTGTCCTGATTGTAGATCGATGAATCTTACCAGGACGGGCAACACAAGACCGGGCAACACAAGACCGGAATACGCTAAATACAATTGCTCACGTGACGATTTTGAATGTAAATGCAACCAGTGTAAAAGAGTTTTCTGGTGGAACGAACATGGCTATATGTTATGGTAATTAGCTGGTTAGGTTCCCTGTTCAAAGTCGAGCATATAGAAGAAAGCTGCAACGAAACGCTAAAGCGCTTGTCAAAGCATTTTCTGAAAATTTACCGTTTTTGATCATGAGGTCCCAACTTGAGCCGCACTGCATGATTTCCATCATGAGATATTCAAACTGACCACGATCGTCGTGGAGAGGGATGCCTCATTCCTCGACATGGTACTTGATATTAAGCTCAGATGTTGTATCCCAGTTACAGTAACTCATAAACTGATTATATCATCGCAGTCAAAAACAGGTCCCGGAAACAGTGTTCCGAGACCTTGTTCTTTATCGATTGTTTTAAAATTTTCCTAACTAACGACTTCATTATATCAAATCGCATCATATCCATTGCTTTTTCATATCAATTTTAAGACATCTTTTAGTACAGCTACCCTTTTTTACCCTCTCCCATTCCTTAATAGTAGGAAGTAGTTTTTGCAGATTTTTGTTAGATTCATTGGAACTTATGTCAGCTTTCAGACAACTTTC